>NZ_JADWYX010000191.1 GCF_016786355.1 Frankia sp. AgB1.9
CGGACGGACACCTGCATGACATACCCGAACCCGCCAGATATCAACATCATCCGAGCCGCTTAAATTAGCGGTATTGCACCAGGGGGGACGAGCAGCCCGTGCAGCCGGTCGGTGCGGTTTCCCTGCAGGAACCGGATTGTCAGGTGGCCGGATCGGGGATCCACCAGACCGCCATACGAGATATCGGCGCCCAGCCGGGAATGCAGTTCGAGGACCGCGCGGCGCAGGAGGCGGTCGTCATCGGGCTCATTGCCGGTCGTCGTCAGCTCCGTGTTCGCGAAAAGGGGGTATTTGTCACAAGCTAGGATGGGCAAGCGGCCGGGGCTACCCCCCAACGGGGGTACTGGGACGTGCTGCCCGTGGTGCTCCCGGAGTGAATCATTCCGCTGCTCAAAGCGGGAGAACGTCTACCCCTGACGGGGGTGTCCACGTGTTGGCCGGCGGCCCGGTTACCCCCGAACGGGGTAGTCCGGCCGGGCGTGGGCGCGGCCTCCTTGGCCTGAAGCCCACCGTTCGGCTAGTTTGTCGCGAATGCGGCGAAAGAGCAGAGTGACCTCCACCGGGCGCGTTCTTCTCGCGGCGTTATGCGCCCGGCATCACTGGGTGGTCGTCGGCCAGTGGGCCATCTGCCTGGTAATGCTCGTGGTCCTGGTGCGTGGGCACGGCGCCCGTTTCAACACCGACGTCGCCGTCGCGGGCAGCGACTCCGCGCATGCGCTCGACCTCGTCAGCCGCGCCCTGGGCGGGACCGAGATACCGGATACCGACACGGTGGTGCTGCACGCCCGCCACGGAACGGTCGACGACCCGCTGGTGCGGGCGCAGATCACCGCTCTGGTGGCGCAGCTCGGGAAGGTGCCGCGGGTCGCCGGCGTCGTCGATCCGTTCAGCCCGGCCGGCGCGGTCGTCCTCGGTGTCGACCCGGTGAGCGCGAACCGGCGCACCGCGGTCGCGTCGGTGATCGTGAAGGGCTCGGCGCTGCACCCCGACCGAGCCACGGCGCAGCGACTGGTCTCCGCGGCGCGTTCCTACGACGGGCCCAGCCTTCAGGTCGAGGTCGCCGGCCCGGACGCGGCCGCGGTCAACGCCACCGCCATCTCGCCGTGGCCGATCCTCGTCGCGCTCCTGGCCGCTCTGCTGCTGCTCGCGGCCACCCTCCGTTCCCGCGGCGCGGTCGTCGTCTGCGCGGTGACCACCGCGGTGGCCACCGCGACCGCGCTGGCTGTCGTCGCGCTGCTCTCGCACGTGACGACGATGACCCTCTACGCGCCGCTGCTCGCCGCCGTCGTCGCGGCCGGGACCAGCCTGGGCGGCACGGTGGTCGTCGTGCACCGGGCCCAGAGCGGCCTGCGCGAGGGGGCGGCACCCCTGGAGGCGGTGACGCGGGCCGCCGCGCAGACCGGCTTCGCGATCGCGTGTGGCGGCCTGTGCGTCACGCTCGCGATGGACGCGGTCGTGGCACTGGGACTTCCGTTCTTCAGCGGCGTCGCGCTGGGCTCGGCCGCCGCGGGGACGGCGACCGGGCTGGTGATCCTGACCCTGCTGCCGGCCCTGTTGGCGATCTGCGGCCCACGGCTGCTCGGCTGGACGGAACGCCAGCACCTGACCAGCAGCGGACGCGGCCTGAGCCATCCGCCCGGGCTGCGGGCGAGGTGGGCCGGCCTGGTGCACCGCCGGCCCCTGGTCGCGGCCTGCGCCGCGGGCCTGCTGCTGGTGGTGCTCGCCGCGCCGGCGGTGACCCTCAAGCTCGGCGGCGCCGACGACGGCGCCGAATCGACCTCATCGACCACCCGGCGCGCCTACGACCTGCTCAGCGCCGACTTCTTTCCCGGGCTGAACGGGCCGATGATCGTCGCCGTCGAGCTCGGCCCCGCCGCTACGGCCGTCTCCCCGGACGCACTCGTCGCCGCGCTCGGCAGGACTCCCGGGGTCGAGCGGGCGGCGGTGAACGTGAACAACGCCAAGGCGGGCGTAGCCATGATCCGCGTCTTCCCGACGGTCGGGCCGCGCTCGCCGGCCGCCACCGCCCTGTTGAGCCGGCTGCGCGAGCAGGTGATCCCGCGGGCGCTGGCCGGGACCGGCTCGCGGGCCTACGTCGGCGGGTCCACCGCCCTGTTCGCCGACATGGCGGCGAGCTTCCAGGGCGCGACGACCGGGTTCCTCGCGATCGTCCTGCTGGCGTTGCTGGGCTGCGCGTACCTGATGCTGAGATCGTCGACGCTGGCCGCCGCCCTCGCGCTGGCGAGCGCGCTGTCGATTCTCGCGGCGGCCGGCGTTCTCGCCCTGCTGTTCCAGACCAGCCTGGTCACCCGCGCGCTCGGACTCGCCACCGGACCGGTCGAACCGTCGCTGCTGGTGATCGTCCTGGTCGCCGTGTTCGGCCTGCTCCCCGGGCTGAACTTCAGCCTGCTGGTCCGGCTTCTGGAGCCCGCCGGCCCGCGCGACTCGAAGGGAAGGGCTCGTGGTCGCCGTGGCGCCACCGGGCCCGTCCGGCTCGGCCACGCGGACGTCGGCCACGTCATGCTCACCATGAACCTCGTAATGCTGTTCCTGTTCGCGGCGGTCGCCGCGCAGCCGGCCCGGATGATGAAGGTGGTCGGCTGCGGCCTCGCGGCCGGCGTCGCCATCGACGCTTTCCTGCTGCGGGCGACCCTGCTGCCCGCCCTCCTGCACCTGCTCGACCGGCGGTCGGTGGCCGCCGTCGGAGGAGAACGGGTTGGCACGCCCGACCGGCGCCGGTCGGTGGCGGAGCTCGACTGGACGCAGTCGCTGGTCGGCGGGCCGCCGACCCCGGCGACCGCCGTGCGCGACGGCGTCGAGCGGGTGACCGTGCCGATCCGGATCTCCCGGAGCGAGTAGGCGGCCCCGCGGCCACCCGGCCGCGACACCTGGTCGGCGAGCTGGTAGCACATGGGACCAGTTCGTGGCGGACGAGGTGAGGAGCCGGTTTGACGATGATTGGTCTGTCGGAGGGGGAACTCGCTTCGGAGTGGGCGCGGCGATATCCGGCGCATGCCGGTGGCGCGGTGCGGCTGTATGGCGAGGAGTTCCATCGCGACCCGGCGGCGGTCTACTGGCGATTACGGTCGGAGCACGGACCGGTGGCGCCGGTTCTCGTCGATGGTGCCGTCCCGGCGTGGCTGGTGCTCGACTACCGGGAGTTCGGCCAGGTTCTCGAGAATCCGGCGCACTACACCCGGGACTCGGCCGCCTGGAACAGCTGGGACCTGATTCCGGCGGACTGGCCGCTGATCCCGATGATCACGAAGCGGAACACCGTGTGGTTCCTCACCGGGGACGAACACCACCGCAGGGTGTCCGTGCTGGCCGACGGGCTGGGCGCGGTCGACCCGTTCGAGCTGCGGACGGCCAGCGAACGGGTCGCCGACGCGCTGATCGACGCGTTTGCCGACCGAGGCAGGGGCGACCTGATCGCCGAGTACGCCGAGCTGCTTCCCCTGCGGGTGACGACCGCGCTGCTCGGCATCCCGCCCGCGGACAGCGCGGCGATCGTGGCCGACCTCGCCGTCGTCGTCAACGGTGGCCCGGACGCCGTCGCGGCGAACCTGCGCCTGCGCGCCGGACTGCAGGCGCAGGTGAGTGCCCGGCGCGAACGTCCGCGGTTCGACGTGCTCTCGCGGCTGGTCGCGCACCCGGTGGGCCTGGGTGACGGTGAGCTGCTGGAGGAGCTGCAGACCGTCTTCGCGATCGTGCACCAGGCCACGTCCGCCTGGATCGGCAACACGCTGCGCCTGATGCTCGGTGATTCCCGGTTCGCGACGACGATCCTCGGTGGGCGGCGCAGCGTCGGCGAGGCCATGGCCGAGGTGCTCTGGGAGGACCCGCCCGGGGCGACCCTCACCGGCCGGTGGGCGGTGGGGCGGCGGGTGCTCGGGCGGTACTTCCTCGAGGCGGGGGATCTCCTGCTGTTGAGCATCGCGGCGGCCAACACGGACCCGAAGATCCGCCCGGGCATGGAGATCATCCATCGCAACCAGGCGCACCTGGCGTACGGCTACGGCGAGCATCGGTGCCCGCTGGCAGGTCAGGAGATCGGTGAGGCCATCGCGGAGACGGCGGTCCAGGTCCTGCTCGATCGCCTTCCCGACGTCGAGCTCGCGCTACCGATCGAGCGGCTCCTCTGGCGTCCGTCGCTGTGGCTGCGCAGCCTGGTCGATCTCCCGGTCGTCTTCACCCCGCCGGGGCCCTGAGCGCTCGCTGCGGCCCGCGCTCACTGCCCGCCGCGCTCACTGCCACCGGCCGACCTCCGACGCGGCACCCGCCTCGTGCTCCCGGTCGGCGCAGGGGAGCGTGCCGTTGTCGAACCGGGTGGCCGGATGGCAGGAGTCGTCCGCTCGCCCCAGAAGGCGCAGGTACCGCCGCTGGCCATGCCGGATCGGGACCGTCGTCCTTGACTCGACGACGGGCCACCCGCCGCTGGCCTGGCCGGGCGGCACCGCCCAGAGGCTCGGGGCTCGCACGGACCTGGGCCGTGGCCGCGCGACGACGGCCCGCGGCGGCTGAGCGTCGACCATGGCGGGTGCCTGCCCCGAGTCCTCCCGCGCCCCGAAGCGGGCATGGAGCCGTCGAAGCGGCGCCGGTGCCCACCAGTTGAGACCGCCGGCCAGCGCCATGATCGCCGGCACGAGGAGCGCGCGCACGATGGTGATGTCCAGGAACACGGCGAGGGCCATCCCGACGCCGACCATCGTGACGATGCTGATCTGGGACGTCGCCACCCCGACCATGACGACGATGACGGCGAGTCCCGCATAGCTGAGCATCGGCCCGGTGGCACCGAGCCCACGGGCGACGGCCGCCCGGTTGTCGCCGCCGCGCAGGTACTCCTCCCGGATGCGGGCCAGGAGGAAGACCTCGTAGTCCATGCTGAGCCCGAACGCGATGCAGAAGATGAGGACCGGGGTGGTCAGCTCGATCGTGCCGGAGACCTCGAAGTCGCCGAACAGCCAGCGCAGGTGCCCGTCCTGGAAGATCAGGACCATTGTGCCCAGCACCGCCGCCATGTTGAGGGCGTTCAGCGCGAGCGCTTTCAACGGCAGCAGCACGCTTCCGGTGAACAGGAACAGCAGGACGAACGTGGCGGCCACGACCACGGCGACGGCGCCCGGCAGGCTGTGCACGACGGCGTCCCTGGACTCGAGCAGATGGGGTGCCAGCCCGCCGACGTCGACGGAGTAGGGGGCGGGTAACGCCCAGACGAGCCGCACCATGTCGCGGGCCGAGTCTGACACGGGTTCGGGGTCCGAGGGCCACAGCGACAGCCACGCCCCGCCGTGGGATCCGAGGAAGGCGCCGCCGTCGGGTGGCGCCGGGGCGATCTGGCTCCCGGCGGCGTAGCTGCCCGACGCGGTGTCGACCCGGGCCACGCCGGGCACGGTCGACAACGCCCGGGCGTACGCGGCGAGCCGGTCCGCGACCGGTTTCTCGCGCGCGTCGACGCCCGGGACGACGATCGGTATCTGGCAGGGAAGGCAGACCGGGTACTCGGTGCGCAGCGCGTCGGCGACCTCGTGGGACTCCGCCGTCGCCGGAAGAATCGTGTCGTCGGCGAGGGCGACCTTCAGGTGAAGGGTCGGCGCCGCCAGCAGGAGCATGAATCCGATCGCGGCGCACGCGACGAGAACCGGCCGGGCCATCACCTTCTCGGCGAGTGCCGACCAGCGCGCGCCGGCGCTGCCGCCCGCGGGCCCGCCGCCGAACCGCGGGCGGTGCGCGCCGCCCTGCTCGCCGGTGGCCCAGCCGGTGCCGCCGGTGGCTCGGCGCCGCCCGCGGTCGAGGCGGCGCCCGAGCAGCATGATGGCCGCGGGCAGCAACAGCAGCGCCGCGAGCTCGGACGCCAGGACGACGCCGACACCGGCGTACGCATAGGACCGCAGGTAGGGCAGCGGGAGCAGGAGCGCACCGGTCAGCGACAACGCGACCGTGAGTCCGGAGAACAGCACGGTGCGACCAGCGGTACGCAGGCTCGTCCGCAGTGCCAGGGCGTCCGGCTGGCCGCGGTCGCGCTCCTCGCGGAACCGTCTGAGGATGAACAGGCTGTAGTCAACCGCGAGCGCGAAGCCGAGCGCCGTGATCAGGTTGATCGAGAAGACCGAGATGTAGGTCAGCCGGGCCATCAGGCGCAGCAGCGCCAGGCTCGCGACGACGGTGCTGCCCCCCACCAGAATGGGCAGCATCGCCGGCACGACTCCGCCGAAGGCGGCGAGCAGCACGAGAAAGACCAGCGGCGCGGTGACCAGCTCCGCCCGTTGCAGGTCCCGGCGGCTGTGCTCGGTCACATCGCGCAGCACGGCCGGGGCACCGCCGAAACGGACCTGAACTCCCGGTCCCGTGTAGGCGTACTTGTCGTGGAGCTGGGACAGCCGGCGCTGGATCTCGTCCTCGCTGCCGCCGAGGCGGAACAGGATCAGCCCGGAGTCGCCGTCCTTGGCCCGCAGCAGCGGTTTCGCGCCGGCGGTGGTCCAGTACGAGACGAGTCCGGCGACGCCCGGTTCATGGGCCAGTTGTTCGGACAGTTCCCGGCCCAGTCCGGCGGGCGTCGCCTCGTCGATCGAGGACCTCGCGACGATCTCGACGGCGATGTTCGGCGGCGCGCCGGGGAAGTCGTCGTCCAGCAGCCGCTCGGCCCGTGCCGCCGAGCTGTTCGGCGCGTAGAGGCCACCCGTCCCCAGGCCGCCGAACACGCCGGCGGCCCAGGGCATGGCGAGCACGCCCAGCAGCGCCGCCACTCCCAGCACGCGCCGCCCGCGGGTGATCGCCAGATCGGCCAGCAGGTCGAACACGGAGGGGCGCGGCGAGGGCACCTGCGAACGTGGCTGCTCGGCGGCAGGGTCCCGCCGAGGCCGGAGATCGGCGCCTGTCGCTCGTACTCGTGGTGGGGCAGACCTGCGCGAGGTTGCCAGGGGTAACTCCGGCATCAGCCCAAACTAGGGACGCCAATCCGCGCTCGGTACCCCCGTTCGAGGGACTTTTCCTATTTGCCGGTTATAGAGTGTTTTCTCCGTTTATCGCGAAACGCGGCGAGGTCACTGGAGCAGCCCGGACCGCCGGGCCACCGTGACGGCTGCGGTCCTGTTGTTGACTCCGAGCTTGCTGCGAATGCTGCGCAGGTAGGCCTTGACGGTCTCCGGGCTGACGACGAGACGCTGCGCGGCCTCCGCGTTGGACAGCCCTTCGGCGACCAGCCCGAGTACTTCCAGCTCGCGCTGAGTGAGGGCGTGAGCCTCCTGCGGCCCCGGCACCGCCTCGAGCACGCTGCTCTCGATCAGGTCGCGGATGGCGGCGATCCGCGTCCTGGCCTCCGGCGTGGCCATCTCCAGGGACAGCGCCACCAGCTCGCTGTCGATCCGCATGAGCGCCCCTTCGTCGACCTGCCACCGCCGCGGCGCGTCGATCCTGTGCGCCCGCGCGGCCTGGGCCACGAAGGACTCCAGCTGCCGGACGAACGACAGCGCGGATCTGGTCGTCGTGGTGCCGATCGGCTTGTCAGACCGTCCCGCCAGGTACAGGACGTACAGCACGCGGCCGTCCAGCCGTAGCGGCATGGCGAGCACGGAGCGGACCTGCTCCTGGCAGCTGGACCGCCGCCGGGCGCGGAAACCCTCGACCGGTGCGCCGCCATAGTCGGCCAGCACGTGCCGGCCGAGCGTGACGACCCGCCCGCCGGTGCCCCGCCCGGCTGGCACGGTCATGCCCAGGCAGGCGTCGGTCCGCGCGCCGTCGACGCTGCGGATGGTCAGCGTCTTGGTCCGCGGATGCACCTGTCCGGCAAGGGTGAGATCGGCGCCGGTGCGGTCCCGGAGCCGGGCCGCGACCTTCGTGAGGAACTCGTCGGCGACGTTGTCGGCGCATGGCTCTGGCATAACTGGTCCTCCTCGACCATCCCGCCGCGATCGTGACGCGGGATATCGGCGGCCGGAGCGCTGGTTCCGGGCGGAACGAGACTGCGTTCCGCCCGGCATCGCCGGCCGATGGGCTCGCCTCAGCGCGGACGGTCGCCAGAACCCGCCCGCACGCACATACCAGGTCTCGCGGAAACCGCCTGGACAGAAGGCGACCCGCACGGCCGGCCCCAGTGGCCATGCGGGCGGTCGCCGACTTTTGCCGACGGTGTCCGCGAGATTGTCAACAGCAGTCTTTACCTGTTCGAATGGGCGGCTACTTCGTGCGCCAGACGGACGCCAACCGTGCGCCCGAAGCCAGGTGTCCGAAGTCGCGCGACCAGGCCATTCTCGAATGAATCTGATCAACGCCTCCCGCCGGTCAGGGTACGGCCGGGGCCGGGTCCAGGGCAACTGAAACCCCCGAAAGGGTGGGATTCGCCGATGCTTCACAGCAAGCGTTCGCGCATTCAGTCCGAGCGGGCCGTCGGCGTTCCTGCCCGCCGCTGCCCCGGTGGTCCGGAAAGTGGGCGGAGTAGAATAACAATTGGTATGCGGAGCACTCTGGCCGGACCCTCGGCCCACCTCGTGGAAGATCCACGAGGTGGGGCACCGTGCCGCCGGGACCGGCGCCACCCCGGCGCCACCCCGGCGCGAGATGGCGCCCGCCGGTCGCGTGGTGTCGAGGTCAACCAGGTCGCCTGACCGCCGTCCGCCCTGCCGCGAACGGAGTATCTGCACCAATTCGGCCAGATTTGCCCCTATTCCGGGGTAATGCGGGTATATGCCGATGTCCTAGCTTCGCGAGTCATGCTGTTTCACCCGATGTTTGGGAAAGAGGGCTCGGCCGGCCGCTGGCGGACGGCGCTCGTCCTGCTGGCCGCGACGGCGGCGGTCGCGGCCTGTGGCCCCACCGCCGGCGCACAGCTCGGCGACGATGCCGCCTCCAGCCAGACCGCGCCGGCTTCCGAGAGGTCGCCGGTCGTGGACCCGGCTGCCGGCCCATCCGAAGCCAGCTCGCCGCGGGCCCCCACGCAGACCCCCGTGACCCCAAGCGGGACGCCCGCCCCACTGAAGATCACCGCCCGGGACGGCACAGCCCTGACCGGCAACGTCGTCACGCCGCCGGGTTCCGGTGCTCATCCGCTCGCGGTCATCCCCGCCGCCTGGGGATTTCAGGACACGACGTTCGAGTCCGAGGCCGAGGCGTTGTCCAAGCGTGGCTACGTCGTGGTCACCTACAACACCCGGGGATTCTTCGGCTCGGGCGGGACCGTCGACGTCGCGGGCCCCCTCGATGTCTCGGACGTCTCCGACGTCATCACCTGGGCGCTCGGACACACCCCGGCGGACCCGCGGCGCATCGGCGTCGCCGGCCTGTCCTACGGCGCGGGGATCGCGCTGCTCGCGGCCGCCGCCGACCCGAGGATCAAGGCCGTCGGCTCGCTGAGCGGATGGACGGACTTCGGGTACTCGCTCTACGCCGCGAACACCCGCCACAAGGCCGCGGTGAACCTCCTGACCACGACCCAGCAGCTCACCGGCGGCCGCAGCGGCACCGAGTTCACCACCTTCCTCGACGACTACGCCGCCTTCCGGAACATGCCGGCCGTGCTCGCCTGGGCGAGGATCCGCGGCGCGGGCAGCTATCTCGACGCGGTCAACGACCACCACCCCGCGATCTTCATGGCGGCCGCGTATGGCGACAACTACTTCTCGCCGAACCCGCAGATCGACTTCTTCACCGCGCTGACCGGGCCCAAGACACTCCGGCTCGCCCCCGGTGACCACGGCACCAACGAGATCGGCGGCGTCCTCGGGCTGCCGAACACGGTCTGGTCCGCGGCCTGGGACTGGTTCGACCGCTACCTGCGTCCCGGCTCGCCCGGGGCGACGGCCGCCGCGCCGGCACCCGTCCAGCTGACGACCGACGGCGGAGCAGTGGAGACCTATCCGAACTGGGCCGCCGTCACCGGGTCCACCAGCACCCTGCGCCTCGGCCCCGCCTTCCTCGGAACCGGTGAGCTGTCGCCGACGGCCGCCACGGGAGCCTGGTCGACCACGATCCGGTCCGGCACGGACACCACCGCGAACGCGGGAACGATTCTGATTACCAAGGCGCTTCAGGGCATCACGCACCTGCCACCGGCGCTGCGACTCGAAACGGTCGACCGGCGTGACGGCGCCGTCTGGCAGGCCGCCCCGAACTTCTGGCCGCAGCGGATACGCGGAATTCCCACGATGCGGCTCAACATCACCCCGAATCTCGCCACGGGCACCGTGGTCGGCTATCTCTACGACACCGGTCCTACGGGCAGTTCGACGCTGATCAGCAAGGCTGTCTACACCTATCTCGACGCCAAGCCCGGCACCGCGCTGACCGCGACGCTCACCTTCGATCCGGTCGCGCGTGACGTGGCAATCGGGCACCGCCTGTCGCTGGTCATCGACACCAAGGACGACCTCTACTACGACCTGGACGGCGCCGGCGGGACCGTCGCGTTCGGGTCACCGGACGGCGAACCGTCCCAGCTGACCGTGCCGCTCGGCTGAGCCCGCGCGCTCGGAGGCGCCACGCGAACAGGGTTCCACGAATCGTCCTGGAGGGGGATCCGAGATGAGGAGACAACAGAATGCCAACCGACCAGCCGACCGACAGGATGGAAGGCAGAGCACACGAAGTTCGGCCTAGTGGCACGGCGGACCGACTTCCCTTAGCGCCGACCGAAGATGCCGGCCTGTCCCGCGACGGGATCCGTTACCGGATCGTCTATCGGCTCCTGAGAATCCTGATCGGCCCTGTTCTGAGGTTCCTGGGCAGGCCGCGAGTCTACGGCCTGCACAACATACCCCCGCACGGGGGAGCGATCCTGGCCAGCAATCATCTGTCCTTCCTGGACTCGCTTTTCCTGGCTCTCGTGCTGCGGCGCCGCGTCACCTTCCTCGCCAAGAGCGAATACTTCACGACACCTGGCTTCCGAGGTGGCCTCAAGCGCGCCTTCTTCACCGCTTCCGGTCAGATCTCGATTGATCGCAACAACGAGAGGCGTGCGTCCGAGGGCATCCGGCAGGCGATCGACCTGCTCCGGCAGGGTGAGCTGGTCGGGATCTACCCCGAGGGCACCCGCTCGCCCGACGGCCGGCTCTACCGCGGCAAGACCGGTGTCGCCCGCGTCGCCGCGACGGCTCCGGCGCCGGTGATACCGGTAGCGATGATCGACACGGTCCGGGTGCTACCCCCCGGCCGGCGACTGCCGCGTCGAGGCCGCGTCGAGGTCCGCATCGGGCCGCCACTCGACCTGGACGCCTACGGCGACCCGCCGGACCTCCGCCAGTACCGAGCCCGCACCGACGAGATCATGAAGGCGATCGGAGCGCTCTCGGACCAGCCGTATGTCGACCAATACGCCCAGCAGGTCAAGGCAAAACTAGGCCTCGCCAAGAGGCGGTAGTCCCGCCACCAGTCAGGGGCGGCACCGATTCACCACCTGGCCCGGCCGGCCCACACCGGTCGTGGCACGGGTTGGGTAAAGAAGGTGCCGCCCCTGCTGGAGCCTGACCCGGCGGCGCCTGCGCTCGCGACGGGCCCGCTCGCACGAACGTGGGGGGCGCGGGGGGGGGGGGGGGGGGGGGGGCGGGGGCGGGCGCGGGGGGGGGGGGGGGGGCCGCGGGGGGG
>NZ_JADWYX010000192.1 GCF_016786355.1 Frankia sp. AgB1.9
TCGCCGGCTCGCTCGCGGCGGACACGTCACGCGGTGGGCCACACGACCGACAGCCAACAAGATCTAAAACAGGCTCTAAGAGCCTTGGGGCTGTGGGATACTATCCGAACTTTTGAGTAGTAAGAGTCTCTAGGGTACCGCCGAACAAGCTCGCTGCGGATGGGTATCACAGGCCACGGCTTGCACAAGCGGGCGGATCAGTCTGGCGCGAAGCTGGTGGCGGGGATCCTTCATTTCGCCCAAATGGTCGATGGTATTGGCCCGCACGCCGGCTCTTCTGGCATGGGGTTTTGGTGATCTAGAAATCTGGGAACGGCGCCAAGGTGCGCCTATGTACTACTCCCCGTTGACCAGCTGCTCGAGCGTTTTGCCGTCGCCGAAATGGTCACCGCAGGCCAGAAACAGGGCAAGGGCGGCGGTTCCCAAAAGGGAAGTGCGCTGGTCATGGTCGACCACTGGACAGGCAGGGTCGCCATACATACGGATTTGCAGGCCCTCTGCGACGGCGGTAAGGATATGCGCGAGTGCCTCGGCCGTTATGCCAGGCCGGAGCTGCACGCCTTGCTTGTCGGCGATTTCTTGGTAGCGAGGCGCCCAGGTTTCATCTACGCGGCGATACATGCGGATGAGGGCGTCACGAGTCTTCTCATCCTCGGTCGCATAAACTGTGGCGATGAATTGAACTTTCGTGGCCGTGTTCTCTACGGCGGTGATCAAATCTCTATAGGCGACATCGTGGATCGTGCGCGCTAGGTTTTCTGTCGTGGTCAACTCGTCGCGGCCCGCGGCGATTGCACTGACGTACTGCTCTTCGAATCCCTGATTGATCATCCAAGCTACGACGTCCCGCACATATTCGTCGTGGTCTTTCCAGCGGTCGCGAATCGCGTTGGTGGTGAGTTTTTCTCCGGTGTGGCGGTTGTACTCCTCCGCGACCACACGGATAGATAGCCAGCGACGCAAGAGCGGATCACCGCCCGCCAACTGCCGCTCGATCAGCCGCTCGCCAGCTTTTATTAGCTCAAGAGTCTTCGGATGTCGCGCCACAGCTTCCCGCGCCTCCTGGGTCATCCGGTCGGCCGAGCGCACGCAGCCCAAGAAGAGCTTGGCAAGGTCCATGATCCCCCCTTTCCTGACGGCGCAAATGGTAGCACCTGTGTCCACACATGTGTGTGGACACCCCTGTGTGGACACAGGTCCCTGAACACATCCGTGTGGATAGGCATCCACACGGATGTATGGACACACATTTGTCGTAGCCAGGATCGGTCAGGCCATCGCAAGCTGGAACCACCTAACCTGGAGGGAGGCTTTCCAAGTGACAGCGGAACGACCTGACGCCCCGCAGCTACCCCCGTCCGCGGATGCCGAAGAGCCCGACCGGCGAGGTCGGACGATGCGCAAGACATTCGATGCTCTCGTGCCTCTGCTGACGCTCGTCGGCGCACTCTTGGGCCTCATCCCGAGTCACGCCGTGACCAGCAACCTGCACGTCTCGCCCTCGACACGGCTCGGCGACTGCCCACAGGGTGGAAACGTCGAGCTTATCGAGGGGAGCGGCCCGTACGCCGGGCCTAATGCCAGCGGTCAGGGCGACGATCTGGTTTACCCGCCCTCGAGCCTGAGGCCAGCGGATACCTTGATCGCCTACGTGCGGTGTGATCGTCCAGCGCGACTCGGTGGTAGCTACTGGGAGATCATGACCTTGACTTCCTACCCGGCGCGCGACGGACAGGCGGCGTCGACGGATTCCGGCGGCGTTCGCTAGAACTGAGCGTAGCTATCTGGCTCCAATGAAACGGGCAAGCCGAATAAATGCAAAAGGATCAAGTCCCAGTCGGCCGGAGAGCGGCCAACTGGGACTTGCCCTTGGGGAATCCGGCTGGCAGAGGTCGACGTCACCGTGAGGTCATCGGCGGTTTTGCGTACGAGCCGCCTCATGCCTTGCGCTTCGTCAAGCTGATCTACACCTCTGTGCGCAGGTTCGACGAGTGGCGCTGCGTGGCAGTGCGCACGACGCTGCTGGCAAACTGCGCGTCGAGGATGCGGCAGGCGTCGACGCTCGACCATGGGTGCCAGCAGCGATCCGAAGAAAGGACCAGCCCGAGCCACGCTTGTTAGGGCACCCCGATCGTCCCGGTGGCGAACGCTTTGAGATAGCGCCGGTGCAGGAGCTCGACAAACTCTGTGACGGACCGCAGGCCGGCGATCTCGTCAGTGGTGATCACAATGATCTTGGTTACCCGAGCGCTGTGTAGCCCGATGGCATGGGCGTTCGTAAGGTCGTTGGGACTGCCAGTGATCCCGTTGGCAGCGACGAGGACTCCAAGCTCGACGCCACGACCAGCCAAGATGCTCATGAAGTACCCGACGGTCTTGCTGTCGACGCGCGCGCTCCAGTCCTTGCACTCCACGAGGAGGACACTAGGCAAGAGGTTCAGGCCGTTGGGTAGCTTGCCGTTGCCAACGGCGACATCGATCTGCTCGGTGTCGAAGACGTTCGTGACGTTCGCCTCGGCAATGCAGCCTGGAACCGCCTCGAACAGGTACTTGGTGAGCTCCTCGTAGAGCTTGCCCTTGGCATCGGAGGTCGGGGCGCTGCGTGCGTCTGCCAAGAAGCGGTGGATCACCCTAGGATCAAGCGTCATCGGGCAGCCCGTGAACAATGCGGTTCCGGACATCGATGAGCCATCGCCCGAGCGCCGGCCCGGGAAGCGCTCGGCGCAGTTCATCGATGTGCAGGACGACGACTGGTAGACGACCCAGAGGACGAGGAGTTCGGGGCGCCCCGTCGTAGACCAAGAGTCCCAACGATGCCCCACGTGCGAGCACGGCCTCTGCAAGATCTCGCGTGACGCGGGCCAGGTCGAGGTCCCTCTGGGCCTTCACCTCGACGAGCACGGGTCCGAGAACCTGTTCTGTGCCCGGGATGACGACCGCGGCGTCCACGCCGGCGTCGTGTGGGAATCTGACGGCTTCCTCGACCAGGGCGCCGCTATCCCGGAGAAGGTCGATCACCTCTTGCTCCAGGCGAAGCGCATGCGTGGTGGGACTCTCCGCGGTGGTCTCACGCGCTGGGGTGGCCAGCGGCGGGGTGAGGCCCCGGCGGAACCCTGTCTCGCTAGCGTGCCGCTGCATCGCAGCGACCTGGACGAACAAGCTCAGGTGGAGCCGGAGACTGGCTTCGTCGGAGACGCCGGCGATCAGCCAGGCGTTGGCGGCGGCGTCACCGATGCCCGGTAGTTCGGCGTCGGTATCCTCGGCCAGCACGATCAGCGGCAGCCCGCGCCCGAGCGCGATCCCCATCTCCAGGTACAGCGCGGCCAATACGGAGACTGGCAGGCCGTCCGGCTCGGCGGCTGGCAGCACGGCCGCCGCGAGGTCGAACTTGTCTAGCGGCACCGTTGCCAGCTGCGCCCCGACCAGCAGATCCGTGGTCGTCGTGATGTCCGTGTCCAGCTCCTCGAACACCACACGCAGCGCCGTCAAGTCGGCGGTGACGGGCGCGATCACGAGGCAGTGCGGCACAAGGTCATCGTACGGCCTGGGCCTGGGCATCCTGCCGGGTCGGTGCCGCTGAACAGCCGGCACGCCTCGAGGCCGTCGGGAGGAGGGGTGCGCCAGACCGCGCGGATGCCCGCTTCGGCGCCCACGAATGCTACGGCGCTGGCGAAGATCCATCGAGGTTGGTCCTCTCGGGCTGGGCGGTATGGCGTTGGCCAACCGACGCCTCGCGGCGGTGAAAGGTCTGGTCGGCCCGCCGTTCCGTCGTGTCAGAGGGGCGGTGGCGGCGCCGTGCGATCACCATGCCAGCCGGCAAAACGGCAGGTCAAACAGCTGTCAATGCCTTTGCAGCAGTATTAGATCGCGCTCACAGCGGTGCTTCTTGATGTTCCCGGCAGTAGGGGCTCTCCCTTGCAGGAGTATCGATATACCCTTGCGGCCGGCACCCATAAAGGAAGAGGACCCCCCGGGAAACCCTTAGCATCACCCCTACCCCCGTTACCCCCTGGTGCCCCATCTGCAAAGGTGAAGGACTTCGCCGGTGCCTGCCACGACTGCCAGCCGAGAGGCCTTCCAGACCCGTGTGCGGCTCGTAGAACGCTCGAAGCGGTTCTCGGGGGCGCGCTTCCCGATCGAGTTCATGCGCGCCACGGACACCGGTGCACCGCCCCTGGCCCGGCTGGTCCGGGACGGCCCGGGCGGTCGCGGTGGCGAGGTGCGGCTGAAGCTCTACCTGTGCCTGACCCTGCTCGCCACCCGCAGTCCCTACGACATCCACGGCGTAAACCCGTGGGCGTGGGCCAGGGCCTTGGGACTGCGCGACCCGGACAAGGCCGGTACCCGTCGGATCAACGACGCGCTGGACTGGCTGCGGGACGCGCATTTCATCGAGCTGGAGCGTCACTCCGACGGCAAGCCGACCGTGATGCTCCTGAGCCCGGCCGGCGACGGCGGCCGATACCGCGACCGGAGTGGACCGGCCTTCGGTAACCGCTACGTGAGCCTGCCGGTCGGGTTCTGGATATGGGAATGGATCACCACGCTGTCTGCTACAGGCGTGGCACTCCTGCTCGTCCTCCTGGATCTCCAGGGGGGCTATGTCGAGGACGACCCGCCGTGGATTGGCGGGCAGGACAGGAAGCGCTACGGCCTGTCGGAGGCAACCTGGACCCGGGCCACGGAGGAGCTGACGGACACCGGCCTACTGACCGTGCGCCGCGAGTGGCGCGGCCATGTCTTCGACCGGCCGAGGCTGCGTAACACCTACTGGATCGACAAGGAGCGGCTCAACCATCCGCCGGGCGAGCCCCTCACCCCAGCTGAGGAGGAGGCGCTCCTGCCTCCGGACCTCGCGACCTATTTCCGCGATGCGAGGCAGGTGCTAGCGGACCGTCAGGCCGCGACGTCCGCGTTCCGTGCCCAGACACCGAGGCGAAGGGCTTCCGGCACCGGTCGGTAGGCGCTCGCGGACTTGGTGCTTGCCGAGGGCGAGTACCCCGCAGAGTTCTGGCCTACGGCTCGGCCCCAGAACGACGCCGCTCCCTCAAGAGGGTTCTGGGCCGGTGTCGACCGATGCGGAGTCTTCAGGTCGGTCGATTGACACCGCGGCATTGCTGGGCAGCTCTTCGGTGGAACGGACGCTGGTGGGCAGGTTCAAGAGCAGCTTCACCAAGTAACTCACTGCTGCGACGGTGGGAGGGACCGCCGCGACGGCTGCAGCGCCCCACAACGGAACCGCCACCGCCATCCCCATCAGCAGCGCGGCAGTAGCGACGACAACGACTCCGACAAGCCTGCTTGGCATGATCGTATCGCTCTCTGGTCGCGGGGGCGACCCTGGTGGATCTTGCTTTGAGGCAGACACGCTTCATCGCCGGTCTTGCTTGAAGTTGCAGGCGTATCAAACGATTTAGGCCCTAGCGGCTCGGCTATGTCCTGTGTTACGTTGTTTGAGTTGTGTGCGCGAAGCCGCCGGCGGATGAAGGTGTTGTCCTTCCAGGCTCGCCGCGCCCAGCTTGTGGGTGTCAACTGTGGGATTGCCGGTCATGGGTGTGTGCAAGTGGGGCCCCGGGCATAAACCTCGCCCGTCGGGGGTAACTCCTGTTGAAACCGATTCAACCGGCAAGACGGGTCAAATCAGCTGATGCCTACCGATAGTGATGAGCCGAGTACCGATAGTATTCGCAGAGAGTTGCAGGCGGTCGCTCGCGATGAGGGGCTGACAGCCGCCAAGCTTGAGCACTCGGAGCTCGCAGGCTTGATAGTCCGTCGTGTCGATTGGAGTCCCTCCGACTTCGGCGGTGCCTTCTATGAGCTTATCTGCGAGACAGTCGGTCAGCTTCGCGAAGAAAAACTGCGGCTGGCCGCCCAAGCGGCGCTAGGCTTAGGAGATGGCCAATTTCCCGGCCGCACGCTTAGCCTGCGCCAGAAGGAGCTGGCTGCCTCCAAGGGAGTTCATGGCGACACGGTGCGCGACTGGTGGCGCGACGCCGCCACTCGCATCGCGGAGCGGCTGGTAGTCCTCGTTGCGGATCTGAATCAGAATCCGGGCGATTGGGACCGATATCGGAGCGACCGCCCTACTGGAACCATAGAGGCGGGCACGCGGCCGAATTTCTCGCTGTCTCGTGTTGATGTGGCATGGAGGCTCGTCGGCAAGGTCGGCCGGGAACTCGTGAGCTACCGATCGCTCGTGGCACATGCCGACGGAATTGACCGGTACTCAGTCCAGTCGTGGTATTACAGTGATCCGAGGCACTCGGCTTACCGCGTCCACCCGCTGTTGAACTGCGCACTCGGCGAGAGTACTGCGATGCCGCGCGGAATCCTGCTGACAGATCTGCTGTTGCCCGAGACCCTCATGAAGGGAGACCGGGTGTTCTTCGCGTACCGGGTCGAGATCGACTCCGACCGCGCCGCCGAGCCTATTTTCCTCCATGAAGTCCGGGCGGCGTCAGTCGAACGGCTCATCTTTCGCGTACAGTTCGATCCGGACATGCTGCCTGGCCTGGTCTGGAGCTTTGCGGCGCGGGGCGAGCTGGAGCCGTTCACGCTTCCCCCGGATGGATCTTCGCGATATCTTCGTCCGAGCCGCTTGGGCTACGTCGAACGCGAGTTCACCAACTGTGCCTATGGGGGGAAGTACGGGATTTCCTGGCGCTGGGTAGAATAGGTATGATGGTCGTATAATTGGAGGATTGCGCGATGTGGGACTAGGTTGATCAAAATTGGCGGCCCATCGGAGGCCGCCAATTTTTTTGGGGCAAGTCGATGGCGTTTTCGGACCGCCCCTGATCGGGCAGTCAGGTTCTGTCCTCAAGCTCTCGGTCGAGCACCCAGCAGAAGGCGATGCTTGACCGCGGGAAGACCCAGCCGTCGTAGCGCACGGTCACGGTCGGCGGGGGTGCGTCCTTGGGGCTGCGGACCACCTCCGTTTCTTGAGCACCGGGGATGGACTCCATGACGTTCATGTAACGGATGCCGGCATCACCGTAGGCGAGAGTTACGGCGACGCCCTTGCACGGCGCGCCGAAGTCGAGGCGCAGCAGGTGGCCATGCTGCTGAACGAGCTCGCGGAAGGTGTAGGCGATCTGGACTTCCTCGCCAGGTGCGGTGGCGAGGTCTGCCAGGTTGACAGTGCAGACCTGGGCCCCGGATCGGGTGGCCCGGCGCACCGGCCGGGGCCTGCCGTTGACCGTGAAATCCAGAAGCTCG
Source organism: Frankia sp. AgB1.9 (assembly GCF_016786355.1). GTDB lineage: Bacteria > Actinomycetota > Actinomycetes > Frankiales > Frankiaceae > Pseudofrankia. Next base: position 7,219 of record NZ_JADWYX010000192.1, read on the forward strand.
TAGACGTTGGGCGAGGCGGCATCCAGCCCAGCCCGGGACTCGAAGTAGTAGGCCTCGGTGGTAGCTGGGTCCATCAGCAGCTCTCGGTACTCGTCTGGGGTGGACACACAAGCGAAGCGCCGCGCGAGCTGCTTCGGCACGACGCGGAACTCTCGACGGATCGTGACGGCGAACATCGCGTCAGGTCCCGTCCGCGGCCCGACGGCGGCCGGAGATAGAGAGACCGACACCCTCATGTCAGACCGGCGCTCCCCGTCGGGCGGGGCCTGCTTGAGAAGATCCTCGTAGAGGTCGTGGGCCAGACCCTCATCGCGCAGCTGGACGGCCAGGGCGTTGCGGGCTACCCGGTCCAGTGTCTCCGTGGAGGCCACGCTGGCGAGGGTCTCGGGCGCGAAGGCGAAGCCGTCGATGACGGCGTCCCGGATGGCCGGTGCCTTCTTGGTGATCACCTCGTCTAACCGCTCCATGGCCCGGGAGTCCGCGTCCTGAGAGTCGACGTACTCGAAGGCCACGACGATCAGGCCGGTGGTGAACAGGGCGGAGCCAATGTCCGTGAGCGGCAGCGCCCACAGCCAGCCCCACGCGGGAACCAGTTCCGGATGGTGCGCCACCGCGAGCAATACCAGGCCGGCGACCGTGAAGACCGTGGCGAGCAGCGCCAGCTTGGTGGCGTAGAGGCGTTGGAGTGGCGACTTCATTTTCATGATCATTATAAGACGGCCGCTCTCGTCTTACAACGGCACGAGGCCCGGACCAGGTAGCGAGCGGTCCGGGCCTCGTTGGCTGGGGCATGGGGTCAGCCGGAGCTGCCGCCCCCGGTGCCGTCGCCGCCGTGGACCGTGAGCCGTGCTGTCATGGTCAACTCCTCTGTCTCGCAGGACGAGCCTGCCCGTCCAGGCGCGGGCCCGGTCCCGCTCGCGGTGAGCTGGGACAACAGCCAGACTAGACGAATAGTGACTAGACGAAAATGTCCTAGACGACTTGTCTCTGGATGTTGTGTCGCTAGACGGATGGGCTTGGGTCGTCATGGCGACCAAACGAGGCTCCGAGGCGGCGCAGGCGTTCGGCCAGCGTGTCCGCGACCGTCGGCATGCCTTGGGCAAGACCCAGGAGCAGGTCGCGGCCGACGCCGGCATCCACTGGTCCTATATCGGGCAAATCGAGCGAGGTATCCGCAACCTCACCCTGGACAACATCCTCAAGCTGGCGGTGGGGCTTCAGATCGACCCGGGGGAGCTGGTCAAGGGACTGCGCCCCTCCGCCAACGAGGACGCGTAGCCGTGGGCCTACCGTTGCGCCGTGATCCCACAGTTACGCATGCCCCAGCTCGCTCCCTCCGGCCCGGCCGGGTGGCCCGAGCCTGAACGGGGCTACCCGCCCCTCTTCCGAGGTCGAGCGCCACTCAGGAGGCTCGTTGTCCTGATCGACAACCACCTGCTCGTGGAGCCGCCGCACCGCGCGCAGTCCAAGGCGGCCCAACTGTCCGGGCTCCTGGCCCACGCGATGATCGAGTTCTACCGATACGCGGACGAAGGCCCGCCGGACGAGTCGTTCCTGGCTGGTGACGGCCCTCACGTAGCGCCCGGGTGGGTGGCGTTAAAGCCTGGGACCGACGAGGACAACCCGGCGCTGGTGTACAGCCGCGAGGCCGGCATCACCCACATGGGGATCGTCGGCAACGGCATACCGTCCGCCGGCCGCGACATGGCCGCCTCCTCCTATCAGGGGCTTGGGTCCATGCAGGCCGCTACGCGCCGGCGGGCCGACGCCACAGCGGTCGAGGTTGCCGAAGCGATCGACGCTGACCTCTTCGTGACCGACCGGCCGTACGTCTTCGAGAAGCTCGCCCAGCAGACCAACGGCGTCACCTGCCTTACCCCCGACCAGGCTCTTCCCCTAGTCGGCCTGTACCTCCGGGCGCAAGGGGCGTACGCGGTCTATGGTCCGAACAGCCTGGGCCCGGCGTTGGCGCGGTGGAACCGCGGTCTCCTGTACTGGGTGGGTGCGCGCCAAGCGCTGCCCGCCGCCTGGCGGTGGATATCGGCCTGCGTGCAACACGCCCAAGGTGGTGGCGATGATCGACTGCCTCACCTGGGCGGCTCGCTCGTTCAGCGCGTCGAGCGCGCTCTCCGTTCCCGGGATGCGGTCCATCTGGCGCTCAACCAGCCACAGAACAACGACACCGCGGACGATGCGCTGGCCGCCTTCGACGAGGCGGCTCTGCTCCTTATGGGGGCGGTCGACGCATCGGCCCGTGTAGCCCACACGGTACTGGGGATCATGAAACCCTCGGTCCGCCGGGCTGGCTGGCAGAACGGTGACTGGATGAGCGAGGTGCAGATCCGACGCTCTGCCCTTGCAGCAGTCGTGGCTCCCGGCACGGCCGCCGAGGCCGCCTTAACGATCCTCCGGCTAATGCGCAACACCATCCACGGTGAAGCCATGGCGGCTATCAATCGGCGCGATATCGACTCCCGCCAGATGCGGACCATCATGAGCATGCCTGGCGTCGACCAGGCAGCCCTTCTTGCGGCCACAGGCGCAGCCGGTGGCGACGCGAGCTGGGGGATCTCACCTCAGAGGCGAGGCATCCACGCTGATGCCGGCGTCTTGCTCGACCGTCTCTTCCACGAGGTCGTTGAAGTCCTCAATCGCCTGATGGAGGAAACGCCGGTGGAACAGTTGGCACATGTCGCCCTCGGGCCCGCCAATAGCGGGCCACAAGGCGGAAAGAGTGACGCAGTCTGGGATTCTGCCAACCGCCTCGCCGTCGCTTGGCAGTTGGGCCTTGGAGGCCGGGCGGAGCAACCGTGATTCCCGCCCGCTACGGCCGAGCTAGACCCTAAGTTTCGACCCCGGCGGTCGCCGATGAAACTTGCGGGGTTACCTGACTTCATTCCTGCTGCATGCCGAACGTGCTATTCTACAGTCAAGCGGGGCCTACCTTGGTGGCACTGGCCTTAATCTGCGTTCTGTGTTATAGTCGGCTTCAATTAAGATCAATTCTAAACTTGTCAGACATTTTTGATGGACGAACATATAACTGAAAAGCTCGTACGCATTCGACGGGACACCGCTGCCGCCCGTTCGGTCGTAGCCGCTTCGCCGCAGTTCGACTCCACGATTCTGCGATACCAGAAGCCTGCCCTCAGAGTCTGGGGCAACGTTCAGGCACGCCTCGCAGCGAAAGAAGCAGTGTTCGGGATTCCATACAGGCTAGCCGAAACCCCAAAACTCTACGGGATCGACGCCTTTGTTACGCTCTCACCGTTCATCACGGAGGGCCGACAGCTCGAACTCCTCGCCGAGTTATTTGTGATCTTCTATCTGAGTGTTCACTACTTCGATGATCATGTTGAACATCGAAGTAAGTTCTTCTCGAAATTTGAGTTCGCCCCGGATACGAATCTAGATACGCAGCACGGAGCCGCGCCGTTCTCGTTCCTGCTCATTGCGATCGACATAATGTATGACGTCCTGGATGACATTTCGGTACTAAGTGATCGATCGAGACTCAGGATTGCGGATAGGCTTGTGGAAAGCCTGGCCCTGCAAACCCGCTACTTTGCGGCGGAGCGCCGAGCAGATCTTACTCCACAGGATGTCCTGGAGATGAAACAGCGTGAGGTTTCTGGGCAGACGTTGGGCGTCGTCGCCGACATATTGTCTTACGTGCCTTCAAAGAGGGAAGTCGACATCGAGCGGCTAAGAAAAGGTCTTGTGTATCTGGGCTCACTCACCCAGATTACGGATGACATCCGAGACATGGATCTAGACCGCCAGATGCACAACGCCAATATTGTGAACTCGTACGTGAGGGTCCAAGGCGGTAGTGCGCTGGGCGCCTTGGCGGACACCTACGATAAAGAGGCTACGCTTGCTTCGGAGTTTCTTGATTCCTATACTACAGAAGAACTATCCACGCTTATGTCTTTGCCGCTCTACCCTTTCGTTATTGATAAGTCCGCGCTGCGGCCGCCAGGTGCTCCACAATGATCGTCCATTTCATCGCCGCCAAGAATAAGATCGAAAGAGACTATGCCGGTTACCGCGCGATCATAGATACCATTACAGACCTCGGCCATCAGCTGGCCAGAGATTGGGTTGATCCTGAACATGAGCTCATGGTGGCCAGAAAGGGATACGGCACTATAGACTGGACGGACGTCTACCGGCAAAATATGGCGGCTCTCTCCAGATCTGAGGTGGTAATAGCCGAAGCAAGCAGGGGAAGTAGCGCAACCGGTTACATGGTATCCAAGGCCATCGACCAGAAGACTCCGGTGCTCATTCTCACCAAGAACAACCAGCTCGAAGTGGGGTTTACTGCTGGAA
>NZ_JADWYX010000193.1 GCF_016786355.1 Frankia sp. AgB1.9
GGGGGGGGGGGCTTGGTTTATACACCCCCGCCCCCCCCCCGGGGGGGGGGCCTGGCCCGCCGAATCGTCCTGAAGATCGTGGGCGCGGTCGCGGTGGTCATCGCCGCGGCCTCCGTGACCTTCTTCGCCCAGCTCGCCGTTCCCGGAGACCGCGCGACAGTCCTGCTGAACATCCAGACCGGCCAGCACCGGGAGTACACCGGGACCCAGCTGGCTCCCACCCGCAAGGAGTTCGGTTTCGACCAGCCCGTCGTCGTGCAGTGGCTGCGCTACGTCGGCGGCGTCTTCCACGGCGACCTCGGCACGTCCTACACCCAGCACCGGCCGGTCACGCAGGTCGTCGGCGGCCAGCTCGGGCCCAGCATCATCATCACGGTCGGCGCCCTCGTCGTGGCGTGGATCCTCGCGGCCGGCATCACCCTGCTGACCGTCAAGCGGCGTCCGGTCGTGTCGGCGCTCGGTTCGCTGTGGGAGACGTTCACCGCCTGCCTCCCGCAGTACTGGGTCGGCATCATCCTGCTGGTCGTCTTCTCGGTCGAACTGCACTGGTTCCCCGTCATCGGCGGCACGTCGGTGACGGGAACGGTCCTGCCCATCGTCACCATGGCGATCCCGCTGGCCGGCTTCCTCGGTCAGGTGACCCGCGACGAGTTCGAGAAGGTGCTCGACCAGCCCTTCGTGACCACCGCTCGTACCCGAGGTCAGAGCGACACCGGTGTGCGGCTGAGACACGCGCTGCGCCATGCCGTCCTGCCGGCGATCACCCTGTCCGGCTGGGCCCTGGGCGCGCTGCTGTCCGGCGCGGTCATCGTCGAGAACATCTTCGGCCGCCCCGGCATCGGACAGGTGCTCGTCACCGCGGTCAGTACCCGGGACGTACCGACGGTCTCCGGCGTGGTGCTCGTCGTCGCGATCGCCTACGTGATCGCCAACCTTCTCGTCGATCTTGCCTACGCACTGGTCGACCCGAGGCTGGGAGGGCCGGCATGACCACGATCGCGTTGCCTGCCGCCGTGCGCACCCCCGACTGGATCCGGCGCTTCCGGGCCCGGCCGACCACGGTGCTGGCCTTGCTCGTCGTACTGGTGGCACTCGTTGCCGCCTTCGCCCCCGGTGCGTTGACCTCGCACAGCCCCACCGCGATCAACCTCAGGCAGACGCTGAGCGCGCCTTCCTGGCATCACCTCTTCGGTACCGACGAGGCCGGCCGCGACCTGTTCACCCGGGTCGTGTACGGCACGCGGGAGTCGCTCGGCATCGGCGTCGGCGCCACCGCGATCGCCATGGGGATCGCGATCGTGCTCGGCTTCGCCGCCGGGTTGGTCGGGGGGATCGTCGACACGCTGATCACCCGGTTGCTGGAAATCCTCTTCTCGTTCCCGGCACTGCTGCTCGCCCTGCTCGTGGTCGCGGTACGCGGACCGTCGCTGGAGACCGAGCTGATCGCCGTGGGCGTGGGCTCGGCACCGGGCTACGCCCGCATGGTCCGCGGCCAGGTTCTCAACGTCCGGAAGGCTCCCTACGTCGAGGCGGCCGCCGCGCTCGGTCACCGGCGCCTGTCGGTCATCCGCCGGCACCTGTTCCCGAACGCCTTCCGTCCACTCGTCGCCGTCATGACCCTCGGCGTCGGACAGTCCATCGTCTGGGCGTCGAGCCTGTCGTTCCTCGGTTTCGGTGTTCCGCCGCCTTCTCCGGAGTGGGGGGCGCTGCTCGATGCCGGACGCGACTTCATCACCACCTCGTGGTGGCTGGAGATCCTGCCCGGTCTCGTGATCGTCCTGTTGGCCATCGCCGTCACCAGCCTCGGCCGCACGCTGCAGCACAAACTGGAAGGAGCCTCCCGATGACGACGTCGACCGCCGTCGAGCCGGGAAACGAGACGCTCGACGCCCGGCCGGCGCTGCTGACGGTCGAGAACCTGCGGGTCTCGTTCGGCGACGCCGAGGTGGTGAAGGGGATCTCCTTCACCGCACGCCCCGGCGGCTGCCTGGCGATCGTGGGCGAGACCGGATCCGGCAAGAGCGTCACAGCGCGCACGCTCGTGGGTCTGACCGGGCGGGGCTCCCGCGTGAGCGCGGACCGCATCGAGCTGGCGGGTGTCGACCTGCGCCACAGGTCCGGCCGTGAGTGGCGCTCGATCCGGGGCCGCGAGGTCGGCTTCGTCCTGCAGGACGCGCTCGTCTCGCTCGACCAGCTTCGCCGGGTCGGAGACGAGGTGGCCGAGCCGTTGCGGCTGCACGGCTGGGGGAACCGGCAGAGCCGCGCCGAGAAGGCCGTCGAGCTGCTCGCCGCCGTCGGGGTGCCCGAGCCCGAGGTCAAGGCGCGGCAGCGACCGTACGAGCTGTCCGGCGGTCTGCGCCAGCGCGCTCTCATCGCGTCGGCCATCGCCCTCGACCCGCGGCTCGTCGTCGCCGCCGCGCCGACGCCGGCCCTCGACGTGCCCGTGCAGGCGCAGGTGCTGGACCTGCTTGCCACCTCGAAGGAGCGCGGCACGTCGATCATCCTCATCAGCCACGACCTCTCGGTGGTGGCGCGGCTCGCCGACGAGGTCGCCGTGATGCGCGCCGGGGAGATCGTCGAGTTCGGGTCGGCGCACCAGGTGCTGCACGAGCCCGAGCACGCCTACACGCGGGCGCTCCTCGACGCGATCCCGTCGGAACACACCCGGGGCACCCGGCTCGCGCCCCCGGCCGACGGCGTCAGCGAGGCATCTCGCGCTCGGAAGATCGACCGTGACCGGCCCGTGCTACGGGCCCGCAATCTCGTCAAGGTCTACCAGGGTCCCGACAAGATCGACCGGACCGTCGTCAACGACGTCTCGTTCGAGCTGTTCGCGGGCGAGACGCTCGGCATCGTCGGCGAGTCCGGATCCGGCAAGACGACCACAGCCCGGATAGCGCTCGCGCTCACCGAGGCGACGTCCGGCGAGGTGTTGCTGCACGAGAAGCCGTGGTCGAGCATCTCCTCGGCGGCCCGCCGCACGCTGCGCAAGCAGATCGGCGTCATCTACCAGGATCCGCTCAGCTCGTTCGACCCGCGCTGGCCGGTCGGCAGGATCCTGTTCGACGCGCTCAGCACGGGCAGTCGTCCCCCGTCCTCCAAGGCTGAGGCACAGGAGCGTGCCGTCCGGCTGCTCGAGCAGGTGGGGCTGACCCGAGCGCACCTGACGGTGGCGCCGCTGCGGCTGTCGGGTGGACAGCGCCAGCGGGTCGCGATCGCGCGGGCCCTGGCGCCCGAGCCCGGGATCATCGTCTGCGACGAACCGGTCTCGGCGCTGGACGTGTCCGTGCAGGCCCAGGTCCTCGACCTGCTCACCGACCTGCAGGACGAGCTCGCCGTCAGCTATCTGTTCATCTCGCACGACCTCGGCGTCATCCACCACATGAGCGATCGGATCCTGGTGATGAAGGACGGCAGGCTCGTGGAGCTGGGCGACGCCGAGGAGGTCTTCGCCAGGCCTCAGCACCCCTACACACAGCGGCTGCTGACCGCCCTGCCGAGGTTGGCGCAGGCGTGACCGAGCGCCTGGCGTCGAGTGCCGGTCTGCGCGAGGAGTACGCGCCGCTGCGCGCGCGAATCGCCGCTCGCTGTCTTCGGAAGGACACCAGATGACTGTCGTCGACCAGGGCACCACGGTTCCGGTGCTGACCGACGCCGAGGCCGTGTCCGTCGCGGCGGAGCTCGCGTCGGCGTTCGCGACCGGAGCGGCCCGCCGGGACGCGCAGCGGATCCTGCCGGCCGCCGAGCTCGACCAGCTAAGCGCCTCCGGCCTGCTCGCGATCACCGTGCCGGCCGAGTTCGGGGGCGCGGACCTGCCGGTGGCGACAGTCGTCGAGGTGTTCCGGCTGCTGTCGGTGGCCGACCCGAACATCGGCCAGCTCCCGCAGAGCCACTTCGTCTACGTCGACCACCTGCGCCGCAGGGCGAGCCAGCGGCAGAAGGGAGTCCTGTTCGCGGAGGTTCTGCGGGGCCGCCGGTTCGGCAACGCACAGTCGGAGGCTGGCACCCGCCATGTGCGGGAGTTCCGCACCACGCTGCTGCCAGCCGGGGATGGCCGCTGGCTTCTGCACGGCCGCAAGTTCTACGCCACCGGGGCGCTGCTCGCCGACTGGATCCCCGTTCTGGCCCATCTCGATGTCGACGGTCCGCTGGTGGTCGCCTGGGTCTCCAGGGACGCGCCGGGGTTGGAGGTGCTGGACGACTGGGACGCCCTCGGCCAGCGCACGACGGCCAGCGGCAGCGTGCTGCTGACCGATATCGAAGTGACCGACGAATGGATCACCCCGTTCGCCGGTACCTTCGACGGCCCCCAGAGCTACGGCGCTCTCGCCCAGGTTCTGCACGCGGCGATCGACGCCGGCATCGCCCGAGCAGCCGTCACGGACGCGGCCGCCTTCGTGGTGGCCAGCAGCCGTCCCCACCCCGACGCAGGGGTGGAGCGGGCCGCGGACGACCCGCTGGTCGTGCAGACCTTCGGCGAGCTGGAGCTCGCCGTCCGCGGCGCCGAGGCACTGCTCGCCGAGTCGGCCCGGGCGGTCGACCGGGCGAACGCGGCCCCCGACGCGCAGCGGGCCGGCGCGGCCAGCCTCGCGGTGGCCGCGGCCCGCGCGGCCTCGGCCCGAGCCGCCGTCGACGCGGGCAACCGGCTGTTCGAGGTCGCCGGAACCCGCGCCGCGGCAGCCGGACTCGGGCTGGACCGACATTGGCGCAACGCGCGCACGCATACCCTGCACGACCCGGCCGCGTGGAAGGTGCACCATCTCGGCCGCTGGGCCGTCGAGGGAACCCTCCCGCCCAACCACGGGCAGTTGTGACATGACCGAACTGAAATTCCACTGGTTCCTGCCCACCAACGGGGGCGACGGCCGCCACATCATCGGCGGTGGCCACGGCACCCAGGTCGAGGGGCCGGGCGGGCGCCCGGCGTCGGTGCGCTACCTCGGCCAGATCGCCCGCAGCGCGGAGCAACTCGGCTTCGAGGCGGCGTTGACGCCCACCGGTGCCTGGTGCGAGGACGCCTGGGTCAGCACCGCGATGCTCAGCAGCCTCTCGGAGCGGCTGAAGTTCCTCGTCGCGTTCCGGCCCGGCCTGATCTCGCCCTTCCTCGCCGCGCAGATGGCCGGTACGTTCCAGCGGCTTTCCGGCGGCCGGCTCCTGCTGAACGTCGTCACCGGCGGCGAAAGTCACGAGCAACGCATGTACGGCGACTTCCTCGACAAGGACGCCCGGTACGAGCGGTGCGAGGAGTTCCTGGCTCTCGTCCGCGAGTTGTGGACGGGGCGGCAGGTCAGCCACGCCGGCCGGCACTACCAGCTCGAGGAAGCCGTGCTGGCACAGCTGCCAGACCCCGTTCCACTCGTGTACTTCGGTGGCTCGTCGCCGGCGGCCCTGCGGGTGGCGGCTCGCCACTCCGACGTGTACCTGACGTGGGGAGAACCCCCCGCGGCCGTGGCGGAGAAGATCGCGCGGGTCCGCGAGCTCGCCGAGCGGGAGGAACGCTCGGTCGCCTTCGGAATCCGCCTGCACAGCATCGCCCGGGACACTCCGGAGCTGGCGTGGGCCGAGGCTGACCGGCTGCTGTCCGGTGTGTCCGACGCGCAGATCCACCGGGTCCAAGAGGGACTGCGACGCAGCGAGTCCGAGGGCCAGCGCCGGATGCTCGAGCTCAACAGCGGGACGAAGGACAGGCTCGAGGTCGCGCCGAACCTCTGGGCGGGGGTGGGCCTGGTGCGAGGCGGCGCCGGGACGGCTCTCGTCGGCAGCTTCGCGCAGGTCGCGGACCGGATCGAGGAGTACGCGGCCGTCGGGATCTCCGAGTTCGTCCTCTCCGGCTACCCGCACCTCGAGGAGGCGTACTGGTTCGGAGAGGGTGTGCTGCCCGAGCTGTCCCGCCGTGGCCTGTGGAGTCACCCCGCGCCCGAGGCGCCGACCAGGGCCGCCGTCCCGTTCGGCTCGAGCTGATGACCGTGAACAAGAACGCCCTCGAGCCGCGCGCGCTGCGCCGGGTCTTCGCCGCCCACCCGTCCGGCGTCACGGTCGTGGCCGGGCTCGTCAACGGGCTGCCGGTGGGCCTCGCGGCCAGCACGTTCGTGCCGGTGTCGCTCGACCCACCCCTGGTGTCGGCGTGTGTCGCCCGTACGTCGACCACCTGGCCCGCGCTGCGTGACGCGCCGGCGATCGGGGTCAGCGTGCTCGGCGCCCACCAGGAGGACATCGGCCGCCGCGTCGGGGCGCGGACCGGCGACCGGTTCGCGGGCGTCTCCTGGCGGGCAGCCACCGACGGCGCCGTGCTGCTGGACGGCGCCGTCGCCGCGTTCGAATGCACGATCGACCGGCACGTCGACGCCGGGGACCACGAGATCGTGCTTCTGGCCATCCGCGAACACGAGCACACGGACGACCTCGCGCCACTGGTCTTCCACGGCAGCCGCTACCGAGCCTTGGCCTGAACGGCACCACCCTGACGCCGTCCCGGCAGACCCTCGTCGGCGTTCTTCTCTGTCAGGGCGACCCGGTCGGCCGAGAGCGGTTGGGTCGGTAGCGGCCCGGGGTGGTTCCGATGTGGTCGGTGAACGCCGCGATGAAGCTGCTGGGGTTGGCCCATCCGCAGGCGTAGGCGGTCTGGGTGGTGTCGTGGCCGTCGGCGAGAAGCACGAGCGCGTGGTAGACGCGCAGCTGCGTGCGCCACTCATAGAAGGTCATGGCCAGTTCGTCGCGGAACAGTCGGCTGAGGGTGCGGCTACTGGCTCCGGTCTTCTTCCCGAGCTCGGTCAGCGTGGCGTTGTCCGCCGGGTTCTCGTAGAGCATCCGGGCAACGGCTCGCAGCCGGTCGTCCCGCGGCTCCGGCAGGTGCAGCGGCTGTTCGCGTGCTTCGCCGAGTTCATCGACGAGGACTCGAAGGAGGCGTGAGCGCGCGGAGCGGGTGTAGTCAGGCGCGTCGTCGCCGTCGCGGGGGCCGGTCAGAGCGAGGAGGACCTCGCGGGCGAGGTTGGAGGCCAGGAACACGGCTGGATGGTCCGGTACCAGCCGAGCGAGGGATGGGGCGAGAAAGACGATCCGCATATCGGTATCGCCATGGGCACGGTGATAGTGCGTGAATCCGGCCGGGGTCCAGGCGACCCGGTTGGCGGGAACGATCGACGTGCCGCGCTCGGTGTGAACGCCCAGGACGCCGGTGGCCGCGTAGACCAGGTGTCCCCGGGGGTGCGACTGCACCGCGCTTGATTCGCCGGATGGCCACCGGTGGCGCCCGCCAGACGGCCAGATCTGTGAGGTCATCTCGGCGATCAGGCGAGGTTGGCGGCGAACGGGCATCGATTGGCATTCTAGCGGTAGCAAGCCACCTCCTGATCCAGTGACACTGCCGGCATGCGGAGTGGTCCTCGGCCGCGCACAGCGCCCGACCACACCACACGGCATCGAGGCAGCGTGCCTCAATGCCGCGGCTTGAGAGAGCAGGAGAAACGCATGACGACGTTCGTCCTTGTGCCCGGTGCCTGGAAGGGAGCCTGGGCGTATGAGGCGGTGGTTCCGCTGCTGGAGCGTGCAGGTCACACCGTTCACGCCCTGACCCTGACCGGGCTGCGGCCCGACGACGACGATGTGACCGTCGCGGCCGCCAACCTCGACACGCACGCCGACGACGTGCTGCGGCACCTCGATCGCAACCACATCACCAACGCGACGCTGGTCGGCCACAGCTACGCCGGGATGGTGATCGCCGCTGCCGCCGATCGCGCCGGCGGCCGTATCTCACGACTGGTGCATCTCGACGCCTACGTGCCGCGCGACGGGGAGTCGTGCTGGTCGTCAACGAACGAACACTTCCGGGGAGTGTTCGCTGCCGGCGCCGCGACCACCGGCTATGCCGTTCGACCGCCGGCCGGAGGCAGCGGTGATCCCCGTCGCCGTCCCCATCCCCTGGCGTCGTTCCTGCAGAAGATCCGGCTCACCGGCACGTTCGCCCAGGTCCCCCGCCGGGAGTTCATCTACTGCGCTGGCTGGGAACACCGGACACCGTTCGCCGAACTCCGCAACCGGCTCCAAGCCGATCCCGACTGGCAGGTCCACGACCTCCCCACCGCACACGACGCCATGCACGAAGCCCCGGAAGCGGTAGCCGCACTACTACTCGGCGAAAGCAACACAGCCGCGTCGGCTCACAGCCGCCACGCCTGCCATTGAGAGCACACAAGCCCAGCGTCAGGTAGCTAGCCGAGGGCGCGGATTCCGGCGAGCGCGTCAAGCGCGAGCGGCCAGGCAGCCGTTTCCGGGGTGATGAGGTCGAAGTGGCCAGCGTTCGAGGCCTCGACGAGATTCGCGCCGAATCGGTTCGCGTAGGTGCGCGACATGGCGATGGGCAGCGCTTCGTCCCGGTCCCCGTGAACGAGAGTGACCGGCACGGATCCGGCCCCGATCAGCATGGGGTCCGCGCCGGCGTACCGGTCCGGCACGTCCTGGGGACCTCCGCCGAGGAAGTCCGCGACGGCGCCATTTCCGTTGCCTAGTCGGTAAGCCTCCGAGAGGTCGACCACGCCGGCGAGTGCGACGACGCCGGCCAGGTCAGGCGCGGTGAGGCGCCATCCGGGCGCGTCCCGCGGGATGCGGGCCCGAAGCGCGCTCCAGAGGGCGAGGTGTCCGCCCGCGGAGTGCCCAACCGCGATCACCGGTCCAATGCCGCCCGCGGTGTTCAAGGAGCCGAGGAGTGTGGGCAGCGTGTCGGTGGCGGTGGCCGCGTCGACCAGCGTGTTCGGCCAGCCGCCGCCCCCGCCGACGCGGCGGTACTCGATGTTCGCGACGGCGTAGCCGTGAGCCGCGAGGGCGGTCGCTATCGGTCGGACGTGGTCACGGTCGAACGCGTGGCGCCAGAACCCGCCGTGGAACAGCAGAACGAGCGGCACGGGGCCGGCCATCGTGACGGGGAGAGTCACCTCCGCGGTCTGTTCGGGGTGGCGTCCGTAGGGGACGACTACCACAGGTCTGCCTCCCGGCTTGCCGACCCCGATTGGTGAGTTCCGCTCATCGATCGTAGAAGTGAACGATCTCGTTCCGGCGGCGGTTGCCGCGAAGGATAAGCCCATGGCATCGAACAGGGTTCCCTTCTCTTTTCAGCCCATCACCGAGCGCGCGCCGCTGCACTGGCCTGGCGGCGCCCGTGTGGCCACCTATATTGGGCTCAACGTCGAGCATTTTCACGTCGATCTGCCGTCTACGAGCATCTGGCCGGGTACCGCGGATCTGGTCCCGGACGCGCTCAACTACGGGTGGCGCGACTATGGGCCCCGGGTGGGTATCTGGCGGGTTGCCGAGATCCTTGACCGGCATGGTGTGCCGGCGAGCGTCCTGCTCAACTCGGAGGTCGTCGCCCACTATCCGCAGATCGTGAAGGCCGGCTTGGAGCGCGGCTGGACCTGGGTGGCCCACGGGCGGACCAACTCGGTGCTGCACGCCGGGATGGACCGCGACACCGAGCGCGTCGAGCTGACCGAGCTCGTCGACACCATCGCCGGGGCGACCGGCCGGCGGCCGCGCGGCTGGCTTGGGCCCGGGCTGACCGAGACATTCGAGACTCCCGCGCTGCTCGCCGAGCTGGGCCTGGAATACGTCCTGGACTGGACCAACGACGACCAGCCGTACCCACTCGATATTCCGGGAATGATCAGTGTTCCGTACACGGTCGAGATCAACGACCTGGGCCTGTTCGGCAAGGGCGTCACCGGGCCGGAGTTCGTCCAGATCGTCAAGGACCAGTACGAGCAGCTGCGTGCCGATGCCGTGCAGGGCGGCCGGGTGATGGCACTCGCCCTGCATCCGTTCGTGATCGGCCAGGCGTTTCGAGCCCGGTATCTCGACGAGGTACTGGCCTGGCTGGCTGCCCAACCGGACATCTGGCTGACCACGAGCCACGAGATCGCCACGTGCTATCAGTCAGTGCGGCACGCCGCTTGATCGTCCGGTGACCGGGAGGTCGGGCCGCGGTTCGAGTACGGCGTCGACGAAGGCGCGGACTCGCGCCGTATGGCCACTGGTCGGCCAGATCAGGCCGTACTCGATCGGCGGCGCGTCGCGTACCGGCACGAAGACGATGCCGGGCCGTGCGTGATAGTCCGCCGCGCGTGACGCGGCCGGTGACACTCCCCGACCGGCGGCGACGAGCGAGAGCACCTCGGGCCAGTAGGTCGCCTGCGCCCCGTGGGCGATCGGCCGGCCCGTCGGCGTGTGCCGGGGATAGATGTGGTCCATCCAGTGCCGGGGGATGTCGCCGACCACGGTCACGAGCGATGCCCCGGCAAGGTCCTCCACCGAGACCGATTCGCGCCGGGCGAACGGGTGCCGCGCCGGGACCATGAGGGCGGCCGGTTCGGAGAAGACGACCGGGCCGGTCGTCAGGTCCTGCTCGGCGACCGGGAACTCGGTGAGCTGAAGGTCGAGCTGACCCGCGCGCAGCGGGCCGAGTGGATCGGTGAGCTGCACCTCGCGCAGGCTGACCGCGCAGTCGGGATGCCGGTGCCGGAACACCTTGCCCGCCTCGAGGATGCGATCGGCTGCCCAGGGCGAGGAGAAGCCGACCCGGAGCACGCCGCTGACCCCTTTTCCGTACGCGACGGCCCGCGCCATCGCCTCCTCGACCTGGCGGTACGCCGGCGCGAGGTCGTCGCGTAGCTGCCGGCCGACCGGGGTGAGCGCGACCCGCCGACTGGTGCGTTCGAACAGCGGGGCCCCGATCTGGCGCTCGAGTTTCCTGATGGTCTGGCTGACCCGGCCCTGCGCCAGTCCGAGCCGCTCCGAGGTACGCCGAAAGTGCAGCTCTTCGGCGAGCGCGAGGAAAGCCTCGATCTCATGTCGTTCCATCGGCTTCCGATCGGTCCGCCAGGAGACGGGGGATGACTGCTCCGAGAACATTGGCTCCCAGCCAGGCGACGATGACCCAGGGCGTCCACCAGACCAGCGCCACGGTGGCCAGGAAATAGCAGGCGACGATCCACGAGACGCGGGAGTCGACGCGGAACCGGTCGACGTCGACATCCTCGCGCAGCAGTCCGTCCTTGAGTGCCTGGCTTTGCACGGCCGATCTGCAGATGAGGAGCGCGCCAACGGCGAGCGCGTAGATCGCGGCCGCGGCCGGATTATCGGTGTGGTGCCCGAGGACGGTTGTCGGATAGGGCAGGAATCCGATCAGCAGGAGCAACGGGAAATGCCAGCCGATCAGCCGGGGTGACAGCCCCTCGATCTTGTCGAACAGGACGTGGTGCTGCCGCCACACGATCCACAGCATCATGAAAGCGATCACGTAGGCCACGAACGACCCGGCCTGCTGGCAGAGAAAGCGCAGCAGGTTGCGGGACAATACCGCTAAGTTAAGACCCGCGCCAACAAGATCAAATAGACATCGATGATCTTCGTTGCGTTCTGGGGATCCTT
>NZ_JADWYX010000194.1 GCF_016786355.1 Frankia sp. AgB1.9
CCGCGCCCGCCCCCCCCCGCCCGGCGCCCCCGGGGGGGTGGGCCCGGGGGGGCGGGGCCGGCCGCCCCCGCGGGGCGGGGGGGGCGCCGGTGCCGGTCAGGGGCGGAACTGGCCTGCCGCGCGGACGAGGGGGAGGTCCATGAGGTTCACGATGCCTGGGGGTGCGGCGCATACCAGCGGGATCGCGTTGACGGCGGGCATGGCGGTGGTGACGGTGCCGTCGAGGTGGTCGCCCTGGGGCTCCAGGCGGACGCGCACCCCGGGGACGCCGTCGAGCTCGATGACGTACCCGTGGGTGACCGGCCAGTTGGGCGTCATGTCCTCGCCGAGCTTCCAGACGAAGCTGCACTCGATCAGCGAGCGTCCGTCCTTGTCGCCGGAGACGGTGCCCTTGAAACCGGCGATACGTCCCTTCTTGACGGTCATGTAGCCGAAGTCGGTGTCCTGGTTGGCGGTGGCGAACTCGACCCGGAAGCCGACGCCGTCGAGCCGCAGGCCGAGGGCGTTCGCGAGTACCGGGATCTGATCCTTGAACGAGCCGCAGGACGCCTCGCAGGCCTCGCGGGCGGCCGGGTCGTCGGGATCGAGGTCGAAGCCCTGGGCGCGGAACATTTGCTCGTTGGCGTAGCCGGAGATGTCGAGTGACTCCAGGACGGAGAGCCGTTCGACGCGGCTGCACATGGCGCTCGCGGCGAGGGCGACCATCGGCGCGTGGCCGGGGTAGATGCCCGAGGCGTAAAGCGACGAGCCGCCCCGCAGGCAGGCGTCGCGCAGCCGGTGGGTGGCGTGCTCGCCGTAGCCGAACCCGGCCATCATGTAGTGCGTCGACACGACGTTCACGCCCGATTCGAGGATCCGCTCGAGGTGATCGAAGTTCGGCCGGTACGCCATGTAGGAGACGCAGTCGGGCTCGAGCGCGAGAAGCGCGTCGATGTCGTCGGTGCTGGTGATACCGATGGGGTCGATCCCGCACAGCTCACCGACGTCCCGCCCGACCTTGTCCGGCGAGTAGGCGTAGCAGCCCACCAGGTCGAGCACGGGGTGGCCGACCATGCCGCGGACGGCCGCGCTGCCGGTCTTGCCGGTGGTCCACTGCACCACCCGCAGGCGCCGGTTCAACGGGCGACCTTGTCGGGCCGGCGGGTCGAGGTCTCCTGCAGGGCCCGCCACACGCCGGTCGCCTCGGACCGGGGCAGCGCGAAGCACCGCTCGGAGACGAACGCGTCGTCGGGGTGGGTGTAGGCCACCGGTCCGTGGCCGAGGCCGTCATACGACGCGGTCGCGACCTCCTGTGGCGTGCTGGGCCGCAGGAGCCGCGAGCGGGCCCGGTCGAGCGGGTCGTCCGTGTCGACGCGGTTGCACAGCTCGGGGTCGAGCGTCTCCTGGAAGGAGTTGTAGTTCGGCGACGACGTCGCGCCGACGAACACGTTGACCGCGTCGACGCCGTTGTCCGCGAGCTCGGTCCACAGCGACTCGGTGAGAATCCACTGGAAGCCCTTGCCGGCGTTGTAGGTGCTGAAGTTGACCGCGCCCTGGGTGCCGCCCATCGAGCTGATCATCACGATCCCGCCGCGGCCGCGATCGATCAGCCTGCGGCCGAAGTGGTGGCACAGGATCACCGGGGTGCGGCAGTTGACGTCGACGCTGAGCAGGTGCAGGTCGAGGTCACCGTCGACGAAGCGGCTGTTCGGCCCGACCGCGGCGTTGTAGACGAACAGGCCGATGTCGAGGTCCTTCGTCGCGTCGGCCACCACGGTGCCGATGTCGGGCGACGCCAGGTCGGCGGCGATCGTGCGCACCTCGACGCCGTGCTGGGCGGCGACCTCGGCCGCCGTCACCTCCAACTGGTCCTTGCCGCGAGCCAGCAGAACGACGTTTAAACCACGACGGGCCGCCTCATGCGACAGCGCGGCACCGATCCCCATCGACGCGCCGGCCACCAGAACCCACGGCCCATAGGAATTCTGGAAACTGTTCTCCACCATGACGGGGGCATCCTTCCGAGAACACAGGTGCATGCCTGATACGCGGCTGGCGTGAGCCGGGAGCCGCGTGTGGATGAGCGGCTGGTCAGACCTGGATCGGCAGACGCAGCGGGCCGCGGACGGTGCTGGTGTAGAGCATCTCGGTGCGGGCGCGGTCGACCGACCACTGCGGCCACCGCAGCAGCGTCTCCGCCAGGCCGATCCTGGCCTCGCGCCGGGCCAGCGCCGCCCCGAGGCAGAAGTGGACGCCGTAGCCGAAGGTCATGTGCAGGTCGAGCTTGCGGTGGACGTCGAGCCGGTCCGGGTCCGCGTACTTGCGCTCGTCCCGGCCGGCCGAGCCGGTGATGAGGATGACGCGGGAGTTCGCCGGGATCGTCCCGCCCGGCAGGGTCACGTCGCGGGTCGTCCACCGGGCGTTGACCGGTGACGGCGGCTCGTAGCGCAGGATCTCCTCGATCGCGCCCGGGATCAGCCCGGGGTCCCGCACCAGCTCGGCCCGCTGGTCTGGGTGCTCGTCGAGCGCGCTCGCGGCCCAGCCGAGGTGGCGGGCGACGGTCTCGCTCCCGGCGCTGAACAGCAGGATCGCGAAGCTGGCCAGCTCCTCGTCGGTGAGCCGCCGCGGTTCACCGGTCACCTCGTCGGCGACCTCGGCGTTGACCAGGTCGGTGAACACGTCGTCGCGGGGGTTGGTCCGCCGGTCGGCGAAATGGGCGCCGAGGCGCTGCCCGAGCTCGGTAAGCGCGGCCAGCGACGTCTCGTTGTTCATGCCGACGCCTTCTTCCATGTGGAAGACGTTGTCGACGATGTGGCGCAGCTCCTCGCGCTCACTGCCGGGAACACCGAGCAGGATCGAGATGACCGTGGGCGGCAGGATCGCGGCGAAGTCCTGGACGTAGTCGAAACCGCCGGAGCCGACCTGGGGGTCGAGAAGCTGCGCGCAGATCGCGTGGATGCGCTCCTCCAGCATCGTGACCCGCCGGACGGTGAACGCGCGGGACACGAGCTTGCGCAGCGTGGTGTGTTTCGGCGCGTCGAGCCAGATGATCATCGCCGTGTCGTAGGGATCCGGCGCCATCGTCTCGAGGGTGGTGCCGTGGCTGGAGCTGAACGTCTCGGCGTCGCGATGGGCCAGTTCGATGTCGTCGAAGCGGGACAGCGCGTAGAAGTCGAGGCGGTCGTTGCGGTAGACGGGCGCCTCGTCGCGTAACCGCCGCCACAGCGGATAGGGATCGTCGCGCAGTTCGGGAGCGATCGGATCCCAGTAGAGATCAGTCATCGGAGCCTCCGGCCGGTCGTGGACCAGCTGTCGTCGTGGACCCGCTGTCGTCGTGGACCCGCGGTCGTCAGGACGAGGCCTTGCCGCCGAAGAAGAAGGCGTCGGCGTTCGCGTAGAGCCAGTTGTCGCGGACCTCGTCGGTCAGGTCGAGCGCTGCGGCCTCGGTCAGGGTCCGTTGGAAGGACAGCACCGGGTAGTCGGAGGCGAAGATGACGCGCTCCTTGCCGCGGGTGGCCATGAAGTGCAGCAGCGAGGCCGGCAGCCGCTTCGGCGACCAGGCCGACGTCATCAGACGCAGGTTGCTGTACTTGATCATCAGGCGGATCGCGGTGTCCCACCAGGGGTCGGCGCCGTGGATCATGCAGAGCTTCAGCTCGGGGAACCGGTAGCAGACCCGGTCGAGGTGGATCGGGTTCTGCGGCTCGGCCGGCAGCGGCGGCCCGGGAATGCCGGTGTTGACACACAGCGGCAGCTCAAGCTCGCAGCATTTCGTGTAGAGGGGAAAGTAGACCGGGTCGGTGGGCGGGTACATGCCGTCGCCCCAGAAGCTCGGGCCGACGTTCGTGCACGCGACCGGGTAGTCGCGGACGTACGACTCCAGCGCGCGGACCGTCGGCATCGGGCGCAGCAGGTTGAACCCACCGAGCGCGAGGGCGAAACGGTCCGGGCGGGCCTCGGCGAACTGGAACGCCCGCCCGTCGGTCTTGCCGACCTTCGCGATCAGGATCGCCTTCTCGACGCCGTTCGCGTCCATGTCGTCGAGCAGCTCGTTCAGTTCGGGGCTCTTGAAGAACGAGTCACCGCCCTTGAAGTAGTCCTCCTTGACGCGGACCATCCAGTCCGGCTGCTTGTTGTCGCCGAAGTCGACGTTCACCAGGCAGTCCATGGCGCGGGACACCATTGGCCTCTTCTCGGTAGGTGGGTCTTTCCAGCTGCTTTCGGACGGAGCCGCCCGGTCAGACCTTGGGCTGGGTCGCCCAGTCGTCGCGGTGGGCCCGTACCGCGTCCACGACGCGTCCCCAGCCGGGGAGGCTTTCGGTGATCCGCATGTCGAACGGGCTGGTCGTGCGGAACTCCAGGATCTCCACGCCGTCGGGGCCGGCGGTGTAGGTGTAGGGGCGGTCGGCCGGCTGGAAGAACCCGTCGCCCTCGCCCAGGACGGTGGCGCCCATCCGCAGCTCGCCGCGGGTTACGTAGTACAGGCAGTCGGCGCTGTGGGAATGGCGCGGCAGCACGTAGCCCGGGCCGAACCGCGACCACACCAGGCTGGTGCCCCCGGCCTCCGGGTCACCGAAGAGCACCTTGACGACCTGGCCACCGCCCGAGACCCACTCCAGGAACTGCTCGGGTGCCTCGGGGGTCATCACCGGCATCGACATCATGCCGGACTCGTGCAGCGGCAGCGCCTCGGCGAACCGGAAGGTCTCCCGCCGGTGCGCAGCCTGGGTCGTCGGGGCCGTCTCGGTGGTTGTATCGCTCATGGCCGCACCTCACTCGTTCTGGTCCTGCGGTCGCCATCCGACTGTTCGGATGGCGAAGTCTGACTTTCGTTCGGGCGTACCAACGGTCCTGGGCCAGAGGACGTTGATCGGTCTTTCAGGGGCAGGCTGCGGCGTGACCGCGCCGGTCACCAGGTCCGTTCGGTGACTGCCTCGGTGACCTGCGCGCGCAGCGCGGTCTTGGCGACCTTGCCGGTGGCGGTGGTGGGAAGCTCGGGCAGGATCACCAGTGCCTCCGGGCACTTGAACCCGGCGAGGCGGCCTCGGGCGAACTCCCGCAGGCTCGCCAGGGTCGGTGACGTGCCGGGCCGGGGGACCACGACGGCACAGACCCGTTCGCCCAGGCTCCGGTCGTCGACCCCGACCACCGCGGCCTCGGCGACGTCCGGGTGCTCGTGCAGGACGGCCTCCACCTCGGCGCAGTAGACGTTCTCGCCGCCGCGGATGACGACGTCCTTCAACCGGTCGACGACGTGCACGAAGCCCTCGGCGTCGACGTAGCCGATGTCGCCCGAGCGGAACCAGCCGTCCTGGAAGGACGCCCGCGTCGCGGCCTCGTCGTTCCAGTAGCCACGCGCGACCTGCGGTGAGCGGAAGCAGAGCTCGCCGGTGTCGCCGGTACGCAGCGGCGTGCCGGCGGCGTCGACGGTCCTGACGTCGGCGGTGAGGTTGGGCCGCCCCACGCTGTCCGGATGAGCCGCGAACTCGACGCCGACGTTCGTCACCACGGCCGAGGTGGTCTCCGTCAGGCCGTAACCGTTCAGAAGCGCGACCTCGGTGCCGAACACCTTGGTCGCAAGCGCCACCAGGTCGGGGGGTACGGCGGCGCCGCCGATCGGGAAGACCCGCACGTCCAGGCCGAGCTCGCCGACTCCGGGATATTCGAGGATCTGGCGCGCGACGGCCGGGACGCCGCCAAGCGTCGTGACGGCCTCCTCGACCGCGAGGCGCGCCCATTCGCGGACGTCCCACCGGTGCATCAGCACCATCTTCGCGCCGCCGAGCGGAGCCCCGACGATGGCCGAGATCCCCCCGATGTGGAACAGCGGCCCGGTCGAGATCGTCGAGGACTGGCGGACCGGTGCCGGCGGCCGCCCGGCGACGATGGCCTCCCGCACAGAGGCGAACGCCATGTTCCACAGGTTGGCGGTCATCCCGCGGTTGGTGTTGAGCGCTCCCTTGGGCCGACCGGTCGTACCGGACGTGTACAGGAGCGTGACCGGGTCGTCGCGGCCGAGCCGGGCGACCTCGTCGTCCGCCAGCGGCGGACCGGCCGTCAGCTCGTCGAAGGCGACGTCGCCGGCGTTCGTGCGCACCCCGATCAGCGCGAGGCCCTCGGGCCGGCCGGCCGCGCGGACGCTGTCACAGCGGTCGCCGTCGGCGAACAGCACCGCGACGCCGGCGTCGCGTAACGCGTACGTGAGCTCGCCACCCGCCCACCACGAGTTCAGCGGCACCACGACCGCTCCGGCCAGCGCGGCCCCCCAGAAACCGATCACGAACTCCGGCAGGTTGCGCATGGCGATGCCGACCCGGTCGCCCGGCCGGACGCCGAAGGTCGACCGCAGCTCGCGGGCCAGGCCGCGGGCCCGGCCCCGCACCTCGGCGAAGGTGAGCCGCTCGTCCTCGTAGACGATGTTCACGAGCGCCTCGTGCGCGGCGCCCAGCTCGAAGACGTCGACGATGGTGCGCGGCGCGCGCACGAAGTCCCGCAGCGCGACGCCGTCGAGCACGATGTCCTCGAGCTCGAACGGCGCTCCCGGGCCGACGAGCGGGGCGAGACGGGGGTCGTCCCGGTACACCGGCGCGAGGCCGGGTCCTCGGTCAACCGCCATGCGAGCCTCCCGACCAGCATCGAAGAGATATAGATATTTCTAGCCGCCAGACCGGCCGTCGCCAAGCCCCCCGGCCCCGGTACCTCGGCCTACGGCCCGCGGGGCACGTCCCGGAAGACGTCGGCGTCGGCGCGCTGCTCGCGGGGCATGCCGAGCAGCCGTTCGGCGATGACGTTGCGGGCCATCTCCGTCGTGCCGCCGCCGATGCACGCGGCCTGGCGGATCACGAAGCCGAGCCCGACCTGGGCTGAGCTCTCGTCGTCGGGCGCCCAGACCACGCCGGCGTCGCCGTACAGCTCGGTCGCGAGCGCCGCGCGGCGGGCGTTCGCTGTCCCACCGAACAGCCGTGGCATCGCGGCGGCGTGGTGGGGGAGCACCCCGGTGGCCATCTTGCGGGTGACCGACTCGACCAGGGCCCGCAGGACCAGGGCGCTCGTCTGGGCCTCGCCGATGAGGGCCCGGGTGCCACTGTCGTCGATCGTCCCGAGGCCGCGGGCGGCCTCGATCATGGCCGTGGGCTCGTAGGGGCCGTCGTTCGGCCGGTTCCCGCCCCCGGTCACGTAGGGGGAGCCGCCGGAGATGGTCCGCTCGTGGTAGAGCCAGCGGGTCATCACGGTCCAGCCGGCGTCGACGTCCCCGATCCGGTCGGCGTCGGGCACGACCACGTCGGTCAGGAACTCCTGGCAGAAGTCCGTCGAGCCGTTCACCAGCTCGATCTGGCGGATCTGCAGGCCGGGCGCGGACATCGGCAGGCTGAACACCGTCAGCCCGCGGTGCTTCTCGACGTCCCAGTTCGTGCGGGCCAGGCAGAGCGCCCAGTCGCCCCACCAGCCGGCCGTCGTCCAGATCTTCGAGCCGTTCAGCACCCAGCCGTCGCCGTCCCGGGTCGCGGTGGTGACCGCGCCGGCGGCGTCCGAGCCGCCGCCCGGCTCGGACAGCAGCTGGACCCAGATCTCCTCGCCGCGCAGCATCCGCGGGATGTGGCGCAGCTTTTGCTCCTCGGTCCCGAACTCCAGCAGCACGGCCATGCAGGGGATGAACGTCGACGCCTGGATCTCGGCCGGGTAGTCGTAGCCCTTGATCTCCCGGTTGAACGCGGCCTGGTGCGCCGGGGTCAGCCCCTGCCCGCCGTACTCCCGCGGCACGCAGATGCCGGCGAACCCGCCGTCGAAGAGCCGGCGCTGCAGCTCGCGGCACGTCGCGGCCCGGGCCAGCACCTCCTCGTCGGTCGGGTGGGTGGCGGCGTAGAGGAAGAACGTGTCCCTGGTGAGGTCGGCCGGCGGCAGGTTCTCGGCCAGCCAGGCCCGGGCCCGCGCCGCGAACGCGTCGACGTCGATCGCGGTCTCGCTCACTTCGCACCCTCCATGGCGGCCTCGGTCAGCCGGACGACTCGTTCGGTGAAGGAGCCCGGCGTGCCGAACAGCTGGGCGTCGACGGTGGCCCGGCGCAGGTACAGGTGCAGGTCGTGCTCGAAGGTGACGCCGATGCCTCCGTGCAGCTGGACGCAGTCCTGGATCAGCTCGGGGCCGACCCGCCCGGCGTGCGCCCTGGCCGCGCTCGCCCAGGTGCTGGCGTCACGCGCGCCCTCGCCGACGCGTCGGGCGGCCTTCTCGGTGACCGCGGCGCTCGCCTCCAGCTGGGTGCGCAGGTCGGCCATCCGGTGCTTGATCTCCTGGTAGGACCCGAGCGGGCGGCCGAACGAGTACCGGTCCCGCGTCCACTGCAGGGTGATGGCGAACGCGCGTTCCATCGCGCCGACGATCTCGCCGGCCTGCAGGACGGCCGTCAGATCGAGCAGGAACTCGTCGTCGACGGCGCCGCCGACCTGGGCGCTCGCCGCCACGGCCGCCTCCCGGAAGGTGACCGCGCTGTAGCGCCGGACGAGGTCGAGGCCGCGCAGCGGGGCGGCCTGCACCCCGGGAGCGTCCAACGGGACGAGAAAGTGCGACGGTGCATCGTGGTCGACCAGCGCGGCGACCAGGAGGTAGCCGGTCGGCGCTCCGGTCTCGACCCGGGGCAGCGTCCCGTCGAGGACGAAGCCGTCGCCCGACCGAACCGCCCGCACTGGCGCGTTGCTGGGGGCGGCCCGGTGCCGTCGCGGGGCTGGCGCCCAGGCAGCCGTGGCACCACCGTCGAGCAACGCGGACAAGGGCTCGCCGTGGCGGTCTTTCGAACCCCACCGGCCCAGCGCCGCGGCGACGACGTTGGTCCCGATCAGTGGCCCGGGGGCTGCGTGGCGACCGAACTGGAACGCGACGGGGAGAAGGTCGGCGAGCCCGTTGCCGCTGATCGAGCCACCGCCGGAGCCCTCCGGAACGAGCAGTGCCGTCCAGCCGAGCTCGGCGCCCTGCTTCCACTCGGCGGCGTCGAACGTCGACTCCCGCCGGGACAGGTCACGAATCCGCGCCGCGGGGTAGGTGGCGGCGAGGTACTGCTCGGTCGTGGTCTCTAACAGGGCCTGGTCTGGCGTCTGGGTGAACATCGTCCTCCTGGGCGTCCGGCGCGGTGTCTGCCGACGTCCGCATACATATATCTAAACCTTTCGATTGAGTCTGGCTAGAGTCGGGGACCTGCGGGTTCCGCGCGGTCGGCGCTGCGCCCGGCACCCGCCGGCCGGACCGGCGCTGCCTGGCCTCCAGCCGCCGCACCAGGTAGGACAGGCTGGCGTTCACCGCGACGTAGGCGATCGCGACGACGACGTAGCTCTGCAGGACCGACTGTGCGTACTGCCCGGTGATCTGCCCGCGGCGTAGCAGCTCCGGGTAGGGCAGGACGAAACCGAGCGACGTGTCCTTGAGCAGCACGATGAACTGGCTGAGCAGCGACGGCACCATCCGGCGGATGGCCTGGGGCAGCACGACGAGCCGCATCGCAGGCCAGAAGCCGAGGCCGAGCGCCGCGGCGGCCTCGCGCTGACCGGAAGGCAGGGCGACGATGCCGGTCCGGAAGATCTCCGCGAAGAAGGCGCTGTTGTACAGGGTCAGGCCCAGGACGAGAAACCAGAAGACCGGGAGGTCCAGGCCGATCGTCGGCAGTCCGAGCCCGATGAAGTAGATCAGCAGCAGGACCGGGATCGCCAGCCAGAAGTGCGTGTATGCCGCCGCGACGGCCCGCAGCGGCGCCAGCGGAGCGAGCCGGCAGAGCGCGAGCAGGCAGCCGATCGCCAGCGCGAGCGTGCCGGCGACGGCCGCCACCTTCAGCGTGTTGAGCAGGCCGAACGCGAGAAACCGCAGGATGGCGGGGTTGGTGACGAACGTCCAGCGCGCGCGGTCCAGCTGGTGATGCGAGGCCAGCCGCAGGACCGCGACCGTGACCGCGAGGCCGACGAGCCCGACCGTGACAGCGGAGCCGACCGCGATCCAGGCCCGGGCCCGTGGCCCGGGTTCGTCATAGAGAACGGTCACCGGGTCACCGCTACCCGGCGCTCGACGAGGCGGATGACCCCGCCGAGGGGCAGCGTGACGACCAGGTAGGCCGCGGCCGCGGCGAGGTAGATCCAGACGGGACTGGGATCGGAGGTGTTGAGCTGACCGGCCCGGGCGGTGAGCTCCAGGACGCCGATCGGGGCGGCCAGCGAGGTGTTGCGGACCAACGCGGACAACAGCGCGCCCAACGGCGGGACCACCGTACGGAACGCCTGCGGCAGCACGACGTGGCGCAGGGTCCCGGTGAAGGTCAGGCCCAGTGAGCGGGCCGCTTCCGCCTGCCCGACAGGCACCGAACGGATCCCCGACAGCAGTGCCTCGGAGACGAAGGCGCCGGTGTAGCCGCCCAGCACCAGAACGGCCGAGACGAACAGCGAGTAGCGGACGCCGGTCTTCGGTAGTCCGTACACAAACAACAGGATCAGGACGAGCGGGGGCGTGTTGCGGACCGTCTCGACGTAGACCAGCCCGGGCCCCCCCCCCGGGGGGGGGCGGGGGGCCCCCCCCCCCGGCCCCCCCCCCGCCCCCCCCCCCGCCCCCGCCCCCCCGCCCGCGACCGCAGCGGTCGCCTGGGGCTTTGACCACCTTGATGTCGATCGGATCATCACTTTCACCAACCGTCACAA
>NZ_JADWYX010000195.1 GCF_016786355.1 Frankia sp. AgB1.9
GATCTGGGCCAGGTTGTTGCCCTGGCCGCCGGGCAGCCAGAGCGTCTGGTAGCCCAGCTCCGCCAGTCTGGTGGCGGGGGGGGGGGGGGGGCGCCCGGGGGCGGGGGGGGGGGCGGCCCCCCCCCCCCCCGCCCCCCCCCCGCGTCCGGGCAGCTCCTTTGGTTCGTCCGCGAGGCGTGGCCGTCACCGATGACGGGCACCGCCTACACGGACGGCTTCCTGACCGGAGCGGCCCGGCTCGAGCTCACCGTCGAGTCCGAGCGCATGGTCGTGTTCGGCGACGGGATCGAGAGCGACGCGATCCGGCTGTCCTGGGGCCAGCGCCTGTCGGTCGGCGTCGCCGGCCGCGGCCTGCTGCTGCTCTAGCGCCGGGCCGGCGCCGCCGTCGCTCCGCCCGATCCGGGGGCGGCCCTGATCGCCGTTTTGGCCCTCGGGTGGTTGCGATTCGGGCGTTTCTACAACCACCTGAGGGCCTAGACAGCGATCACTGGCACCAAGGGGAGGCGCACCGGTCGACCGGCGCTCGATCAGGCGTGGAAGCGCTCGATGGCCTTGCGAACGCGAGAGTTCGCCTGGGCATAGGTGATCTTGCCGTCCACGTACGCCGTCAGCGCGGCTCGCCGGACCCGCTCGGCGCGCGGGTCGTCGAGCGGGGTGTTGAGCAGGTTTGTCGTGGCAGTGGCCACGGCGATCACCTCCCAGAACCGGGGGACAGATGGAGAACTGCAGGAGAGCCGACAGGTCGCGAACGCTGGCAAAGCTGAACGGGAGCCGTCGCGACGCTGCGAGCGGGTGGCGGCGCGAAGGCCGCCGCGAAGCTGCGGTGAAAAGAGGTCCGGGGCGCCGCTACCAGGAGGGCGCGGCCAGCGGACCAAGGATCGGTGCGGCGGACCGGGCCTGGCCTAGGGCCGCGGCTACCCGAGCGGGCGATCGCCCGGTGGCCAGCGGCCCGGGTGACGGCCGCTGACGGAGCGCGGCACCAGCGGGCCCGGACCGGAGCCGGGGAAACAGCACTGCGCCGGTTGGAGTAGACGATGGGCGGCGCGCGCGTGCCGGAGCCAGTCGCGGCCCTGCGGCCGTGCGGGTCCGGTTGGCGATCACGACTGCCTGCTCCTGTCGTCCTGCCGGCGGAGGTCCGCCTTCTCCACGCCCGTGCCGGTCCGGTGGGCCGCCGCGGCGGTGTGCGGACGGGCCGTCGGCGGGGGCGGCTGACCGCTCCGAGACTCACCGACTGACACAGACACACACCGACTGGCGCAACCGGGTGAACGTCAGATCAACGCAGCCCGACCGAACCTCTACAAGAGTGCGTGACGTTTGCCGGTCATGCAAGAGCCAAAACGGCCGTGTTGGGACGTTCGACACGGTGGCTTCGTTCCCCGGCCTACCACGCCGTTCCGACAACGCCCCGTTACGCAGGGACATCGAGGCTGGAGGGATCGGGATCGGCCGGTCGAGGAAGGACGGATGCGGCGAGCGCTGGAGGCTGGCCGCCGGGGCGCTTTGCGCCTTCTCGACGCCCTGCTGCTCCGCTGCTGGAATTGGGCGGCCCGGGCGGGTTGGATCGGCTCTTGGCGGGGCCGCGGGCGTACGTTCAGGCACCTCGCGGCCAGCTCGTCCGGGACCGGACCGCGCCGGCGTCGCGGCGAGTCGCGGTAGGGCGCTGGCCGGCCCTGGCCGGCAGCCGGGAACGGCTGGCCGGCCAGGCCGGGCGCCTCTTCAGCCGGCCGCGCGGGCGGGGCCGTGCCGGCTGGATCACTCGTGCGTGCGGGAAGGCAACGGCGGCCACGGCGGTGTTCCCGCTGGGATCGTCATCGGCCTTCCTGGTACGGGGCTTCCTCGGCGCGGGCCACACCCGCGTGCGGGGAGGCGTCGCGTCAGGCAGTCACCGAACGCAGGTCGAACTCGCCGTCGCGAGCGCCGGCGAGGAACGCGTCCCACTCGGCGGCCGAGAACGCCAGGACGGCACCCGCGGGGTTCTTCGAGTCCCGCACCACCATGCCGTGGCCGAGCGGTGCCACCTCGACGCACATGCCGCCGGCACCATTGCTGTAGCTGCTGGTCCGCCAACCCAGCCGGGCAGTCTCCACACCGGCGAGAGACGGCTTCTCGTATTTGTTCACTTCATTTCCTCCGCTATGGATGAAATCATCTGAATCGACTCCTCCGG
Organism: Frankia sp. AgB1.9; assembly: GCF_016786355.1. Classification (GTDB taxonomy): domain Bacteria; phylum Actinomycetota; class Actinomycetes; order Frankiales; family Frankiaceae; genus Pseudofrankia. The sequence goes on from NZ_JADWYX010000195.1 coordinate 2,171, forward strand.
ACTCAGCGCAGAGGCCATCAGGTAGTCGAGCTTCACTCTATAGCGTCGGATTTCCGAAGCGCGTTCCAGGTAGAGGCTTCCGGCCGCCTCTTCGATATAGACCACGTCGTGGTCGCCGGAGTCCGGAAAGCCCAAAATGGAGAATGTGCTACCTAGTCCGGCGTGTGCGCCGACCGCGAACGGGAGGGCCTGGATCGTCACGTTGGGAAGTTCAGCCTGTTTGCGTAGCCATTCCAGTTGACCCCGCATGACAACTGGGCCACCGACCGGGCGGCGCAGCACCGCCTCGTCGAGGATTACCCAGAGCCGCGGCGGGTTCTCCCCGGTCAGCCGGCCCTGGCGGTCCAGCCGCAGCGCGACCTTTCGCTCCACCTCGTCGTCCGGGCTCTCCGGCGCCTCCGCGCGGATCACGTGCCGGGCGTAGTCGGCCGTCTGTAGCAGTCCGTGCACCAACTGGGACTCGTAGACGCTGATCGAGGCGGCGTCCTCCTCCAGCCCGATGTAGATCTCGAACCAGGCCGGGACGACGTCGTGATAGTCGTGCCACCACCCGTGCCGGCGGGACTCGCGGGCCAGTGCCAGCAAGGCTTCCCGGCGTTCGTCGTCATGCACGCCGTACAGGCTCAGCAGGTCCTGCACGTCCCGCGTCCGCACCGGGACCCGGCCGTTCTCCAGCCGGCTCACCTTCGAGACCGAGCAGCGCAGCAGGTCACACACCTGGTCGACGGAGACGCCCGCGGCCTCCCGCAGCCGGCGCAGCTCGGAACCGAGGCGGCGCCTGCGCACCGTCGGACCGCCGCTGGTCGCCATGGTCGTCTCCCCTCCGTCGGGCGCGCCGGGCTGGCGCTCGGGCCCACCTCCCGGCGCCGACGCGGCTCCACCTTCGGGCCGGCTCGGTTCCGGCTGCCGGCCGGCCGTCGACGGGCGACCCTTCGGTGCTGTCACGGCCGCCACCCCCGTCGGCTCGCCGCCCGCTTTGGCGCGCTAGCCGCCGATGTCGACGTTTTCGCGGCCAATAGTGCCGCTGATGGTGCCGTCGACGTAATGGGCCAAGAGTGGTGGTTGGTTTCATCGGGCCGGCCCGATTCCGGTGGCGCAAATGTCACGCGACCTCCGGCCTTGGGTGGCATCGTGACCGCCGTTACGGAGAGATACGGCGCTGGCTCGCCGGTAGTGGTGGGTCCATGGGTGGTCTCTGAATCGCCGGCGACGGGGCCGGCCGAGCCGTTGCCCGCGTCCCACCGACGCGGGTCCGGACGCGCCGCGAGGCGTTGCCGCGCAGGTCGCGGGTCTGTCCGTACTGAGTCGGTCGAGTCCGACTCGTAGTTCCATCTCGCCACCGGTCCGCCACCGTCCTCGCATGCGTCGAAGCATCCCGTAGCAAAACCCTTACAGAAGCTCTTGCATATGCGTCCGGCGGGCGCCATGCTTCCGGTCTGTCCTCACCTTGAGTGGCAGGTCCGCATCTCAGCGTGAGAGGTTGGCCGCAGCGATGCAGGGGGGAGTGCGGGCGATGAGCGCGAGCTACGACGTCCCAGCAGGCCTCGCTGCCGGCTTCCCAGGCCGCTGGCCTCCCGGAACGCCGGCCTCCCCGCTCGCCGATCCGGCCCGACCCCGCTCGTCGACGCGGCCGCGGCCCGCGTGCCGAGCTGGCCGGTGCATTGGGCTGACGGAAGCGCGACCACCAGCGGTGGCCGCCGTTCCGGCGCACGACGTCCCCTGGAGTACCCATGGCTTCCCAGCTACGTACGCGCACCTGCGGTGGTGTCGCCCCGCGAGCGCGCATCCGGCCGGCCGATCGCCCGGCCGCCGTCGCGCCCGCCGATCCTGCGCCGCCTCGGCGGCCGATGCCGGACGACGCGACCGAGAAGTTCGGCGTGATCGTCTTCGAGGGCGGCCCGTGGCGGGCGCGCCGCGTCGTGCTGGCGTTCGACACCCCGCTGGAGGCCGCGGCCTACGCGGCCGACAACGCGTTCGTGGACTACCTGATCGCGCCGTTGTCATTTCTGGCGCCCACCGGGTTGCCGCGGGCCTGACGGCCACCTTCGACGCGCGACCGGTCAGCGCGGCCGGCCGCGTCCGTTTCGGCGCCGATTTCGTCGTCCGGGTGCCGACCGCAGCGTGGCGGTCGGCGGGATGTCCGTGGCCGGAAGTCCCCGACCGCTTCGAGCGGCCGGGATCCGATCACGGCGCCAGCGCCGGGACGCTCGGGAAACCCGCGCCGCCTCCTGGAAAGGCGTGACGACGATGACCCGCCCCTACCTCGTGTTCGACGGCGACGGCGAGCTGGTTGGCAGCTTCCCGGAATGGGAGGCCGCGCACACCTGGGCGCACCGGCGCTCCGCCGAGCCGCTCACTCCGCAGCCGGTGCAGATCGAGGACCGCGTCGGCCGACGCACCTGGACGGTCGAGGGCGGCTCCTGCCGGCTCACGGTCTGGCGCCGCCGCGTCGAGTACGGCTACTGCGTCGAGGAACGCCACCCCCGCATCGTCGCCCTGCGCACCCACGCCTGGGCCTCCTGACCCGCGGCGGACCGGGGACGCTCGAACACCGTCTTCCGTAGCCCGCCGGTCGGTCAGTTCGTGGCTTCGACGGCCGGGGCGTCGCGGTGGAATCGGGCCAAATCGCCGTTGGTCTCGCCGTGCAGGAAGTCGGCCTTGACCAGGACCCGGATCGACGGTCGGTTCAGCCGGTCGACGTCGGCGTAGATCGTGCGCACACCCGGGAGGGTGAAGGCGAACTCGACCAGCGCGAGGGTGGCTTCGGTGGCGTAGCCGAGGCCTCGCCGGGACGGCACCACGCCATAGCCGATCTCGATCCGGCCGTCGACCGGCGGCCAGAAGAGCCCGATCCCTCCGACGACCAGGCCGCGGCCCTGTTCGATGATCTGGCGGTGGCCGCGGGGGCCGAGCAGCTCCGGCCGCTGGTTGAGCAGCTCGGCGATGCCCTGGTCGCCGTCGTCCGGGTAGTCGTCGGCCCAGTGGTCCGGCCGGCCGGCCGCCCAGGAGGTGGCGACCACATCCGCCACGTCGGCGGCCGTGATCGGACGCAGGATCAGACGGGCGGTGACCAGATCCAGGCTCGTCATGCCTCTGATCGTCGCAGGACCCACCTGTGCGGGACATGGACGGGGAACGCGGTCCGCTAGCTCGACCCGGGCTGAGCCAGGTCCGAGGACGAGAGCGGCGCGAACGTGGCGCGCACGGCGTCGGCGAGGTCGGCGACCGCCGGGTGGCCGCCCGCGCGGCGATAGGCCAGGGCGGTGACGATCGTGATCCGCGGCGCGGCGATCCGTCGGAACGCGACGCCGGGCAGGCCCTGACGTTCCAGCAGGTCGGCCTTGGGGGAGAAGAACACCGTCCAGCTCGACCGGCCAGCCGCGATCAGCGCCAGGGTGTCCTGATCGTCGCCGGCCGGGCCCAACCTCGGCTCGAAGCCGGCCTGCCGGCACGCCTGCGTGACGGCATCGACGAGCAGGGGGTTCGCCTGCCGCTCGGGCAGCCGGATCGACAACGGCGCGAGCTCCGCGAGCCGAACCGTCCGGCGACGGGGCGAGGTGGCGTCCTGCGGGAGAGCGGCCACCAGTGGGTCGGTCAGCACGTCGGCCATCACGAGTCCGCGCGGGATCGCCACGTCGGCTCGCCGCCGGACGAACGCGGCGTGCAGGTCCCCGGCGGACACCCGGGCCAGGCGTTCCTCCTCGGGGAGCCGCAGCAGCTCGACCCGGACGCCAGGCCGGCGTCGCGTGAAGTCGTCGAGGGCGCGGGCGAGGTGCCCGCCGAGACCGGTCGTGGTGCCGAGCCGCAGCTCCGCTGGGGACTCGGCGCGCAGGAGCCGCATCGCCGCCTGGGCCCGGTCGGCGGCGTCGATCACCTCGCGGGCGTGGTCCAGGAAGCGTTCGCCCGCGCTGGTCAGGTTGACGCGGCGGGTCGTCCGGTCCAGCAGCGGCAGGCCCAGCTCGCGTTCCAGTCGCTGGACCTGCTGGCTCACCGCCGGTTGCACGATGTGCAGTTGCTGCGCCGCCCGCCCGAAATGACGATGCTCAGCGACCGCGACGAAGTACCGCAGCTGGCGAAGCTCCACGCGATTCATCATGACCCGTGATGGCTACGGCGTCCCTTCCCCGCTACGCGGAGACGGTTCCCGCCGGGACGTGGGGGACGGCGGAAGCGGCATCCAGTTGTGCTTGCGGCTCTTCGCCTCGGCCCCGCCGAGGGCGCGAACTGCGTGTCGGGATCGGCGGCGTGAGCGACAAAGGACCGGCTCGATCGAGCTCTAGGCCTGCCTGTACGACGGCGGGGGGAGCGGGACCGTGACGCCGGTCAGGCGTTCGGACTCCTGCCACAGGCGGAGTTGCGCCGACTGGTCATGGGACCGCGGGGAGGATTCGACGCGGGCCGGATGGCCGGTGAACTGGGAGCGTCCCGGCGGCCCGTAGTAGTCCCCGCCGCGGGCAGTCGGATCGGCCGCGGCACGCGCGATCGCGAGGGCGCCCATATGCGGACTTTGCAGCATCCAGCTCGTGATGATCCGTAGCCGCGGGCTCATCGCGGCCCGGACCATCACGTTCATGTCGCGGCCGAACTCGGTGCGTGCGTTTCCCGGGTGCGCGGCCACGGCGAGGGTGTCCCGCTCCGCGGCGGCGAGCCGTCGCTGCAGCTCGTAGGTGAACATCAGGTTGGCGAGCTTCGACTGGAAGTAGGCCTGGTTGTAGCGGTAGCCGTGTTCAGATTGAAGATCGTCGAAGTTGATGGGGCCACGCCGGTGGCCAATGCTGCTGACCGTCACGATCCTCGAGCCAGAGGTCGTGAGCAGCCGGTCCAGCACCAGGCCGGTCAGCGCGAACGGGCCGAGATGATTCGTGGCCAGCGTCAGTTCGAAGCCGTCCTCTGTGCGGCCATACCGGGGCCTGACTCCGCCCGCATTGTTGATCAGCAGGTCGATCCGGGGATGCTCGGCCCGCAGCCGCTCCGCGGCCCTGTGAACAGATGCCAGGGAAGCCAGATCGAGCGGCACGGTGCTGATTTCGGCATCGGGCGAGGCGACGGTCTCTATTCGCTCCGCCGCGGCCGCCGCCTTCTCCTCGTTCCGGCAGGCCAACACGATGCTCGCTCCTCGCCGAGCGAGCATCCGAGCCGTCTCGAAGCCCAGGCCGGTGTTGCCGCCGGTGACCACGACCGTCCGGCCTTGCTGGTCAGGTATGTCGGCGTCGGTCCAGCGGTGTCGTGTCCTCGTGTCGGCCATGGTTGATCGCCTCCGGATCCCTTGAGCTGGGGGTCGGACCGGCTATATTCGGGACCGCCGTCCCGCTTCTCCGAACTATACGGGATGGCCATCCCGCTTGTGATGAGGGAGGTCTGAGCGACCGTGGAGGCCGAACGGGCGGGCCGTGGCGTGCGCGCCGATGCCCGGCGTAATCGGGAGAAGGTGTTGCGTGCCGCGGCCGACGCCTTTGCCTCCGAAGGGCTGTCCGTGCCGGTTCAGGAGATCGCCCGGCGCGCCGGCGTGGGAACGGGCACGGTCAGCCGCCACTTTCCGACGAAGGAGGCGTTGTTCGCGGCGGTCCTGCTCGATCGGATGGCGCGGCTCGTAGGCCGCGCCGCGGTTCTCGCGGAGACGGAAGACGCTGGTAGCGCGTTCTTCGCGTTCTTCGTCGAATTGATCCGCGCGGGTGCCGCGCACCGAGGGTTGGCCGAGGCGCTCGCGGGCGCGGGCTACGACATCGAGGCCGCGGCCGAGACAGCAGGCGTCGACGTGTCGGCCCGACTCCGTGACCTGCTCAACCGCGCACAGGAGACGGGAGCGGTCCGCCCCGATGTCGCCTATGCCGACGTGAAGGCACTGACAGCCGTCGCCCTGATGCGGACCGGTGGTCCCGACGCTCTCGACGCCGTCATCGCCGTCCTCACCGACGGGCTGCGCGCCAGACCGGCCTGACCGGCCTCGGGGTCGACGCCGCCCGCGTCGGTGTTTTTGTCGGCGTCAGCGTTTTCGCCGGGGGTGGTTCTGGCCCGGTTGGCTGGCCCAGGTGGTCCGCAGCGCCGCGCCGAGCAGGTCGAGCGACCGGGCGACGGAGGCCGCCTGCCTGCTGGTCACGCCCTCGAGCAGGAACGCGAGGTAGCCGTTCAGGGTCTCGTTGGTCTCGTCGATCCGGAGCGTTCCGGCGGGAGTGATGCGCAGGAGTGCCTGGCGGCCGTCAGCATTGGACACCGCAGTTCCGGTCATGCAGTTCGAGACGGAGACTGACCTCGGCGTCCTGGACTTCGTGCACGCTCGGCAGCCGAATTCGAACAAGATCGTGACGTGGGAGATCGCCGGAACCTCCCACGCCGACCAGAGCACGCTCGACTACGGGGTCGCGTCGGCGGCGCGGTGGACCACCGGAAAGACCGACTTCACGCAGCTATGCGGCACGATCAACGACGGGCCGCAGGCGGAGGTGCTGCGCGCGGCCTACGCGGCGATGACCCGCTGGGTGGTCGACGGCGCTCGGCCCCCCACACCCCCGCGGCTCACCACCGACGGCACCGGCGCGATCGTCCGGGACGAGCTCGGGATCGCGAAGGGTGGAATTCGCACGGCCGCCGTCGATGCCCCGCTGACGATCCTGACCGGCAAGAGCCAGGCCAGCAGCATCTTCTGCAGCCTGTTCGGATCGCGGACCCCACTGACCCCCGAGCAGATCCGCGAGCGCTACCCGACCTCGAGTGCGTACGTCGACGCCGTCACGCGCAGCACGAAGGCGGCCCAGCAAACCGGGTACCTCCTGCCGGCTGACGCGGACGCCATCATCGCCGCGGCGAAGAAGACGCCATTCCCGGCCTGACCTGAGGCCACGCCGCCGCCGCCGGCCTTAAGCCGGCGGCGGCGGTTCCTGCCTTTGCCTGGCCGCCCGGAAGGTGCCGGTGCGTCAGGGGAGACGCTGCCCTCCCGAAGCGTCTACCCGGGATGGGCGAAACGCTTCGGGCGCGCCCGTCGAGACCTTGGCATCAGAGCGAGCTTCGTTGTGCTCGAGGATCGTCGTCGACGACCGCGCTGGCGTACCTGCCGCCGCGGGCCGTTCGCCGCCAGGGGCGCGCGAGGCCTTCATGTTCACGGCCGATATCGACGGTGACGAGGGCCGAGATGGCATCCGGTCCGCATCGGGTCGCCCAGCGGCCGTCAGGCGCAGCGATTCCGGATGGCGCGGCGGCCGCGTCGGCAGCGACCGTGGCATAGCTGATCCAGTAGCTGTTGGTGCTGGCGTGCGCCTGTGTCTGCAGGCCGAAGACAGTGCCGTTGTCCATGGTGGAGAGCAGCACACAGTGAACGTCGGCTCGCTCGTACTCGGCGAACAGCTCCGGGTACTGGCTTTCCATGCCGAGTGCGCACCCGAACCGCACCTCGTCGATGTCGAAGGTGATTGGACTGGTGCCGGGTGTGTACAAATAACTGACCTTGGTGTTGGATAGCATCCGTTCGTCGTAGCGGGTGACGATACGGCCCTGGTCGTCGATCACGTAGAGGCTGTTGCGCGGACGATGCGGCTCAGTGAGCTGGTGCACTGCTCCGACGACTGTCCATAGACGCAATGCCGCGGCGTGTTTCCTGATCGCCTCAAGCTGGTCACGCTGAGCCGCCCAGTCGAAGCGGCTCCAGTCGGCGTCCGCCATGGTGGTCGGATCACTTGACAGTATCCGCTTGTTCGGCGAGCAGAGCGTTCCTTCGCAGAAATGAATGAGGCGAGCGCCCTGATCGTGGGCCTCGGTCATCAGACGGCGCACATCGTGGCCCACCCGTTGAAACGCGTCGGCATCACGAGGATCCGTCGGCGCGTCGAGTTGGGCGACCGAGATCCGGAAGGGATTGCTGTTCGGCACGGTGGTTCCTTCGGAGGGCTGCCGGAAGTGCCGAAGCGCGGCCGTGTAGGACTCGCCCGTCCTGCGCGCTCGTTCGCGCACGCGCTGCTTGAACGCCTTGTTCGCCGTCATCGGCTCTCCCGCGTCCCGACGTCGAGCACCCAGCGGCCGTCGACGTTCGAGACGAGCGGACCTATGACGATGATCCGAGGCCCGAGCCCCTTTGCCTCTCACCGTGGTCGCGCTGGGACGACCCTCCGAGGTTAGGCGTGGATCACGCCCTGCCATCAGGGTAGCCCAGGATCTGTCGATGCCGTTCGAGCGTGAGCAGCTGAGGGCGACGCTGCGCCAGGCGGTGGGGAAGGCGGAGGAGATCGACGCGGCGTTCGCTCGCTTGGCCGCCGGTGACCGGGCCGCAGGTTGGGGCTCACGAGCAACCACGCGATGGCACGGTTGCCGTAGCCGCTAGGGCCTGTTTGAGAAGTGCGTGGGCTGGTCGGCTGTGGATCAGGTGGTGAGATCCGGCCGGAATGATCCGT
>NZ_JADWYX010000196.1 GCF_016786355.1 Frankia sp. AgB1.9
GCGGGCCAGGCACAGGCCCCAGTCCGACCACCAGGCCCCCGTGGTCCAGATCTTCGAACCATTGAGGATCCAGTCGTGGCCCGGCCCCCCCCCCCCCCGGGGGGCGCCCCCCCCCCCCCCCCCCGACGAGGCCGACGACGATGACGACAGCTCCGACCAGTTCGGTGGGGACACCCCGCCGCGGATCGACCCGCCGGCCCAGCCGGGGCCGTCGTCCTCCGGCCCCAGCGGCGGCCACGGCGCCCGAGCCGGAGCCCGCGCCGGCTCGGGCGGTGCCGGGGCGTCCGGCGACGAGTCAGGGGCCGCGGGCACCGGCGGCGCGGCCGGCGGCGGCGGCGGCGCCTGAAGACATCCTGAACGGGGACGCAGATGTCCCTGAGCCTTGGGCCGGACCACCCGGGCCGGGCCCGGCCGGAGGCAGACTGGGCACGTGCGGGTACTGGTGGTAGACGACGACGCGGCGGTACGGCAGTCCCTCGAGCGGTCACTGCGGTTCGAGGGGTACGAGGTGGCGACCGCGGCCGACGGCCTGGCGGCGCTTGAGCTGATCGCCAGAGAGCGGCCTGACATCGCCGTGCTCGACGTGATGATGCCCCGGATGGACGGCCTGGAGGCCTGCCGGCAGCTGCGGGCACGGGGCGACGACCTGCCCGTGCTCATGCTGACCGCCCGGGACGGGCTGGCCGACCGGGTCTCCGGCCTCGACGTGGGCGCCGACGACTATCTGGTCAAGCCGTTCGCGCTCGAGGAGCTGTTCGCCCGGCTACGGGCCCTCTCGCGCCGGTCCGCACTGGCCGCCAGGGCCGGCGCCGGCCGCGGCTCGTCGGCCGGGAGCGGTGGCCCGGCGCCGCTGAGCTATGGCGGCGTGGCTCTTGACCAGAGCAGCCGCCAGGTGACCCGCGACGGGCGCGAGCTGACGTTGACCAAGACCGAGTACGAGCTCCTGGAGCTGTTCCTCACCCACCCGCGGCAGGTGCTGTCCCGCTCCATGATCATGGAGCGGGTGTGGGGCTACGACTTCGGGCCGTCGTCGAACTCGCTCGAGGTCTTCGTGAGCTACCTGCGCCGCAAGCTGGAGGCCGGCGGCGAGGCGCGGCTGCTGCACACCGTCCGCGGCGTCGGCTACGTCCTGCGGGAGCAGGCCGCGTCGCCACCTCGTGAGCCGTCCTCGTGACCGATCCGGTCGTCATCCCTGGCGCGGTCTCGTCACCGCCCAGGTCGCCCGGCGCAGGCCCCGCGACACGCAGGACGGCGAGATCTGGGTCGACCGGGCCCCGACGGCGGCAGCGCTGGTTCTCCCGGCTGGCCCTGCGCAACCGGATGGCGGTCCTCGTCGGGATCGCGGTCACCTGCGGCATGGCCGTGGTCGCCGGCGTCGCGCTCGGCGTCACCAACGTCGTCCTGCGCAACGCCATCGACACCCAGCTCAGCAGCCAGGCGGCGCTCGCCGCGCACAGCGTCCGGCTCGGTCCTGACATCCCGGGCGGCACGATCCACCTGGTGGGCGTCAGCTTCAGCCTGCCGCTGCAGGTGATCCAGGACGACGGCTCGATCGTCCCGCCGCAGTGGCCCGTGTCCGGCTACGTCCGGCTGCCGGTGGACTCCGAGGACATCGCGTTCGCCCGCGACCAGCTGGACGGGATCCGGCTGCGCACCGTCACCGTGGGGGGCACGGAATACCGCGTCGCCACGGCATCCCAGCGGATCTCGACCGACGAGCAGATCCGCGAGCTGGGGATCGGGTCGCTCCAGAACCCGCCGCCGCCGTTGAACCTGGCGGTGCAACTGGCCCGGCCGATGTCGGACGTCCAGCAGACCCTGCGCGAGCTGGGCCTGGTGATGCTGGTCGTCGGTCTGCTCGGGGTCGCCGGGTCGATGCTCGCCGGCATGTTCGTGGCCCGCGCGGCGCTGAAACCGGTGGACGAGGCGGCCGCCGCCGCCGAGCACGTGGCCCGCACCCAGGACCTGTCCGCGCTGATCCCGGTGAACGGCACCGACGAGGTGGCCCGCCTCGCGGAGAGCCTGAACAGCATGCTGCGGGCGCTGGAGGCGTCCAAGGAGCGGCAGCGCCAGCTCATCGACGACGCGAGCCACGAGCTGCGCACGCCGTTGACCAGCCTGCGTACCAACATCGAGCTGCTGATCCGCTCGGAGGCGAACCCGACCAGGGCGCTGCCCGCGGCCGACCGGACGGCACTGCTCAGCGACGTCGACGGGCAGATGCGCGAGCTGACCGGGCTGGTCAGCGAGCTGGTGGAGCTCGCCCGTGACGAGGCGCCGGTCGAGGAGGTCGAGCGGCTCGACCTGGCCGAGGTCGTCGCCGCGGCCGTCGCCCGAGCGCGCCGGCGGGCGACCACCAAGGGCATCGTGATCGAGGTGACGTCGGCGCCGTCCTGGATCGACGGCCGGCCGAGCATGCTGGAGCGAGCGGTCACCAACCTGCTGGACAACGCGGTGAAGTTCTCACCGGCGGACTCGACCGTGCGGGTGCACACCGCGATCGGCGAGGTCATCGTCAGCGACGAGGGCCCTGGGATCGCGAGCGCCGACCAGCCGCACGTCTTCGAACGCTTCTACCGGTCCATGGACGCCCGCAGCCTGCCCGGCTCCGGCCTCGGGCTCGCCATCGTCGCCGACGCCGTACGTACCCACGGCGGTGCCGTCGCCGCGGGGCCGGCGCCCGGTGGCGGCGCCCGGATGCGGATGTGGCTGCCCCTGGCGCCCGGCCCGCCGCTGGAACTGCCCCCCGCGCTCCCGCTGGCTGGCTCGGCGCCGCCGGGCGGGCCGCCCGGCTCGGCGCCCGCCGGCCTGGCGCCAACCGGCTCGGGGTCGGCCGACCTCGCGGCGGCCCACGGCGCGGCGGAGGCCGCCGAGTCGTTGGCGCCTGTCGACACGGGTGGGCCGACCAGGCCCAGGTGAGGCCGCCGGGTCGACGGGCGGCAGGATCCGGGTGGTGACCTCCGACGATCCCGCGCGCGCCACGACCCCACGCGACCCGGCTGCCACCCAGGCGGGCGCCCCCCGTTCCCAACCGGAGGCAGTCACGGCGGACCCGGCCGGACCGTTCGGCGACGTCGAACCGGCCCTGGCCCGGCTGGCCGCGATGTACGGCGTCGCGACGGGCTACCTCGACGCCAGGGACCAGCCGGTCGCCGTCCCGGTGGTCGCCGTCCGCCGGGTGCTGGAGCTGATGGGCGTCGACACGGCCGATCCGGTCGCCGCGCTGGCGGCCGCGCAGGCGGCGCCGTGGCGGCGGCTGGGGCCGCCGAGCGTCGTCGTGAAGGCCTCGGCGCCGACCGCCGTGACGCTGCGGCTGCCGGCCGGGCTTGCCCCCGAGGCCGTCCGCTGCGAGCTGGTGCTGGCCGACGGAACGGTCCTGGCGGTCACGGCCGGACCGGCGGGGGAGCGACGCGAGCTCGACGGGGCCCAGCTCGTCGCCCGGCCCGCGCCGCTGCCCGCCGGGCTGCCGCTAGGCGACCACGTCCTGCGCGTGCGCGCCGGGGAGCTGGAGTCGACGACGCAGGTCGTCGCGGTCCCCGACCGGGTGCCCGAGCCGACCGAGCCCGCCACGAACCCAGCCCGGATGTGGGGCTGGATGGTCCAGCTGTACGCGCTGCGCTCGGCCGGCTCCTGGGGGATGGGCGACTACGCCGACCTGGCGACGCTCGCGGCCTGGTCCGGTTCGGCCGCCGGAGGGCGCGCGGACGTGCTGCTCGTCAACCCGCTGCACGCGGCCGCGCCGACGCTGCCGGTCCAGTCGTCGCCCTACTACCCGGCGAGCCGGCGCTTCCTCTCGCCGCTCTACCTGCGCCCCGAGGACACGCCCGAGTACGCCGCCGCCGACCCGGCGACCCGTGCCGCCGTGGATGGTCACGCCGCCGCCGCGCGCGAGGCCCATCTCGCCGCCGACGGGTTCGGCGAGCTGATCGACCGGGACACGGTCTGGAAGTCCAAGCTTGCCGCCCTCGAGCTGCTGTTCGCCTGGTCGCCCGCTGCCGCTGCCGCTGGTGCCGGCGAGGCCGGGGCTGAGGTGGCCGAGTTCGCCCTCTGGTGCGCGCTCGCCGAGCGGCACGGCCCCGACTGGCGGGTCTGGCCGGCCGAGCTGCGCGACCGTGAGCCGTCAGCCCTGGCCGCCGCGCGGGCCGAATTGGCCGACCGGGTCGCGTTCCACCGCTGGCTGCAGGCGCGGGCCGAGCAGCAGGTCGCCGCGGCCCAGGCGGCCGCCGAGGCCGCCGGGATGCGGGTCGGCATCGTCCACGACCTGGCCGTCGGCGTCGACCCGGCCGGCGCGGACACCTGGGCCGACCGGGACGCGTACGCCGTCGGGGTGAGCATCGGCGCCCCGCCAGACACGTTCAACCAGCAGGGCCAGGACTGGGGGCTGCCGCCGTGGCGGCCGGACCGGCTCGCCGCGACGGGCTACGCGCCGCTGCGCCGGATGATCGCCGCGGTGCTGGGGCGCGGCGGCGGGCTGCGGGTGGACCACATCCTCGGCCTGTTCCGGCTGTGGTGGATCCCGGCTGGCGCAGGCGCCGGGAACGGCACCTATGTCCGCTACGACGCCGAGGCGATGCTGGGCGTGCTCGCGCTGGAGGCGGCGAAGGCCGGGGCCCTGGTCGTCGGCGAGGACCTCGGCACGGTGGAGCCGACGGTCGCCACGACGCTGGCCGACTTCGGCGTCTTCGGCTCCTCCGTGTTGTGGTTCGAGAACGACGCCGACGGAGTCCCACTGCCGCCGGCCGCCTGGCGGGCCCGGACGATGGCCAGCGTCACCACCCACGACCTGCCGACCGCCGCGGGCTTCCTGCTGGGCGAGCACATCCGCGCCCGCGCGGAGCGTGGCCTGCTGGCTCGGCCGGTCGCCGCGGAGACGGCCGAGTGGCGCGCGAGCAGGGATGCCCTGCTCGCGCACCTGCGCGCCCATGGCCTGCTCGCGCCGGCCGCGGAGCCGGCCTTGGAGCCGGAGACCGGGGACGAGCTGGCGCCGGAGCTGCTCCAGGAGGCCGCCCTCGGGATGCACCGGCTGCTGGTCGCCACCCCGGCGCGGATCATCCTGGCCGCGCCGGGCGACGCCGTCGGCGACCGCCTCCAGCCGAACCTGCCCAGCACGGTGGACAGCTACCCGAACTGGCGCCTTCCGGTCCGGGACTCCGACGGCCGCCAGGTGACACTGGAGGAGCTGATGGCCGACGAGCGGGTCGCCCGCCTCGTCGCCGTCCTCGCCGAGGCCGCCGGCCAGCCAGGTGGGCCGGCCGCCAGCCCCTGACCGACGCCCCGGCCGGCCGGGTGGGCCGGTGGCCAGTCCGGTGCACCACATGGGTAACCGTGGTGTCTCGTGGCCAGGCCAATGCCGGTAGTGTTCGGAACCGTGAATCGCCGTCCTGCGTCATCTGGGGCCAAGATCGGGCCCGTGCCATCTGGGGCCAAGAACCGGCCCGTGCGCCGTGGCGCGCGTCGTGCCGCGACGCTGGCCGTGCTGACCACCCTGACCGTGCCGCTCTTCTCCGCCGCGGCCCTCGCGGACACGGGGCAGGTCGGGACGAAGTACAACCCGGACCCGCTGTCGCCGCTGGACACCTGGCTGATCTACGGCGGCACCATCGTCGGCGGCTTCCTGCTCGCGCTGGTCCTCACCGCGCTCGCGGGCCGCAAGAGCTCCGCACGGTACCGCCCGGGGCAGCGCTGGGAGCACGACTCGATCTGGCTCGGTGGCGAGTCCGCTGACCAGGACGCGGCCGACGCGCCGAAGGAGACCGCCGGCACGGCGACACCGGGTTCCGGTGGAGCCAGTGGCAAGTGGTGAGGCGTTCCGCCAGGACCAGCTTGACCGGCTGAACCGGGCCCGGCTGCTCGCCGAGCAGCAGACCGGTATCGGCTTTCATGTCCGCGTCGGCGCGGTCTCCGGTGATCCGGAGGCCGCGGCCGACCGGCTGCTCACCGAGATCGTCGGTGGCCGCCTGACGGGCGACCACGTCCTCGTCGTCGTCTCACCGGGGCAGCGGTTCGTCCGGGTCGTGACCACTCCGACCGCGCGCCGCCGGATCTCCGACGCGGCGGCCTCGCTGGCGACGCTGTCGATGACCTCCAGCTTCGCCGTCGGCGACCTCGTCGGCGGCCTGGTCAGTGGCCTGCGCCAGCTCGCGGACGCGGCGGGCCGACCGGGCCGGCCACCGGGTCAGCCCGACCCGGCCGGCGACCCCCTTTCGCCCGCCGCCGCGCCGACGGGTTCCGGCCGGGCGCCACAGGGCTCCACGAGCCCGGCCGCCGCGACCGCGCGGTTCGGCCGGCGCGCACCGATCAGCGCCGTCTGACCTGGGCCGGCCGCCGGCCGGCAGCCGCCGCGGTCCGCTGGCGAGTGGTCGACGCCGAAAGGTCCCGCCGCCTCCCGTCTGGGTCCCCAGCGCCGTCAAGCTCTGTTCCCGTGTTTCGTCGCGCCGGCAGGCAGATCGCCGCGGGTGTGAGTCTCGTCGCTCGTCTGGGTTCGAAAGTTGAACTTAGATGATACGGTCCTGCCGTCAGGTGATCCCAGCGGACCCGGGAGACGGATCGATGGACGACCTCGTGGTGACCGGCGGACGTGCCGGCGGCCAGGACGACCCGGGCGGTGCCACGGCGCTCGCCGCGGCGGAACCGGCCGAGCGGACGTCCGGGTCGCTGGTCGCGCCCGGCGCTGCTGGGACCAGTTCGGTGGCAGCCGGAGCCGCCCCCGTCGCGGCCGGACGGGCTCGGGCGGTGTTCGTCGTCGTGTGCGCCGCGATCTTCATGTCGAACCTGGACCTGTTCGTCGTCAACGTCGCGTTCCCGGACATCCACCGGGACCTGGGCGGTGGCCTGTCGGCGCTGTCCTGGGTGCTCAACGCGTACGCGATCGTCTTCGCCGCCCTGCTCGTGCCCGCCGGCCGGCTCGCCGACCGGTACGGGCACCGGGCCGGATTCCTGCTCGGCACCGGTCTGTTCACGCTCGCCAGCGCGGTCTGCGCGGCCAGCCCCGGCCTGGCGACCCTGATCGCCGGCCGGGCGATCCAGGCGGCCGGCGCGGCGGTGCTCATCCCGACCAGCCTCGCGCTGCTGCTGGACGCGACGCCGCCGGCCCGGCGCGCGGGCGCGGTGCGTGGCTGGGCCGCCGTCGGTGGGCTCGCGGCGGCGCTGGGCCCGGTCGTGGGCGGCCTGCTCGTCGAGGCCAACTGGCGGTGGGTGTTCCTGATCAACGTCCCGGTCGGCGTGGTCACGCTGGTGGCCGGCGTCCGGGTGCTGCCGCGGCTGCGGAAGGCGGCGGCCGGCCGGCTGCCGGACTTCGTCGGCGTGCTGGCGCTGACCGCCGGGATCGGCCTGCTGGCGCTAGGCCTCGTCGAGTCGTCCAGCTGGGGCTGGGGTTCGGCCAGGGTGATCGGCGCGCTGGCGGCAGCGGTGGTGCTGCTGGCCGGTTTCGTCGTGCGGTCGGCGCGGCATCCGGCGCCGGTGGTGGAGCTGTCGGTGCTGCGCGCGCCGGGGTTCGGGCCGGCGGTGGTCGCGCTGTTGCTGTTCAGCGTGGCGTTCGCGGCGATGCTGCTGTCGGTCGTGCAGTACATGGACGCGGCCTGGGGCTGGTCGGCGCTGCGGATCGGTCTGGCGATCACGCCAGGGCCGGCGATGGTGCCGCCGGTGGCGCTGCTGCTGGCCGGCCGGGTGGTCGGCCGGTTCGGCCTCGGCCGGGTCGCGGGCACCGGCTCGGTCCTGTTCGCCGCTGGGGTCGCCTGGTGGGCGCTGCGGATCGACCTGCACTCGCCGTACGCGTCGAGCCTGCTGCCGGGCATGCTGCTCACCGGCATCGGCGTCGGCCTGGTGCTGCCGACGCTGACGGCCGGCGCCAGTACCGTGCTGCCGCCGGACCGCTTCGCCACCGGCAGCGCGGTGGTCAACATGTCGCGCCAGATCGCCAGCGTGCTGGGCGTCGCCATCCTCGTCGCCGTCGTCGGCTCGCCCGGCCGGGACGAGGTCGTGCGCTCCTTCCACCACGGCTGGTGGTTCGTCGCCGCGACCGCGCTGGCCGCCGGCCTCGCCGCCTTCACCGGCCTGTCTCGCCGCCCGGCCCGCCCGGTGGCCGCCGGGCGCTGAGGGAGCCCCGGCTGCCTCTCATGGTCTGGGCGATTCGTGGTCGCCCGCGCGACCCGAAGTCGCCCAGACCATGGGCCGCCCACTGTTCTCTGGTGTTCCAGAAATTTACTGCTTCTTGGAATTCGCTTTGTGGTCCGCTGGCTATTATCTCGCGCCTGGTAAATATCGGCGAGTCCGCAGGGTACGTCGGCGACCGAGTTCTCGTCGACCGGTGTCCGATATCAGTCCGGGTCGCCGCCGCCGAGCATCTTCCGTTCATACTCGCTGGTAGCAGGGAACTTCTGACGGGCCCTGCCGGCTGGCTTGAGTAAGTGACCGGCTTTTCCTGCCTGGCGCGAGGCTTCCTGGAAACCAGCGGACTCCATTCCCGCTGCCGAGTTCGTCGGTGAACTCGGAAGGTCTGATCCTGGCTGCCCGGGCGATTCGCCGGCGGCGAGGAGATGTGATGAACGAGGTCGTGGCCACGGAATGGTGGTCCGATAACCAGGGACGACCGGAAACCGCCGGGCCGTCGAGGCGGTCAGCCGAGCCTGAGCTGACGACGGTGGAGCTGCCAGATCCTCCGGCCCCGCCGCCGTCGTGGACCGGGCGGGAGGCCGGCGGCCGGCCGCCGGCGTGGGCCGCGGGAAACCGGGACCAACCGACCCTGGTGCTGCGGCAGCCGTTCGAGGCTCCGTTGGAGCCGGTCACGCAGGCACTGTCCCGCGGTGCCCGGCACGCGCGCCCGGCAGCGGCCCCGCGGGCGCGGGCGGTGTTCGCCGTCGTGTGCGCGGCGGTCTTCTTGTCCAACCTGGACCTGTTCGTCGTGAACGTCGCGTTCCCGGACATCCACCGCGCTCTGGGCGGCCAGCTGTCGACGCTGTCCTGGGTGCTTAACGGCTACGCGATCGTCTTCGCCGCGCTGATGGTGCCCGCCGGTCGCCTCGCGGACCGCCACGGGCATCGGGCCGGCTTCCTGTTCGGCCTCGGGCTGTTCACGGCGGCGAGTGCCGCCTGCGCCGCGAGCCCCGGCCTGGGCACTCTGATCGTGGCCCGGACCGCGCAGGCCGTCGGCGCGGCGGCGCTGATTCCGACGAGCCTGGCGCTGCTGCTCGCCGTCACCCCGCCTGAACGCCGACCCGCCGCCGTGCGGGGCTGGGCGGCGGTCGGCGGGCTCGCGGCGGCGCTCGGGCCGGTCGTCGGTGGCCTGCTCGTCGAGGCGGACTGGCGGTGGGTGTTCCTGATCAACGTGCCCTTCGGCGTCGTCGCGCTGGTGGCCGCCCTCCGCGTGCTGCCACGCCGGCGTCCGGAGGTCTCCGGTGCGTTCCCCGACGCGCTGGGGGTGCTGCTGTTGACCTTCGGCGTGGGCCTGCTGGCGCTTGGCCTGGTCCAGGCGTCGTCCTGGGGCTGGACGTCGGCGAAGGTGGTCGGCAGCTTCACGGTGGCCGCGCTGTTCCTGGCCGGGCTCGTCGTGCGGTCGGCGCGGCATCCGGCGCCGGTGGTGGAGCTGTCGGTGCTGCGCGCGCCGGGGTTCGGGCCGGCGGTGTGCGCGCTGCTGCTGTTCAGCGTGGCGTTCGCCGCGATGCTGCTGTCGATCGTGGCGTACCTGGACGCCGCCTGGGGCTGGTCGCCACTGCTGGTGGGGCTGGCGCTCGCACCCGGGCCCGCGATGGTGCCGCCGGTGGCGCTGGCCCTGACCGGCCGGTTGGTCGGGCGGTTCGGCGCCGGCGCGGTCGCGGCCGTCGGCACGCTTGCCTTCGCCGCAGGTCCCGCCTGGTGGGCGTGGCGGACCGGACTACCCCATGACTACGCGACGGCCATGCTCCCCGGCCTGCTGATCGTCGGGTTCGGAGTCGGGCTGGCACTGCCGACCCTGACCGCCGCGGCGACGTCCGCGCTGCCGGCCGACCGGTTCGCGACGGGCAGTGCGGTGGTGAACATGTCCCGCCAGATCGGCGGCGTGCTCGGCGTCGCCATTCTGATCGCCGTCATCGGCTCGCCGTCGGCGCGGACGGTCGTCGGCGCCTTCCACGCGGGCTGGTGGTTCTGTGCCGCCGCCTCGCTCGCGGCCACCGCCGTCGCGGCGCTCGGCCTGATGGCCCGCCGGCCGGCGCGGGGACCGGCCTGACCAGGCCCGCTGCCGGGCCAGAACAGCCGAGGCCGGGTTGGGCACGACGACGACGTCGGGCCC
>NZ_JADWYX010000197.1 GCF_016786355.1 Frankia sp. AgB1.9
GACCTGCTCGCCTACAACGACGAGGCGCGCGTCGCGAAGTTCATGGGCGCCAACCTCGCCACCCTCATGGGCTACCCAGCCACACTCGAAGCCACCGCCAGCGTCTAGCGGCCCAGGAGGCCGCGCTCGATCACGTGGACCGCGGCCTCCAGCGTCGTCGCCGAACGGCGCCCGTCTCCGAACGCGTCCAGCAGGGCCATCGCGACGATCGCGTCCGCGTCGACGTCACCGAAGCCGCGCGGTGCCAGGAAGTGCACGAGATGGCGCCGGCCCCAGTCCAGGGCGGCGGCCGCGTCGGTCCCGAGGGCCGGTTCGTGCAGGGTCGCGTCGACCCAGATCCGGATGACGCCGGCCTCGGAGACCTGCACCTCGTTGTACGTGCGCAGCCAGGCCCGCAGCGTCGCCGTCGACCAGGCCTTCCCGGACCCGGACCCGGGCGCGGGCGTGGGGATCTTGGCGAGCGTGCTGGACAGCGGGGTCATCGCCGTCAGCACGAGGGTCCGCGCGAAGTCGGCCTTGTTCGCGAAGTACCGGTAGAACAGGCCGTGTGAGACGCCGGCGGCCTCGACCACGTCGTCGATCCGGGTGCCGTGGTACTCGCGCCGGACGAAGACCTCCTGCCCGGCGGTCAGCAGCGCGTCATAGCTGGCCCTGGCGCCGTCGGTGAGCGCCGCGCGTCTGGTCAGCGCCTCGGCGGCCGGCTGGTCGAACTCGATGAGCGGCGCCACCGCGGCCTCGGGCCCGTGCACGTTGGCCTCGGGCAGGAGGCCGAAGAACGCCCGGTGGATGAAGTCGGCGATCGCGTCGTCGAGGCGCTCCCGGGTGTAGGTCTCCGGCGCGGCCTGACGGAAGATCTTGGCGGAGTAGCACGCGCGGGCCGTGGTCGCGAGGACCAGGCCGATCACGGCGTCGACCTCGCGGGGCGCCAGCGTCGTCGAGGTGAGCTTGGAGCGGATCACCGCGATGTTGAGCGCCGCCGCCTGCGTGTTGAGGGCGTTGAGGCTCTCCGTCTCCTTGGCCGCGCCCTCGAAGACGTGGAAGACGGCGCCGAAGTGCTCGTAGACGTCGCCGTAGCGCTGGACCCACTCGCGGATCGTCGCCCAGCCTGCCGCGTCCGGAGTCAGCGGCGCCATCGCCTCGACCGAGGCGCCGACCTGCCGCGCGACCTGCCCGGCCAGGTGGCCCAGCACGTCCTCCTTGCTGGAGAAGTACTGGTAGAACGACACCCGCGAGCAGCCGGCGCGCTTGGCGAGGTCGGCGATGCTGGAGGTGTGGTAGCCGCCCTCACCGAAGACCTGCAATGCGGCGGCCAGGATGCGCTGCTGGGTGCGCTGCCCGCGCCGGCCGACCGCCGGGTTGTCCGAGAACGGCGCGCGCCGGGCGATCGACTCCTGGGCCGGCAGCACCCACGTCGGCTCGCTGGTCATGGTGCGCCGATTATCGCAAATCGAGGGTGCAGGGGGCGGTCCACCGGACCAGGGTGCCGGTACCGTCCGGGCCGGGGCCGATCTGGAACGCCCCGCGCAGCTCGTCGGCGCGGCTGCGCATGTTCGCCAGGCCACTGCTGCGGACCGGCTCGCCGACCCCGACGCCGTCGTCCACGATCTCGGCCCTGACCTGCCCGTCGGCCACCGTCACCGTCACGGAGGCCGTCCGGCAGCGGGCGTGCCGGGCCGCGTTCGACAGGCTCTCCCGCACCACCGCGAGCAGATGGTCGGCCACCTCAGCGTCGACCGCGCTGTCCAGCGGCCCGTCGGCCAGCAGCCGCGGCGCGAAGCCGAACGCGTCGGTCATCTCGTCGACCACCCCGCGCAGCGCGAGCCGCAGCCCGGTGCCGCCCGCCGCCGAGCGGCCGCGCAGCTCGAACACCGTCTGGCGGATCTCCCGGATCGTCGCGTCCAGGTCGTCGACGTAGGTCGCCAGCCGGCGCGCCCGGTTCGGCTGGCCCTCGCTCTCCGCGAGCCCCTGCAGCCCCAGCGCCACGGCGTACAGCCGCTGCATCACGTGGTCGTGCAGGTCACGGGCGATCCGGTCCCGGTCCTCCAGCATCGTCAGCCGGCTGCGCGCGGACCGCGACTCGGCGAGCTGCAGCGCGATCGCGACGTGGCCCGCGAACGCGGCGGCCATCTCCAGGTCGGTGTCGGTGAACGGCTCGGCGCCCAGCCGGCGGCCGAGGATGACGGCGCCCGAGGTCCGGTGCGAGGCGACCAGGGGCACCACCATCACCGGGCCGAGCGCCGGCTGGCCGTCCAGCAGCTGGGCGATCTCGGCCGGGGCCTCGGCGGCGAACAGCGGCGCGCGCTCCCGCATCGCCCGGCCGGCCAGCGAGTCGTCGACGGCGAGCAGCCCGCCGGCCAGCCGGTCCGCGCCGTCGCCGGCGGCGATGTCCAGGCTCAGGTGCCCGGCGTCGTCCGCGCCGAGCGCGAGCGCCGCCGTGTCGGCCCTGGCCACCTCGCGGGCGCGCCGGACGATCATCTCCAGCGGCCGGTCGCCGTCGCCGAGCAGGTGACGGGTGATGTCGGCCGACGCCTGCAGCCACTGCTCGCGGTGCTGGGCCTGGCCGAACAGACGGGCGTTGTCGATCGCGACGGCGGCGCTCGCGGCGAGCGACTGGACCAGCTCCTCGTCCTCGGCGGTGAACGCCCGCCCGCCGCGCTTCTCGGTCAGGTAGAGGTTGCCGAACACCTCGCCGCGGACCCTGATCGGCACCCCGAGGAAGGTGCGCATCGTCGGGTGACCCGACGGGAAGCCGACCGCGGCGGGATGATCGGCGATGTCGGCCAGCCGCACCGGCTTCGGGTCGCGGATCAGCGCGCCGAGCACGCCCTCGCCGCGCGGCAGGTGGCCGATCTCGGTGACCAGCCGAGGGTCGATGCCGACGTGGATGAACTGCTCCAGCCCGTCGCCGTCCTTCGCGGTCACCCCGAGGGCGCCGTACCGGGCGTCGACCAGCTCGCAGGCGGCCTCGGCGATCCGGCGCAGCACCACGTCGAGGCTCAGGTCGGCGGCGACGGTCGTCGTCGCGCGCAGCAGGCCGCGCAGCCGGCCCTGGGTGGACATGACGTCCTGCGCGCGCTCCATCACGTCCTGCGCGCGCTCGACCAGCTGGGCGAGCAGCTCGTCGAGCTCCAGGCGGCCGACGCCGACGTAGTCCAGCTGGTCGCGGCCCACGTGGTCGCGGCCCAACGGGGAGTCCGCCGGGGCACGCGGGACCGGTGCGAGCGTCGGCGGCTCAGGCTCCATGTTCTCGAACGGTAGCCGACGCGGTCAGTGCAGCCGGCGGCGCGCGGCCGCGGCCGCCTCGGTGATCGGCGCCGCGGTGTGGACGACGGCCGCTGACGGCCACGGGTCGGCCCGGGTCGCCAGCGCCCCGTGGATCGCCTCCGTCGCGTCCGAGGCGTCCGTGCGGGCCGCCGCCCGGCGGGCGATCCGCGCCGCGGCCACCTCGGGCGCCGTCACGCAGCGCAGCTCGATGAGGTCCGCGTGCGCCGCCGTCGCCAGCCGGGCCGCCGCTGCCCGGTCCGCCGCGTCCGACCAGGAGGCGTCGAGCAGCACGTTGTCCCCGCGGGCTAGCGCGTGGCCGGCCCGGCGCAGCAGCTCGGCGTAGACCGCCTCGGTCGCAGCCGGCGAGTACAGACCGTGGAACGGGCCGCCCTCGAACAGCCGCGGGGACGCGGGCCGGTCCGTCGGCAGGCCGGCGAGCTCCTTGCGCACGGTGTCCGACCGCAGCAGCACCCAGCCGTCCTCGGTCTCGGCGAGGCGGCCGGCCAGGGTCGACTTGCCGGTGCCGGGCAGGCCGCCGACCAGCGCCAGCCGCACCCGGCCCCGGCGCAGGTGGTCGCGCGCGAGGTCGGCCAGCCGGCGGGCCAGGTCCGCCGCGTCGGGATCGCCCTGACCGGCCCGGACGCAGGTCACCTTCGTCCGCACGAACGCGCGGTAGGCGACGTAGAGGTGCGTGAGCGACGGGGGATGGGTCTCGCCGGCGAACTCCTGGTACCAGCCGAGCAGCTGTTCCGCCTCCGTGCGGGCGCCGAGCCGTTCCAGGTCCATGGCCAGGAACGCGATGTCGCCGAGTACGTCGCCGACCCGAAGCCGCTGGTCGAACTCGATGCAGTCG
The DNA here is from genome assembly GCF_016786355.1 of Frankia sp. AgB1.9. Lineage (GTDB taxonomy): Bacteria > Actinomycetota > Actinomycetes > Frankiales > Frankiaceae > Pseudofrankia. Next base: position 4,118 of record NZ_JADWYX010000197.1, read on the forward strand.
AGGATCCGCGGGCCGTCCGGCAGGCAGAAGATGTCGTCGGCCTGCAGGTCGCCGTGCCCGTCGCGGATCAGGCCGGCGGCCATCCGGGCCCGCAGCAGTGGCGCCCGGCCGGCCAGGTAGCGCGTGGACAGCCGGTCGATCTCGGCGATGACCGCGCTGTCGAGGATGTTGTCCCGGTACTGCGCGACCTGATCGACGCCCTCGCGCCACAGGCCGGCGAGGGCCGCGCCGCTGCCGGCGGCCGCGATCTGTTCGGACGTAGCGCAGGCCGCGTGGAACGCGGCCAGCCGCCGGGCGATCGCCCGCAGCGCGGCGCCGACGGGCTGGCCGCGCTGGACGAGGGACGTCAGCCGGCGCCGCTCGGGCAGCCGGCGCATCACGACCGCGTGGTCGACGACCCGGCCCCGCCCGTCGCGCAGGTCGGCGACGGCGAGGTAGACGTCGGGCGCGAGCCGGCGGTTGAGCGCCACCTCCTGCTCGCAGGCGGCCAGCCGCTTCGCCCGGGTGGAGAAGTCCAGGAAGCCGAGGTCGACCGGCTTCTTGACCTTGTAGACGAGGTCGTCGACGAAGGTCAGCGTCGCCGAGTGCGTCTCGACGACCTCGCCGGGCGGCAGCGCGGCCAGGTCCCACCTCGGTGGCGGGGCAACCTGGAAGGCGGTCGCGGTCCCGTCACCGGTCATCGGCCCTCCTCGGCGCTGTCGGGCCGGCGCAGTGCCGACACTTCCAGCATCCTCGGTGGGCGCCGCCGCGCCCGCCGCCACAAGTAGCGCGGCGTCGGGACGTTCGGACCGGTTTTGGGCCGGCCGACCGGCCCGGTTCAGCGGGTTGTTGCCCGGACTGGCCAGGTGGGCTTCTCGAGGCTGGTCATCCAGGCGATGTCCGCGGCGCGCACGCCGAGCCGGGTCGCCAGCTCGGTCGCGTCGCGGCCCTCGCCGATGGCGGTCCGTAGCGCGCTGGCCCGCAGCTCGCGCAGCTGGCCGGGCCGGGAGGTCTTCCCCCCGATCAGCTCATGAGCGCGGGCGGCCCGGTCGACGGAATCGGCTATTGAGGCGACTTCTTCGCAGGTCGGCACAGGCACATGGTGGAGGCAAGGGGCGAGCCCGACAACCTCCTTCGCCAGCACCGGTTGCGCCGGCAGCACATTGGTGCCTGCCAGCCCTGTGACGGGACTCGCTCGGGGGCCGGTGGGTCAGGCGCCGAGCGGGCCGGTCAGGCCGTGGCGCAGCAGGTCGGCGAGCTCGGCGTAGGCGTCGGCGTCCGACAGGCCGGTCGCGGTGGCGATGTCCCCGCGCTGGATCGCCACCATGACCGCGGTCGCCGCCTGGCCGACGAAGGTCGCGTTGACGCCGCCGAAGACGCCGGCCGCCACCCCGGCGGCGACCAGCTCGCGGATCCGGCGCGCGGCGATCCGGGTGTTGCGCTCGTACTCGGCCCGGGTCGCGGGGTTCGCGGCCAGGTCGTGGCGGAAGGCGGCCGACGCCGGCCGCAGCTCCCGGGCGACCCCGCGCAGGTAGGCGCCGACGGTGTCGGCGGGGCTCGTGGCCGCGACCTGGGCGACGTCGCGCTCGATCCGTTCGGCGGCCGCCCGGAAGAAGTGGCCGACGACGGCGACCGCGAGCTGCTCCTTGCTTCGGGCCAGCGCGTAGAGCGTGCTCTTCGAGCAGCGCAGCCGGCCGGCCAGCTCGGCCAGGGTGAACCGCGCGAACCCCTCGGCGAGGAAGATCCGCAGCAGGGCGTCGAAGAGGTCCGCCTGCCGCGACGTTCGCCCGCCGGCCCCGGCTGGCACGGCCGACGTGGGTGAGGTGGGTGACGCCTCGCCGGGCGAGTCCGGCACCAGCGCGTCGTCAACCTCCGAACCCGAGAACGCCGTCATGATCGTCAATTTATCCTGTCCCGCCGACCACGGCCGAGCCTGAAGCCGCCGCGGCGCGTCCGCTACCTGACGTAATCATGTGACCACTGTTGGCTATCTTCTCTGTCATGGTGACCCCCACTCGCACCGCGGCCGGATTCCGGCACGCGCGGGCCAACGTCCACCGGTGGTGGGCGCGCAGCACCGCTGGTGTGCGCCACCCGGCGCGCCAGGTGGCCGCGATGGCGGTGCTCGGCCTGGTCTCCGGCGTGCTGGAGCTGCTCACCATGGTCCTCATGATCACCCTGGCGACCGGCCCGGCCAGGGTCGGCTGGCGGTTCGCCCCCCTGCTCGGCTCGTCGCGCGGCACCCTCGCCTGCGCGGCGCTGCTGGCGGCCGCCGGGTCGGCGGTGACAACCGTCGCGTCCGCGCGCGTCACCTCCCGGATCGGCGCGTCCGCCCTCACCTCGGTCCGGGACCGGCTGGCTCGCCACTATCTGGCCGCGGACTGGTCAGCCCAGCGGGCCGAGCCGACCGGCCGGCTGCAGGAGCTCGCGCTCGGCGACGCGGCGCAGATCTCGCTCGGCGCCGAGCGCTGCGGCGACGCGGTGGCCGCGGCGCTGCGCCTCGGTGCGTTCGCCGTGGCGGCGATCGCCGTCAGCCCACTCGCGACCAGCGCGCTGGCGGTCGTCGTCGCGGCTGTGCTCGGCTCGGTCCGCCTCGCCGGCCGGCACACCCAGGCCGCGAACCGGCGAGCGGTCGACGCGGCGAGCGCGCTGGGCGCGGCCCTGACCGAGACGACGACGGTCGCCGCCGAGCTGCGGGTGTTCGGGGTCGTCGACGAGGCGGCGGACGCGCTGGCCGGCGCGTCCAGCCGGGCCGGCCGGCTGCACGGCGAGACGATGTTCCGGGCCACGGTCACGCCCCGGCTGGCCCGGGACCTGGCCGTGCTCGCGCTTGTGGCCGTCCTGCTGCTGGTCCTGTGGCTGGACGAGCTGCCGCTGGCCACCGTCGGACTGGTCACGCTGCTGGTCATGCGCGCGCTCGGGCAGGCGTCCGCCCTCGGCGCCACCACGCACCAGCTGCGCGAGCGGCTGACCCAGCTGGACCGCGTCGAGGAGCACCTGGACCGCTGGGCCGCCGGCCGGGCGCCCGGGCGCCGACGCTGCCCGGCCGCCGGCGCGATCCAGCTCGTCGGCCTCGAGGTGACCTACCCGGGCACGGCCCGGCCCGCGCTCACCGGCGTCGAGCTGACCTTGCGACCGGGCGAACGGCTCGGCGTGGTCGGGCGCAGCGGTGCCGGCAAGACGACGCTGGCCGGCCTGCTGCTCGGCCTGCTCGAACCGACCCGCGGCCAGGTGCTCGTCGGCCCCGCCGGCCGGGCCGTCGACCGGGCCGAGATCGACCCACGGGAGTGGTTCAGCCGGGTGGGGGTCGTCCCGCAGCAGCCCACGCTGATCACCGGGACGGTCGCGGAGAACATCCGGTTCCTGCGGGCCGGGCTCGGCGACGCCCAGGTCCGCGCCGCGGCCGTCAGGGCCGGGCTGGGGCCGGAGCTCGCGTCCTGGCCGGATGGCCTCGACCATCCGTCCGGCCTGCACGGCACCGCGGTCTCCGGTGGCCAGCGCCAGCGCGTGGCGCTGGCCAGGGCGCTGGTCCGGTTGCCTGATCTTCTGGTGCTGGACGAGCCGAGCAGCGCGCTGGACGCCCGCGCCGAGGAGGCGCTGCGCGACGCGGTGGCCACGATCGGGCCTGCGACCACTGTCGTCGTCATCGCGCACCGGATGTCCACAGTGCTCGGCTGCGACCGGGTGGCGGTACTGGAGGACGGCCGGCTGACGGCGCTGGCGAGCCCCGCGGAACTCGCCGAGACCGAGGGTTACTTCCGGGACGCGCTGCGACTCGCGGGCGCCGGCACTCCGCGATCCGAACACAGAGTGCTTTGATTGACACTCTTAGTATCCATACTTGGTGTCTGTCTCGGCGTGGCCCAGCCGACTTGGCGCCACACACCGGAGGCCAACGTCATGAGCTTCTGCGGAGAGCTCCGCCTCGACGGCAAGCCGGGCTCGACCGAGCTGGCCGCGACCATGCTGGCCGCGTCGGTCACCCCGTCGGGCGGTCCGGTCCAGCTGCGGGCCGCGGGAGCGCTGGCCGTCGCCGCGGCGCCCGGGCCGGGCCTCGGCGCCGCCGCCGACCTCGCGCACCCCTCGAACGGGCTGCTCGCCGTCGTCGACGGCTGGTCCACGGGCGGACCGGGCGGCGGCGGGGTGTCCGGCCGGGTCGTCGAGTCCTGGGGGAGATACGGCCTGACCTGCCTCGACCACCTGCTCGGCGACTGGGCGCTGGCCGCGTTCGACCCGGCCACCAGCCGGCTGGTCCTGGCCCGGTCCCCGCACTCGATGCGTCGGCTGGTGGTGCACCACACCGGTGAGCGGCTGCTGTTCGGCACCGAGCCGAGCCAGCTGCGCGCCGCGGGCATCACGCTGTCGGTCGACGAGGCCGTGCTGGCCGAGACGCTGACCCGCGACCTGACCTCCCTGCACGAGACGCTCCTGCGCGGGGTCGAACGGGTGCCCGCGGGCCACGTGCTGGAGGTGGTCCCGGGCCGCGCACCGTCGCGGCGGCCCTTCACCTCGTTGTTGTCGGTGGTCCCGCCGCTGCGCGCCACCCCGCTGCCGGTCGCCGCCCGGGAGCTGCGCACGGCGCTGGACGCCGCCGTCCACGACGCGACGTCGCGGGCATCGGTGGCCATCGGGCTGTCCGGCGGGCTCGACTCCAGCACGCTCACCGGGATCGCGAGCCGGCTGGTGCACCGGGACGGGGGCCCGGCCCGGGTCGTGCCGATCAGCATGGTTTTCCCGGGCCGGTCGCACGACGAGTCCCGGTGGGTCGACGCGGTCGAGGAGCACACCGGCATGGCCGTGCTGCGGGTCAAGCCGGAGCCGTACAACTGGGACCGCTGGCGGCAGTGGACCGCCGACACCCTCGACATGCCGCCCCGGCCGAACCTCGCCCTCACCGAGGCGGTCAGCACCACGGCACGCCAGGAGGGGCTCGAGGTGCTGGTGTCGGGGGAGGGCGGCGACGACTGGCTGACCGGGTGGCGCAGCCACTGGCCCGACCTGTGGCGGGCCGGCCGGCTCGGCCCGCTGTGGCGCCAGACGGGCGCTGGGGTCAGCCCTCGGTCGGTGCGGACCAGGCTCGCCGTCGCGCGCCAGAACGCGCTCGCCCCGTTTCCCCGCGGTATCGCGGGTGAACGCCTGACCCTGCCATGGATCCGGCCGGCACGCCTGCGCGGGCTGGACCTCGAGGGCCGGTTCGCCGCGGCGGACGCCGCGGACGCCGCGCTGTTCCAGTCCTACGACCAGCGGGAGCGGTGGCGGCTCGCGGTGGTGCGCGCGTCGTTGCCGCTGCTCGACACGGCGCGGACGTTCTACACGGGCGCGGGCGTTGACTGGCGCCACCCGTTCCACGACCGCCGGGTGATCGAGGTCGCCCTGTCGACCGCGGGCCTGACGATGTACCGCCCTGGGGAGACCAAGCCGGTGCTGCGGGCGGCCGCCGCCGACGTGCTGCCCGAGTCGGTGCGGACCCGGCGAGGCAAGGCACAGTTCGACCTGGAGCTGGTCGACGCCGTCGAGGAGGCCGGCGGGATGGGCATGCTGGCGGGCGGACCGTTGGTCGCCGACGGGTGGGTGGATCTCGGGATCGCCAAGGCCGCGTGGACGACGGCGGTGGCGGCGGCCCGCGACGGCCGGCAGCCACCCGAGCCGCAGCACGGGCTGGTGGCGCTCTGGCAGTTGATCGGCTTGGACATGTGGCTCGCGCGGAGCGGGGTGCGCCTCTGAGGCCACCCCCACTGCTACTCTCTGCAACCGAAAGGTCCTCGAGAATCACTGCCTGCAACGTCCGTAGCCGATCCTGGAGAGTGTGATGATCGCCGAGAAGACTGGCACCGCCGAGCGCCCGACCGCCCCGCGGCGCGCCTACGAGAAGCCCAGCCTGACCGAGCACGGCAGCCTCGCGGTGCGGACGGCCGGCCAGCCCGGCCTGCTCCTGGACGCCATCATCAGCATCGGGACGATCAGCTGACCCAGGACCGCGTCCGGCTGGAGCGGCCCACGTCACGCAGGCCCCCCCGGGCGCCCCCCCCGGGGGGGGGCAGTTTTAAAACAAAAGCCCGGCCCCCCGCGAGCCCCGGGG
>NZ_JADWYX010000198.1 GCF_016786355.1 Frankia sp. AgB1.9
CCCCCCCCGGGGGCGGCCCCCGGGGGCCCCGCGGGGGGCGGGCGGCGCGGGGCGGCGCGGGGCGGGGGGCCGGGCCCACGCGACCGCGGTGATCGTGCACTGGGGCCGGACCGAGTCGACGGCACGGCTCGCGGCGCGCCTCGATCAGATGAGCCGGATCGACGGCGTGGTGGTCGTCGCGAACGACGGCGCCGCCCGCCCCGCCGGGCTTCCCGCGACGATCGAATGGCTCGTGCCGCACGCGAACCTTGGTTTCGCCGGCGGCTTCCGACTGGGTGCCGCCGCTCGCCAGGACAGCCACGCCTACCTGCTGGTGAACAACGACGTCTGGCTGCCGGAGCGCACGCTGGGCGCCTGCCTCGACCTGCTCGCGCACGACGGGGTCGGCATCGTCGGCCCAACACTGCTCGACCCCGAAGGCATCCATCCCGCCCCCGAGCGGCCTACCGCGCTGTCCCTGACCTCGCGCCGCCGCCATGCCGCGGGTCCGAATGAGCCGGCCGACGTCCCTTTCGTCACCCGCACGGTCCTGCTCATCCGCGCCGAGTGCCACCGTCAGGTGCCCATGGACACCCGCTACTTCCTTGGCTACGAGGACGCCGACCTCGCCTGGCGAGCCAGGGCCGCCGGCTGGCGGGTGATAGCCAGCCGGCACCAGGCGTGGCACACCGGTGGCGGCGTGATGCGCGGCGATGCCATGACCTACTTCACGACGCGCAACCGGATCTGGTTCGCCCGCGCGCACCAGGGCCGCAGCGGCGTCGCCGGCGCGCTGTGGTTGGCGCTGGGCACCGTGCCGCGGTCGGCCGGTTCGGACCTTCTGCGCGGGCGCGGCCTGGCGCGCTGCCGGTTCGCCTGGCATGGCCTGCTCGACGGGATCGGCCCGCTGCCACCCGCCGACCGCCCGTTCCCCGACGAGCCTCGCCCGACGCACTGGGAGAGGACACACCGGGCCCGAACATCTCGCTCGACCAGCCGACGCGCCACGAGCCTCGCTGTGTCGCCGACGGCCGCCGCGAGCCGGGCCGGGCAGGCCCGGGTGCCCACCCCGAGCGGGGCTTCCTGGTCCGGCGGGCTGGCAGGCGCCGCCGGGCGCGGCCTCGCGAAGGTCGCGCCGGGCTGGAACGCCCGCTACGCCATGCGCCAGTCATCGCTGCGCTGGCTGCGCGGCGTTGACGAGGTCGTCAAGCCGATGCTCGCTGTTCTCGACGCGCCCGCTGTCCCGGCGAGCGTCCGGTCGCTCGCCGAGCGGGCGACGCACCGGCTGGTGCTGCGGCGTCGGCTCCCGGCGCCCTACAACAAGACCCGGATCTACACGTCGAGCGAGGCCGGTCTGAAGCACCTGCGCGGGACGCTCACCCAGATCGACCCGGTGCTCATCGGCCTGATCCGGGAGACGGTGCGGCCGGGCGCGGTTGTCTGGGACATCGGCTCGAACGTCGGGCTGTCCACTTTCGCCGCCGCCACGGCCGCCGGTCCCAGCGGCCATGTGCTGGCCGTCGAGCCGGACACCTGGCTGGTCGGCCTGCTGCGCCGCTCGGCGGCGCTGCCGGGCGACCGGGCGCCCGTCGAGGTGCTGGCGGCAGCGGTCGGCGACGTGACCGGCATCGGCCAGCTCTGCGTGGCAACCCGCAACCGGGCGACGAGCCACCTGGCCGGCTTCGGCCATCGCGCGAAGGTGCGCACGACGATTCCGGTTCCGACCGTCACGCTCGACGACCTGCTCTCGCACGCGCCAGCACCCGACGTACTGAAGATCGACATCGAGGGCGCCGAACTGCTCGCACTGGCCGGCGCCCACCGCGTGCTCGCCGAGGCCCGCCCGACCGTCATCTGCGCGGTGGCCGGGGCGAACGCCCGCCGGGCGCGGGCGATGCTCGCCGAGCACGGATACCAGGTGCTCGACGGCGAGCTCCCGCCGGCCAGCCGCGTACCGGTGCCAGCCGCGCCGTGGACGACGCTCGCGATCCCGGTCGGCGCTCGCCCGCAGGCCGGGCCACCCCGCGGTCCCTCGGCCGCTGCCCCGACCCGCGAGCCAGCGGCATCCGTGCCACTGGCGCGGCGCGACCGGGGCCGGTAGGCGAACCGGCACCACCCGCGCCCGGGCACCGCGGCAGGCGCCCGTTCGCGCCCAGGCTCAGATCGGCTGGCTCCGTGGGAAGGGAACCCGCGCCAAGGCCGCGACCACCCGGTCGAACCGGTCCCAGCGCGGCGCGATCGCCAGCACGTTGGACGTGAAGCGGCCGTTCGCGACAGGGCCGTTGGGGGTCAGATTGAACAGCACGTAGCCGGCGTCCAGCAGACGGCCGACCAGCTCCGCCTGGCCCGGGGTGCCGCCGCGACGGGCCACCCGGGAGGTCAGCATCTCCAGCAGCAGCGCCGGAGCTCTGTCCTCCAACAGTTCCGTCGCGCCCCGCAGCACGTCGATCTCCGCTCCTGCGACGTCGATCTTGACAAGATCCGGCGGCCGGTGGCGGGCGACGTAGGCGTCGAGGGTGTCCAGGCGGGCGAAGTGGTCGGCGTGGCTCGGGTCGGCCACCGCATGCGCGCGGCCGGAGGCGCCCTGGTAGCTGCGCAGGCCGGTCTGGCCCACCGTCGCCCCGATCGCGCTGGCGACCGGAACCACCTGGCCCAGGCCGTTGCGCTGGACCATCTCGCGCAGTACCGCCATGGTCGGCGGCACCGGCTCGAACGCGTGGACCTGCCCCCAGCGGCCGACCAGGCCCGCGGCCCACAGCGTGTAGACGCCGATGTTCGCGCCGACGTCGTAGCAGGTGTCGCCCGGCCGCAGCACCGCCTCGAACACCGGGGCCAGCGCGGGCTCCCGGTACCGCAGCGCCGAAAGGGCCCGCGCCGAGCCGTCCCGGCAGCTGGCCACGTCGAAGGACATCCCGTTCGCGAGCCGGCCGGCCAGCGGGCCACCGTAACGGTCGACGGGCCCGCGCACCCACCCGACGACCTGGTCACGGCCCCACAGTTCGGGCAGCCGCGCGTCCAGTCGCCCGGCGACCCGCCACCGCACCGGCCCCCGCCGTCCGGCGAGCACCACCCCACCCAGCGCCATGCAGAGATTTGTATCAGGCCGAGCACTCTCCGTAACTACGTCGACGGCCGGGCCGGTGGACCGGTCGACTCGCGTCCGCCGATGGGCGAAACGTTTGCCCGGGTGTGTGCGGCGGACCACAATAGATTGGATCAAGTATTCATTTTGCGTCTTGGTCCGCGCGGTGCCAGGTCCGTAGGGCGTCTCGGACCGGCTGGAACGGCGAAGGAGTCGCGACATGCTGCGATGGCCCGACGGTGACCTGCTTCCGGCCCCCGCCCGCGAGCGCCTGCTGGGTCCCGGGGCACCGTTCGAGCTGACCCGCGAGCGGGTCCGCGGCGTCGAGATGACCGTCTTCGCCCGCCGGGCGCCCCACCTGCCGGCCGTCCTCGCCAGCGCCTGCGCGCGTTTCCCGGACCGGCCCTACCTGGTGTTCACCGGGCCGGGCGACGCGGACGCCACCACGCTCACGTTCGCCGACGTGGCCGCGCTGGCCGTCCGCGTCGCCGCGGTGCTGCGCGCCGAGTACGGGGTGAAGAAGGGCGACCGGGTTGGCTTCGTCGGGGCGAACAGCGCCGAGTACGCGGTCGCGCTCTGGGCCGCGCTGTCGATTGGGGCGATCACCGTCGGGCTCAACGGCTGGTGGACCGGTCCTGAGCTCGCCCACGGGCTGCGGCTGACCGGGCCCGTCGTCGTGTTCGGCGACGATCGCCGCCTCGCCCGGCTCGACGGTCTCCCAGAGGCGTCCGACCAGCCGGTCGTCCGTTTCGCCGACCTGTTCGCCGCGCTGGCACCCGCTGACCCGGCCGCCGCCACCCCGGCGGCCGCGGCCACCGCGCTGCTGGAGCTGTGCCCCGAGCTCGCCGAGGACGACCCGGTCGCGATCCTGTTCACCAGTGGCACCACCGGGCGGCCGAAGGGCGCGCTGCTCCCGCACCGCGCGCTGGTCAACTTCGGCCCGGACGCGGCGTTGCGTGGCACGGCGAACGGGCTGATCGACCAGCTCGCGGCGGGCACCGCCCCGGCTGCGCCCGCCTCGCCGCCGGTCACGATCCTGGCCGGGCCGTTCTTCCACATCTCGGGCATCGGCCCGCTGCTGACCAACGCGCCCTACACCGGCATGACGCTGGTCTTCGCGCCACCCGGGAAATGGGACCCGACGGTCCACCTCGACCTGACCGCCCGCTACGGCGTCACGAGCTGGTCCGGCGTGCCGACCCAGTTCCTGCGCCTCGTCGAACATCCCCGGCTGGCGGACTACGACCTGTCCCGGCTGCGCGGGCTGGGCGGCGGCGGCGCAGCGCTCGCGCCGGAGCTGCTGCGGATCATCGACCGCGACCTGCCCGGTCGCGGGATCGGCGGCGGTTACGGCATGACCGAGACCAGCGGTATCGGCGCCACCACCGGCGGCCGGCGGCTACGGGCCGCGCCCGGGTCGGTCGGCGTCGCGTCCCCGACGGCCGAACTCAAGGTAATCGGCCCGGACGGGGCGGAGGTGCCCGACGGTGAGGTCGGCGAGATCTGCGTGCGAGGGCCGAGCGGCTTCCTCGGCTACTGGGCCGACGAGCACGCGACCGCGGCCGTCCTGGGTGCCGACGGCTGGTACCGGACCGGCGACTACGGCCGGATCCGGGACGGCCTGCTCTACCTGGAGAGCCGGCTGCGCGATCTGATCATCCGCGGCGGCGAGAACATCTACCCGATCGAGATCGAGAACCGGCTCGCCGAGCACCCCGACCTGGCCGACGCGGCCGTCATCGGCGTCGCGCACCGTGAGCTCGGCCAGGAGGTGCTGGCGGTCGTGGTGCCGCGCGACGGCGCCACGGTCACCGCCGAGGACGTCCAGCGCTGGGTCGCCGCCGCGCTCGCGTCCTTCAAGGTCCCCGCCCACGTCCGCTTCGCCACGGAACTGCCGTACAACGCGACCGGGAAGCTCCTCAAGCGCGACCTCGAAGCCCGCTACGCCTCGACGCCCTGAACAGGCGCTGCCGGCCCTGAGCAGGCCCTGTCGGCCAGACGACGCCCACGGGCCGAGAAGACCGGTGGTCGCCGCCGCTACGGCCTGTCACGATCAGCCCGTGACGTTGATTCTCAGCGTCGGGCTGGTCGGCCCCGGCGCGCGCGGGCCGGCCCTCGCCGCCGCCCCGTCGACCGGTGACACCTGGGGCATCAGCGGACCCACGTTCGCCGGTGTGTACCTGCTGCTGCTCGCCACGGTCACCGCCGTGGTCTGGATCGCCCGCCAGTCGCTGCTCGGCCCGGGGGGTCCCCCTCCGGGCGGGTGGCCCACCCTTCCGCCCGACGACCTGGCCTACCTGTCCGGCGGCCTGCGCCGAGCGGTCGACGTCGCCGTCATCTCGCTCAACGAGCAGGGCCTCCTGGCCAGAGAGAGCCGGGCCGGCGGGGCGATGCGCGTGGTCGGCGCGCCCCCGCCCGGGACCGTCACCGCGTTCGAATGGGCCGTCGGCGACGCCGTCGGGCGCACGGGCCGGGCGCGGTCCGGGTCGCTCGTGGTCCAGCTCGCCGGCCACCCCACGGTCGGGGCGATGCGCGAGCGGCTGCTCGGCCTCGGCGCGCTCGCCACCCGCGAGCGCTCCCGGACGGCGCGCCGCGTCGCCTGGCTCTATGCGGTGCTGCTGGCCCTCGGGATCGCCCGGCTGGCCGTCGGCGCGTCCCGGCACCGTCCGGTCGGGATCCTGACCCTGGAGCTGCTGGCCACCGTCGTGCTCGCGCTCGTCGCCGCCGCGAGCGTGCGGTACCCGGCGCCGTCCCAGCGCGGCCGGCTGCTGCTCAGCCAGGCGCGGGCGGGTTCCGCCGGGCTGCGCTCAGGCGGGCTGCCCGGGCAGCGGGCCCTCGCGGTCGCGTTGTTCGGCCCGCCCGCGTTGTGGGCCGCCGACCAGGAGCTGGCCCGCCACCTCGGCTTCTCCTCGCCCAGCTCCTCGGGCGGCGGCGACTCGGGTGGTGGCTGCGGAGGCGGCGGCTGCGGGGGCGGCTGCGGCGGCTGACCGACGCCGCGACGAGGTTCCACCCGTCGCGGCCGGCGCCGGATCGCGGCCGCTCCAGGGCCGAGCCGGCGATCAGGTAAACCTGGGCGAACACGGGATCAACCGCCCCTACTGGCGACGGGCTGGGCGGATGCATCCGCCCAGCCCGATTAGGCCGGGGGAAGTCGACGCGCCGGGGCCGGGCTCCGGCCTACCCGGGACCGGACACTTAGAGTCACCGTCCGTGCTCTCCACACATCGTCTCGATATCGGGGCCGAGACCGGGGCCCCACGCGTCCTGCTGCTGGCCCCGTCGGGAGGGCTCGGCGGGGGCGTGGAACGCTACCTCGGCACGGTCGAGGAGCGGCTGCGCGCAGGCGGGGCCGAGGTGCACCGGCTGGACCTGTACGGGCCGTCACGCCCGCGGGGCGCCCGGGCCCGGCTGCGGTTCGCCGCCGTCACGTTGCGGGCCGCCCGCCGGCTCGCTCCGCTGGACGCGGTCCTCACCGGCCATCCGAGCCTCATCCCGGTCGCCGCGGCGGCCGCCGCGGCCGGCCGGGCCGAGCGGGCACCGGTGCTGTTCTACGGCACCGACATCTGGCGGACCCGGCGGTTCGGCCGGGCGCTGCTCGCCCGCTGCCCGGCGCTGTACCCGTTGACGATCAGCTCCTACAGCGCGGGAGCGCTGGCCGACGTCGGCGTGGCCCCGGTGCTGCGGCCCGGTCTCGCCGCCGCCTGGCGCGCGACGCTGCTGGCCGCGGGCGCCAGGGCCGCCCGGGCCACCGAGACGCGCCAGGCACAGACCCAGCCGACGACCGTGCCGCACGCCGCCCTGGCTCAGCGGCAGCCGCCGACGCTGCTGACCGTCTTCCGCCTCGCCGACGCCGACTGGGCCGGCAAGGGCCTGCCGGAGCTGCTGGCCGCGCTGCCGGCGGTGCGCCGCGCGGTCGGGCCGGTGCGGCTCCTGGTCGCCGGCCGCGGCCCGGCCCCGGACGGCCTGCGCCGGGCGGTCGGCGCGGTGACGGACGCCGAGCTGGTCGAGTCGCCGGACGACGCGAGCCTCGCCGCCCTGTACGCGGGCGCCGACCTGTTCGTCCTGTGCACCAGGACTCGCCCCGGCCGCAGCGGTGAGGGTTACGGCATCGTGCTGACCGAGGCCCAGCTCGCCGGCTGCCCCGTCGTCGGCCCGGTCTCCGGGGGTGCCCGGGACGCCTACGTCGACGGCGTCACCGGTGCGACGCCGGCCGACGAGTCGCCGGAGGCTCTCGCCGCGGTGCTCGCCGCGCTGCTCGCCGACCGGGCCCACCTCGCCCGGATGCGCCGCCGCGCCGCCGAATGGGCCCGGATGGCGACCGAGCCCGCCGAGCACACCCGGGCCGTCTTCAGCGCGGTGCTCGGGCGGGCCCCGGTCAACCGGCCCACCGAGACGCCGACCACCGGCTGGACCGCTCCCCCACCCCGGCCGGGCGGCACGGCCGCGCCGGAAACCCGGCTGGGCGCCACCGCCGCGCCGCCGCCGCGCCGGCCGGCCGCGCGGGTCTGGCCCGAACGGGGCGGCCTGCCCGGCACCGCCGCCGACCGGGACGGCGACTACCTGACCAGCGACTACCTCGAGGCCAGCCGCGGCTGGAGCGACGACATCGAGATCGACGACCTGGCGGGCCGGTAGCGCCGTCGCGGCGCGAAGGCTTCACCCGGTTGGGCTGCGCGGCCCGACCCGTGGACGCGGGCCCGGCGTCCGCGCCGCACCACCGGGGCGGGCGCCCGGCTGCGCCGGGACCAACGTCGCGCCACCGCGCCCGCCCGCCCGCGCCGCCGCGGCCCCCAGGTCGGTCCGAGCACCGCGCTGCTGCGCCGCCGGGTCGGTGCCCGCCGGGTACTGGTCCCCACCAGGCTGGCTCGGCGTCGGCTCGACCAGGCTAGCCGCGGCCTCGGGCGCCGGGTCTCCCTTGGCCGGGCCGGGCTTCAGCGGGCCGGCCTTGGCCCCGCTGGCCCTCGACTGGCCCTGCTTGGCCTGGTTCGGCTTCACCGGCGGCGCCTTGGCCGGGTCCGCCTTGACCGAGGCGGCCTTGGCCGGGTCAACCTTGGCCGGGTCCGCCTTCGTCGAGGCCGGCCGAGCCGAGGCCGCCGGGTCGGGCGGCGACGGCTGACTCTGACTCTGCCGGGAGACACGCCGGGCCCAATCCTCCAGCCAGCTGACGACCCGTCCGCCGGCCAGCGGCGGCGAGACGAAGTAGCCCTGCACCTCGTCGCAGCGCCAGCCGGCCAGCGCCAGCCAGGCCCCCTTGGTCTCCACACCCTCGGCGACGATCTTCAGGTCGAGCGCGTGCGCGAGGGCCACCGTCGAGCGCACGATCTCGGCTGCCGAGGGATCCCGATGCATGTCCCGCAGGAACATCTGGTCGAGCTTGACCTCGTCGGCCGGCAGCTCGCGCAGATAGGCCAGCGAGCAGAAGCCGGTGCCGTAGTCGTCCAGGCTGACCCGCACACCGAGCGCCCGCAGCTCGGCCAGCGTGCGCCGGGCCTGCTCCCGCACGGTGATCAGCGCCTCTTCGGTCACCTCGACGACCAGCGCGCTCGGCTCCAGCCGGTGGCGGGACAGCGCGTCCTCGACGACGGCGGCGAAGCCGGTGTCGTCGATCACCGACGGCGGAACGTTGACCGAGACCGACAGCTCGGCCCCGGCCCCGCGCCAGCTCGCGCAGTCCGCGAGCGCGAGCTCCAGCACGCGGCGGGTCAGCGCTGGCATGAGGCCGGCCTGCTCCATCTCCGGCAGGAACACCCCCGGGCCGCGCAGGCCCTCACGCGGGTGCTGCCAGCGCACCAGTGCCTCGACGCCGGTGACCCGGCCGGTGCGCGGGTCGGCCTTGGGCTGGTAGCGCAGCTCGATCTGGTTGTCCTCCAGCGCGCTGCGCAGCTCCGCGCGCAGCCGCAGCCGCGCGCGGCCGGGCGCGGCAGCCGTGTGCCGGTTGCGCTGGTAGGTGCGCTGGCCGACGCGGGTCAGCTTCGCCTCGTACATCGCGGCCTCGGCGTGCCGCAGCAGCTCCGCCGCGCCCCGGCCGTGCGCGGGAGCGTAGGCGATCCCGACACTCACCTCGGTCTGCACCGGCAGGTCGGCGAGCAGCACCGGCGCCCGCAGCGCGTCCCGTAGCCGGTTCGCGAGCAGCTCGGCCCGGCCCGGACCGGCGTCGCGCAACAGCACGGCGAACTCGTCGCCGCCGATCCGGGCCAGCAGGTCCGACGGGCGCAGCAGCTCGCGCAGCCGGCTCGCGACGACGACGAGCAGCCGGTCGCCGCTCTGGTGGCCGAGCACGCTGTTGATCTCCCGGAACCGGTCCAGGTTGACCAGGACGAGCGCGGCCGGCGAGACCTCGCGCACCCGGTGCTCGCCGCCGCCCACCACCCTGGCCGCGGCGTCGAGGAAGGCCCGGCGACCGGCCAGGCCGGTCAGCTCGTCGCGGCCGCGGAACCGGCTACGCACCGGCCTGGCCCGCAGCGACAGCAGGCACAGGCCCGCCACCGCCAGCGCCGAGGCGGCGAAGAGGACGCCGCCGGTCCACCCGGCCCCGTACCCGCCGAGCACGGCCAGCGAGGCCAGCGCGCCCAGCACGCCCGCCAGCAGCGCGGCCGCCGTCACGACCAGAGCCGTGGCCGGTCGGGTCCGCGCCGGCTCCTGCGGCGTCGGCCAGCCGGCGGCCACGGGTCGCGGCAGCGGGCCGGTCACCGATTGCGCCGCGGCGTCCGGGCCCGGCGCGGCCATCGGGGCTGGGCCGTGCGTCGTGCCGAGTGGGGCCGGGCGGTGCGGACTGGGCATGGTCGGCCCGTCGGCGCGGAAGACGGGCCGTACCAGCGCGGCGCCGGGTAGCGGGGCGTCCCGCCTCGCCGACGCTGGCGATGGGCCAGCCCAGCGAACGGCGGCGCCCGCGCCCAGCAGGCGCGGCGGCGTGC
>NZ_JADWYX010000199.1 GCF_016786355.1 Frankia sp. AgB1.9
CCCCGCCGGGGGGGGGGGGGCCGGGGGGGGGGGGGGGGGGGGGGGGGGCCCGACACGCCCGCGCGGCGGCGGCGGCCGCGCTGGAGCAGGCGCAGACCGCCGATCTGGCGGCCGCGCTGCGTCCCCACCTCGTAGAGGGTGAGCCCTGCCCGGTGTGCGAGCAGGCGGTCGCCACGCTGCCAGCGGCCGCCGGCCATCCGGTGGCGCTCGCCGCCGCGCGGACCGCCCTGGACCGCGCGGCCAAGGACCTCGACGCGCGGGAGCGGCGGTCCGCGGACGCGGGCCGCGCCGAGTACGAGACCCGGCTGCGCCAGCGGAACCTGATGGACCGGGCCGACGAGCTGCGCCGCTCGCTCGCGGCCCAGGACGCCGCCGGTGTTGTCGCGAACCTCGCCGAGCTCACCCGGTGCGAGCAGGCCGCGGCCAGGGCGGCGCGCGAGCTGGCCGCCACCCGAGTCGACGCGGACGCCGCCGACCGCGCCGCGGCCACGCTGGTGACGGCCGGCTCCCGGGCTCGCGCCCAGCTGGCCGAGGCCCGCGACCCGCTGGTCGGCCTGGGGGCGCCAGGCCTGGTCGACGGCGACGTGGCCGAAGGCGGGGACGGCCTCGGCGTCGACCTGGCCGCGAGCTGGGCCCGGCTAGTCGGCTGGGCCGGCGAGCTCGCCGGGCGACGATCCGCGGAGCTGGGCGCCGCGGCGGCCCGAGACGCCGTCGCCCGCGACACGCTGAGCGCCACCACCGTCGCCCACGCCCAGGCCGCGAGCACCGCGGAGCGGGCGGAACGCGACCAGGTGGCGGCCCTGCACGACGAGCGCACCGCCGCGAGCCGGCTGGAATCGCTGAGCACCCGGGTCACCCAGCTGCGCGAATCCCTCGCCGGCCTGCCTTCGGCCGCGGACGTGGTGGCGACCCTCACCGAGCTGGACCGGCTCGCCGCGAACGCCAAGGCCGCTGACGAGGGCCTGCGAGCCGCCCGGGCCGAGGCGGACGCCGCCGACGCCGCGCTACGCGCCGCCCAGGACGCGCTGCGCGCCGCCCAGTCGGCGCTCGCCAGCACTCGGGACACCGTGGTCGCGCTCGGCGCACCGGCGCTCGGCGGCCAGGATCTGCTGGCCGACTGGACGAGTCTCACCCGCTGGGCGGCCACCGAGGCGACCACCCGGGACGGCCGGCTTCCGGCCCTGGGTGACGCCGTCACCCAGGCCGGGCAGGTCAGGGACGAGACGGCCCAGGCGCTCGTCGACCTGCTCACCGCGCACGACATCCCGACAGGCGGCCTCGTCACCGAAACGGCGGCACGGGCCGCTTCGGCGGCGCTCGAACGGGCCCGAGCGCAGCGGGACCGGGTCGCCGAGCGACGCGCCGAGGCGGCCGGGGTACACG
This sequence comes from Frankia sp. AgB1.9, assembly GCF_016786355.1. Lineage (GTDB taxonomy): Bacteria > Actinomycetota > Actinomycetes > Frankiales > Frankiaceae > Pseudofrankia. The sequence continues at coordinate 1,384 of NZ_JADWYX010000199.1, forward strand.
CCGAGCTCACGAGGACCCGCGAGGCCGAACAGGTCGCCCACCAGCTCGGCGTGCTGCTGCGTTCGGATCGCTTCCAGCGCTGGCTGGTGGCCGCCGCGCTCGATCTACTGGTCGAGGACGCGTCGCGGACGCTGCTGGAGCTGTCCAACGGCCAGTTCGAGCTCACCCACGACGACGGGGACTTCATCGTCATCGACCACGCCGACGCCGACTCCCAGCGCCCGGTTCGCACGCTTTCCGGCGGCGAGACCTTCCAGGCAAGCCTCGCGCTCGCGCTGGCGCTGTCCGCGCAGCTCACGACGATGGCCGCGACCGGCGCCGCCCGGCTCGACTCGATCTTCCTGGACGAGGGCTTCGGCACCCTCGACGACGCGACCCTCGACACCGTCGCGAGCACGCTGGAGAACCTCGCGGGCGGCAGCGGTGTCGGCGGTGGCCGGATGGTCGGGATCGTCACGCACGTCCAGGCGCTGGCCGAACGGGTCCCCGTCCGGTTCGCCGTGAGCCGCGACGAACGCACGTCCACCGTCATCCGGGAGACAGCATGAGCACCCTCGGGGCGGTCGCGGCCACGGGTGGGATGCGGTTCAGCATCGACCCGTGGGACCCGAGCTACGGCACCTCGGTCGCCGACGACGGCTTCAAGGAGTCGACGGCGAAGATCGAGGCCGGGGTCGAGGAGGCTCCGTCCGCCTGGCGGCCGGTGCCGCTGCCGGCGGCCCGGGGCCGCCTCGTCGCGGCACCGGACGCGGTGCTCTTCGTCGACGGGGTCCGCCGGGAGGACGCCCGTGGCTGGATCGATGACCTGGCACCGGCCGACACCCGGGCGACGTCGGCCGCGCCGGCCGTCTGCGCGTCGTTCGCCAGCGGGGTCGTGTGCAGCTGCGCGCTCGGGGCTCATCTGCTGACCGCGCGGGTGGAACGCGGCCTGTTCACCCCGGCGCGCCATGCCGGTGATATCACGACCCTGGCCGGCACCTACCGGGTCAGGCCGGTCACCGACGACGGCCCCAACGGCCTGAACCTCGCCATCCAACAGGCCATGACGACCTTGGAGATCTCCATCGCCGCCGGCGCGCGCCATGGCCATGCCACGGTCCCGGGCGCCGACGGACAGGTCTGGCCCGGGCCGGACGGCGTCGCCGGATCAGCGCCGGATGACTCGTTCGCCGACGGGCCCGCGTGGCCTTCCGACGCTGAGGCCCAACCGGTGCCGGGCGACCCGTTCGCGGCCGGGCCGACTGGGCCGTGGCCCCGGCAGCGACTCGCCGAGCACCCGACGGACCAACCCGGCGGCGCCGCCCCCGATCGCAGCGCCCTGCTCATCGTCGACGGGCCGCTGCGGGGCCGGACACACATGCCCCGCACGCTCGGCTTCATCAAGACCCACCACTCGCGGTACCTCGAACCGCCCCAGCACGAGGTCGTCGGCCGGCTCCAGCCGGGCGAACGCACCCCGGTCTTCATGATGGGCACGAACTGGGACCGTTTCACCTGGTACCTACGGCTGCCCAGCCGCCCCGGGGCGCCCTGGGCCGGCGTCGCCCGGATCGAGTGCCCGGCGAGCCTGCCCGCGGCCGACGCGATCGGGCTGGCCGACCTCAGCCAGGTCGTGCTGCCGCGCTTCGCCTCGCACGAGTTCAAGGACGGCCGAGCCCCGCAGAACCTCTACCCCATCGCCGGCCTCGAACGAGCGCTGCGCCGCCGGCTCGGTGACCGCCAGCTCATGTACCGCTCGCTGCGCCGCGCCGCTGGCGGCGCGATCGGCTGACCCGGCCGGTGGTGGCGTCCAACGGGTCGCGGGGACGCGCGGGGCGGGTGAGGCTGAGACGCCCAACCGTTCCAGCCGCGCCGAAGGGTGCCCAGAATGGCCGACCGTACCGTTGCGCTGCGCACCCTGGTCATCCTCGGCGCGCTGACCGCGTTCGGGCCGCTGTCGATGGACCTGTACCTGCCGGCGCTGCCCGCCCTGACCCGTGACCTGGGCGTCAGTGCGTCACTCGGCCAGCTGACGATGACGTCCTGCATGGTCGGGCTCGCCGTCGGGCAGCTGGTCGCCGGCCCGGTCAGCGACGCGTTCGGGCGGCGCCGGCCGCTGCTGGCCGGCGTCGCCTGTTGGGCCGTGATGTCGGTCGCGTGCGCGTTCGCGCCGGATGTCGGAACCCTGGCCGGGCTGCGGCTGGTGCAGGGGCTGGCCGGCGGCGCGGGTGTCGTGGTGGCCCGGGCCGTCGTACGGGACCTGTTCGACACCGCGGCCGCGGCCCGGGTGTTCTCGCTGCTGCTGCTGGTCATGGCGATGGCGCCGGTGCTCGCGCCGCTGCTCGGGGGGCAGCTGATGCACGTGACGTCGTGGCGGGGGCTCTTCCTCGCGTTGACGCTCATCGGCTGCGCCCTGCTCGCTGCCGCGGCGCTGGGGATCTCCGAGACGCTGCCGCCCGCGCGCCGGGTGCACGGCGGGGCCCGCGCCACCGCCGGCCAGCTGCTGACCGTGCTGCGCGACCGGCGGGCGGTCGGTTACGCGGCAGTGCTCGGCCTCGGCGGCGGCATGCTGTTCACCTACATCTCGATGGGCCCGTTCGTGATGCAGAACGGGCACGGACTGTCGCCGCAGGGGTTCTCGTTCGTCTTCGCGGCCAATGCGCTCGGGCTCGCGGCCGCGAGCCGGCTGAACATGCTGCTGGTCGGCCGGCTGGGGCCGGGCCGGATGCTCTCGATCGGGCTGGCGATCTCGGTTGCCAGCACCTGGGCGATGGCGCTCGCGGCCTCGCTGCGGCTGCCCCTGGCCGTGTTGCTGGCACTGCTAGGGATCACCGTCGCCTCGGTGTCGATGATCATGCCGAACACGACCGCGCTCGCGATGGAGAAGCACGGCGCCAGGGCCGGCGCGGTGTCCGGCCTGCTTGGCCTGTCCCAGTTCGGCCTCGGCGGCCTGATCGGTCCGCTGGTCTCCCTGGGCGGGGTGACCACGCTGACGATGGCCGCGACGATGGCGGCCACCGCCTCGGTCGCGCTGCTGGTCCGCCATGCGGTCGCCCGCGTCCCGGCCCGCGAGGCCCCGGAGGCCGACACCGCGCCGCCGGTTCTGCCCGCTGGCGGCCTGGGCCGCTCGGCCTCGTGAGGCGCGGGCCGGCGTGGCTCAGGTCTTGGTGGAGCGGTAGTACCGCAGGGCGCCCTCGGCCAGCGGGATCGGGAAGGTCGCGATGGCGCTGCGGCGGTCCAGCGAGTTGGCGACCGGGATCTGCGCGGCGATCTCGGCCCGGGCGTCGAACAGGACGCGGGTGACCTCCTCGACGAGGCCCGGGTCGGTGTCGGCCCTGGTGACGAGCAGGTCGGGGACGGCGACGGTGGTCGTGTCGGTCGGCGGCCCGGCCAGCCGGTAGGTGTCGGCGAGGATGGTGCCGGGGCGGTAGGCGGGGTCGGACCGGGCATGCAGCTGCGCGGCCAGCGCGCCGAGCGAGACCAGGCGGATCGAGGTGGCGTCGGCCAGGTCGGTGATCCCGCCGGTCGGCAGGCCGCCCGACCAGAAGAACGCGTCGAGGTCCCCGTTCTCCAGCGCGGCCACCGACTCGTTGATACCGAGCCGGCTGACGGCCATCGACTTCTCCGAGATGCCCGCGACGGAGAGCATCCGCTCGGAGATCAGCTCGGTCCCCGAGCCGTCGGAGCCGATGGACACGCGCCGGCCCCGCAGGTCGGCGAGGGTGTGGATCGGGCCGTCGGCGCGCACGACCAGGTGCATGTAGTCGTCGTAGATCCGGGCCAGCGCCCGGATCGGCTCGGGCCGGTCGAACGGGGCACGCCCGGCGACCGCGGCGGAGGCCGCGTCGGCCGCCGTGAAGGCGAACACGTTGGGTGACAACGCGGCCTGCCGGACATTGTCGACGGAGGCGGTGGTCGCCATCGCCTCGGCCTCGACGCCGTCGAGCCGGCGGTTGATCGCGGCAGCGAGCGCGACACCGTAGGAGTAGTAGATGCCCTTGGTCGCGCCGGTCAGGATGACGATCGTGCCGTGACGGTACTGGCGCTGCTGGCCGTTGCGGGTCACGGCCACGGACCCGAGGGTGGCGGCGACGATCACCACGAGGGCAGCGGACAGGCCGACAAGCAGACGGCGGCGCGACCACCAGCCGCCCGGGCTCGGGCGTCGCAACCGCCGCATGACCGCCCGACCATACCCGCTGTCCAGGTTTGCCGGGTGGGCGATCTGTCTCGCCCGGGCCGGCGACCGCCCAGAAGACCGGCCCAGGAGGTCGACTCAGGAAGCCGGGACCTTGGCCGGCTGGGTTGGCGCGGCGAGGTCGGCGGCCGGGCGCCGCGGCACGCTCAGCGTCACCGCGAGGCCGGTGGGCTCGGCGAGGGCCACCGAGAGGGCACCCCCGGAGGCGCCCAGCAGTGTGCTGGCGATGCTGAGACCCAGGCCGGAGCCACCGACGTTCACGTTGCGGGGACTACGCCAGAACCGGCGGCCGACGACGGGCAGCTCATCCTCCGCGACGCCGGGACCCTGGTCGCGGACCACGATCCGGATCGCGTCGGCGGCCCGCGTGACGGCCACCTCGACGGTGGACGCCGTCGGCGAGAACTTGATCGCGTTGTCGACGACGGCGTCCAGCGCGCTGCCGAGCGCCGTCCGGTCGGCGTAGCCCATCGCCTCGGACAGCCCCGCCTGGGCGAGCGCGATCTGCCGGGTCGCCGCGACCAGCCGCCAGGCGGCGAGCCGCTCCCTGGTCATCGCGACGACGTCGAACGCCGCCGGGCGGGCCGCCGCGTGCTCGGCCTGGGCCAGCGCGAGCAGCTCGTCCAGCACCTCGGTCAGGCGCCGGCCCTCCGTCCGGGTCTCCTCCAGCTCGTCGAGCCATTCGGCTGGCAGGCCCAGGCCGATATTCTCGATCCGCAGCAGCAGCGCGGACAGCGGGTTGCGCAGCTGGTGGGACGCGTCCGCGACGAACGCCCGCTGCTGGGAGATCACCTCCTGGACGTGGTCGGCCATCTCGTTGAACGCCGTCGCCAGCCGGCGCAGCTCCGGCGGTCCGACCCGTTCGGACACGCGGGTCGAGAGCTGGCCCGTCGCGATGGCGTGCGTCACCGCGTCCAGGCTGTTGATCGGTGCCAGCACCCAGCGGGTCAGCCGCAGCGCGACCGCGACGCACACCAGCAGCGCCGCCAGCTCCCCCAGCCCGAGCAGCAGCCACCGCTGCAGCTCCTCGCCGCGCAGCCGGCCGGTCGGCGAGACGGTCAGCGCGGCACCGATCACGTCGCCGCCGGACAGCACCGGCTCGGCGATCACGAGCGGCCGTTCCTGCCAGGGCCAGATCTGCGCGGGATCCTCGCCGCCGCGCCCGCGCAGCGCCGCGTTCAGCTGCTGGCGCACCCGCGGGTCGGTGGCCGGGACGGTCTGGCGGGACGCGGCCCGGACGGAGGAGTCGCGGCCGTAGACGACCGCCGTAATGCCGTACACCTGGTCGTAGCGCACCAGCTCGTCGGTCAGTGTCCGGTTGCCGTCCGGACCGGGGTTCTGGCCGGCCAGGCCGGCGAACCGGCTCGTGTCACCGAGCCGGTCGAAGAACATCTCCTGCTGCAGGCCCTCGGCCATGCTGCGCGCGAGTGGCACGCCGAGCACGACCAACGCCGTCGCCATCAGCGCCAGGAGGATCACGAGCAGCCGGGCACGCACCGCTCGCTCAGGCTCGCCGTCGTCGTTTCGCCGCGGTGGCGAGCTCGGTCACGCTCGCGTCCACGCCGTCGTCGTCCGCCACAGCGCCGTCGCCGCCGAGACCGGAGATCGGTGGCGCGGGAGCTCCCGCCGCCGAGAGCCGATACCCGACCCCGCGCACCGTCTGGACGACGAACGGATCGCCGAGCTTCGCCCGCAGCGACGCGACGTGCACCTCCAGGGTGCGCGAGGCCGACTGCACCGACGAGCCCCACACCTCGCTGATCAGCTGCTCTCGCCGGAACACGACGCCCGGCGCGCGGGCCAGCTCGGCGAGCAGGTCGAACTCCTTGCGGGTCAGTGCGAGCACCCGCCCGTCGCTCGCCGTCACCTCGCGGCCGTCGAGGTGGATACGCAGGCCACGGGTCTCGACCACCCGGCCGACCGCCGCGGCGCCGGGGACGTCGCCCGCGCCGTCTCCCGCGAGCCCGTCGGCCCGGCCCCCCCCGGCCGCCGGCGAGCCGGCCTCCCCGTCGGCGGCGGCGAGCGGGTCGGGCCGGGAGCGGCGGACGACCGCGTGGATGCGGGCGATCAGCTCGCGCAGGTCGTAGGGCTTGACGATGTAGTCGTCGGCCCCGAGGTAGAGGCCGTGGATGCGCGCCGACAGGTCGGAGCGGGCCGTCACCATGATCACCGGAGTGTTGGAGACCTTGCGGATCCGGCTGCACACCTCGAAGCCGTCCCGGTCGGGCAGGCCCAGGTCGAGCAGCACCAGGTCAGGCCGGGTGTGCATCAGGTCCAGCGCGCGGGCGGCCGTCCTGGCTCGCACGATGTCGAAGCCGTGGCGGCCCAGCACGCCGGACAGGGCCGCGGCGACCCGGTCGTCGTCCTCCACGATCAACAGCCGCATGGGCACTCCCGTCCGGCTGCGACGCGCCGTCGTGGCGCGGTCAGCCTCCTGGCATCACCCCACCGACCGGCCCACCGTCGCGCCGCCCGTCTCGCCCGACAAGCTAGCACTCCGGCCCGGTCCGCTCCGGATCTCCCACAGATCGCGCCCCACCGCAAGCCGACAACCGGCCCGGATCGGGGCGAACCAAGGACTACCTGCCCACCGGGTGCAGCCGCACACCGACACCTGCTCCACCAGGCCGCTCAGCTAGGTGCCGGGGGCGGGCAGGGGCGCGTCGACGGCGATCCGGCGCCCGCGCCGGCGGCCAGGGGTGGCGGTCGAGCGGGAGTTGGGGACGGTGGCCGACAGGAAGGCCGCCAGCAGGCAGAGGAACGCCGCGCCGTACCAGGCCGCGGTGTAGGTACCGGTGGCGCCGCGCACCCAACCGGCCGCGATGGCCGCGACCGCGGCGCCGAGCTGGTGGGACGCGAACACCCAGCCGAACACCACCGGCGCCCGCTCCCCGAACGCCGACCGGCACAGCGAGATCGTCGGCGGCACCGTCGCCACCCAGTCCAGCCCGTAGACGACGACGAAGGCGATCATGCTCGGGTGCAGCCGGGACGAGAGCAGCAACGGGAGCCCGGCGAGCCCACAGCCACGCAGCGCGTAGTACATGACGAGCAGGTGGCGGCTGTCGAAGCGGTCGGTGAGCCAGCCCGAGGCGACCGTCCCGACGATGTCGAACACGCCGACGACGGCGAGCAGGCTGGCCGCCGTGACCTCGGGCAGCCCGTGGTCGTGCGCCGCCGGGACGAAGTGGGTGCCCACCAGCCCGTTGGTACTGAGGCCGCAGATGAAGAATCCGCCGGCGAGTGCCCAGAACGCCCGGTCGCGCAGCACCCCGACGAGCCCGGACACCGCCGCGCCCGCCGCCGCGGCGGCCGAGGCCTCACGTGCGCCGTCCGGCGGCCGGACGGCGGCCAGCTGGGTGCCGTCCGGGTCCGGCCTGGCGCCGTAGGGCCGAACGCCGACGTCGCCGGGATAGTCCCGGATGCCGACCAGCACGAGCGGCACGACGGCGGCGGCGGCCACCGTCACCACCAGCGCGGCCGTCCGCCAGCCATACCGGTCGACCAGCGCCGCCAGGCCAGGCAGGAAGATCAGCTGACCGGTCGCGCCACCCGCCGTGAGCACGCCGACGACGAGGCCGCGCCGCCGCTCGAACCAGCGGCCGGCCACGGTCGCGGCGAACACGAGCGCCATCGAGCCGGTACCGAGCCCGACCAGCACGCCCCAGCAGGCGATCAGCTGCCAGGTGGACGTCATGAACACCGTCAGCCCGCTGCCGGTGGCGACGAGCAGCAGCGCGACCGACACGACGCGCCGGATCCCGAACCGCTCCATCAGCGCGGCGGCGAACGGAGCGGTCAGGCCGTACAGCACGAGGTTGACCGACACGGCCGACGAGATGGTCGCCCGCGACCAGCCGAACTCGTCCTGCAGCGGAAGGATGAAGACGCTGGGCACCGCCCGGAAGCCCGCGGCGCCGACCAGCGCGACGAACGTCACCGCGGCCACCAGCCAGGCCCGATGCGGCATATGGCCGCGCCACACGCCACCCGGCGCGGGCTCCAGTGCCTTGGGCTGCTGGTCCCGCGTTTCCTGGGTCTCTCCGGGCACCGGCGTCACGTTCCCAGCATGCCGGACCCCTCCGGCCCCGAGCCGTCCCTTCCGGACACGTCCCCCACCAAACCCGCCATCCCGGAGACCGTCGGCTCGACCAGGCGCGGCTGAGCAGCCGGAGGCACGGAACGCATCTCCGACCAGCGGTCAAGACATACGCGACCAAGATCCCGACCCTGGACAAGCGCCAATTGCCGCACTCCTCTCCCGCCTCGGTCCAGGCTGGGGAGGGCGCTCAGCGCCCGACCCGGCGGCGGGGGGGGGGGGGGGGGGGGGGGGCCCGGCCCGCTCGACCACGCCGGCGATATCCCAGCCCGGGACCACCGGGAAGAAGGTCTCCACGGTGTGATCCA
>NZ_JADWYX010000019.1:0-452 GCF_016786355.1 Frankia sp. AgB1.9
GCCGCCAGGTTGAACCTGGCGGCCGTTTCGCGTCTTACGCGTCCCTGCGAACAGATCAGGGAGCGGGGACCTCGATCACGGTGGCGCTGGCCATGCCGCCGCCGGCGCACATCGCGGACAGCGCGAGCCCGCCACCACGACGGCGCAGCTCGTGGGTCAGCGTGATGATCTGCCGGGCGCCCGTCATCGCGATCGGGTGGCCCAGGCTGCAGCCGCTGCCCAGGAAGTTGACGATCGAGTCGTCGATACCGAGCAGCTTGCACGCGGCAGCCGGCACCGAGGCGAACGCCTCGTTGATCTCCCACAGCGCTATGTCGCCGACGCTGAGCCCCGCGCGCTCCAGGGCCTTCGGGATCGCCCTGACCGGCGCGAGACCGGTCTCGGGCGGCGGGGCCCCGGCCGCCCGCCCCGCCCGGCTAACCGCCCCGGGCGGCCCGGCCGGGGCCGCCGCG
>NZ_JADWYX010000019.1:462-103151 GCF_016786355.1 Frankia sp. AgB1.9
GCCGGCGGGACGCCGGCCGACGCCCAGGACCTGATCACGGCGAGCGGCTCCAGGCCGTTCGCCTCGGCGAACGCCCGGGAGGTCACCAGGACCGCGCCCGCGCCGTCGTTCACGCCGGAGGAGTTGCCCGCCGTGACGCTGAAGCCCTCGATCTCCGGGTGCAGCACCTTGAGCCCCGACAGCCGCTCCAGGCTCGTGTCGCGGCGCGGGTGCTCGTCGGTGTCGAAGGTGAAGGTGGTGCCGTCCCGCCGAGTGACCTCGACCGGGACGATCTCCTCCTTGAAGGCGCCCGCGTCGATGCCGGCGACGGCGCGCTGGTGCGAGCGCAGCGCCCAGCCGTCCAGGTCCGCGCGCGACAGGCCCGCGGCCTTGGCCGCGTTCCAGCCGACCGTGATCGACATGTCGAAGTTCGGCGCGTCGGGGGTGTTCCGGTGCGTCGGCGAGTACCAGTCGACGACGTCGTCGGTGCCGGGCTGCCGGCGCTGGGACCGCGGCGAGGTGGACGAGGAGTTCGTGCCGCCGGCGACGACGACCTTGTCCATCCCCGCGATGATCGACGCGGCGGCCGTCTGGATGGCGGCCATGCCGGAGGCGCAGTGCCGGTTGTGCGCCACGCCGGGAGCGTTGACCAGCCCGGCCTCGATCGCCGCGTACCGGGCGATGTCGCCACCGCCGTACAGGGCCTCGCCGAGCACTACGTCGTCGACCAGCTCCGGGTCGATCCCGGCCCGCCGGACGACCTCGCCGACCGCGAGCGTGGCCAGCTCGAAGGCGTCGACGTCGGCCAGGGATCCCTTGCGCGCGGTACCCACCGGCGTCCGGGCGGTAGCAACAATCACCGCTTCATTCACGTCAGCTGCGCTCCTTCATGACCCAGATGTAAATGTCGATCTCGCTCTACTCGTCAGAGCCGGTGGCTGCCCGCCGCCGCCGGAGCCATCGCGCGGATCATGCTGTCCTGGACGTACGACGCGACCAGCGCGCCGTCGGCCGCGAAGATGTCTCCCCGGCCGTAGCCCCGGCCGTGCCCGGTGTACGGGACCCGGGTCGAGAGCAGCAGCCAGTCGCCGGCGGCCACCGGCTCGTGGAACGTGATCGTGTGCGACAGCACGCTGGTGGAGATGGTGCGGTGCGACAGCGCCTGGCCGACGCCGGGGTGCGGCCGCATCGCCGTGCCGATCGAGAAGCCGTCGGTCACGAACGCGACCAGCGCCTGGCTGATTCCGCGGTCCTCGGGCGCGCCGGGCCAGCGTGTCCAGACGTCGAGCTCGGCCGGGCCGATCGCGTCCGGGTCGTTGAGATCGACGGCGCCGACGATCGACGCCTCCCAGTCACCGGGCGAGTCGGGCCGCCCGTGGCCACCGTTGAGCTGCTCGCCCGGCTTCGGCGGCTCCAGGCCGACGCGGCTGTCCTCGTGCCGGATGAAGTCCGGCTCGTCCACCGACAGCAGCACGGTCGACTGGCTGACCACCTTGCCGTTCTGGCTGATGGTGACCGCGCTGCTGGCCATCGTGCGGCCCGAGCTGAGCCGCTGGACGGCGATGTCGAGCGGCAGGTCCGGCCGGCCGGCGCGGGCGAAGACGGTGTGCAGCGTCTTGACCGCCTTGCCGTCCTGGCCGGCGAGCCCCGCGGCGATCGACTGGGCGAGCAGCTGCCCGCCGTAGACGACCGGGCCCGGCGAGGGGACGTTGCTCGCGCGGTAGCTGTCCTCGCCGACCGGCTCTAACGCGAGCGAGCCGACGACGGCGTCGACGTTGAACACGGCCGGGCTACTTCGCCGGGAAGCGCAGCGCGCCGTCGAGCCGGATGTTCTCGCCGTTGAGGTACGGGTTGCGCGCGATCGACTCGACGAGCAGCGCGAACTCCTCCGGACGCCCGAGCCGCTTCGGGAAGACGATGTCCTTGGTGAGCGCCGCCAGCATCTCCGGTCGGATGCTCTCCATCTTCGGGGTGCCCATGGTGCCGGGAGCGATCCCGCAGACCCGGACTCCGATCACCGAGAGGTCGCGAGCCATCGGCAGCGTCATGCCGAGGACCGCGGCCTTGGCCGAGCCGTAGGCGATCTGCCCGGTCTGGCCCTCAAGGCCGGCGAGCGAGCCGACGTTGATGATCACGCCGCGCTGGCCGAACTCGTCCGGCTCGTTGTCGGCGAAGGCGCCCGCCGCGACGAGGCGGCTGAAGTTGAAGGTGCCGGTCACGTTCATCGCGAGGGTCGTGACGAACACGTCCTTGTCGTGCGGGGTGTTGCCCTTGCCGACGGTGCGCCCGCCGCCGGTGGCGCCGCCCGCGACGTTGACCAGCAGCGACACCGTGCCGAGCGCCTTGCCCGCCGCGATCGCGGCCTCCACGTCCTCGTCGACGGTGGTGTCACCGGCGACCGCGACCGCGACGCTCTCGTCGAACTCCTTGGCGACCGCCTCGGCGGCGTCGCCGAACTTGTCGACGACCACGACCTTCATGCCGACACCGATCAGGTGGCGCACTGTCGCCGCACCAAGACCGCCGCCGCCGCCGGTCACGATCGCCACGCGTCCGTTCAGATCCAACGTCCCCAGCCCCTCTGTTCGCTTGCCACCGCGCTAACACACCGACATTACTGACACCGACGTCAATGTTGGTACACTCACACCCTGTGACGGTTGCCGGATGTGACGGCCGCCACGGAGGGAGCAGCCAGGTGGCGATCTTTTTAATGCGGTTCGACTTCCGCAATCCGCCTATAGCCCAGACGAGTATGTCCGAACGCTACGGTGCCGCGCTTGACATGGCCGAGTGGGCCGACCGGCTGGGCTTCTACGCCTTCGGCCTCTCCGAGCACCACGGCTCCGACGACGGATACCTACCCAGTCCGCTCGCGATGGCTGCCGCCGTCGCCGCCCGGACCAAGAACGTCCGGATCATGATCGCCGCGCTGATCACGCCGTTCCACGACCCGCTGCGCCTCGCCGAGGACACCGCGGTCATCGATCACATCTCCGCTGGCCGGCTCGATCTGGTGCTCGCGGCCGGCTACGTGCCCGCCGAGTTCGAGATGTTCGACGTCCCCGTCAAGGAGCGCGCCAAGCGCCTCACCGAGACCGTTCACACCCTGCGCGCGGCCTGGACCGGCGAGCCGTTCGAGTACCGCGGCCGCACCGTCCGGGTCACGCCGGCCGCCTACTCCCCCAAGGGCCCCGGCATCACCCTGGGTGGCAGCTCCGAGGCCGCCGCCCGGCGCGCCGCCCGCCTGGACATCGGGTTCACCCCGACCGACGGGGCCACCTGGGAGTTCTACCGGGACGAGACGATCAAGCTCGGGCGGGCGGACCCGGGACCGCACTTCGGCCGCACGGCGACCTTCATCCACGTGGCGCACGACGTCGAGGCCGGCTGGGAGAAGATCGCGCCCTACGCGCTGCACGAGTCGAACGCCTACGGCGCCTGGCTCACGGCCGGGGGCAGCGGCACCGCGAGCGTCTTCCAGGCCGCCGAGTCGACCGAGGCGCTGCGCGAGACCGGCCAGTACCGGGTGCTGACCCCCGCCGAACTCGTCAACGAGCTTCGCGAACAGGGACCATTCGCACTATGCAACCTCACTCCGATGATGGGCGGCATCCCGCCGGAGATCGCCTGGGAGAGCCTGCGCCTGATCGAGAGCGAGGTCATTCCCGCGCTCGCGGCGGAACAGACGGCCTAGCCGACGGGCGGGTAACGTTTGTCCATCACGGTCACTTGAGTCGCGTTCGAGAGGAATGTAGTTTCCGCGTCGTACCAGGCGTAGTGCGGCTTAGGCTGCGGGCGGCCGCGTCCACCCCGTCCGCTCCTGCGCTGGCCGCGACGTGCCGGTTCGTTCGTCCGTAGCTCGCGAGTCCGTGGCACGACTGAAGGTCCCGGACCCGGGTCGACGCAGCTCCCGCCTGGTGAAACGCCCGGCCACGGCCCGTCGCCCGGCCGGGTGCCGCTGTGGCGCCGGCAGGCACCTACCGCGGCCGGGGGCACCCGCCCACCGGCATCATTCGTTTCGACCCGAGGAATGAAGGTCACGGCCGTGACGGAACTGTACTGGGACCCGTTCGACAAGACGATCGACGTGGACCCGTACCCGGTGTGGCGCCAGATGCGCGACGAGACACCGGTCTACCGCAACGAGAAGTTCGACTTTTACGCGCTCTCGCGGCACAAGGACGTCGACGACGCCCACCTGGACCCGGACACGTACAGCTCCGCGCACGGAACAGTGCTGGAGATCATGGGTCCGGATGCCCTGGACACGGGTCTCATCATCTTCATGGACCCGCCCGCCCACACGATGATGCGCGTGCTCGTCTCGCGCGGCTTCACGCCGCGGCGGATCGCGGCGCTCGAAGAGCACATCCGCAAGCTGTCCGCCGAGATGCTCGACCCGCAGATCGGTGGGTCCGGCTTCGACTACGTCCAGGACTTCGCCGCGCAGCTGCCCTCGAAGGTCATCTCCGAGCTGATCGGCGTCGACCCGGCGGACCGCGAGGAGGTCCGCGAGGCGATCGACGCGTCCTTCCACCTGGACCCGGAGAAGGGGATGATCAACGACGTCTCCTTCATGGCCCAGATCAAGCTGCACGAGTACTTCTCGGAGCAGATCGACGCGCGCCGGAAGAACCCGCGCGACGACGTGATGACCGCGCTCACCGAGGCCGAGATCGGCGTCGGCGCCGAGGCCCGCCGGCTCACCACCAAGGAGGCGGCGGACTTCACCAACCTGCTCGTCTCCGCCGGCACCGAGACCGTCGCCCGGCTGCTCGGCTGGGCCTGCTCGCTGTTCGCCCAGCACCCCGACACCCGTGCCGAGCTCGTCGCCGACCCGTCGCTGCTGCGCGGCGCCGTCGAGGAGACGCTGCGCTACGAGGCGCCGTCGCCCGTGCAGGGCCGCTGGACCACCCGCGACGTCGAGCTGTACGGCGAGACGATCCCGGCGAACTCCAAGGTGCTGCTGCTGACGGCTTCGGCCGGGCGCGACGAGCGCAAGTACCCCGACGCCGACACGTACGACATCCGCCGCCGGTTCGACAGCCACGTGGCCTTCGGGCACGGCCCGCACTTCTGCCTCGGCGCGTCGCTCGCCCGGATGGAGGGCCGGGTCGCACTCGAGGAGACCCTGAAGCGCTTCCCGTCCTGGGAGATCGACACCCCGAACGTCGAGCGCCTGCACACCAGCACCGTGCGCGGCTTCGCGAAGCTGCCCATCCTGCTGTAGCTCGCCCGCACAAGCGACCGCCGCCGGTGCTCTCGTTGGAGAGGACCGGCGGCGGTCCCTTTTTCAGCCCGGGGTCGCCCTGAGGGCACCGTCAAGGATAGTATCGCGAGTGATACTATCGAAGCCGGGAGTCTCTGAGGCGGGTGGGTGATGGTCGAGTTCGTGGGGCGGGAGCGCGAGCTCGTCGTGCTGGACCAGTTGATGGGGGCCGTCCGATCGGCCGTCGGCTCGCCGAAGCCCGGTCGATGCCTGCTTATCCGCGGCCGACGGCGGATCGGGAAATCCAGCCTGGTTGAGACCTTCGTCGACCGGGCGGGCGCGCCGGCAGTCTTCTTCACCGCCGCCGGCGCCGCCGCGGACGTCGAGCTGGAGGCGCTCCAGCACGCGGTCGCCTCCTCCTCGCTTCCCGACCGAGACGTCTTCGCCGAGGCGGTTCCCGGGAACTGGAGCGCCGCGTTCCGTCAACTCGCGGGCACGCTGCCCGACGACCAGCCCAGCATCGTCGTGCTCGACGAGGTGCCGTACCTGATGGACCGGGTCGACGCCTTCGAAGGACTCCTCCAACGCGCCTGGGACCGCGATTTCTGCCGCAAGCCGGTGCTACTGATCCTCATCGGCTCGGACCTGTCGATGATGGAGGCGCTGGGTTCCTACGGCCGGCCGTTTCACCAACGGGGACAGGAACTGGTCCTGGGCCCACTTAACCCCGCCGAGGTCGGCCAGATGCTTGCGCTGGACGCGGCCGAAGCGTTCGACGCCACGCTGGTTACGGGTGGACTGCCGCTGATCTGCGCCGCCTGGCAGCCGGGCGAGGACCTTTGGACGTTCCTGGCCCGGGAGCTGGCCAACCCGGTTTCGGCGCTGCTGGTTTCCGCTGAACGATCGCTTGCCGCCGAGTTTCCCGAGTCGGCCAACGCCCGCAATGTGCTGACCGCGATCGGGACCGGCGAACGGACCTTCACCAACATTGCCCAGGCGGCGGGACGCATCGCGCATACGAGCCTCACCCGATCGATCGAGGTGCTGACCGGCAAACGCATGGTGGTCGCGGAGCTTCCGATCTGGACCAGACCGTCCAAGGAACGCCGCTACCGGGTGACCGACCCGTACCTGCGGTTCTGGCTGCGGTTCATCGGGCCCAATCTCCCCGAGATCGAGCGCCTACGCGGAGACCTCACCCTCGCCCGCGTTCGCGCCAGCTGGACCTCCTGGCGCGGCCGGGCCGTCGAACCCCTGCTGCGCGAGTCCCTGGCTCGGCTGCTCCCTGACGGAGATCTCCCCGCCGCTCAGGCAGTCGGCGGCTACTGGAATCGGTCGAACACGATCGAGGTGGACATCGTGGGCGCGGATCGTGCGCCCGTCGCCGCGGAAATCCACTTTCTCGGGTCCATCAAATGGCTCGAGCGCTCGGCCTTTGACAGCCATGACCTCGCCGCGCTCCAGAAGCATCGCGCTGCCCTCACCGACGAGCCGATCCCCCTGATGGCGATCAGCCGCGGCGAGGTCACCGCCTCGGGCCTGACCGCCGTGTACGGCCCGGTCGAACTCCTGGCCGCGTGGACCAGCTTCAAATCCTGAGGCCAGGGCGCCCCGGCTGGGCCAGCCACCTGTTGGCGACCGGCCCAGCGCGGAAATCGAGGTCAGACCGAGAGGATGGCGACGCCGGCGGTGCCGGGGGCGCCGTAGAGCTGGCCGTAGCCGACGCGGGGGCTGCCGGGGACCTGGCGGTCGCCGGCGGTGCCTCGCAGCTGCTGGGTCAGCTCGTAGACCTGACGCAGGCCCGAGGCGCCGATCGGCTCCCCGTTGGCGATCAGGCCGCCGTCGGTGTTGACCGGGAGGCTGCCGCCGATCTCGGTCGCGCCCTCGGCGTAGAGGCGTTCCTGCTCGCCGTCCTTGCACAGGCCGTTCTCGGCGAGATGGATCACCTCTGCACCGGCGTCGGTGTCCTGGAGCTGGGCGACGTCGACGTCCTCCGGGCCGAGACCGGCCATCTCGTAGGCGGCCCGGGAGGCGTAGACGGTCGGGGCGTCGTCCCGCTCGATCGGCAGCCACGGGCTGTGGACCTCGAACGCCCCGAGCTTGCGGGTCCGCACCACCGAGGCCTTCAGGTAGATCGGCCGGCTGGTGTACTTGTGCGCCTCGCTGGCCTTGCACAGGATCACGGCGGCCGCGCCCTCGTCGGGCGAGCAGAACATGTACTGGGTCAGCGGGTCGTTGACCATCCGCGCGCCCAGGATCTGCTCCTCGGCCATCGGGGTGCGCCGGAACGCGTCCGGGTTGATCGAGCCGTTGCGGTAGTTCTTCGCCGCGACCTTCGCCAGGGTCTGCGGGGAGATCCCGTGGTCGTACATGTACCGCTGGATCTTCATCGCGAAGAACTTCGGCGTCAGGAACAGGCCCGTCTCGCCGTACCAGGCCGGCAGGCCGTACTCCTCCGAGTAGGAGGCGAACGCCCCGGTCGGGTGCTTGTCCATGCCGATCGCGATGCCCAGGTCGTACTCGCCGAGGCGGATCGTGTTCGCGGCCTGGGTCAGCGCGCTGGCGGCGGTGGCGCAGCCGTTGTAGACGTCGGTGATCGGGATCCCGGTCAGGCCCAGGAAGTTGATCACAGCGTCGGGGTTGTCGACCTCGAAGCTGCCGGCGAAGCCGAACTGGATCTGCTTCCATTCCAGGCCCGCGTCACCCAGCGCGTTACGCACCGCCTGGGCGCCGAGCTGGATCGCGGTCTGGCCGGGGAAGCGACCGAACGGGGTCCTACCTACGCCGATGATGGCGACATCGTCCATGGCGGGCCCCTCAGTTCTTCTCGACGGGACGGAAGGCGTAGGTCAGCACCTCGGTACCGTCGGCGTCCGTGGCGAACGGGACGACGACCAGCTCCATCTCCTGGCCGATCTCCAGCGGCTCGTCGACGCCGACCGCGAGCCGGGCCTCGATCCGAGCCTCCGGGAGTTCCACGTAGCCGACGCCGTAGCTGACGAAGTCCGCCGCCGGCTCGGTGCCGAGGTACGGCGGGTTCTTCGGCTGGAACCGCTGGCGGGTCCACGTCCACAGGGTGCCCCGGGTGGACAGCCGCGTCTGCGCGGTGTCCAGGGAGCCACACCTCGGGCAGTTCGGGTACGCCGGGAACGCGATCAGACCGCAGACCTGGCACTTCGATCCGATGAGCCGAGGCTCGTCCGACGGCCAGTCGAACAGGCCCTCCGCGACGACGCGCTGAGCGACCACATCCTGGGCCACGGCTGCCCCCTCCTCCGAATTTGACATCAGCGTCAGCATAGAGGGGCCGGTCGGACGTCACCACCGTTCGGAATTGATCGCTGTTTCCGCCCTCCAGCGGCTGCGATCGGGGCTCGATCGCGACCACCAGAGGGCTGAAACGACGATCATGGCGGGGAGCCGCCGTGGCGCCGGGCGCCGGGCCGGGCGCCGTTGCGGGTCCGGCTAGCGGGTCAGAGCAGTTCGAGGATGGTGGCGTTGGCCTGGCCGCCGCCCTCGCACATGGTCTGCAGGCCGTAGCGGATGCCGTTGTCACGCATGTGGTTGACGAGCGTCGTCATGATCCGGGCGCCGGAGCCGCCGAGCGGGTGGCCGAGCGCGATCGCGCCGCCGTTCGGGTTCAGGGCCTTCACGTCCGCGCCGAAGTCGGCGAGCCAGGCCAGCGGCACCGGGGCGAACGCCTCGTTGACCTCGAACGCGCCGATGTCGTCGAGCTTGAGCCCCGACCTGGCGAGCACCTTGTGGGTCGCCGGGATCGGCGCGGTCAGCATCATGATCGGGTCGGAGCCGGCCAGGACGGCGGTGTGAATCCGGACGAGCGGGGTCAGGCCCAGCTCGGCGGCCTTCTCGCTGGTCGTGATCAGCAGGGCGGCCGAGCCGTCGGAGATCTGCGAGGAGTTGGCTGCCGTGATCAGGCCGCCCTCCTCGACCTTCTTGAACACCGTCTTCAGGTTGGCCAGGCCCTCGACCGTGCCGCCGCGGCGGATGCCCTCGTCCTTGCTGATGACCGTGCCGTCGGCGAGGGTGACGGGCGCGATCTGGGCGTCGAACCGGCCGTCGTCCTGGGCCGCGGCGGCCTTCTCGTGCGAGCCGATCGAGAACTCGTCGCACTGCGTGCGGGAGAAGCCCCACTTCGCGGCGATCAGCTCCGCGCCGAGGCCCTGGTCGGGGAAGACGTTGTTGTAGCGGGCGAGGTAGCGCTCGCCCAGCGGGTTCTGGCCCATCAGCGACGTGCCCATCGGCACCCGGGACATCGACTCGACGCCACCCGCGATGACGACGTCGTACTGCCCGGCGACCACGCCGGCGGCGGCGAAGTGCACCGCCTGCTGGGAGGACCCGCACTGCCGGTCGACCGTCACGCCCGTGACGGTCTCCGGAAAACCGGCGCCGAGCGCCGCGTTGCGGGCGATGTCGAAGGTCTGCTCACCGACCTGGCCGACGCAGCCCCAGATGACGTCCTCCACCAGCGACGGGTCGACGCCGGCCCGGGCCACCAGGGTGGCGAGCACATGCGCCGACAGGTCCGTCGGGTGTACCCCCGACAACCCGCCGTTCCGCTTGCCGACCGGCGTCCGAACCGCCTCGACGATCACCGCATCACGCATGTCGACGTCCCCTCAGAGAGCAGCGTTACTGAGTATGCATTCACTCGGGCCGCCGGCACCACCGACGACGAATGCCGCCTCCGGCGCGGTTGGCCCGGCCAGGGCAGCTGGCCCGGCCCGTACAGCTGGCCCGGCCAGGGCAGCACCATGATCGCCGTTTCGGCCCTCGCATGGTCGTAGCCGGCCCTGCTTCGTAGCCACCAGAGGGTCGAGACAGCGATCATGGTGACGGGCTGACCTTGGCGGTTGTGGTACTAGTGTTGCAACGTGTCCGACTCTCTCGCAATGCCAGCCGACGAGTCCGCCGGAGGCGACCAGCGGCAGCCTTCGACGCCCGCCGCTCCGCCCACCGCGGCGCCCGGGACGACCCGGGTCGGCTGGATCGGGACCGGCGTGATGGGTGCGGCGATGGCCGGCCACCTGCTGGGCCAGGGCTATGCGCTGACGGTCACCACGCGGACCAGGGACAGGGCCAAGGAACTGCTCGACGCCGGCGCGGACTGGGCGGACACCCCGGCCGACGTCGCCGCGGCCAGTGACGTCGTCTTCTCGATGGTCGGCTTCCCCTCGGACGTGCGCGAGGTCCTGCTCGGCCCGGCCGGCGCGCTCGCGACGGCCCGGCAAGGCACCGTGTTGGTCGACATGACGACGAGCGAGCCGGCGCTGGCCGTCGAGATCGCCGCGGCCGCCGCCGACCGTGGCGTGCTCGCTTTGGACGCCCCGGTCTCCGGCGGCGACGTCGGCGCCCGGGGTGGCACTCTCTCGATCATGGTCGGTGGCGCGCCGGAGGCACTGGAGGCCGTACGCCCCTGCCTCGAGGCGATGGGCCGGACGATCATCCGCCAGGGCGGGCCGGGCGCCGGCCAGCACACCAAGATGGTCAACCAGGTCCTGATCGCCTCCAGCATGGTCGCCATCAGCGAGGCACTGCTCTACGCCTACCGCAACGGCCTGGACCTGGAACAGGTGCTGGCCTCGGTCAGTGGCGGGGCGGCGGGAAGCTGGGCGCTGACGAACCTCGCGCCGCGGGTGATCGCCGGCAACTTCGCGCCCGGCTTCTACGTGGACCACATGGTCAAGGACCTGGGAATCGCGCTCGCCGAGGCGAGACGCGCCCGCCTCGCGCTGCCCGGCCTGGCGCTCGCGGAGCAGCTCTACGTCGCGCTGCAGGCCCAGGGACGCGGCCGGGACGGCACGCAGGCCCTCGTCCACGCGTTGGCCTCATTGTCCGGCCAGCCGTTCCCGCCGCCGCCACACCAGGCCTAGCGGCGGTCCCCGGCCTGGCCGGCGTCCTGGTCTGGCCGGCGTCTCAGGTCCGGCCGCCGCGCTCGGCCTGACCGCTGGCTTCGGTCTGGCCGTCGCGGCCCGGCTGGCCAGGGCGGTCGTCTCTTGCACCGCGCGGGTCATCGCGGGGACTATGGGTTTGACGTCGATGTTGAAACCCCGGCCCGGCGGGCTCCCCGGGCGAGGTGTGCTGGGAGGCTCCCGATGACCGCGGTGATGCAAGGCGTACGCGTCCTGGAGGTCGCCGAGCATACGTTCGTACCCGCCGCCTCGGCCCTGTTAGCGGACTGGGGCGCGGACGTCATCAAGATCGAACACGTCGAGCGCGGCGACGCGATGCGCGGCCTGGCCACCTCCGGCACCGTGGACATCCCGTCGGACGTCCACGTGCTGTTCGAGCACTCGAACCGCGGCAAGCGCAGCCTCGCCCTCGACCTCACCTCGCCCGAGGGCCTCGACATCGTCTACAAGCTCGCGGCCACCGCCGACGTCTTCCTGACCAACAAGCTGCCCCGGGTACGCACCAAGCTGAAGGTCACCGTCGACGACATCCGGGCGCAGAACCCGAACATCATCTATGTCCGCGGCACCGGCCAGGGCGAGCGCGGCCCCGAGGCCGACCGCGGCGCCTACGACTACCTGGCCTTCTGGATGCGCAGCGGCGCGGCCCTCGGAGCCACCGCGTCCGACGCGACCGTCGTCAACGGGCCGCCCGGGCCGGGCTTCGGCGACTCGATCGGCGCCCTGACGATCGCGGGCGGCATCATGGGCGCCCTGTTCCACCGGGAGCGCACCGGCGAGGCGACCACAGTCGACGTCTCGCTGCTCAGCGCCGGCCTCTACACGATGGGCCAGGCGGTGGGCCTGTCGATGCTGACGAAGAAGCCCTGGCAGGGGCCGCCGTCCGGCCACCGCAGCAACCCGCTGGTCGGCAGCTACCAGACGAAGGACGGCCGGTCGCTGGCCTTCTCCTGCCTGCAGGCTGGCCTCTACTGGGGCCCGGCGTGCGCCGCGATCGGCCGCCCGGAGCTGGCCACCGACCCGCGGTTCGCCGACCACGGCGCATTGATGGCGAACAAGATGGAAGCCTCCGCCATCCTGGCGGCCGAGTTCGCTTCCCGCGACCTGGACGAGTGGAAGGAACGGCTCGCCGACTTCCCGGGGCAGTGGACCGTCGTCCAGCACACCCTCGAGGCCGCCGGCGACGCGCAGAGCATCGCCAACGGCTACGTCCAGGAGCTGGAGAACGCCGCCGGGGTGCCGTTCCACCTCAGTGCCGCGCCGGTGCAGTTCAACGAGGAGGCGCACAGCCCGCGGCGGGCGCCGGACTTCAACGAGCACGCCGAGGAGATCCTCGGGGAGCTCGGCCTGGACTTCGACGCGGTGCTGGACCTCAAGGTCCGCGGCATCGTCGCCTGAGCAGGGGTTTCCGAAACGGTTCACCCTTCGAGACGCCGGAGGCAGTGCGTCATGGATGCCGAGGTCACGCCGGTCAGCATCGGCGCCCGGGTTCGTCAGCTCGGTACCGACCAGCCGGAGGCCACCGCGTTCTGGTCCGTCGCGCTCGACGGCACCGAGTCGTCGTTCACCTGGGGCTGGCTGGACGGGCGGTCCAGCCAGCTCGCCGGGGCGCTGGCCGCCCGCGGGGTGCGGTTCGGGGATCGCGTCGGGCTCGGGCTGCGGAACTCGCCGCAGTTCGTGCTCGCCGCCTTCGCCGCGTGGAAGCTCGGCGCGATCCCGGTGCCGGTGCGCTGGGACGTGCCGGACTGGGAGCTCGCCCGCGTCCTGGAGGTGATCGCTCCCCGGGTGCACCTGGGCGCCGACGACCTGGGCTGGATCGACGCCACCGACACGGGCGAGGCCCCGGACCTGCCGGACGTGACAGCGCCCCACCTGCAGGGCATCTGCTCGTCGGGCTCGACCGGCCTGCCGAAGGTGATCGTCGCCGAGCGGCCGGCCCTGTACGACTACCGGATGGCCACCCCGATGGTCGCCGCCTGGCGCGAGGTGGCCCGGCCCCAGAAAATCCTCGTGCTGGCCCCGATGTACCACGCCAACGGGTTCACCACCCTGTACAACCTGCTCGCCGGCGAGACCCTCGTCGTCCTGACCAAGTTCAACGCCGCCCAGGCCGTCGACGCGATCGAACGCCACCGCGTCACCCACTTCACCGGCGCCCCGACGATGCTGCAACGGATCGCCGACCTTCCGGGCGTCGACGACCGCGACCTGAGCTCCGTCGAATGGATCATGCAGGGCGCCGCGCCGATGCCACCGTCGCTGGTCCACCGCTGGGCGAAGCTCATCGGCCCCGAGAAGATCTTCATGATCTACGGGATGACCGAGGGGCTCGGCTGGACCGCCCTGTTCGGGGACGAGTGGATGAGCCACGAGGGCAGCGTCGGACGCGGCATCCGCGGCACCGAGATCCGCGTCCTCGACCCGGCCGGCGCAGCGCTTCCCGTCGGGCAGATCGGCGACGTGTACCTGCGCAGCGCTCACATGGGCGGCTACCAGTACCTCGGCGACGCACCCCGGCTACGCGCGACCGACGACGGCTTCATCACCGCGGGCGACATGGGCCACCTCGACGAGGACGGCTACCTCTACCTCGCCGACCGCCGGGTCGATCTGATCATCACCGGCGGGGCGAACGTGTTCCCGGCCGAGGTCGAGGCCGCGCTCATCGACCACCCCGCGATCGCCGACGTCGTCGTCATCGGCCTGCGCGACGAGGAGTGGGGCCGGCGGGTGCACGCGCTGGTCGAGCCGGCCGATCCGGCCAACCCGCCGACCACCGCCGAGATCGTCGCCTACGCCAAGACCAAGCTCGCTGCCTACAAGGTCCCCAAGACCGTCGAGCTCCTCGACCACATCCCCCGCAGCGAGGCCACCAAAATCAACCGAGGCGCCCTCATCGCCGCCCGCGAAAGCTGACCCGGTCGGCCCGCGACGGTCGTCCGCCCGGCTGGTGCGAGGTCCACGCAGCCTCAATCCCTGGAACTCGAACTCACCGCCACGAATCAAGTCCACGGGAAACCTGACGAACGCGCTCAAACCGGCAGATTAGCGGCTAGTCTCTTATGTCGTTCTATCACAGGATAAACCAGCCGGGTCTTTTCCCCGGGCCGCCGCGTCCGCACGTCAGGTAGTCCTGGCCGGATACAGTGCAACGCGACGGACCGGCGCAAGGCGGGTACGGGGCGTGTTTCCGCGGGGGAATCATGGATGGCCTGTCAGATCAGGAGATCGAAGAGCTGGCGGCGGTATTCTGGAGGCCGTTGGCGGCGCTACAGCTGCTAAAGGAGGCGGGCTGGCCGCGCGGCCGAACGACATGGTCCGTGGAGGATGCCGAACAGTTCTTCCATCGGGTCTCCACGGAACTGGAGTGCGGGGCTCTTCCCGGCGGACGAAAGCGGATTCTCACGGTCGCGGCGAAATATTACCCGGGAAACCCGGTATTCGCGCCATGGGTCGATATCACCGATATTCGGCCGGTGGCCGGGCCGGCGGATACGACGGAAGTCGGTCCGAGCTCCGCCCCGACCAGCGCAGACGCGCTCGAACAAACAGGCTTCGGGGAGGAGGCCGCGCCGCGCGAGGTGACGGCTGGCCGATCCCTCGTGACCGCGACGTCGGCCCCCGGCGAGTTCGCGGCGCCTTCCGACAAGGTCGCCGACCAGCCGGTCGCCCATCAGCCAGTGGCCAGCCAGCCAGCAGCCGACGCCGAATCACCGCCTACCGCGGCTTCCGCACCGTTGACGATTCCCGCTCCACGCCGGGCCCCCGCGCCAGATCCGGGGCAGCCGCCACCCACCCTGAGGCGCCCACTCCGGTCCCGGACCTGGTATCTCGCGGCGATCGGCGCCGTCCTGGCTGCCGGCCTGCTGGTGGCCGTGACGATGTACCTCTCATCGCATCGGCCCGGCACCGTCCCGCCAGCGTCGAACTCCACCACACCGACCTCTGCCCCCGGCGCCGCGCCGAGCCTGGTAGCGATAAACGCTCCTGGCTCGCCGTCCACAGCGGAGAACTCCGTGCTGAGGAGAACCTCGAGCACGTTCCCCTCAACTCCTCCCCCGACGACTTCTGTACCGCCGACCAGCGTTCCGCCGAGCAGCACGCCACCGCCCTCCGGGGCGGGA
Source organism: Frankia sp. AgB1.9 (assembly GCF_016786355.1). Classification (GTDB taxonomy): domain Bacteria; phylum Actinomycetota; class Actinomycetes; order Frankiales; family Frankiaceae; genus Pseudofrankia. The sequence continues at coordinate 15,711 of NZ_JADWYX010000019.1, forward strand.
CCGACCCCGAGCCTCAACATTGGCCCGCTGGGTGGCCCCGCGCCGTTGACCGTGACCGCGAACGTCTCGGCGGTTAAGGCGGGAGCGGCCCCGATCAGGGACGTCACCATTGACTGGGGTGACGGGACGCCGTCTGATGTGGTGACCGACCCGGCCCAGCTCGTGAGACATACGTACACGGCGCCGAGCGTCTATCTCGTCAAGGCGACCGTCACCGATCAGGCCGGCCGGACGGCGGTCAGCAAGAGGAACATCACCGTGGACTCACCCGCTACGGAAACAGCGCAGACCGGCGCGCCAGGCTGACCGAAAACGACTCGGCGGCGAATACCCGGCGCGAGGCGCAACCTGCCCTGACACCGGCCAGCATGCCGCCACCGTCGGCGCGGCAACGTCGACCGGTCGCATGATCGCCGTTTCGGCCCCCAGGTGGTCGTAATCCACGACAAAACGCGACCATTTCAGGGCCAAAACGGCGATCTTTCCGCAGCTAGTCGGGTATCGCGCGGAGGTACTTCGCCATGGCCAGCGGGGTGACCGTCAGGACGCCCGAGTCGACCGGGAGGGTGACGCCGGTGACCCAGCGGGCCGCGTCGCTGGCCAGGAAGGCGACCGACTCGGCGACGTCCCAGCCGTCGCCGGGCGTGCCGAGCAGGCCGGCCTCGTTGCGCAGCGTCGTGACGTACTGGCTGTCCTGCCCGGGGATCGACCGGACCATCGGGGTGACGATGTGCCCCGGGGCGATGGCGTTGACCCGGATGCCCTGGCGTCCGTGCGTGTAGGCCATCTCGACGGTCATGGCGAGCATCGCGCCCTTGGCGGCCGAGTAGGCGATCGTGCCGTCGCCGCGCAGCGCCGAGATCGACGAGATGTTGACGATCGAGCCCGAGCCCTGCGCGGCCATCACCGGCACCGTGTACTTGCAGGCCAGGAACATCGTCCGCAGGTTGATGTCGAGGGCGCGGTCCCACTCCTGCTCGGTGATGTCGACGACGTTGCCGACCGAGGCCATGCCGATGTTGTTCACCAGGATGTCGACGGTCCCGAACGCCTCGACGGCGGCGGCGACCATCGCCTCGCAGGCCGCGGCCTTGGTGCAGTCGCCGGCGAACACCTCGGCCCGGCCGCCGTCCGCCTCGATGAGCTTGCGGGTCTCCTCGGCCCGCTCGGCGTGCAGGTCGACGAGCAGGACGCTCGCGCCCTCCCGCGCCAGCACGGCCGCGCTGGCCTTCCCGGTCCCGACGCCCTCCCCCGGCGTCGAACCAGCCCCCGTCACGATCGCGACCTTGCTAGCCAGTCGCCCGTCGGTCCGTCCGCCCATGGTCACCGCTTCCCTGTCGTCGTCGTTTCCGCGTCGTTCCGTCCGGTCAGCGCGGCCAGCTCGTCAGCAGCGCCGCCCCCGCCTCGTAGCCGCCGACACTCGTGACGGCCGCGACCCGCGCGCCCGCAACCTGTCGCTCGCCGGCCTCACCGCGCACCTGGCGGACCGCCTCGGCCGTGTGGCCGAACGCGGCGTGCAGCCGCCCGCCGGACAGCTGCCCGCCCCACGTGTTCATCGGCAGCTCGCCGCCGAGGCTGATCCGCTTGCCGCCCTCGACGAACGCCCCCGCCTCGCCCGGCCCGCAGAAGCCCATCGCCTCCAGCCACCAGACCGCCTCGATCGTGAAGCCGTCGTAGAGCTCGGCGACGTCGACGTCACCGGGCCGCAGGTCGGTGCGGGCCCACATCGCGGCGGCGGTGGCGTAGCCGACCCGGCCGAAGTCCTCCCACTGCTCCCAGCTCGGCCGGCCGTCTACCACGCCGGCCATCGTCTCGATGCCGACCGGGGCCCGCAGGTCGGCGGCGGCCTCGGCCGCGGAGACGACGATCGCGGTGGCTCCGTCGAGTGGGACGTCGCAGTCGTACAGGCAGATCGGCGACGAGATCATCCGGGAGGCGAGGTAGTCGTCGAGGGTGAGCGGCGAGCGGTAGACGGCGTCCGGGTTCAGCGCGGCGTGCGCCCGCTGCGTCACCGGGATCCAGCCGAGCTGCTCGCGGGTCACGCCGTACTCGTGCATGTACCGGGCCGCGTATGGGGCGAGCTGGCAGACCGGGGACAGCGCGCCGACCGGCAGCAGCCAGGCGAGCGGCCCCTCCGCGGTCGGGTTCGTCGAGCCGTACGCTGGCCGGCCGCCGGCGTTGCGCGCGGCGCTGCCCTCCTTGACGGTCCGCCAGATGACGACGTGCCGGGCCTGGCCGGTGGCGACCGCCATCGCCGGCCCGTAGAACGGCAGGCACATCCCTTCGATGATCCCCTGCCGCCAGCTGGTCGTGATCCGCAGCGCGTCCTGGATCTCGTAGAGGTTGCCGTTCGCGTAGCCGGGCACGTTGGCCTTGCCACCGCCAGGGAACATCGCCAGCCCGTCGATGTCGTCGACCGTCAGGCCCGCGTCCGCGACGGCGGCCAGGATCGCGTCGATCGTCAGCTGGAACCCGGAGCGGTCCAGCTGGCGCCCGATGGCCGACTGACCGACTCCCGAGATCACCGCGCGCCGCTCGAACAGCTCGCTGCCCACCGCGCTCACGCCCCGGCCACGGCGACGAAGCTGGGGACCGCGTAGGCCCGCTCCTGGCCGTCGAGGAAGCAGGTGCCCGGGCCGGGCTCGAAGCCCACGTCGACGCTCATCCCGATCGTCGCCTCCTGCGGCGGGCAGCCGCGCAGCCGCCCGAGCACCCGGACGCCCGGGTGGCCGTCGAACTCGACCAGGACCAGCGCGTAGGGCACCTCGAGCCCCGGCAGCCAGCGCTGGTAGTTCACCGTCAGGCTGTAGACCTGGCCGCGCCCGGTGATCTCGACCGGTTCGGTCGACCGGCTCCGGCAGGTCCTGCACACTCCATACGGCGGGAACGACTCGGCGCCGCAGTCCTGGCAGCGCTCGACGAGCAGCCGCCCCTCGGCCGCCCCCGCCCAGAACACCGCGGTCTCCTCGGTGACGGACGGTGGGATGCCGGGAACCACCGCGGCCGAGTCCGGGCTGGTAGGGCCGTTGGCGGTCATGGGCACCCTTCGAGCCGGTGACAGCGAAGACTTACGGAGTGTACGCTCACTTAGCAATCTAGCGCCTCGACGCCCCGGGTACATCGTTCGTCGTGCACTGCCCGTTCGAGGTGCACAGCCTGTTCGAGGTGCACAGCCTGTTCGAGATTCGCAGCCTGTTCGGGATTCGCAGCCCGGCCGTCGTACGCAGTCTGTCCGTCCTGAGTGCGGCGTCCGTGCCGCGCTCGACGTGAAGGAGCTCCGGTTGCCTGATCGCATCGTCTTCGGCGCGGCCGCGCTCCCCGAGCCGGAGCGCAACTGGCTCGCCGCCGTCGAGCGCCTGCCCATCGAGTCGGTCTGGCAGGGCGGCCACGTGCTCCCGCCGACCGGCACCGGCGAGGCCATCACCCGGCTGGCGCTGATGACCGCGTGGACGGAGCGGGTCCGGGTGGGCACCGCGATCCTGCTGCTGCCGCTGTACCAGCCGGTGATCGTCGCCAAGCAGCTGGCCGACCTGGACGCCCGCTCCGGCGGGCGGGTCTCGGTCGGGCTGGGCGTCGGCGGCGAGTTCAAGCACGAGTTCGACTCGGTCGGCGTCCCGATCACCGAACGGGGCGCGCGCACCGACGAGGCGATGGTCCTGCTGCGCGATCTGTGGCGCGGCGAGCCGGTCACCCACCACGGGAAGTACTTCGACGTCGACGACGTGACGCTGCGCCCGGTCACGCCTCCGGTGCCGGCGCTCCCGACCGGCGCGGCGCCTGTCGGCCCGCCCGCGGGCGGCCAGCCCGGCGGCCCGCCGCTGCTGGTCTCCGGGCGCAAGGCCCCGGCGATGCGGCGCGCGGCCCGGCTGGGCGACGGCTGGATGCCCTACCTGATGTCGCCGAGCGCCTATGCCCGCTCGGTCGAGACGATCACCGCCGAGGCCGCCGCGACCGGCCGGGACCTCGACGGCTTCGAGTGGATGATGTACGTCTACTGCTCGGTCCGGGCCGACGGCGACCGGGCCCGCGCCGACGTGACCAGCTTCCTCGGCGGCGCCTACGGCGACAAGCCGGCGTCGATGCTCGACAAGATCGCGCCGTCCGGGACGCCGGAACAGGTCGCGGCCCGCCTGCAGGAGTACGTCGACGCGGGCGTGCGGCACTTCGTCATCTCCCCGGCCGCGCACGAGGACACCCTCGAGGTCGTCCAGCTCGCCGCCGAGGAGGTCCTCCCCCTGCTGACCCTGCCGGCCGGTGGCGCCGCTGGACCGGTGATCACTACCGCCGGGGCCGCGTCATGACCCCGCCGGCACAGGGTCCGCTCGCGGGCCTGCGGGTCATCGAGATCGCCGTCGGTGCCAGCGACCTCGGGCTGGGCCTCGCGGGCGGGGTGCCCGGGATGCTGCTGGCCGGGCTCGGCGCGCAGGTCACCCGCGTCGTCGGGACGGCGCCCCTCGCCATCGACGCGGGGCTGCCGTGGAGCGAGGCCTGGCACCGGGACAAGCGGATCGTCGCGACCGACGACGCCGAACCGGTGCGGGCCCTGCTCGCGGACGCCGACGTCGCGCTCGCCTACGGGCCCGAGGACCTGGTCGAGGGCCGGGGCCTGGGCTACCGGGACCTGACCGGCGCCAACCCGCGCCTGGTCTATGCCCGCTGCCGGCCGAGCCGGACGTCCCTCGGCGCCGTCGAGGACTACGGGCTGCTCGTCGAGGCGCGGTCCGGATTCTGCACGCAGCTCACCGGTCATCGACCGGGCCCGATCTTCGTCGACGTCCGGGCGCCCGGCACCGGCACGGCGGGCCTGCTCACCGCGTCGGTCCTCGCGCTGCTGCGCCGCCGGGTCCTGACCGGCGCGGGTGGCTGGGCCGAGACGTCTCTCTACGACGGCATGCTCGCCACCCTCGGCTGCATGATCGGCCGTTCCGAGCGAGCTCGGCCCGAGGTCGAGGGGTACTGGGAGTTCGGCTCGACCTTCCCGAACTTCCTGTACCGCTGCGCCGACGGCGAGCTGCTCCAGGTCTGGTTCGGCGGCAAGGGCATGTACGCGAAGCTCATCGACGTCCTCGGCGACGAGCCGTCGACCGAGGGCTACTACGCCGACCAGTCCTCCGGGAAGCTGCAGGACCGCGCCCTGCGGTGGCGGGCCCCGTTCGCCCTGCGTCCCCGCGACATCTGGCTGCGCCGGCTGCGGGACGCCGGAATCGCCTGTGAACCCGTCCTCAACCCGGGCGACGCGTTGACCGACCCGCACCTGGCCGAGACCGGTCTCGCGGTCACCCGCGACCGCGACGGCCACCGCGAGACCTTCGTGGGCTCGCCCCTCTCCGTCGGCCCGCTGCCGTCGGCGACCCCCGCCAGCCCAGCGCTGGTACCCGTCGACGTGGCGCCGGCTCCTGTCGGCCCGGCACCGGTTCCGGCCGACCTGGTGCCGGCCCCGGTCGGCATGGGGCCGGTTCACGAGGAGCCGCCGGGCGACATCGCGGCGGCGGGCGGGCTGCTCGCCGGGGTACGCGTGCTGGACTTCTCCGCGTTCGTCGCCGGACCGCTGGCCGCGCAGGTGCTCGCCGATCTCGGCGCGGAGGTCGTGAAGGTCGAGCCGCCGGAGGGCGAGGCGATGCGCGCCGCCGCCTACGCGGTCGCGGCCTGCCAGCGCGGCAAACGCAGCCTGGCGATCGACATCACCGCGCCCGAGGCCCGGCCCGTCGTGGAGAGCCTGGTCCGCTGGGCCGACGTCGTGCTGCACAACTTCCGGGTCGGCGTCGCCGAGCGGCTCGGCATCGGCGCGGCGGACATCGCGGCGCTCAACCCGTCCGCCGTCTACTGCCACGCCAGCGCGTTCGGCGCGCACGGACCGCGGGCGAAGCAACCGGGCAACGACGCGCTGATGCAGGCGGTCACCGGGCTGGAACAGGCGATCGGCGGCGACGGCAACGAGCCGATCGCGGCGACCTGGATCCCGATCGACGTCGCCGGCGGCTGGCTCGCGGCCAGCGGAATCCTCGCCGGCCTTTACGCCCGCGCGACGACGGGCACCGGCCAGCAGGTGGACAGCAGCCTGCTCGGCGCCGGGATGCTCATGCAGTCCGGCTCGTTCCAGCGCGACGGCGAGCTTGTCCGGGGCCCGGCCCTGGACTCGGCCCAGACCGGCTACGGCCCCGGCTACCGCCTCTACCAGGCCGGCGACGGGGAATGGTTCGCGCTGGTCCTTCCGGACGAGCGCTCCTGGGCCACGCTGCGCGGGCTGCTCGCGGACGGTGGTCCACGAGCTGGCGGACCTGCTTCGCCGACCGGGCCGGAACCCCGCGCCGACGACGTCCTGGCGACCTGCGCGCCGCTGCGCGGGGGAACCCTCGACCAGCCGGCTCGCGAGGCGGAAAGCCTCCTGGAGAAGGCCTTCTCGGCCGGCACCGCCGCCGGCTGGGTAACGCGGCTGCGCGCCGCGGACCTCCTGGCCGAGCTGATCGCGCCGGCGACCAGGGACGACTTCCGCCGTGGCGTCCTGGACGACCCGCTGAACCGCCAGCTTGGCCGGGTCGCGGCCTACGAAGTGGCCGACTGGGGTCATTTCGAACAGATCGGCCCGCTTCCCCGGCACGACCAGAGCCCGACCTGGCCCTTCCGGACCGGTCGCACCGAACCAGCCGGACCTCAAGGCCCAGTGCCACGGCTGCCCAGCATCGGCGAACACTCCGTCCAGGTCCTGACCGAGCTCGGCCGGCCCGCCGACGAGATCGACGCTCTCCTGGCCAACAAGATCGTCCGCCAGCTCTAGAAAGCGGTGGCCGCCAGGCCTTGATCGCCGTTTCCGCCCTCTGATGGCTACGAAACAGGCGCCGCAACGACCACCAGAGGGCCAAAACGGCGATCATGGGGACCCAGGAACGGGCGAACCTTGGCGGCGACACTCGCAGGCTGGCCAACGGTCGATAAGTAAGCGAGTGTTTGCTAATTTGTTGGAGGCTCGGTTCGCCGCCTGACCGTGGGAGCGTTGATGGACCTGTTGCTGCGCAACGCCACGCTGATCGACGGGACGGGAGCACCCGCCCGTCCAGCCGAGATCGCCGTCACCGGCGACCGGATCACGGCCGTCGGTGAGCCGGGCTCGCTGACGCCCGAGGACGCCACTGAGGTCGTAGACCTCGGCGGGCTCACGCTCGCACCCGGGTTCGTCGACGTGCACACCCACTACGACGCGCAGATCCTCTGGGACGGCGACCTCACGCCGTCGAGCTGGCACGGCGTGACCAGCGTCGTCATGGGCAACTGCGGGTTCGGTGTCGCGCCCACCCGGCCCGAGCACCGCGACCTGATCGTGCGCCTGCTCGAGAACGTCGAGGGCATGTCGATGGACGCGCTGAACGCGGGGATCGACTGGTGCTTCGAGACGTTCCCGGAGTACCTCGCGGCGCTGGACACCCGGGCCAAGCGGCTGAACGTAGGCGCGTTCCTCGGCCACTCGCCGCTGCGGCTGTTCGTGACCGGCGGCGAGGAGCGGGCCGCTACCGACGAGGAGCTGGCGACGATGCGCCGCCTGCTGCGCGAGGCCCTGGACGCCGGCGCGATCGGCTTCTCCACCTCCCGCCAGCCGGCCCACCAGGGCGCCTACGGCCGGCCGGTGCCGAGCCGGTTCGCCGAGGTCTCCGAGGTCTACGAGCTGGCCGGGGTCATGGGCGAGGCGGGCAAGGGCGTACTGGCCGTGTCGATCGGGCCGGGGCTCTTCCTCGACCAGTTCTCCGAGATCGCCACCCGGTACAACATCCCCGTCACCTGGACCGCGCTCGTCACCCGGGCCGAGAAGCCGGGCTCCGCGCTGCGGACGGTCGAGCGGGGCGCCGCGCTGTCGGGCGAGGTGTACCCGCAGATCGCCTGCCGGCCGATCGTCATGCAGGTCACCATGGACGACCCGTCCCCGCTCGGCCAGGTGGACGAGTGGAAAGAGGTCCTCGCCGTCCCGCGCGAGCAGCGCCCGACCCTCTACCGGGACGACGCCTGGCGCGACCGGGCCAGGGAGACGACCCTCGCGGCCTGGAGCCACCGCTGGCACAAGGTCGACGTCGAGGAGACCGTCACCCACGGCGCGCTCACCGGCATCCCGCTCGACCAGCTGGCCCGCGACCGCGGCACCACCCCGTTCGACCTGATGCTCGACCTGGCCCTGTCCGACGCGGGCACGACGCGCTTCCGGGTCGTGCTGGAGAACGACGGCGACGCGGAGCTCGCGGACCTGCTCGCCGACAAGCGCACCCTGCTGGGCCTCTCCGACGCCGGCGCGCACGCGACCCAGCTCTGCGACGCCTGCTACTCGACCCACCTGCTCGGCCACTGGGTCCGCGAGCGCAAGGCCATCTCGCTGGAGGACGCGGTCTGGCGGCTGACCGGCCAGCCGGCCAAGGCGTTCCGCCTCGCCGAGCGTGGCCAGGTGAAGCCCGGCTTCTTCGCCGACCTGGTCGCCTTCGACCCGGACACCGTCGGCACGACCGCCGTCGAACGGGTCGACGACCAGCCCGGCGGCACCGAACGTCTAGTCGTGCGCAGCACCGGCGTCGCCCACACCTGGGTCAACGGCGTCGCCACCCGCTTCGACGGCGAGGACCTCCCCGCCGTCACCCCAGGCCGCCTCCTGCGCGCCTGACCAACCAGCCCCCCGTCATACCTGGTGGTCGGAAACTCCCGCCGACCCGCGACCACCAGGTATGACACAAGCCGCCAGCCCGCGGCCGGTGCGGCGAAATGGCCTGTCCTGACTACGATTGCTCTCGTGGCAGCGAAGGACGAGCGTGCGTCGGCGCACGCGTTGGTCGAGGATCTCCTCGGCCCATCTGACGCACGCGCTGATCGCTCTATCGAAGTGCTGCACGCCCACGCCGCCGCGCTCGCCTGGGTTCGTGAAGCAGTGGGAAGCTATCCGACCCCGGCGGCAATCGCGGTGGAACTCGAACAGGTGGCGGAAGAATTGCGCCGCGCGGAGGATGAGCGCGAACCCGTCCTGGTCCTCAGACAGGCCGCGCTCCGCGCTCTCACGGCTTACCGCACCGCCTCGGGCCAATGACGACCGGCTCGATCCTGGACGATCTGCACTGGCTGCTGGCCTGAATGGATCGCGGGTGGCCGTGCGCCGGCACCGGCCCATTGGTGCCGGTGATCGCGGTTTTGGCCCTCGGGTGGTTGCAGAAACGGCCTGGTCACGACCAGGGGAGGGCCAAAACGGCGATCAAGGACCGGCTGAGGCCTACAGGGTGATTGCCGGCCAGTCTTCGCCGTGTGGGAGGGGCTGGCGGAAGAGCCTGGCGGCGTTGCCGCCGGCGATCATGACGGCCTCGTGCTCGGGGATGCCGGCGAAGCGCTTGCGCAGCAGGTCCTGGGAGCCCGGCCAGGTCGAGTCGGCGTGCGGGAAGTCGGTCTCGAACAGGATGTGGTCGATGCCGATCATGTGGCGCTGGTCGAGCGTGCCGGGGTCGTCGAGCATGCAGAAGTAGAAGTTCCGGCGCAGCGCCTCGCTCGGAGTCACGTCGTACGTCCACGGAGTGCCGCCGGTACCGGAATGCGCCAGCACATAGTCGAGGCGGTTGATCGCCATCGGCACCCAGCCGATCCCGCCCTCGCTCAGCGCGATCTTCAGGTTCGGGTAGAGCGCCGGAATACCCGCCCACACCCAGTCGACGGCGGCACAGAACGCGGTGGCCGGGAAAAGAGACGTCTGCACGTTCAGGCCGGCGCCGGGCGAGCCCTGCAGGACGAAACCGCTCGCGCCGCAGTGCAGCGAGATGACCGTGTCGGTCTCCTCGCACGCCTTGAAGAACGGCTCCCAGTGCTTGTGGTTCGTGATCGGCGGCAGCTTCAGCAGATGCGGCGACTCAAGGAACGACACCGAGGTGAAGCCGAGCTCGGCGTTGCGGCGCACCTCGTCGCCCGCGACCTTCGGGTCCTTGAACCAGGGAAGCTGCATTGGGATGAAACGCTCCGGATAGGCGCCATGCCATTCTTCGAGCATCCAGCTGTTCCACGCCCGGACCGCGGCGAGCCCGATCTCCTGGTCCTCGTTCATCGACAGCACCCGGCCCGTGAAGCCCCAAGCCCCCGACGGGAAGCACAGCGACGCCCAGATGCCGTCGAGATCCATGTCCTTCACCCGGGCGTGCACGTCCCACGCGGACCGGCGCATCTCGCCGAAGTTCAGCGGGTCGAGCGTCCACTCCGACTTCGGCCGCCCGGCGACGACGCTCATGCCGTTGTCCCGGTAAAGCCGGTCACGGTAGACCCACGCCTCGGAACCATCCGGGGTCGTGATCACCTGCGGCGCCTTGTCCCGCAGCTTCGCCGGAAAACGCTTGACGAAGAGGTCGGCGGGCTCGGTGAGATGGTCGTCCACCGAGATGATGGAGTAGCTGCGCTCCTGCGTCTCGGGGTCCGCCAGCAGCTTCCAGTCAGGCCTCGGCATTACGCGCTCCTCGTTCCCGTCGAGCCGTTGGGCAGGACCTTCTGGTCGAGACGGCCCGGCAGACCGTAGCCACCGCGGAAGTACAACAGCGGCCCGTGGTCGCGCAGCACCCGCATCTCGCGGACCGCGCCGACGACGATCTGGTGGTCGCCGCCGTCATGCGCCGCGTCGATCTCGCAGTCGACCCAGGCGAGGACATTGTCCAGGACGACCGCGCCACGGTCGGTGACATGCCAGGGAGCGGCGTCGAACTTCGCCCCGGTCCGGGCGCCGAAAGCCACCGACACGTCCTGCTGATCCTCGGCCAGCACGTTGACGGTAAACCGTCCGGCCTGCTCGATGCGTGGCCAGCTCGTCGAGTTCCGACCCGGGCAGATGAGCACCAGGGGCGGGTCCAGGGAAAGCGAGGTGAACGACTGGCAGGCGAGCCCGGCCGGAGCGCCGGACTCGTCCATACCGGTAACGATCGTCACGCCGGTGCAGAAATGCCCAAGCACCTGGCGGAAGACGGCCGGGTCGACGCCGTCGATCTCTGCCCTGCGCGCGGCGACGTCCGTCATCGCTTTCCCCGTCCAGGACCGGAACGCGCGACGGCGGCCTTCCTCAGGAAAGTGCGCTCGACCATCGTGGGATGTCTCCTTGGACGTCGGCGTTCGGTGCGGCGGCCGCCAGCAGCGGCCGAATGGCCGCCTCGACGGCGGCGGGGTCGTCGACCGCCGGCCCGGTGGGCCCGCGGTGCCAGCCTTCGGCGATGGCCAGGCGCACGCCCGAGCTGACGATCACCCTGCCGGTGACGTCGGCCGAGAGCGGCGAGACGAGCCACGCCAGCGTGGCCGCGACCCATTTGGGGTCGTACTGGCCGGCGCGGGCGGCGTCGCTCTCGCCCAGCCCGACGGCCTCGGTCATCGGCGTCAGCGCCGTCGGGCAAACCGCGTTGACGGTCACCCCGTAGCGGGCGAGCTCCATCGCGGCGATCACCGTGAAGGACGCGATAGCGCCCTTGGCCGCGCCGTAGTTGGCCTGGCCGACGTGGCCGTACAGGCCCACCGACGACACCGTGTTGACGACGCGGGCGTCGACGCTGTCGCCCGCCTTGGACCGCTCACGCCAGAAGCTGGCGGCCCGTTGGGTGACGAGGAACGTGCTCTTGAGGTGCACGCGCAGCACGTCGTCCCAGTCCGACTCGGACATGTTCACCAGCATCTTGTCGCGCGCGATGCCGGCGTTGTTCACCACCGCGTCGAGGCGGCCCCAGGTGTCCGTGGCGGTGGCGATCAGGCTGTCGGCGCCAGCCGCCGTCGAGACGTCGCCGGTGTGGCCGGTGGCCTCGCCGCCCAGGGCGCGCACCCCGGCGACGACGGAGGCGACGGCGTCGGCGTTGACGTCGTTCACCACGACCAGCGCGCCCTGCGCCGCGAGCGCCTCGACGTAGGCGCGGCCGATTCCCTGGCCGGCACCGGTGACGAGGCACACCCGTCCGTCACACAAGCTCATGAGAGCGCGCTTTCAGGAGACGGTCGTCGGGGTGGCGGCGTAGGTCACGCCGATGTCGCCGCCGGAGTCGCGGCCCTTGAGCTTGGGAAGCACCTCGGCCGCGAACAGCTCGAAGCAGTCCTTGGCCTCCTCGGCCGGCATGCCGCCGAAGCAGAGCGGCAGGACGATGCCACCGGCGTCGGTCATCTCGGCGTACTCGAGCAGCTTCTCGGTGACCTCCGCTGGCTTGCCCCAGACCTGGAGGTCGGCGAGGAAGCCGTTGAACTTCTCCATGCCGTGCTTCTGGATGTTCTTGGCGAGGCCGGCGTAGTACTCGTAACCCTCGATCTCGGCGAAGCCGAGGTTGTCGAACTCGTAGTGCTCGACCGTCGAGCGGGCCCAGCGCTGGAGGTAGACGTTGCGGATCTTGTCGATCTGGGCCTGGTTGTCGGCGACACCGGCCACGATCACCAGGACCGGCTTCGGCGCCTCGGTGCCGTTCAGCTCGAAGTAGCGCTCGCGGTACTTCTTGAGCTCCTCTATGGCCGTCGGCCACGGCTTCTGGGCGATGACCATCAGCCCGACGCCCATGCCGGCCATGATCTCCATCGACTCGGGCGACACCGCCGAGGCGAAGGTGCGGCCCTTGAAGCTGGCCACCGGACGGGGCCGGATCTCGACCCGCGGCTGCTTGTAGAGCTCGCCGTCGTACTCCAGCACCCCGGTCTCCAGGGCGTTCAGGAGCGCGGCGCTGTACTCCTTGAACCGGCGGCGGGACTCGCCCATCGGGACGCGGAAGCCGACGAACTCCTTCTGGCCGAGGCCCCGGCCGAGGCCGAGGATCGCGCGGCCGTCGGAGAGGTGGTCGAGCACCGAGAAGCTCTCCGCCACCCGCGCCGGGTCGTTCCACGGCAGGACGGTGACCATCGTGCCGAGCTTCAGCTTCGTGGTCCTGCTCGCCAGCCAGGCCAGCACCATCGACTGCTGCGAGGTGAGCTGGTAGTCGGAGAAGTGGTGCTCCGAGAGCCAGACCGAATCGAAACCAACCTCTTCGGCCCGAGCTGCGAGGGCCATCTCCGACCGGTAGACGTCCGCGTCGGTGACGTTGGGATCAAGATTGGCGAGTTGGAGGCCGAATCCGATGTGCATGAGCGCTCACTTTATACGTTGAGGACGGTGGGAGCCAGCCCCGCCGCGGGCTACCGGACGGCGCCGGCAGCACGCAGGCTGGTTACTTCTTCGGCCGAGAACCCCCAGTCGGACAGGGCCTCGTCGGTGTGCTGCCCAGGGGCGGGCGGCGGGCCGGCAACCGCCGGCGGGGTCCGGCTGAACCGCGGTGCCGGAGCCGGCTGGACCACCCCGGCGACCTCCGTGAAGGTGCCGCGGTGGCGGTTGTGGGGATGGTCCGGAGCCTCGTCCGGTTCGAGCACCGGGGCGAAGCAGACGCTGGTGCCGTCGAACGTGGCGCTCCACTCGTCGCGGGTCCTGGTCCGGATCACCGCGGCGAGGCGCTCCTTCGTGGCCGGCCAGGACGGTCGGTCGTCGGGACCGGGATCGAGGTCGGTCAGCTCCGCGAGCTGCCGGCGGGCCTTGGGGTCGATCGCCCCGAGCGAGATGTACCGGCCGTCGGCCGTCTCGTAGGCGTCGTAGAACCAGGCGCCGCCGTCGAGGAGGTTGGTGCCCCGTTCCCCCCAGTCCCCGGCCGCGCGCAGGCCGTGGATCATCCCGGACAGCAGCGCGGCACCGTCGACCATGGCTGCGTCGACGACCTGGCCCTGGCCGGAGCGGGCGGACTCGAGCAGGGCGCACACGATGCCGAAGGCGAGCAGCAGGCCGCCCCCACCGAAGTCGCCCACGATGTTGACCGGCGGCACGGGCGGGACGCCCGGCCTGCCGACCATGGCCAGGGTGCCGGCGAGAGCGACGTAGTTGATGTCCCGGCCTGGCGCCTGCGCATACGGGCCGTCCTGGCCCCAGCCGGTCATCCGCCCGTAGACCAGGCCCGGCCGGCGAGCGAGGCAGTCGTCGGGCCCGAGCCCGAGCCGCTCGGTGACACCCGGGCGGAACCCCTCGATGAGGACGTCGGCGTGGTCGACCAGCCTGAGCACGGCCTCCCGCCCGTCGGCGTGCTTCAGGTCGATGCCCACCGAGCGACGGCCGCGGGCGTTCACGTCCCAGGACGGCGCCTCGGCGCCGACGCTGTCGGCCCGGTCGACGCGGAGCACCTCGGCGCCCATGTCGGACAGCATCATGGCGGCGAACGGCCCGGGGCCGATGCCAGCCAGCTCGACGACCCGGTAGCCGCGCAGCACGCTCATACCGCCGCCGCCACTGATAAGCATGCGTTCACTCTGTAAGCCATCCGATGCTCCGCCTCACGGGTCCCGATCTGGTCCTCGCCGGTGGGCCGACGCCCGGCCTCAGCTGCCCGCGGGCGCGGGGACGTCGAGGACGACGGCGGTGGCCATGCCGCCGCCGGCGCACATGGCGGCGACCCCGATGCCGCCGCCGCGCCGGCGCAGCTCGTGCGTCATCGTGATGATCATCCGGGAGCCGCTCATGGCGACCGGGTGGCCGAGGCTGCACCCGCTGCCGGAGACGTTCACGATCGTGTCGTCGAGGCCGAGGATCCGGGTGGTGCCCACGGCGACCGAGGCGAACGCCTCGTTGATCTCCCAGAGCGCGACGTCGCCGATCGTCAGACCGGCCCGGTCCAGCACCTTCGGGATCGCGAGCGTCGGGGCCAGGCCGGTGTTCTCCGGCAGGACGCCCACCGAGGCCCAGGCCCGGATGACACCCAGCGGCTCAAGCCCGCGCTGCTCGGCGAACCGGCTGTCCGCGAGCACCATCGCCGCGGCGCCGTCGTTGACGCCGGAGGCGTTGCCGGCCGTGATGCTGAAGCCGTCGATCTCCGGGTGAATGGGCTTCAGCGCGGCCAGCCGCTCCAGCGTGGTCGTCCGCCGCGGGTGCTCGTCAACGGCGAACGTCACGGTGGTGCCGTCGCGCCGCGCCACCTCCAGCGGGAAGATCTCCTCGACGAAGCTGCCCGCGTCGATCGCCGCGACGGCGCGCTGGTGGGACCGCAGCGCCCAGGCGTCCATCTCCTCCCGGGTGAGGCCCGCCTGCACCGCCGCGTTCCAGCCGACGGTGATCGACATGTCCCGGCACGGCGCCTGGGGCGTCTCGGGGTGGCTGTAGGCGAGCCAGTCCTCGTCCCAGTCGTCGGTACCGGGGAACCGCCAGCGGGCGCGCGGCTTGGTGGAGGCCGACTGCACACCCCCGGCGATGACGACGCGGTCCATCCCGGACCGGATCGACGCGGCCGCGCTCTGCACGGCGGCGAGGCCGGAGGCGCAGTGCCGGTTGTGGGCGACGCCCGGTACCTGCGGGATACCGGCGTTCACCGCCGCGTACCGGGCGATGTCGCCACCGCCGTACAGCGACTCGCCAAGCACGACGTCGTCGACGAGGGAGGGGTCGACCCCCGACCGGTCGAGCGCCTCGGCCACCGCCCGGGTGCCGAGTTCGAACGCGCTCACCTCCGTGAGCGAGCCCTTGTACGCCGTCCCGATCGCCGTCCGCGCCGTCGCCACAATCACCGCCTCAGACACCGCGGCTGCCTCCTGGGGTCTCGTGGCGCGGTCGGGTGACTGCCTACCGGCCGTTGGGGCGCTTCCCATCGCTCTGGGTCGCGTCGAACTGTGTTGCCCAACCGTGTTGCCCAACCGTGTTGCGAAGTATCTGCTCACTCACGATAGGGAGGGAGCGACCGGCGGCGCAACCGGGTCGCGCCCACGACCGCTGTGGCCCCCCTGACACACTGCGACCGCGAGCTTGACGGGACGCCACCCTCCGCCATACTAAATGAGTACTCGCTCATTAGCAGATCGAAGGTGACGGGCCGTGGACTACGCTCTGATCGACGCGGACGGGCACTACTACGAGCCGGACGACTGCTTCTCCCGGCACATCGAGGCCCGGTACAAGGACGCGACCATCCGGGTCGACCGGGCCGAGGACGGCCTGGGCCGGGTCTTCGTCGGCGACCGGCGCACCTTCATGAGCGTCATGCCGGGCGACTACGCCTCAGCCCCCGGCGCGTTGCAGGGACTGTTCGCCGGCGGGGTCGCGGACGGGTTCGCCCATCGCGAGGTGCTCAACGCCAAGGACTACCCAGCGTTCACGAGGCGGGCCGAGCGGCTCACCCTGATGGACTCCCAGTCCGTCGAGGCCACGATCCTGCTGCCGACGCTCGGCATCTCCGTCGAGCGGGACCTGGAGCACGACGTCGAGCTCAGCTACGCCAGCCTGCGGGCCTTCAACCGCTGGCTGGAGGAGGACTGGGGCTACGCCGCGCAGGAGCGGATCTTCGCGGTGCCGCTGCTGTCACTGCTCGACATCGACCACGCGGTCGCCGAGCTGCGCCGGGTGATCGACGCCGGCGCGCGGCTGGTCCATCTGCGGCCCGGGCCTGTCGGCCACCGCTCCCCCGCCGACCCGGTCAACGACCCGTTCTGGGCGCTGTGCGCCGAGGCTGGCGTGCCGGTCGTGTTCCACACCTCGAACTGCGGCTACGCCGACCTCTACGGGGTGCACTGGTCGGAGGACCCGCGCAACCCGTCCCACCTCCAGTCGCCGCTGCAGTGGGCGCTGTGCAACACCGAGCGGCCGATCGTCGACACCATGATCGCGCTGACCCTGCACAACCTGTTCGGCCGCCACCCGGACCTGCGGATCCTCTCGATCGAGAACGGCAGCAGCTGGCTGCGGCCACTGCTCAAGACCGTCGACAAGGCCGCCTCCCTCGGCCGGCGCGGCCCGATGATCGGTGGAAGCCTCCCGGGGAAGCCCAGCGAGGCGCTCACCGACCACCTGTGGGTCGTCCCGTTCCCGGAGGACGACGTCGACGACCTGCTCGACGTCCTCGGGCCGGACCACGTCCTGTTCGGCTCCGACTTTCCGCACCCCGAGGGCCTGCGGGAGCCGCTCGACTACGCGGCGAGCCTGGGCCGCCAGGACCCCACCACCACCCGCAAGGTCCTGCGCGGCAACACCGCCCAGCTGCTCGGCCTCCCGGACCGGACGCCGGCGGCGCGCTGAGTCGACACCACGAAGGCGGCGGCCCACCCGGGCCACCGCCTTTCGTCGTCTGCCTGGCCCGGTCAGGCGGCCTCGTCGACCCCGCCCAGGTAGAGGCGCTCGATCTCGGACTCCCGGGCGGCCAGCTCGGCGGCGGGGATCTCGGCCCGCACCAGGCCCTCGTTCATGATCAGGGCGCGGTCGACGAAGCTCGCCGCGAAGTGGATGTGCTGCTCGACGAGCACCACCCCGGCGGACAGCGCGGTGGCCACGGCGCGCAGCCGCTCCAGGATGCGCTCGCTGACGGCCGGGGCCAGGCCGAACGACAGCTCGTCGATGAGCAACACCGTCGGGTGACGCCCCACGGTCCTGGCAAGCGCCAGCATCTGCTGCTCGCCGCCGGAGAGCACCCCGGCCTTCAGTGGCAGCTTCGGGCGCAGCTCGGGGAACAGCTCGATGGCCTCGTCGACGGGGGCGCCGGCCAGCTGGAGGTTCTGGCGGACTGTCAGCGACGGGAAGGTGCTGCGTCCCTCCAGCACGATGCCGACCTGACCGCGGCTGCGCCGGTACGCGGGGCCGACCAGCGGCGTCCCGTCGACGCGCACCTCGCCGCCGTACTTGCCCAGGAAGCCGGCTATCGCCATCAGCGTGGTGGTCTTGCCCGCGCCGTTACGGCCGAGCAGACCGACGATCTCGCCCCGCCCTACCGAGAACGACACGTCGTGGATCACCGCGAGCGAGCCGTACCCGGCCGTCAGCCCGCGGACCTCTAACGCCGCCCCTGCCGCGTCCTCGGCCATCTGCGCTCCCTGCTCTCGTCCTGGTGTCGTGAGGGTCTGCTCGTCGTCGCGGCCTGCTCGTCGTAGTGGTCGGTTCGCCGGGCGCTCGCTGGCCTGCTCAGCTCACGTCGACGGTCGCGGCGGAGGCCACGACCACCTCGCGGACCGCCAGGTACTCCGACCGGCCGAACAGGCCGCCGGTGGGCGGGTTCTGCTGGAACCAGCTGACCCGGCCGCGCAGGCCGGCGAGATCGGCGAAGTAGACCTCGTTGACGGCGTCGTAGGCCGGCTCGTCGCCCGTCGGGTCCGGATGGTTCTGGACGTAGGCCTGGCCACGGGCGGCCTCGGGGATCACCGCGGACGCGCCGGACGTCTGGACCACGCCGCCATGCTCGGCCCACAGGCGGGAGAACTCGGCCCTGGTGAGTCCGTCGGCCCGCCGGGACAGGGCGATGTGCTTGAAGGCGCCACCACCCGACGCGGCGTGGGCCGCGAGCCAGTCGGCCCCGCGCGCCACCCGCTCCCGCGCGACGACGCTGCTCGCGACGAGGCCGGCCGCCGTGACACCCGTGGCCGTGGCGCCGGCCGCCGTGGCGCCGGTGGCCGCCTGCCAGGCCTCGAACCGGGCGAGGCACTCGGCGTCGGGAAACCACAGGAAGCTGACGACGTCGTGGCTGGTGCCCGAGCCGGGGCGCTCGGCCGGCCCGGACAGGCCGGCCAGCACAGTGGCCACCGTGACCCGGGCCGGGCGCGCGTCCGGCGGAGCCTCGGCCGCGCGCCGTGCCTCCCGCCGCCAGGCGGCCTCGAACGCGTCCGCCGACCGCGCCGGGCCAGCCGCCCCGAACCGGATCAGCTTGATCATGCGGCGGTCGATCCCGCTGGCAGCAGGCCCGCGACGTCGGCGCGCCACCGCTCGACGGCCGCTTCCTTGATCGGCCCGTAGCCCTTGATCGCCATCGCCGACTCGGCGGCCCGCACCTGGTCGGCGTACGGCAGCTCGGCCGCCAGGACAGTGCGCAGCAGCCGCTCGTACTCGACGACGACCGCCCGCTCGGTGCGCCGGTCCGGGTCGAGGCCGAACACGTCGAACGGGGTCCCGCGCAGCCGGCGGGCCGCCCGCAGGCCCCGGAACGCGACCGCGTACGGCCGGCCAGCCGGCAGCTTGTGCTTGAGCCCCAGACGCCGCAGCGTCGGCGGGTGCAGGTGGTACGTGACGCGGTACGGGCCGTCGATGCCGAGCTCGGCCGCCGTCTCGGCGTGGTCGGCCAGCAGGTGCAGCCGGGCGACCTCGTACTCGTCCTTGTAGGTGAGCACCTTGAACCAGCTCTCGGCGACGGCCCTGGTCAGGGCCCAGCCGTGGCCGGCGTCGTCGCGCCCGGCGGCCGTGGCCACCAGCGCGAGGAACCGGCTGGCCCGGCGGGCGTCCTGGTAGTCGACCGTCTGCGCGGCGCGCCGGCCGAGCAGCTCGCTCAGGTCGGCCGGCAGATCGGCGGGCAGGCCGGCCCCGTCGAGAAGCCCGGCGGCGGCCACGAGCGCGTCCGGCGACGGGTCGAAGATGCTCGGCTTCGTCACCGTGGGGGTGTCCCCGCCGACGGCCGCGAGCGCGGCCTCGACGGCCGCCGGGTCGTGGACGGCCCAGCGGCCCCAGACGAAGGCGGCCCGGTTGTCCGTCGCGGCCCGGCCGGTGCGGCTCATCGCCTGCTCCAGGTCGGCCGGCGCGAGCGGCAGGCCGCCGAGCTGGAACGCCGCCCCGAGCAGCACGATGTTGGCCAGCAGCTGGTTGGCGAAGACCTGCTCGGCGATCCGCTTCGCGTCCAGGAACGCCGCCCGGCCAGCACCAACCCGCTCGGAGATCGCCGCGCGCATCGCCACTTCGTCGGGCGCGGCGAGGTCACGCTGGAGCATCGCGGCCGTCGGAACCACGGTCACGTCGACGACCGCCACGGTCTCCCCCGGCCGCACGGTCGCCAGGTGCTTGGCCGACGCCGCCTGCAGGATGTCGCCGGACAGGTAGAGGTCGGCACCGCCGGCACCGACCGTCGGCGAACCGAGCGCGCCGTCCTGGCCGGCCACGGACAGCTGCAGGTGCGAGACGACCGCGCCGGCCTTCTGCGAGAGCCCGGTCTGGTCGACACCCGCGACGGTCAGGCCGGCCGACTTCGCGGCGGTCGCGAGGATCCGGGCCGCGGTGATGACGCCGGTACCGCCGACGCCGGTGAAGTAGATGCCGAACCGGCCGTCCACGACGGGCCGCACCGGTTCGGGCAGCCCACCCGACGGCAGCGCCGGGCGCGGGTGCGCCTTGGGCTTGGCCCCCTGCGTGCGCGGCGAGCGGCGCACCCTGCTGGGCTTGCGCGGGGTGATCGTCACGAACGACGGGCAGTCGCCCTCGAGGCAGGTGTAGTCGCGGTTGCAGGACAGGTCGTCGACGCGGCGCTTCTCGCCGAGCTCGGTCTGGTGTGGCAGCACGGACAGGCAGTTGCTCTTGACCGAGCAGTCGCCGCAGCCTTCGCACACCGCCTCGTTGATGACCACCCGCCGCGGCGGCTCGGGCAGCAGGCCGCGCTTGCGCAGCCGGCGTGACTCGGCGGCGCAGCGCTGGTCGTAGATGACCACCGTCACGCCGGGCACCCCGCGCAGTTCCGCCTGCACCTCGTCGAGCCGGTCGCGGCCGAGCACCTTCACGCCGGGCGCGAACCGGGCCCGGCGGCCGTAGTGCTTCGGCTCCTCG
This sequence comes from Frankia sp. AgB1.9, assembly GCF_016786355.1. Lineage (GTDB taxonomy): Bacteria > Actinomycetota > Actinomycetes > Frankiales > Frankiaceae > Pseudofrankia. Next base: position 36,214 of record NZ_JADWYX010000019.1, read on the forward strand.
GCGCAGACGACGACCCGCTCGACGCCCTCGGCCTCCAGCATCCGGGTCATCGCCGGGACGTCCATCAGGCCGACGACGTCCTGGCCGCCGGTCATCGCGACCGCCGCGTTGTAGAGGATCTTGAAGGTGACGTTGGCTTTGGCGGCGACGCTGGCGCGGATCGCCAGGATGCCGGAGTGGGAGAGCGTCCCGTCGCCGAGGTTCTGGATCAGGTGTGGCTCGTCGACGAACGGCGCGAGGCCGATCCACGGCACGCCCTCGGCGCCCATCGGCGTCGGCGGGAGGCTCTTCATGCCCTGGTGGCGGGCCTCGAAGTACATGATCCCGTGACAGCCGACGCCACCGCCGACCAGTGCCCCGTCCGGGAACACCGTCGAGCGGTTGTGCGGGCAGCCGCTGCAGAAGCCCGGCGGCCGGGCCGGCAGGTCGAGCACCGGCAGCGACAGCGTCGGCGACGCCAGCAGCGGCAGCGACCGCCGCCGGGTTGACCCGCCCACCGAGGCGCCGTTGGCGGAGGCGCCCACGGCCGCGCCGACCGTTGCCAGCTCGGGCAGGACCCGGCGCAGGACGGCCGCGACCTTCGCCGCGTCCAGCTCACCGGCAGTCCCGACGAGGGCGCGCCCGGCGCTGTCCCGCTTGCCGGCGAGGCGGGTGGCGTCGCCGGCCTCGTGCAGCACGGCACGCAGCTGCGTCTCGACGAACGGCCGCTTCTCCTCGATGACGACCAGCTCGTCGACGGAGCGGGCGAACTCCAGCACCGTCTCGGCGACCAGCGGATAGGTCATCCCGAGCCGCAGGATCCGGACCCCGAGCGCCGCCAGCTCGGCGGCGCCGAGCCCCAGGTCGCCCAGCGCCTGCATCACGTCGAAGTAGGTCTTGCCGGCACAGACGATGCCGAGGCGCGCGCCGGGCGCCGCCCCGCTGACCCGGTCGAGGCCGTTGTGCCGGGCGTAGGCCGCCGCGGCGCGCAGCCGCAGGTCGAGGACCTGCTCCTCCTGCGCGGGCGCGGTGTGCGGGCCGACCGAGGTCCCGGGCAGGTGCCGCCACGGCCGCGGCACGCCGGCCGCGTCGTCGATGGTGAAGCCGTCCGGGTCGGTCGGGGTGTGCCGGTCGAGGCCGGTGTCGACGGTGCCGATGCCGTCGGCCACCGCCGTGACGACCTTGAGGCCGACCCAGGCGCCGCTGTAACGCGACAGCCGGAACGCGTGCACCCCGAGATCGAGGATGTCCTGCTGGTCGCCGGGGACGAGCACCGGGACGCAGGCGTCCTCGAAGGTGTACTGGCTGTCGCAGGCGAGCGTCGAGGACTTGGCCGACGGGTCGTCGCCGCAGAACATCACGACGCCGCCGTTCGGGCCCGAGCCCATGGCGCCGGCGTGCTTCAGGACGTCGCCGCAGCGGTCCAGCCCGGGCGTCTTGCCGTACCAGGCGCCGACGACCCCGTCGAGGCTCTCGTCGGGCACCGCGTCGCCCGACTGGTCGGCCGCGCCGGCCGAGGACACGGACCGCAGCTCGCGGCCGGTGCCCATCTGGCTGCCCCAGACCGTGGCCGCGGCCAGCTCCTCGTTCAGCCCCGGGCGGTGCAGGACGCGGTGCTCGGCCAGGGCCGACCCCGCGCCGTCGAGGGTCATGTCGAACGTGCCCAGCGGCGAGCCGGGGTAGCCGGAGACCATCGTCGCGGTCCGCAGGCCGTCCCGGCCGTCGACCTCGGTGCGCACGAGCAGCAGCCGGACCAGCGTCTCGACGCCCGAGAGCAGCTCCCCCGCTGCCGGCGGGGCGCCGCCGTCCGCGGATACCGAGCCGTTCGCCGATGCGGGGCGGTTCGCGGACACAGGGCCGGTCACGCGTACACCGACGGGTTGACGTAGGCGAGCTCGCCGTTCTTGAAGACCGCGCGACGCCGGGCCGGGTCCTTGAGGATCGAGACGTCCTCGGTCGGGTGGCCGTCGACGACGAGGAGGTCGGCCAGATAACCGGCGCGGACCTGTCCGGTCTCCAGGCCGGCCAGCGGGCCCAGCTCCCGGGTAGCGGAGTGGATCGCCTCGGCTGGAGTCATCCCGACCAGGTCGACGTAACGCTCCAGCTCGGCCGCGTACGTGCCGTGCCTCGTCCACTGGTGGCCGAAGTCGCCGCCGGCGGCGATCCGGATGCCGGCCTCACGTAATCTCCGCAGCCCCTCGACCTGGGCCTTGAGCTCGTCCCGGTAGCCGGACAGCTCGATCTTCTCCTGCGTCATGCCCCACGGGTTGGCGTGGCCGTTGACCACCGCGTACAGGTAGTGCAGCCCGGGGCAGACCCAGACGTCGTCGCGGCGGGCCTCCAGCTCACGCACCGCCTCGTCGTCGAGGTAGCAGGCGTGGTGGATGAGGCGGACGCCGGTGCGGGCGGCCATCGCGACGCTGGCCGAGCCGCGGGCGTGCGTGGTGACGAACGCGCCGTACTTCGCCGCCTCGTCGACGGCCGCGGTGAGCATCTCGTCGTTCATGTAGACGTCGTCGGACGGGAACTCGGGCACGATGCCGTCGCCCGAGATGAACAGCTTGATCGCCCGCGCGCCGGCCTCGCACTGGCGCGCGACGATGTCCCGCAGCTCTTGGGCGTCGGCGGCGACCACGGACATCGGGGTGCCGTCGCTGATCGCGCCGGGCGAGGTGACCAGCAGGTTGCCCGGCACGATGCGCGGGCCGGGGATCAGGCCGCGCTCGATGGCGTCCCGGGCGGTCACGTCGTCGAGCGGCTGCAGGACGCTCGCGCTGATGATGAGCGTGTAGCCGCTCTCCAGGAAGGTGCGGACGACCGCGGCGACGTCGAGCGCGTGCGGGGCCGGCGCAGACGCGGCGACGCCGGCATGGTCGAAGACGAAGTCCAGCGGCCAGCTGATGTGGGTGTGCGCGTCACCGAGCCCTGGCAGCACGGTCGCCCCGCCTACGTCGATCACCCGCACGTCGTCCGCGGTCCCGTCGACGGATGCCAGGTCCAGCCGGCCGGCCGTGACCCGCTCGATCCGGTCGCCGTCCAGCAGGATGTCGCCGTCGGCCGGGCGCTCGGCGGCGTCGCCCGTGCAGGCCAGCACTCGGGCGTTCCTGATCAGTGTGCGCCGTTGCATCCGAGCGCTCCTTCCCGAAGAAGCCGGGGCCGTCGATGGGCAGCCCGGCCGGCCGTGGCGATGGAGGGTCTAGACGATGACGGTGCGGATTCCCTCGGCCGCGTGGGTCAGCTCGACGCCCTCGTTCACGTCTTCCAGCTTGATACGGCGGGACACCATCTGCCCGAGATCGAGCCGGCCGGCCTCGGCCAGCCGGATGAAGCGGGGGAAGTCGCGCAGGATCTGCGAGCCGCCGACCGGCGAGCCGACCAGCTTCTTGCCGGAGAACACCGCCGGGATCGCGGGCAGCGTGACGGAGGCGCCCATGGCCGGCATGCCGACCAGCGTCACCGTCCCCTCCATCCTCGCCATCGCGTAGGCCTGCGTCATCAGGTCGGGAAGGCCCACGACCTCGAAGCTGTAGTCGGCGCCCCGACCGCCCGTCAGCGCGCGGACCTGCTCGACCGGGTCCGCCTCGTCGGGGTCGACGGCGTGCGTCGCGCCGACCCGCAGCGCGGCCTCCCGGCGCGAGGTGGCCGGGTCGATGGCGATGATGACGGCCGCGCCGGCGATCCGGGCGCCCTGGATGACCGACTGGCCGACACCGCCGCACCCGATCACGGCCACCGTGGAACCGGGGCTGACCTGGGCCGTGTTCAGCGCCGCGCCGACGCCCGTCGTGACACCGCAGCCGAGCAGGGCCAGCTGCTCGTCGGGCAGGTCGGTCTGGACGGCGACGACGCTCGCCTCGTCCACGACCATCGCCTCGGCGAACGAGCCGCAGCCGCAGACCGCGCGGGCGGTGCGCCCGTCGTCCAGCGCGAACCGGGCAGCGGTCTGGACGAGCGGCCCGCGCTCGCAGTGGTTCGACATGCCGTTGACGCACCACCAGCAGGAGCCGCAGGCCGGCGACACCGAGGCGAGCACCCGGTCGCCTGGCCGGACCCGCCGGACCTCGGCGCCAACCTGCTCGACGAGGCCGGTGGCCTCGTGGCCGGGCACGATCGGCAGCTGCAGCGCCGAGCGGCCCTCGATGACGTTCAGGTCGGTGTGGCAGATCCCGCTCGCCGCGATCCGGACCAGCACGTCGCGCGGCCCGACCGTGGGGATCGGGAGATCCTCAAGCACGAGCGGCTTACCGGCCTCGTAGGCGACGGCGACCCTCATCGACGACCTCTCCCGTCTTCGTTGCCAGGCGCATTCGTTGCCGACGCGCAGCCCTGCCGCGTCAGCTGCCCCGCTGCGTCCGGGGCGCCCGCGAGCCGGGCCGCGGGGCGGCGGGCGCGAGCGTGACGCCGGGCACGGCCGGCTGGTGGCTGGATCGGATCGCCCGACAGTAGCTCAGTAACCGCTCACTCCACAAGCGAGCCTAACCGCGTCCAGCCTCGGCCGCGAGGTGTCCGCGCGCGCACCGCCGAGACGGACCATGAGACCACGATCGCGGGCTCAGCGCGGGCGCATCGGACCAGGTAAGTATGTGAGCGCTCTGTTAGTATCGGCTCGCCGGCAGCTGCTGGCGAGCCCGGCTGGTGCCGGCCGGTCCGACGAGTCGATCGCGAGGTCCACGTGGGTTCGCTGGACGGCCGCGTCGCGATCGTCACCGGTGCGAGCCGGGGCATCGGTGCGCACATCGCCGAGCGGCTCGCCGAGCAGGGGGCGGCGGTCGCGCTCGTTGCCCGCACCCTCGACGCCGGCTCGGCACCGCTTCCCGGCTCGATCTCCGAGCTGGCCGGGCGGATCACCGCGAACGGCGGCCGGGCGGCGGCCATCCAGGCCGACCTGACGTCGCCCACCGACGTCGAGACGATCGTGGCCCGCGCGCAGGACGCGCTCGGCCCGGTCGACATCCTGGTGAACAACGCCGGCGTCAACTTCTACGGGCCGGCGCTCGACGTGACGCCCAGGCGTTACGAGCTGATGTTCCGAATGATGGTGCACACGCCGTTCCGGCTCTGCCAGCTGGCCGTTCCCGGGATGGTCGAGCGCGGCCGGGGCTGGATCGTGAACATCACCTCCAAGCAGGCCCGCCACCCGCTCGGCCCGCCCTACCCGGACTGGGCCCGCGACGGCTGCGTGCCCTACGGCATGTGCAAGAGCGCGCTGGACCGGCTGACGACCGGCCTCGCCGCCGAGCTGGAGGGCACCGGCGTCAGCGTCAACGCGCTCGGCACGTCCGGACTCGTGCTGACGCCCGGCGTCGCCGTCGTCGCGCCGCACAACGCGGGCAACGCGCCGGTCGAGCCGGACGACGCCATGGCCGAGGCCACGCTGCGCCTCGTGAGCACGCCGGCGGGAGCCGTCACCGGCCGGATCGTCTACAGCATGGATCTCCTCGGCCGCCCCTTCCCGGACGGTCCGTGGGCTTTGTCCGCTACGTTCTAGCCTGCCCGGCCGCGTGGACGCGGCCCGATCGAAGGGATGGGGGCGCCATGAAGGCCGAGGTCGACGCCGCCAAGTGCCAGGGACACGCACGCTGCTGGGAGATCTGCCCCGAGGTGTTCGGGCTCGATGAGGAGGGCTTCGGGTCCGTCGTGGATCCCGAGGTGCCGGTCGAGCTGGAGGCCAAGGCCCGCGAGGCCGCCGACAACTGCCCCGAACGCGCGATCGTCCTGGCCTAGGTCACGGCGGGGCGCTCGGCGCCCCGCCGCCAGGAGCCCCCGCGGCGCTCGCGGCTACTCGCTGCCGCCGCTGTTACTCGCTGTCGCTGTCGCGGGGGCTGGTGAGCTCGACCAGGGTGCGCAGGAACTGGTCCTGGCCGACGCCGTTGAACGGGTGGCCCTGCATCGTCGAGAACAGGTGGTAGCCGCCGAGCGCGGCGACCGCGATCGCGTCGACGACGTCCTGGCCGCGCGGGTCGGCGAGGACCGGGCGCGCCAGCGCCGTCCAGATCGCCGTGCGCAGCTCCGGCACCCTGTCCCCCTCGTTGAGCATGAGGCGGAACAGCCGGTCGAAGCGGCGCACGTCGTGCAGCAGCTGTTCGTAGGTGCGCAGCCGGTGCTCGGCCGGGTCGCCCGACGCCGGCAGCCCGGCCCTGGCCTGCGCCATCTCGTCGCGCAGCCGGCTGACCTCCCGGTCGACGGCCGCCGTGAGCAGCGCCTCCTTCGACGGGAAGTGCCGGTAGAGGCTGCCGGTGCCGACGGCGAGGCCGACCCGGCGCTCGACCTCGCTGATCGTGGCGCCGCTGAAGCCGGACTCGGCGAAGACGTCCATCGCCGCTTCGAGAATGCGGTCCCGGGTCGTTGCGCGCGCGCCCTGCCGTGTGGTCACCCAGCCAGCGTAAGCAGCATGGCCCTCGGCCCCCTCGGGGATGCGCCGCCGGCCGGCTCGGCCGCCATCAGACAGGCTCGGCTGTCATCAGACGGGCTCGGCTGTCATCAGACGGGCTCGAAGGCAAGCGGAACCGACGCCGGGCCGCGCGCCTGGAGGCTGAAGTAGGTCACCTCGGCGCCGGGGGGAATGTGGAACGGCCCGAGCCGTTCGAGCAGCCGGCGGACCGCGACCCTGATCTGCAGCCGGGCCAGGTTCGAGCCGACGCAGCGGTGCGGGCCGGCGCCGAACGTCAGGTGGCGGTTGCGCGGCCGGTTCAGGACGACCTCGTCGGGCCGCTCGAACACGTTCGGATCACGGTTGGCCGCGCCGAAGAACAGCCCCACCTTCTCGCCCTTCCTGACCAGGCGGCCGGCGATCTCGACGTCGCTCGTCGCCGTGCGGAACATCAGCGGCAGCGGGGTCTCCAGCCGGATGCACTCCTCGACCAGCGCCGGGACGAGGGAGAGGTCGGCCCGGACCGCCGCCTGCAGGTCCGGCTGCTCGGCGAGAATGCGCATCGTCGCGCCGATGGCGCTCGCGGACGTGCCGATCCCGCCCTGGATGAGCAGTTGCAGGCCGGAGAGGAACTCGTGGTCGACGAACGGCTCGTCCGACCCCTCGTCCTGGCCGCCCCGGAAGCCGTCGTTCAGCCGCTGGACGGCGGTCACGACGTCGTCGCGGGTCGGCTCGGTGCCGCGGCTCGCGAACAGGCCGGCGGCCCACTGGCGTAGGACGCCGGCGCCGGCCGCGGTCCGGTAGGGGTCCGACTCGAAGCTGATGGCGCGGGCGGCGGGCTCGGCGATCCGGAAGTCCTCGTCGGTGGTCTGGAACAGCAGACGGAACATCACTGTGCCCGGGAACGGGCGGGCGAAGTCGACCGCCAGGTCGCAGGTCCCGGCTTCGGCGAAGCCGTCGATCAGCTCGTCGGCGACCCCGCGGATCCGGTCCTCCAGGTCGGCGAGCGCCTTCACCGTCAGGTGTGGGTTGACCTGGCGGCGGTAGGCCCGCTGGCGCGGCGGGTCCAGCTCGATCGGCACCAGCTGGGGCATCAGGTCGAACCCCGGCCTGGTGATCGACACACCCTGCGTCGAGGTGAACGACTCCCAGTCCTGGGCGATGCGCAGCACCAGGCCCAACGAGGTCGCGGCCCAGTAGCCGCCGCTGCTGCTGACCCAGGTCAGCGGGCCGACGCTGGCCAGCTCGCGCACCGCGTCCCAGTAACGCGGGCCGGCGACCTCGGGTGCGAGGTGATCGAACGTGGACGTCTGGACCGTCGCCATCTGACCCTCCCGCCAAGCGAAGCAAGGATAGCCTTGCATTCAACGTGAGGAAGGTAACGCCGGTCGTTCTCGATGGTCAACAACAGCGTGGCCAACCTCGGGCTCGCACCGGCAGAGCGGAGCTTTCATGGACGCGGTGCCCTTTCACATCGGCGTGACCACCGACGATCTCGGCGCCTCCATGCGCGAGCTGGCCACCGCGCTGGGTCTGACCTGGACGACGCCCACGACGGGCGAGGGCCTGTTCCACACCGTCGACGGCGTCCCGAACCCCAGGCCGCGCTCCTGCGTCAGCCGCGAGGGCCCGATCCACCTCGACCTGATCGAGGGCCGAGCCGGAACGATCTGGGCGACCGCCGGCCCCCGGGTCCACCATTTCGCCTACTGGACCGACGACCTGGCGGCCGACATCACCCGGCTGGCCGCGGAGGGCTGGCGCCTGGAGATGACGAAACCGGACGCCGACGGCCGGCCCACCCTGTTCGCCTACCTCGTCCGCGCCGACGGCTTCCGCCTGGAGCTCATCGACGCCGCCGGGCGCGCCGACTACGCCGCCCGCCTGCGTGAGTGACTCCCGCTCCCCAGCCTCCGGGGCATGATCGCCGCGGCGGCGGGGTCAGTCGAGCTGGTAGGCCTTCGGGTGGCCGTCGTGGATCTCGATCCATTCGGCACCCTCGGGACCGGCGACCCAGGTGTACTTCTGATTCGGGCTGAAGACGCCCTGCCCGGCCCTGGTCACCCGCCGGCCGTAGCGCAGCTCGCCGGCGAGCAGGTAGGTCAGCTGGTTCGTGCCGTGCCGGTGCGGCCGGACCAGGGCACCCGGGCCGACCCGCGACCGGACGACGGTCATCGTCGGCGAGTACAGGATCGTCGTCGACACCAGGTCACGGCCCACGGAGTCGAGGAACTCGTCGCGCTGGTCCTCGGGTAACAGGTGCGCGACCTCCTCGTTACTCCTGTAGGGCAGCGTGTTGGAGTCGAAGAAGAACATCTTTGCCCCGTCGCCCGGCACTCCCTCGTTCGAGTGCCCGGCCTGGGGCTCCGGCGTACCGGTCATGGCGACCTCCCGCGCGTCGGGCGGCTCCCGGCAACCATGGCGGTCCGGGCCGCGCCCACGAAAGCAAGAAAAGTCTTGCCACCCGCCGACCCGACGGGCAACCGAACCGACGATCCCGGCGCGTCGGAGTAAGTGAACGTACACTCCTCTACCTGTGGAGACTCCTTCCGGAAGCGTGATCGACGGTGCCGGTGGCCGGCCGCGGGGTGGGCCGCTCGCTGGCGTGCGGGTGGTGGAGCTCGCGGGACGCGGGCCGGGGCCGTTCGGCGTGATGGTGCTCGCGGATCTCGGCGCCGAGGTCGTCCGGGTGGCCCGGGTCGAGGACGTCGCGACCGGGGACGACGAGAGCGCCACCGAGCGAGCGTTGCGCGGGCATCGGCGTCACGACCTGGTGACCCGCGGGCGGCCGTCGGTAGCGCTCGACCTGAAGCATCCGGACGGGGTCGCGGCGGCCTTGCGGCTCATCGACGGAGCCGACGTCGTGGTCGAGGGTTTCCGGCCCGGCGTCGCCGAGCGGCTCGGGCTGGGCCCGGATCTCTGCCTGGACCGCAACCCGCGCCTGGTGTACGCGCGGATGACCGGGTTCGGGCAGGACGGGCCGTACGCCCGCAGCCCCGGCCACGACATCAACTATGTGGCATTGGCGGGCGCGCTGGAACCGCTGCGCCGGTCCGGGCAGCCACCGGCACCGCCGCTCAACCTGCTCGGTGACTACGGCGGCGGCGGCATGCTGCTGGTCGTCGGGGTGCTGGCCGCGCTGGTCGAGCGGGCCGTCTCGGGACGCGGCCAGGTCGTCGACGCGGCGATGGTCGACGGCGTCGCGCTGCTGACCACGCTGCTGCACGGGATGCGCGCCGAGGGCAGCTGGTCGGACGACCCCGGGCAGAACATCCTGGGTCTGGCCGCGCCGTTCTACAACGTCTACGAGACCGCCGACGGCCGGCACGTCGCGGTCGGCGCCGGCGAGCACCAGTTCTACTCCCGGCTCCTGGGGCTCATCGGCCTCGACGACGAAGCCGAGGCGGAGCTGGTCCGCGGGCAGAGCGACCCGGCTACCTGGCCGGCCGCGCGGGACCAACTCGCCGGCGTCTTCCGGACCAGGACGCTGGACGAGTGGTCGAAGCTGCTCGAAAGCACCGACACCTGCTTCACGCCGATACTGACGCCCGCCGAGGCGGCCCACCACCCGCACAACCTCGCCCGCGGGACCTTCGTTGATGTCGACGGCGTCGTGCAGCCGGCGCCGGCTCCGCGGTTCAGCCGCACGCCTTCCGGGCCGGTCAGTCCGCCGGCCGCGGCGGGCGAGCACACCCGAAAGGCCCTGCTGGCCTGGGGCTTCTCCGACGCGGAGATCGCCGGACTGCTCACCAGCGGCGCCGCCCGCCAAGCCCCGTAGGACGAAATCGCCGGGCGGGCCGGGATTCGAGAGACCGAATCCCGGCCCAGCCCTTCGCTAGTCGACGGGTGAGAGCCTCGGGCCCGGGGTGAAGGTGATCGGGACCTCCAGCGGCGCGCGGTTGTAGGTCGAGTGCCAGTGGATGTCGGCGTCCGGCGCCAGCCTGATGTCGCGCAGGCGGGAGACGATCTCCTCGACGGCGATGCGCAGGTTCATCCGGGCCAGGTTGGAACCGGCGCAGCGGTGCGGGCCGGCTCCGAACGCGATGTGCCGATTGCGGGCGCGCTCTGGGTCGAACGTCTCCGGGTCCTCGAACTCGTTCTCGTCATGGTTGGCCGCGGCCCAGTACATGAGAACCTGTTCGCCCGCCTTGATCGGGCAGCCCCCGACCTCGGTGTCCTTCGTGGCGGTGCGTGCGACGCTGATGAACGAGCTGTCCAGGCGGATCAGCTCCTCGACCGCGTTGGTCAGCAGGTCGGGCCGGTTACGCAGCAACTCCGGGATCTCCGGGTGCGCGCAGAACCGCAGCATCGCCATGCCGAGCACGCCGGCGGTGGTGTCGAGGCCGCCGAGAATGAGCAGGTGGATGGTGCCGATCGCCTCGATGTCGGTGATCGGCCGGCCCTCGATCTCGGCGGCCAGCACGGCGTCGACGACATCGCCGCGCGGGCCGGTCCGGCGGCGCTCGGTGATCAGCTCAGAAATCCAGCCGGCCAGCTTGAACAGGGCGTCGCGCGCCTCGGGCACCGGCTTGGAGGTCAGCATCGCCCATTCGTTGACCTGGGCGAGGTCCTCCTTCGGCGCGTGCAGGGCGAAGTCGAAGAACGACAGCCCCGGCAACTGGCGGGCGAACGCGTCCATGAACTCGCACTCGCCGCGCTCGATGAAATCGTCGATCAGCCGGTTGACCAGGTCGCGGGTGACCTTCTCCCATTCCGCGACGACGACCGGCCGGAAGTATGGATTGATGACGCGGCGGAACTCACGCTGCAGCGGCGGGTCGATCGTGACCGGAAGAATCGTGTGCTTCTCGGTCTGCGCGATCGTGATGCCCTGCGCGGAGGAGAACGTCTCCCAGTCCTGCGCGACGCCGAGTACCTCTTCGTAGCCGGTCGCCACCCAGAACCCGCCGTACTGGTCGCTGTGCGTGACAGGACAGCGCGACCGGGTCCGGGCCAGCGTCGGGTGGAAGTCGTTGGCCAGCTCGGTCGACTGGTGGTCGAAGTGGTGCTCGACCCAGGCATCGTCGATCGTCGTGCCAACCGGGTCAGCGGACGCTGCCGTCGTGTCCATCAGGTACCTCACGCTCACGTACGCGGTCATACCGACCGAGGCGGGCCATCTGGGCACAGAATAGCAATAAGTGAGCCCTCGTTCATTTCTCGTCGTCGGCGGTCTCGGGTTACCGTCCGGGCCCGGAGTTCATAGAGACCTCGACGCCACACTGGTCCAGCGTTTCGAGCAGGGCCTTGGTGTCGTGGATGTAGGCCTCGATCTCGACGATCTGGCCGCCGCGAATCCGGATCATGTCGATCATGGGCAGGACCACCGAGCGGCCGGTGGCGCGGGCCGTCCACCGGATGACGATCCGCAGGGCGAACAGGTCAGGCGCGCACCGCCAGTACTCGGTGGCCTCGATGCGCTGGTCCCAGTGGGCCCGCATGCCGGCCTGGACCGCGCGGAACGCGGCGAGGCCCCGATGCACACCACCATGCGGCAGCGACTCGGGCTCGACCAGCACGATGTCGTCGGCGAACACCGTCGCCCAACGCTCGGCGGTCGCCGGGTCGCTCATCGCGTCCGGGCGCCAGGACGCGGCGAGCACCTCCATCACCTCGGCCGGCGTCAGCTCCGTCACGAGACCTCCAGAAACACAGCTCAGCATCTCCGCTTCGCTCCGTCCGCCGCGCGTTCCGGCTCCGACCTCGCTGCGCTCGCAGACCTCCCAGATCGCCTCCGGCGATCCGGCAGGGACCCCGGAACCCTCCTCGAGCGTCCTCCTGCGCTCAGCCCAGAAAGAACTTGCCGCCGTCGTAGGAGATGGTCTGGCCGGTCATGTAGCGGGAGGCCTCGCTCGCGAGGAAGACCACCGGGCCCGCCACGTCGTCCTCGGTCGCGACGCGCTGGATGAGCTGGAGGCCGAACTCCGGCGTCCCGGTCATCTGCTCCTCACGTTCCAGCACGCCCAGCGAGATCGCCTCGGCCGCCATCGAGCCGACGGACAGCGCGTTCACCCGGATGCCCAGCGGGGCGAGCTCCTTGGCCAGCGACTTCGTCATCGCGATGACGGCGCCGCGGGCGGTCCCGTAGTCCAGCCAGTTGCGCACTCCGTACGCGGCCGACGAGGTGTGGTTGACGATGGCCGGCGCCGGCGACTTCGCGAGCTCGGGGACCGCCGCCTTGCAGAGCAGGAACGTGCCGCGGACCATCACCGCCATCGTCGTGTCCCAGTGCTCGACGCTCAGCTCCGCGAGCGCCGTGTACTTCGTGTCCCGGTAACGGTTCGGGTTGTTGACCAGCACGTCGAGACGGCCGAACGTCTCGACGGCGAACGCGACGGCCGCCCGCGCGCTGGCCTCGTCGGTCACGTCGAGGAGAAAGAACCGGGCGACGCCGCCGTCCTTCTCGATGAGGCCGACGGTCTCCTGGCCCGCGTCCGGAAACTGGTCGGCGACGACGACGTGCGCGCCCGCGGCGGCCAGTGCGCGGGCATAGCCACGACCGGCCGCCTGCGCCGCGCCGGTGACGAGCGCGACCCGCCCGGCGAGCGGGCCGGCCGGCCTGACGCCGTCGGTCATTCCGGAGCCTCTGCGAGGACGCGGCGCAGGGTGCGCGCCATGTGCTGCATCACCGGCTCGTTGCGGCCGAACACCAGGGTCTTCGGGACGAACGGCGAGCGCAGCCCGAGGCCCGCGCGGGTGGCCATCTCGTAGTCCTCCTTGTCGACGACGGTCTGGCAGGCCCAGCGGACCGCCTCCTCCAGCTCCTTCGCCTCCTGGTCGGACGCGGGCAGCTCGCGGCGGTAGGCGTAGTGCAGCGCGACCGTCTCGTGCAGGCTCTCCCCCGGATAGATCGTGAAGATCTCCAGCCGGTCACCGACCACCGAGAAGCTCAGGTTCGGGAAAAGCCGGTAGTTGAGGTTGATCTGACCGTCGTCGACCGGGCGCCAGTCCTCTTCCGGGGTCTCCCGCAGCTTGTCGACGGTGCGCATCGTCGACGTCATCAGCGCGTGGTCGCCGTAGAAGTCCGCGACCGAGGTGTTGCTGTAGACCAGCGGGCCGGCGGTCGCGCGGTGCAATTGGGCGAAGTGGTAAGTCTCGCAGTGGGTGCCCCAGACGACCTTCCAGTTCGTCGCCACGGGGTGCCGGTGGGTCGCGGCGATCGAGTGCCAGCTCTCGAAGCCGAAGGACGCGAAATGCTCGTCGAGACCGCCGAAGTACTCCTCCAGCGAGAACCGCGCGTCCGGATGCGCCGCCGCGAAGATCAGGCCGTGGCGTTCCTGTACCGGCAGCTCGATCAGCCCACGGTCCTCCCGGCGCAGGTCGTTGAAGCCCTCGGACCCGGGCAGGCCGACGAGCTTTCCCTCCAGGCTGTACGACCAGGCGTGGAACGGGCAGGTGAACCGGCGGGCGGTGCCGCGCCCCGGTTCGACGACCCGGACACCGCGGTGCTGGCACATGTTCAGGAAGGCGCGAACCCGGCCGTCGTCGTCCCGCGTCAGGAGCATCGGCGTGCCGGTCGCGTCGAACGTCAGCCACGACTCCGGTTCGGGCAGGTCGCCGCTGAGGCCGACGAACATCGGGTACCGGCTGAACACCAGGCGTCGTTCCCGCTCGAACTGCTCCGGCGAGCGGTATCCGTCGAGCGGTTCCTCCATAGTGTGTTCGGCCAGGTCGGTGGTCCGCCGGTCGATCAGGTCCAGCGTGCGCCGGCCTAACTCCCGCTGCATCTCCACGTTCATGTCAGGTGCTCCGTCATGCCGTCTGCTCACATGCCGTCTGCTCAGTCATGCCGTGTGCTCCGTTCAGGCCGACGCCAGTTGTGATGCGGCGACACGGTCGGCCGCCTGGATGCGTTCCGCGTCCGCCGCGACGGCCGTTCCAGCGAAGAACGCGGTCGACGCGCCGCCGTAGAACCGCACCGCGTTCACACCCGCGAACTCCTCGAACTGGGCCGGCGTGAGAATGCCGTCCTCGACGAGCTCGTAGGCCTCCAGCAGCGGGTGGGTGAACGACGGGACGTCCCAGTGGCCGAGGTCGGAGCCCATCATCGGGCGCAGCTGGGCGCCGAGCGGGTTCACCCGCCGGTCGTAGGCGAGGCCGACGAGCGGGTCGTCGCCCTCGCAGCCCCAGTAGAAGCCGCGGCAGAACTGGTCCCGGATCTCCTCGACGCTGCTGACCCCGCTGGCCGCGAAGTCGTCCACCTGGCCGTCTGGGGCGTTGACGCCGGGAATCAGCTGCTCCGGGGCGAACCGGGTGAGCGCGGGCGCGTGCTGCTTTGCCAGCCGGGCGAGCTGGGCGGCGTCGAACCTGGCCGGGTCGAGCCGGCCGAGGCCGTTCTTCCCGCGTTTCTCGAACCGGGAGACGAGGTCACCGAAGACCCGGACCCCGCCGGCGACGCCGCCCTCCAGCAGGGCGATCCGCAGGTCGGGAAAGCGACTGGTGACCCCGCCGAGGAACAGCGACTTCGCCGTGCCCTCGCCGACCGCGCCGAAATGCCCGGCCGCGTAGGAGTAGTTCGACGGCGAGAAATGACCGGTGAACCGGAAACCCGACGAGTGGCAGGACAGCGGTATGTCGAGCTCGACGGCCTTCGCCCAGAACGGGTCGTAGTCGTAGTCGCTGTCCAGACCGAAGTTGTCGATCCGCTGCAGCCGGGACCGGTACTCGGCCGGCGCGTCGGCGAAGGCCGGGATCGGGCGCCACACGAACGACGGCATCAACGCGGCCCGCAGGCCGAGCGAGACGGCATGCTCCAGCGCCGCGATCCCCTCGTCCGGGGTGTGCGCGGGAATGAGCGCGACCGGGGCCAGCCTGTCCCGGTAGGCGGCATAGGCCTGCGCGACGTACTCGTTGTAGAGCCTGGCCAGGCCGACCCGGGTCTCCTCGCGTTCCATTCCCAGCAGCACCATGCCGCGGGACGGATAGACCACCGCGAAGTCGATCCCGGCCTCGCCGAGCCGCTCGTGGTACAGCGACGGCATGGCGACGGTCGCGTAGTCGAGGGTGTCGCTCGGCGTCCACCAGACCGGCCGCGCCGAGAGATGCAGCCGCCGGCGCTCGGCGAGCGCTGGAACGTGCTCGCCCGCGCCGTCCGCAAGGCCGACGGCCCGCACGGCCGGGTCGTCCAGCAGGTGCCCGCCGCCGTTGTCCCGGACGAACTCGGCGAACGCGACGCTGATCTCGACGTGGTGGGCGTCGGCGTCGATGACGACGTGGCCGAGCGACTCCCGCACCTTCCGGGCGCTGCCCTCGTGGCCGGTCACTGCTCGGGGCTTTCGATGAACACGAGCATCGTGGCGATCTTCCCGTTCTCGATCCGGATGAGGTCGCAGCCGATCGCGGTGGTGGTCGGGAACGTCCAGCGGACGAATCCCCGGCTCCAGCCGTGGTGCGTCTCGGGCGGGCGGGCAAGCGTGACGGTGACCCCGGCGGGCCAGTCGGCGGTGTACGCGGTGACGTGCTCGGCGAGGGCCTGGCGGCCGCGGACCACCGGCCGCTCGTCCGGCGGGATGAACTCGACGTCGGCGGTACAGCAGGCGGTGAACCGACGCAGCCGCTCGGCCGGGTCCTTGGTCACCCAGGCGGCGCCCCACTCGGCGAACAGCTCCTGCGCGGTCAGGCCGGCCACGCCGTCAGCCCGCCTGGCGCTGACGCAGGGACGCCATCGCGACCGCCGGCAGCGTCACGCTGGCGCCGCCGTCCGCGGCGAGCACCTGGCCGGAGATCCAGCTCGACTCGTCGCTGGCGAAGAACAGCGCGGCGTAGGCGATGTCCCAGCCGGTGCCGTGAGTGACGGTACCGAGCGGCAGGACGGCGGCCGCGGTCTTCTGGATCTCGCCGAGGTCCTGCCCGAGCTTCTCGGCGGCGCCCTGGGTACGCGGCGTCTGCACGGAGCCGGGGACGACGACGTTGACCCGGATGCCCTGCGGCCCGTGCGCGGCGGCCATCTCCTGGGACAGCGAGATCATGCCGCCCTTGGCCGCCGAGTAGGCGGCGAAGCCGATCGCCCGCAGCGCGCCGATCGAGGAGATGTTGACGATCGACCCGCCGCCCGTCGCGGCCATCGCCGGGATGGCGAACCGGGAGACCTGGTAGACCGACTTGAGGTTGATCCGCAGCAGGTCGTCCCAGGTGTCTTCGGCCGTGTCGAGGATGCTGCCGGGTCGGGAGACGCCGACGTTGTTGACCAGCACGTCGAGCCGGCCGAACGTGTCGAGCGCCGCCTGGGTGAACCGCTCGGCGTCGGCCGCGACCGTGACGTCGCCGGCGACGACGACCCCCGCCCCACCAAGTTGCTCGATCTCCTTGCGGGTGACCTCGGCGCGGTCGGGCTCGTTGTCGACGAGCACGACCGAGGCGCCGTGGCGGGCCAGCAGCAGGGCGGTCGCCTTGCCGGTGCCGACGCCCGGCCCCGGCACCTGGCCGCCGCCGGTCACGATCGCCACCTTGCCGGCGACCCGGCCCTCGCCGCCGGTCGACCGTCCCTCGGGAGCCGCCATCGTCAGTCTCCTTCGATGAGCGCGAGCGCCGTGAAGACCGGCACGGTCTCCTCCGGCTGGACCAGGATCTTCGACAGCACGCCGGTCGCCGGGGCGACGACGACGACGGTGGTCTTCTCCGCCTCGACCTCGGCTATCTCCTCGTCCTCGGTGACCGCGTCGCCCTCGTTCTTGAACCAGGCCAGCACGGTGCCCTCGGTCATCCCCATGCCGAACTGGGGCAGGTTCACCTCGGTGGTCATCGGGTCGCGAGCTCCTTCGGCTGCGAGGCCGGCGCCGGGCCGGCGAGAAGAGCCCGGGCCGCGGCTGCGATCTTTTCCGGCGTCGGATACATGAGCCGCTCCAGCGCGGGGCTGAAGGGCGGGTGCACGTCCGGCGCGACGACCCGGGCGATCGGCGCGCGCAGCGAGGAGAACCCCTCCTCCGCGACGATCGCGGCGATCTCGGCCGCGGCCCCGCAGGTCTTGTGCGCGGGGTCGGCGATGACGAGACGGCCCGTCTTCTCGACGGACGCGAGAATCGCGTCCTTGTCGAGCGGGACCAGGGTGCGTGGGTCGATGACCTCCAGCTCCGAACCCTCTTTGGCGAGCTCGTCCGCCGCCTTGAGCGCGGCGGGCACCGCGTCGCCGATCGCGACGACCGTCAGGTCCCGGCCCTCCCGCCTGACGGCCGCCTTGCCGAGCGGGACCAGGTGGTCCCCGTCCGGCACCTCGCCCTTGGCGCCCCACAGCCGCAGCGGCTCGAAGAAGACCACCGGGTCGTCATCCCGGATCGCGGACTTCAGCAGCCCGAGGGCGTCCGCCGGCGTCGTCGGGACGACGATCTTCAGCCCGGGAACGTTCATCAGCTGCGGGTACGGCCGGTCGGAATGCTGGGCCGCGGTCGCGTTGGCGTACTTCATCGCGGCGCGGAAGACGATCGGGACGCTCGCCTGGCCGCCGAACAGGTAACGGTTCTTCGCCGCGTGGTTCACGATCTGGTCCCACGCGACGTACATGAGGTTCGCGATCGTGTAGTCGACGATCGGGCGCAGGCCGGTCATCGCCGCGCCGATCGCGGCGCCTGTGAAGCCCTCCTCCGAGATCGGCATGACGGGCACCCGGTCCGGGCCGAACTCGTCGACGAAGCCGTTGGTCGGCATCGTCCAGAACCGGCCGTCCTCGCAGAAGACGACGACCGTCGGGTCGCGCCGCATCTCCTCCTGCATCGCCAGCCGCAGCGCCTCGCGGTAGCTCATCGTCCTCATCGGGAAACCCCCGCCGCGCTCGTCTCGAGCGGGGTCGCCCACAGGTCGTCGAAAAGCTCCTCGGGGGCCGGCTGCGGGCTTTGTTTGGCGAACGCGACCGCGGCCCGGACCTCTTCGGCGACCGTTTCGGCGATCACGGCCAGGTCGGCGTCGGCGATGCCCTCGGAAAGCAGCCGGGCTCGTAACAGCTCGACCGGGTCGCGCGCCTTCCAGTGCTCGACCTCGTCGGCCGGGCGGTGCGAGAGGTCCACGTTCCCGTACTCGGCGTGGTCGCGGTACCGGTACGTCCTGGCCTCGACCAGCGTCGGGCCGCCCCCGTCGCGGCCACGCTCGACCGCCTCGCTCACCGTGTCGTACACGGCGGCGAGATCCTGACCGTCGACGATCACGCCCGGCATCCGGTAGGCGGCGGCCCGGGCCGCAATGCTTTCGCTGGCCATCGTGTCGGTCAGGGCCGTCGACATGGCGTACAGGTTGTTCTCGCAGACGAACACCACGCCCAACTCCCAGGCCGCGGCCAGGTTGAGGCCCTCGTGAAACGAGCCGATGTTCGCCGCGCCGTCACCGAAGAACGCGAGCGCAACCTGGTCGGTCCCGCGGACCCGGGCGCTGTAGGCGGCGCCGACGGCCTGCGGAATGCCCGCGCCGACGATCGCCGTCTCCCCCAGGCTGCCGACGCCGAAGTCGGCCAGGTGCATCGAGCCGCCCTTGCCGTGACAGACCCCGGTGGACCGGCCCATCAGCTCGGCCATCAGCGGGCCGAGCGGGGCGCCCTTCGCGATCGGGTGCCCGTGCGATCGGTGGTAGCCGACCATGTAGTCGTCGTCCTGCAGCGCCAGGCAGGACCCGACGATCGTGGCCTCCTGGCCGATACAGATGTGCACCGAGCCGGCGATGCCCTGGCCCTTGCGCACGATGTCCATCGCTGATTCCTCGAAACGGCGGATCCGCAGCATGCGGCGCAACGCCTCGAGGTCCCGCTCGCTGCTCGTCGTGAACCTGCTGCTCGTGAACCTGCTGGCTGGCGGACGTGTCACGCGCCACATCATCGCTTGCTGGCCCGATTGATGCAAGGGTACCCTTGCATCACGGATCGGCCGGGCGCGAGAGGGGTTTTCATGACTGACTTCGAGGGCCGGGTGGCGGTCATCACCGGCGCGGCGCACGGCATCGGCTCGGAGTACGCCCGGCACTTCGCCGGCCGCGGCGCGCACGTCGTCGTCGCCGACATCGACGCGACGGCGGCCGAGGCCATGACCAAGGAGCTGACGGCGGCCGGCTTATCGGCAAGCACCCTCGCGCTGGACATCGCCGACGCGGCCGGGTGCGTCAGTGCCGTTGACGGCGTGGTCGCCGACCACGGCTCGCTCGACTTCCTGGTCAACAACGCGGCGCTCTACGCGAACCGGGACTTCGCCATCGCCGAGGAGATCAGCCTCGACATGTGGCAGAAGATGATCGACATCAACGTGTCGGGCACGTTCTACATGTGCCGCGCGGCCATCCCGCACATGAAGCGCCAGGAGTTCGGCCGGATCGTCAACCAGAGCTCGGCCTCGGTCTACGCCACCGTCCCCCGCTCGCTGCACTACTCGATGTCGAAGGCGGCCGTCATCACGATGACCAAGACGCTGGCCCGCGAGCTCGGCCCGTTCGGCATCACGGTGAACGCGATCGCCCCCGGCGTCATCGACACCGAGGCGACGCTGAAGGTCGTGCCGCGCGAGGTGCTCGAAAAGGGCCTCGGCAACGCGGCGCTGCGCCGCATCGGCCACCCGAGCGACCTCGCCCCGGTGGTCGGCTTCCTGTGCTCCGAGGGCGCGAGCTACATCACCGGCCAGACCGTCATCGTCGACGGCGGCATCAACATGCTCGGCTGAGCGCCACGCCACGGCCCGGCGGCGCGAGGTCAGGCCGCGCCAGGCAGCGCGGCGTCAGGCTGGCGGCATGATCGTCGTTTCCACCCTCCGGTGGTCGTGAATCGGGCCGCGTTACAGCCACCAGAGGACGCAGATCGCGATCATGTCCGCTGTCCGGCTCGGCGGCTGTCCGGCTGTGTCGCGAGAACCACCGGTGGCGCCGGTTTCAGGCGGCCGGCGGGCTGGAACGCCAAAATAACCGTGCACGTTCCTTCACGAGAGCGGCGGGCCATCCGTCCGCTGAGCACGGTAATGATCCGGAGGTGCTGTGACCGTCGTCGTCTCCAGCCCGGCGATCTCCTACCGCTGCGCGCCCTGGACCCTGGCCCAGGGAGTCGACCCGATCGGCTCGGCGCTGACCTGCGACACGTTCGTCCTCATCGAGACACCACCGCCGTGGCCCCAGGACATCGGCCAGCTCCCGACCTTCGCGGAACTGTCCAAGCGCGGGCTACGCAGGACCCGCCTGCTGGCCGTGCGGCCGGTCGACGATGGTTTGGCCACGGGCTCTTCAGTGAGCGGCGCCGTGGCGGACAGCGCCGCCGAAACCAGCCCTGAGGCCTCCAGCCCTGGCACGGCCGACGTTGCCGGAATCGGCGACCGGGTCGCGGTGACGATCTGGCGGCGCGCCGAGACCGGCCGTTTCCTCGGTACCGACCACCTCATCCCGGCGGAGCGGGTCGTGGATGAGGCCGCCCGCCTCGCGACGGCACCGATCGAGAACGGCAGGCCGGCCGGAGAAGGAAGGCTTGCGCCCCCTGACGTGCTGCTCTGCGGGCACGGCTCCCGCGACGTCTGCTGCGGACGGCTGGGCACCCGGCTCGCGCTCGCTGTGGCCGACACCTGGCCGGACGTCCGGGTACGGCGCTGCAGCCACACTGGCGGCCACCGGTACGCCCCGACCGGCTTCACCCTGCCCGACGGCCTCGCCTGGGGCTTCCTCGACACCGACACCCTGGACGCAGTGGTACGCCGGTCCGGCCCGCCGCCCCTGCGCGGCAACTACCGAGGCACGACCGCGCTCGACCAGTGGGGCCAGGTGGCCGAACGCGAGCTGTTCGAACGCCACGGCTGGGCCTGGCTGGAGCACCGGCTGACGTCGGCGAGCAGTGACGTCGCGGCCGACCGCCGCTCCGCGACCGTCCACCTGGCCTGGGATGGACCGACCGGCCCCGGCACCGCGACCGCGACCGTCGCCGTCGCCCGCGACGTCCCCGTCCTCATCTGCGGTGAACCCCCGGAGAACTCCCGCAAGACCTCCCCCGAGCTGGGCCTCACCAGCCTGCGCATCACAGCGGGCTAGCAACCCTCGCCAGAGCCTGACCAGCGTGGCTCGCCGCCTCGGCACGCGCCCCGGCCCCTGAGCGACCGCGGGCCGAGGGGCCTCATGATCGGGTGGATTGAGGGTCGCCATAGCGGCCCCGAATCCACCCGATCATGGCCAGCTGCAGGTGCCCCGGGTGTACGGGCGAGGGCGGCCCAGGTTCGGGCGTCGCTGACCGCCTGGGTCAGGCGGCACCGGCCGCCGGTCGATCGCTTAGCGGGACGCGGCCTCGCGGAAGGCGGTCACCCACGGGGTCAGGTAGTCCTCGGCGGCGTCGACGTCGTCAGGGACCGGGAGTTGCAGACGGACGTCGGTGACGCCGGCCTTGACCAGCGCAGGTAGGCCGTCGATGGTCGCCGCGAGGTCCGGTGTGCCGTCCGGGCCGGCGACGTTCGGCAGTTTGCCGGCGACGCCGAGCTCCAGCGGGTCGCGGCCGAGCCCGGCGACGGCCTCGCGCATCCGCGGGATCGTCTCCACCAGCGCGTCGGCCCGGTCGGAGGCCGGTCCCCACGGAATCCAGCCCGCGCCGAACCGGGCCAGCCGGCGCATGGGGCCCGGGTTCACCGTGCCGCTGACCCACACGGGCACCCCGCCGGGCTGGACCGGCTTGGGGTTGAGGTGGATGTTCTCGAACGACAGCTCAGCCGACGAGTACGTGGCCCGCTGCTCGCGCCACAGCAGCTGGCAGACCTCCAGGGTGTGGTCGAGCAGCCGGCCGCGGCGGGTGAAGTCGAGGCCGGCGGCCTCGTACTCCTCGCGCTGCCAGCCGATCCCGACGCCCAGGTCGAGCCGCCCGCCGGACAGCACGTCCAGCGTCGCCGCGCTCTTGGCCAGCACGATCGGCCGGCGCAGCGCGGCCAGCAGGATGCTGTTGGTGAACCGCACCCGTGACGTCATCCCGGCTAGGAACGACATCGTCGTCATCGGTTCGAGGAAGTGCCCGTCCGGGTCGGTGGGCTGCACCCCACCGACCCGGCCGCCGACCTCCGGCCGGGAGTAGTTGTCCAGGTGCTCGCCGAACACGACGTGCTCGCCGGAGAGAACCACCCGGTCGACACCGGCCCGGTCCGCGGCGACGACCCGGTTGAGCAGCGGCTGCCACGTCCCCGGGTCGCTCGGCGCGAGCGCGGTGTACCGGATCGAGAACTGCGCCCCCGCTAACCCGGCCATCACGCGCCGCCGGCGAGACCCACCGGGATGCCGATGCTGCGCGTCTCCAGGTAGCCGGCCAGCCCCTCCGGCCCGAGCTCGCGGCCGAGCCCGGACTGCTTGAAGCCGCCGAACGGGACCAGCGGGAACGGCGGGAAGTCCGCGTTGATGTTGACCGCACCGGTCCGCAGCTGGCGGGCGATCCCGAGCGCGCGCGCCGGGTCCGCGCTCCAGACGCCGCCAGCCAGGCCGAACGGCGAGTCGTTGGCGATGCGCACCGCCTCGTCCTCGTCGTCGAACGGGATGAAGCTCAGCACCGGGCCGAAGATCTCCTCGCGGGCGACCGGCATCCCGTTGTCGACGTCGCCCAGGATCGTCGCCTCGACGTACCAGCCCCGGTTCAGGTGTCCCGGGCGCTTCCCGCCGGCGACAACCCTGGCGCCGCTGGCGACGGCGCCGTCGATGTAGCCCTCGACCCGCTCGCGCTGCCGCTCGGCGACCAGCGGCCCGATGACGGTGGCCGGGTCGTGCGGGTCACCGAGCGGGATCCGCGCGGCGCTCGCGCCGGCGGCCTCCAGCGCCTCGGCGTAGCGAGACCGGTGTACCAGGATCCGGGTCTGCGCCGCGCAGACCTGGCCGGAGCGGTTCATCCCGATGCCGACGACGGTCGGGACGATCTTCGCGATGTCCGTGTCGTCGAGCAGGATGCAGGCCGACTTGCCGCCCAGCTCCAGCGAGACCCGCTTCACCTGCTCCCCGCACAGGCTCATGATCCGCTTCCCGGCGCCGGTCGAGCCGGTGAACGCGATCTTGTCGACGCCCGGGTGGGTGACGAGGTGCTCGCCGACGTCCCGGCCGCCCGGCACGACGTTGATGACACCTGCCGGCACGCCCGCCTCGTGCAGCGCCTCGGCGAACGGGAAGGCCGACAGCGGCGCCTCCGGCGGCGGCTTCAGCACGACCGTGCACCCGGCGGCCAGCGCCGGCGCGATCTTCCACGCGGCCAGGGTGACCGGCGCGTTCCACGGCACGATCGCGCCGACGACACCGACCGGCTCCTGGGTGACGAGGCCCGCGCGGGCGCCCTCCAGGACGGTCCGCTCGAACGGGTAGGTCCTGGCGAGCTTCCCGTAGTACTCGAACACCGGCGCGACGAGCCCGGTCTGCGACCCGGGGTTGCTGACCGGGCAGCCGATCTCGTCGACGGTCACCGCGGCGATGTCGGGTGCGCGCTTGGCCAGCACCTCGGCGGCCCGGATGAGGATCTCGCCGCGCTCGGCCGGCGTCAGGCGGGGCCACGGGCCGTGGTCGAACGCGGCCCTGGCTGCCGCGACCGCGCGGTCGATGTCGCTGTTGGTCGCGAGCGGGACCTTGCCGACGATCTCCTCGCTGGACGGGGAGATGACGCCGAACTCGTCAGGGCCGGCGGGCGCGGTCCAGTCGCCGTCGATGAAGAACGCATCCCGATAGAGCAGTCGCTGATCCACGGTTACCTGCATTTCCTCGTGGTCGGTCAGTTGTCGAGCGTGCCAAGCAGGAGGTGGGTGTCCTGCTGGAAGACGCGGATCTCGCGGATCGTGCCGTCGGCGACGGTGAACAGCTCTACGACATCGACGGTGGCCACCCGGCCGGTCGCCTTCGCCGTCCAGGTCTGGGTGGTGATCTGGACGGCCGTGGCACCGCTCCCGGTGATCCGCGGGTCGACGATCGCGCGGTCCCAGTGCGCGCCGGCCTCGACGTTCATCGCGGCCATGCCGTCCTGCCCGGTGTGCCAGCCGCCGTGCGGCAGCGAGGCCGGCTGCTGGACCCGGATCTCCGGATGCATCAGCGCCCGCGCCCCGGCGAAGTCGCCGGACTGGAAGCGCCGCGCCATCTCCTTGACGACCGCGACGGCGTCCGCGCTGTCCACGCCGACCTCGGCACGGGTCTGCTCCGCCGCTGTGCTCATGCGGAGGCCTTGCGGGCCCGATAGGCCGCTAGCGCGTCCTCGAAGCCGCGGTGCAGGTGCTGCGGGGCGGGCTCGTTGCGGCCGAACACGACCGTGTCGATCAGGCCCAGGCGCACGCCCGGCTCGGTCCGCCCGGCGACCCAGAAGTCCTCGCCGTCCACGACCGTGTCGCAGATCCACGGCGCCATGTCGACGGCCTTGGAACGCTCCTCGTCGGTCAGGCCAGGGCGCAGATAGACCGTGTGCACGACCTCGGAGTGGCTCTCGTCGACCGGGAGGATCTGCCAGAGCTCGATGTGGCGGGCGTCGAAGGTGAGGCTGACGTTCGGGAACAACGCGTACTGGTAGCTGAAATGCCCGGAGACGTCACCCCAGTCCGGCTCGGAGCGCTCGCGCAGCTCGACGATCGACTTCAGGGCCGAGGTGTTGCGCAGGTGGCGGCCGAACGCGTCGAAGGTCAGCACGCCGCCGATGGCGTAGCTGGCAAGGGTGTTCTTGTGCAGGTAGTTGAAGTGGTAGTTCTCCCGGAACGTGTCCAGGGTGACCTTCCAGTTGCCAGCCACCTTGTGCACGTGCGGCTCGCCATACGGCTGCCAGGTCGCGAAGTCGAGCATCGCCAGCTCCTCGGCCAGACCGGGCCCGAGGTACTCGTCGATGTCGATCGGCGCGCCCGGCCGCAGCCGGCCCACGATCAGCCCGTACCCCTCGGCGACCTCGAGCCTGACCAGGCCCTTGCTCGACTTGTCCATGCCGGCGAAGCCCTCGGCGACCGGCATCCGGCCCAGCTTGCCGTCCAGGCCGTACGTCCAGGCGTGGAACGGACAGGTCAGCCGGATCGCCTCGCCGGCCCCGTCACACAGCCGCACGCCACGGTGGCGGCAGGCGTTGAGCATCGCGTGGACCTGGCCGTCGTTGTCCCGGGTGAGCAGCACGGGCGTGCCGAGCAGGTCCACGGTCCGGTAGGTGCCCGGCTCGGGCAGCGCGCCGGACAGGCACAGCACCAGGGGCTGGTCGAGGAACAGGCCCTCGATCTCGGCGGCCTGGTGCTCGGCCGAGTAGGCGTCGACCGACAGTTCCATGACCTCGTCGGCCATGTCGGTGCTGCGGTTGTCGATGTGGTCGAGCAACCGGCGCACGATGCCGTGTTCCAGCGCTTCCCTGTCCATCGTGGGTTCCCTTCGCCGGGGAGGCACTTCAACTTCGGGGTCCGGGCGGGACGTGCCGGTGGGCGGCCGGCTGGCAGGTCTCTCGACCATCCCAGCCGGCCGCCCGCGGCGCTCGCGTTCGACGATCTGGCGTTACGACAGATCTGGCCTTATGACAGCGGCTTTCCGACGAGGAACGGCTTCTCCACCGTCACCGTCAGCTTTCCGTCCTTGATCTCGCCCTGCGAGGCCGACTGGTTCTTCACCCGCGGGATACCCGTGACGCCGGCCGAGGTGAAGTCGATGGGGGCGGTCGCTCCGTGCGTGTCGAACGCGGTCTGCTGGTCGAGCCAGGCCTTGATCTTCACGGCGTCGACGGCGCCGACCTTGGGAATGATGTCCGCGACAAGCTTGACGCCGAGCCAGGCGTTGATCGCGGAGTCACCGATGGTGTTGGTGATGCCGCCGACCTGCTTGCCGTACTTGGCGACGTCGTCCGCGAACGAGCCGATGGCACCCTGGCCGAAGGCCAGGACGATCAGGTTCGGCTGGTTCAGGCTTGAGACCGTCTGCACGACCTGGGGGGTCAGCTCGATGCTCGGGATCGCCCAGAGCGTCTTGGTCAGGCCGAGCTGGTTGCAGGTCTGCATCAGCGGGGCGAGCTGGCTAGGGTTGATCGCCGGGACGACGGTGTCGGCGCCGCTCTGCTTGATCTGCAGGCAGGTCGGCTGGAAGTCCGTCGCGGTCAGCCCGAGGCCGAGGTTGTCGACCTTGACCGAGGTCGGGTAATAGGTGGCCGAGACCTTGGCGGACGCCTGCGCGACCGCCGAGTCCGCCGAGATGTAGGCGATGTGCTTGCTGGTGGCCGGCAGCATCTGCGGCAGGATCCGGTAGCCCACGAGCACCGGCTCGATCACGTAGACCCGGGGGTTCTGCAGGTCGGCGGACGCGGCGCCCAGGCTCGACCACGAGATCGTGTTCGCGGTGTCGAGCGTCGGGAGCAGGCTCGGCTCCTGGGTGCCGTCGTCGCCGGCCATCATGAGGACCTTGTCCTCGACCAGGAGCTTCTGGGCGCAGACCGAGGCGCCCTGTGGCGTGTTGTGGTCGTCGCAGACGTCGATCTCGACCGGGCGGCCGAGGATGCCGCCGTTCGCGTTGATCGAGGCGGCCGCGATCTTGGCTGCCTGTGCGACGTACGGCTGGGAGACGGCGTTGGTCTGGATGCCGGTCATCAGACCGAGCTTGATCGGCGCGCCGGTGGGCTTCGGCGCCGTCGTGCCGCCGGAGCTGGCGGACCCACCGCCGGACGAGCCGCCGCAGGCCGCGGCGACGAGTGTGACGCCCAATAAGGCGGCGACCAGCTGGGTACGTGGAATTCGTTTCTGCCGGCCGTCGGCCCGCCTGATGACTGACATTCTCTATCCCCTCAACGGTTGACACGCGTGCGTGGAAAAGGCATCGGTTTCCGGACGCGCACGGTCAAGGTCGCCGGGGTGGTTCACTCGCCCGGGCGCGCGCCGAGATCCCGCCTGGTCGTTCGGCGGGCCCCCGTCGTCGGACCGTCTGGACGGTCCGACGACGGGTGAAGAACAGCACCGGGCCGCGCCGCCCGGGTGAAAGGAGACCGCCGGCTGGCTCAGGCGATGGTCGCCGGGTCCGCCGGGGTGAAGTTGTAGACCCGGGCGGCGTTGCCGACCGTGATCTTGTGGACGACCTCGTCGGACAGGTGGCCGAGCCACTCGTTCGCGACCTTGGTCGTGTCCGGCCAGGTGGAGTCCGAGTGCGGGTAGTCGCACTCGAGCATCACGTTGTCCTCACCGATGATGTCGAGCAGCCGCAGGCCGGCCTGGTCCTCGATGAACGTGCCGAAGACGTGGTCGCGGAACAGCACCCGAATGTCGGTGTCGAGGTCGAACGACGCCGCGCCCTTCGACTCGCCCCGCTCGTGCGAGGCGTTCATGTCGATGTCGAACCGGGACGCCCAGAACCGCTGCTTGTCGATGACCTGCTCGGCGCGCTCCAGGAAGTACGGAATCCAGCCGATCGAACCCTCGGAAAGGGCGATCTTCAGGTTCGGGTACTTCGGGAAGATGCCGCTGAACAGCCAGTCCAGCAGGGTGCCGGCCTGGTTCGCCGCCGCCGAGTAGGCCATGAAAGCCAGCGTCGGCATGTCCGCCGAGGTGCGGATCAGGTTCGACGACGAGCCGACGTGCATCGAGACGACGTAACCGGTGTCGTTGCAGGCCCTGAACACCGGGTCCCAGAAGTCGGTGTGGATCGACGGGAGCCCGAGCTTGGTCGGGTTCTCCGAGAACGCGATCGTCTTGCCACCGAGGGCGGCGGTGCGCTCGATCTCGGCGGCGGCCGCGACCGGGTCCCACAGCGGGATGATCATCATGGGGATGAACCGGCCGGGGAACGCGGCGCCGAACTCCTCCAGGATGAAGTCGTTCCACGCCTGGACACAGAGCAGCGCCAGTTCCTTGTCCTTGGCCTCGTGGAACACCTGGCCGCAGTAGCGGGGGAAGCTCGGGAACAGGAGCGAGGACAGCACGTTGCCCTGGTTCATGTCCGCGACCCGGGCGGTCGGGTCGTAGCAGCCGAGGCGCATGTCCTCGTAGGTGATCGGCTCGGGCGAGAACTCCTCGCGCGTCTTGCCGGCGACCGCGTTCAGACCGGTGGTGACGATCTGGCGGTCCTCGTACACCCAGAACTCGGAGTCACCGTCGCGGACGATGCGCGGGCCGGTGTCACGCCAGCGCTCGGGCAGCCGCTCCTGCCAGAGCCGAGCCGGCTCGATGAGGTGGTCGTCAACGGAGACGAACCAGGAGAACGACACGGGTGCCTCCCACGGCCGGATCTTTGGACTCGGGCCCCTGTGAACACTGGGGCCCTGCTACGAGCGTGGGCCCTCTAAGAGAGCGAACGCTCACATGCTAACGGAGATGGACACACCAGCGCCAGATCCTCAGACGAACCTGTGCGCAAGCCGAGCCCGGTGGGCCGTCGGCGACCCGAACAGCGCGCGGTTGCCGGCGGCCCGCTTGAGGAACCGGTGCACCCCGCTTTCCCACGTGTAGCCGATACCGCCGTGCAGCTGCATCGCCTTGCCGGCCACGTCGACGGCGGCCCCGCCCACGTAGGACTTGGCCCGCGAGACGGCGATCTCGGCCGCCGCCAGGTCACCGTCGAGACCGCCGGGCCCGAGCGCCGCCAGCGCGCGCACGGCGTCGGCGACCAGGCCCCGGCTGACCGAGACCTGGACGAACATGTCGGCGCACCCGTGCTTGACGGCCTGGAACGAGCCGATCGCCCGGCCGAACTGATGGCGCACACCGACGTACGCGACGGTGGCGTCCAGCATGGCCTCGGCGACGCCCAGGCTGTCGGCGGCAAGGGCCAGCGCCCCCCGGGCGAGCAACGTCCTGACCGCCGCCTGGCCGTCACCGCCGAACCGGTGGACCTCGCCCACCGTCGCGTCGGTGACCGTGACGGTGCCGAGACCGCGGCTCACGTCGAGAACGGGCTGGTCGGCGATGCGCACGCCGGGCTGGCTCGGCTCGACGGCGACGAGCACCGGCTCGCCGTCCGGTGCCGCCGCGAGCAGCAGCACCGTTCCCGCCTCGGCCGCGTCCGGCACGAAGTCCGCGTGCCCACTTACCCGCCAGCCGCCACCAGCCGCAGCGACGAGCTGGAACGGGAGTGCCTCGGGCTTGCCCACGGCCGCGTCGCCGGTGGGCAGCGCGGGCGCGAGGCGCGGCGCGCCGGTCGCGAGGGCGCGCAGCCAGCCGTCCCGGGTCTCCCCAGGCACCAGCGCCAACAGCGCGCCGGCCCCGAGCACCGCGGTGCCCAGGTAGGGAGCCCGCGCCGCGGCGCGGCCGAGTTCCTGGCAGACGACGGCCGTCTCGGCGAAGCCCACACCGGCGCCGTCGAGCTCGTCGGGCACCTCCAGCCCGAGCCAGCCCGCGTCCGCGAAGCTCGCCCAGCCGTCGGTCGCGCCGTCCTCGTCGCCAGCGGGCAGGCCGGCCAGCAGGTCGCGGGCGACCGTCCGCAGCTCGGCGCGCAGCTCCTCGGCGGCGGCTCGCTCCTCGGCGGTCGCGGCGCTCGCTGTCGCGTGAGTACTCACACTCATCACGGCTCCCTGGGCAGGCCGAGGCCGCGCTCGCCGATGATCGTCCGCTGGATCTCGTTCGTGCCGCCCGGGATCGTCCACTCCCAGGAGCCGATGAAGTCCAGCAGCCAGGCCCCCGACTCCCAGCCGCTGGACGCCGGCTTGTGCAGCACGGTGAGCGCGTCGAGCCCGGCGAGCTCCGCGCCGAAGCCGGTCATCCGCTGCAGCAGCTCGCTGTAATAGACCTTGACGACGGAGGCGTCGGCCGCATGGCCGGAGGCCGTGCGATCATGGTTTTTTCGCACGGCCGTAGGCCCCTCAGCGGCATTGTCGGTGCCGGTGTCGTGGCGTTCGACCAGGTCACGGCACAGCGCTCGCAGGCCGGCGATCTCGGTGTCGAACGCGGCCAGCCGGTCCGCCACCCGGGAGTCGTCGATCGGCCGGTGCCCACGCTCGTCCGGGCGCCGACAGGTCTCGACCAGCGCCCGCAGCCCGACGTTGCCGAGCCGTTCGGCCAGCTCCAGCATCGTCATCCCGCGCTCGGCCGACAGCGTCGCCTGGGCCACCTGCCAGCCGGCGTTCTCCGGCCCGACGAGGTTCGCCGCCGGGATCTCGACGTCGTTGAGGAAGATCTCGCAGAAGTGCGACTCGCCGACGGCGTTGCGGATCGGCCGCACGTCCAGGCCCGGTGAGCGCAGGTCCATCAGGAAGTAGGAGATGCCCCGCCGTTTGGGCGCGGCCGGGTCGCTGCGGGCGAGCAGCAGGCACCAGTCGGCGTGCAGGGCGCCGGACGCCCAGAGCTTCTGGCCGTTGACGACGAAAACGTCGCCGCCGTCACGCGGTTCGCGCCGCGCGGTGGTGCGCAGGCTCGCGAGGTCGGAGCCGGCCTCCGGCTCGGAGAAGCCCTGGGCCCAGATCTCGCCGTCGAGGATCGCCGGCAGATGCCGGGCGCGCTGCTCGTCGGTGCCGGCGGTCAGCAGGGTGGCGGCGGCGTGGTGGATCGAGACGAACGCGAGCACCAGCCGGGGCGCGTCCGCCGCCGCCAGCTCCTGGTAGAGCACCATCTGCTCGGCCGCCGACAGGCCGCCGCCCCACTCGGCCGGCCAGTGCGGCACCGCCCAGCCGGCCGTGCGCAGCTCCTGGAACCAGGCCTGCTGGAAGGCGACGAACTCCGCGTCGCCGACGCCGGTCTGCGCGCGCCGCCAGTCGGTTGGCACGTGGGCGCGGCACCAGTCCCGCACGGTCGCGCGAAGCTCGGCCAGGTCGTCGGTCCGCGTCGCCAGCGTGGTCAACGGGCACCAGCGTTCGGGCCGAAGATGCCGGTCAGCCCACGGCGGCCCAGCCTGCGCGCCAGCGCGTCCTGGGTGGCCGAGCGGCCGAGCGGCAGCCGGCGCGCCGGCTGGCTGTAGCGGGACAGCCAGGACAGCGTCGTCTCGTCGCAGAAGCCCATCGCGCCGTGCAGCTGGTGGCAGACCCGGAACACGACGTCCGCCGCCTCGATCGCCGCGAGCCGCAGCGCCAGCGCGTCATCCAGCGCCTCGGGCCGGCCGGCCTCGATGCTCCACAGCGCGTAGCCGGCGAGCTCCGCGACACCCGCCCGCTCCACCTCGGCGTCGGTCAGCTGGAACTGCACGCCCTGGAAGCGGGCCAACGGCTGGCCGAACTGCTCGCGTTCCTGGATGTACGTCCTGGTCAGCGCCATCGCCCGGTCGAGCAGGCCGAGCAGCGTCCAGCCCGACAGCACCAGGCCCAGCGCGACGTCGCTATCGGGCGCGATGTCGAGCGGGGTGAGGTCCAGGCCGGCGACGAACGCCGTCCGGCGCGGCCCCTCGGCCGGCTGGCGGACCGTGGCGAGCGAGCGGCGCCCGTCGAGGGTCACCGCGGCCAGGCGCAGGTCGAGCCCGGCGACCGGGGCCGCGGGCGCGACGTCCGCGACGACCAGCAGCGCGTCGACGTCGAGGTCGGCCGGACGGGCGAGCCGCTCCGCTACCGGGTAGGGCAGCGCCCACCAGCCGGCGGCCCGGCACAGCGCCGCGGCCGCCTCCAGCTCGTCGGCGCTGCCGCGCGGGTCGAGCTCCCACGCGCCCAGCCCGGCCAGCAGCGGCGCGACCAGATCCGCGCGCCGCGCCGGCTCCCGCTCGGCGGTCTGGGTCAGCTCGTCGCCGCCGGCCGCCTCGATCGCCCGCTGCGCGGTGCGGCCGAACTCGACGGCCTCCAGGGCGAGGTCCAGGTCGACGGCCGTGGTCAGGGCGTCCGCTGCATCGATCACGCCGCTGTCGGTCACGAGGCCCCCCTTGAGGTCGAGGTCGGCGTGCCGGAGGCCGCGAGCAGGGCGCGGGAGAGCAGGATGCGCTGCATCTCGATGCTGCCGGAGGCGACCGTGGCCGAGACCGAGTAACGGGCGTGGTCCTCCACCTCGCGGCGGTAGTACTCGCCGTCGGCACCGGTCAGCGCGGCCTGCGCGATGATCTCCATCAGGACCTCGGCGCTGTCCTGGTCCAGCTTCGTCACGGCGATCCGGTAGGCGGCCGAGTCGACCGGGCTGACCTGGCCGGTGCCCTGGCGGGAGACGACGCGGTAGGCGAGCAGCCGGGCCCGCCGGGCGTGCACCAGCAGCCGGGCCCACCGGCCGTGCAGCTCCGCCGGCAGGTCCGCCCAGGCGCCGCCGAGCACCTCGGGCGCGGCCTGCAGCAGCCGCTCGCAGCGGGCGTAGCGGGCGATGCCGACCCGTTCGAAGGCGAGCACCTCCTGGACTACGGACCAGCCGTCGTCGACGGTGCCGAGCACGTCGGCCTCGGTGACCCGCACGCCGTCGAAGAACACCTCGTTGAGGTGGTGCGGGCCCATCATGCAGTCGATCGGGCGGACCTCGATCCCCGGCGCGTCCATCGGCACGAGGAAGATCGTCAGACCGGCCTGCTTACGGCCGCCGGTCGTGGTCCGGGCCAGCAGGAAGCACCACTGCGCCATGGTCGCGTAGGAGGTCCAGATCTTCTGGCCGTGCACCCGCCAGGCGCGGCCACCCGAGCCGTCGCCGCCCTCCTCGGGCCGGGCGGCGGTGCGCAGCGAGGCGAGATCGGAGCCGGAGCCGGGCTCGGAGAAGCCCTGGCACCAGATCACCTCGCCGCGCGCGATCGGCGGCAGGTGCTGGGCCTGCTGGGCCGCCGTGCCGTGCCTCATGATCGTCGGTCCGACCCAGTTGACGCCCATGTACTGGGCGCCGCGCGGCTCGTGGGCGGCCCACATCTCCTCGCGGACGACGGTCTGCTCCCACAGCGACGCGCCGCTCCCGCCGAACTCCTCCGGCCAGGCCATGCACAGCAGGCCCTCGTCGGCGAGCGTCCGGCAGAACCGCTGCGCGACGTCGAGATCGGCCGGATCGGGCGTGAAGG
The DNA here is from genome assembly GCF_016786355.1 of Frankia sp. AgB1.9. Classification (GTDB taxonomy): domain Bacteria; phylum Actinomycetota; class Actinomycetes; order Frankiales; family Frankiaceae; genus Pseudofrankia. Next base: position 69,296 of record NZ_JADWYX010000019.1, read on the forward strand.
CGCCGAGATAGTCCACCGGCACATGCTCGGCGACGAGCGCGCGCAGGCGCTCGCGTAACCGGGCCGCGCCGGGACCGAGGTCGTACTCCATGACCCGCGACGCTAGGACGTGGGCCGGCAAACAGTCAATACTTATAATGATGGTAGATTGAGGCGTGCCGCCGAGCCGCCGCAGGCCCATCTCCGCGCCGCGAGTCGCCGAGACCATCGCGGCGACGCTGCGCGAGCGCATCCTGGCCAGCACCGCCGGGGACGCCTACCGGCTGCCGACCCAGGAGCAGCTGGTCGAGGAGTTCGGGGTCAGCTACCCGTCCGTCCGGGAGGCGCTGCGGATCCTGGAGACCGAGGGCCTGGTGACCGTCCGGCGCGGCAACGTCGGCGGGGGCGAGGTGCACCGGCCGGACTCCGCGTCCTCGGCCTACCACCTCGGCCTGGTCCTGCAAGCCGAGCGGGTAACCCTCGGCGACCTGGCCGGCGGGCTGCGCCTGTTCGAGCCGCTGTGCGCCGCGGAATGCGCCCGCCGGACCGATCGGCTCACGGCCGTCGTGCCCATCCTGCGGGCCAACATCGAGACCTCCGTCCAGCTGGTCGGCGCCGAGGTCGCGTTCACCCAGACCGCGCGGGAGTTCCACGAGCTCGTCGTCGCCCTCACCCCGAACGCGACCGTCCGGACCGTCGTCAGCAGCCTGGTCGCGTTGTGGTCCGCGCAGGAGGTGCGGTGGGCCGAGCTGTTGACCAGCCAGGGCCGCTACCCAGCCGAGCACAACGCCCAGGCGGTCGTCCGCACCCACCGGCGCATCCTGGCCGAGATCGAGGCAGGCCGGGCGGCCGAGGCCGAACGGATCGCCCGCGCCCACCTGGCCGCCACCCAGGCACTCCTGGTCGACCGCTTCGACGACGACGTAGTCAACGCCGCCTCAGCCAAACTCTGGCAGTCCGAGTCCCCCGGCAACCTGTCCCGCCCCACCAGCCGCATCTGACCGAGCGGCCCCGGGCCGACCCGAAGCCGGCCGCAGGCTAACGCAGAGTTTTATATCACCCTGTCTTGACAGGGTGATATAAAACTAAGCCATGGTCAGCAGCCGGGAGGGCATCCGCCGCGAGGCCGAGCGGGCGATCGCGGAGGTACTCGGGGGCCGCCCCGCGGCGCAGCTCGAATCGGTGACCTTGGACTTCAAGGAGCTCAAACGCTCCGCAGGCAACGATCGCGACCCGCTGCGGGCCGCGGCGATCGATCTCGCCGAGGCCGCGGCTTGCCTCGCCAACAGCCGAGGCGGGACAGTCATCGTCGGCGTCTCGGACACCGGATCGGGGTCCGAGGCCTTCGTTGGGGTGCCGAACGAACTGGACATCGACCACCTGAGACGACGGATCTGGGAACTCAGCTCGCCGCCGCTGGTGGTTGATCTGGAGGACCGAACGGTCGACGAGCGACGCGTCCTTCTCCTCGCTGTCGAGCCCGGATTCGACCTCGTCCGCGTCGGCGGCAAGCTGCGGGAGCGGATTGGGACGTCCTGCGAGCCGTTGACCGCCGATCGGGAGGCGGCCGTCCGAGAGGAACGGCGCGGGTATGACTGGTCCGTCGAACAGACCCAACTGACGCTTGGTGATGTCTCGGCCCGGGCACTGGAAGAGGCACGGCGCCTCCTCGTCGAGGCCGGCGATGCGCAGAGCCGTCGGCGAGCGGAGCTGGGCAATGCTGACCTGCTCCGCGAGTGCGGCGTGCTGACGAGCGAAGGCGTGCTGACCCGGGCCGGCGCACTGCTGTTCTGCGGAAGCCCGGGACTCGCCGCTGACCCGTCGCTGCACTACCTCCGGCGGCGCACCCCCGGCGGGTCGCTTGCTCGTCCACCGTCCGTGCACGACACACCGTTGATCGTCGCGATTGTCGATGTTCTGCGCAGCGTCGACGCGATCAACGAAACCACGTCGGTCACGCTGCCGACCGGCGTCCAGCAACAGCTGGAAACGATCCCCGAGTTGGCCGTCCGAGAGGCGATCGTCAATGCGGTCGCACACCGCGACTATCGCCATCCCGAGCCGATCGTGATCGAGCACAGTCCAAGCCGGCTTGTGGTGACATCACCTGGCGACCTGGTCTTCGGCGTTACCGAGGAAAACATCCTCACCCACGTGTCGAAGCCCAGGAACCGGTGCTTGATCGATGCGCTGCGGGTGCTCAGGCTGGCGGAGCGGGCCGGTACCGGAGTCGACGTGATGGTGCGTTCCATGGTGCGGGCCGGTCACACACCACCCGTGTTCAACAGTGGAGGCGGCAGCGTCCGGGTCGTGCTGGACGGTGGTGCTCCGGTCGCCCGAGTGTCGGCCATGATCGCGAGTCTGCCATCGGAGATCCAGGACGACACGGACGCAATCCTGATCATCCACCACCTGCGCTCGCACGCGACGATAGACGCGACCACAATCGCCCCGATCCTGCAGAAGAGCGTCGAGGAGTCGGCGGAGGCACTTCGGCGCCTCTCCGATGACGCCTACGACCTGCTCGAGCCGGCCCGCGAGACGCGGCGGTTCAGGCTGCCTACGTACCGGTTCCGTGAACGCATCCGGGTCGAGCTTGGCACCGTCCTGCCCTACCATCGCAACACGGCGGACGAGACCGAACGACGGATAGTCGCTCACCTGCGCGAGTACGGGACGATCTCCAACCAGACCGTCCAGAACCTTCTCCTCATCGGCGTCCAGCGGGCGAGCGTCATCCTCCGCTCGCTCGCCGAACGGGGAATCATCCAGCGAACCGAGAACTCCCCAACCCGCGGTCCTGGCGTCCGCTACGAGCCAGGTCCCCACTTCCCGACCCGTCGACGAGCACACTGACGGAGACGACAAGCACTGGAATCGTCCGGCGACGTATTTTCGCGGCAGCTGTCCGAGGCCGACCCGGCTGTCAAGCGCGCCAGGGCTCGGCGGGCGAGGTTTGTCAGCGCCCGTCAGAGTATGAACCGTGCTTTCTCCTGCTTGAACATCTGGAATGAGTTCGTCCAGCGGACGCCGACAGCGTTGCAGGCATCCGCGATCTTGATCTTCTTCTTGGACCCTGGCTCTGGCTTCTCATTGGTGACGACGCTTCGATTCAGGGTGAGTGCCCGGGAGACGAGGGCACCCCATCTCTAAATTGGCGCCTTTTGTCATCAGACCGTCATGCTGGAGAGTCTCGGGGGTCGTGACAGGGTGCGGTCGGTCGGCCCGGCGGAACCTGTCCGGCTCCGGGTACGCAGGCCGGCGGTGGCCGAGGTCGATCTCGCGCCGACGCCCCGTCAGCGAGGAGGCCCTCGGCTATCACGATTCGTGATGACTGGCGGTTCAGGATGCTTCTTGGCCCGACGAGCGTTTCGGGCTGGACTTGTGGTGGCGGCCCCGCGAGTCCGGGTTCCGCGCAGCTAATCCCGTCGAGTCCCGCACTCCCTTCGCACCAAGGAGAGCCCTCATGCCGATCGTGACCGTCCAGCAGGGGCCGCGTAGCGTCGAGCTCAAGCGCCAGCTCATCACGCGCATCACCGACGCCTTCGTCGAGGCCTACCAGATCCCAGCGGAGGCGGTGCAGGTGTGGATCCACGAGATCCCCGTCGAGAGCTGGGGCACGGCGGGCAAGCTCGCCGCTGACTCCTGAGCCCTCGGCCCGCAGAGTCCCGGGTGGCCGGACGGGCGACAGGGTCGCCGTTTCCCGACGACCTTGGCTGGGTCCCAAGCGCGCGACACAGGTGCTCGCCGCCATGTTGACCGGCGGATATCGCGACACCCGATGACAGGGCGGCGGCGTCTCGGCCGTGAGGTCGAAGGACGGCGCCGAACGCGTCATCTGGCTGGACGGTGACTCCGAGACGCTGCCCGCCCTCGGCTGCGATCTCGCGGTCGTGACAGGCAACGTCGCGCAGGTGTCTTCACCGACGAGGTGTGGAATCGCACGCGAGGCATCCGCGGCGCGCTGCGCGCCGGTGCCATCTTGTGTTCGAGACCAGGCGACCCGAGCGCCGCGTCCCAGCCGACGAAGGGCCAGGTCGGCGGCCAGGCTCCGCGATCAACACGGCCGGCGGCGCTCGGTCGCGCCTCGGGCGCCGAGCGGGCCGCTGCGGAGCGGGGCGTCGGCGCGAGGCGCTCCGCTAGCGGGCGGTCCAGCCGCCGTCGACGGCGATGGTCTGGCCGGTGACGAAGCGGGCGGCGTCGCCGGCCAGCCACAGGACCGCGCCGACGATGTCCTCCGGGGTCGCGTCGTCGGGCAGCGGGGTGTTGCGGTGCAGCCACTTCTGGCCGCTCTCCGTGTCGAACAGGTCTCCGGTGATCTCGCTGCGGAAGAAGCCCGGCGCCACGGTGTTCACTCGGATCCGGTGGCGGGCCCACTGGACGGCGAGCTCGGAGGTCAGCCCGGACAGCCCGGCCTTGCTGGCCGCGTAGGACGCCTGCGGGATGGAACCGATGCCGACGAGCCCGCTGATCGACGAGATGTGGACGATCGAGCCGCGCCCGGCTTCCCGCATGTGCGGGAACGCCTGCTGGCTCAGCCGGAACGGCGCGACCAGGTTCAGCGCCAGCGTCCGGGCGAGGGCGTCGGCGGACTCGTCCTCGGCGCGGGCTTGGCTGAAGATGTTGCCTGCGGCGTTGACCAGGATCTGCGGGCCACCCAGCTCGGCCGCCACCCGCGGGACGACCGTGTCGACCTGGTCCGCCTCCAGCAGGTCGGCGCCGACGGCGAGGCCGTCGATCTCCTTGGCGAGTGCGGCCAGCCGGTCCTCGCGCCGGGCCACGATCGCGACCCGCGCCCCGACGGCGGCGAGCGCCCGCGCGACGGCGGCACCGAGCCCCGACGAGGCGCCGGTGACGATCGCGACCCGCCCGTCCAGCCGAAACCCGTCTCCCGGCAGCGTCATGTCGGTCATCGTCTCCCGTGTTCGCTCGTCGCCGCACTCAATCGTTTCTCCACCCACTGCTTCTCCACCCACCGGGTCAGCTCGCCGTGACGAGCTGACCGGGGCGCGCGTCGGTCAGCTCGTCGGCCTCTACCAGGACGGCGCCGTTGACGAGGGTGTAGTCGTAGCCGCGGGCCCGCTGCACGAACCGCTGGGCGCCGAGCGGAAGGTCGGCGCGCATCACCGGTGTGTCCAGGTCGAGCCGGTCCAGGTCGAGCACGTTGACGTCGGCGAACGCGCCGGGGACGAGCACGCCGCGGTCCTCGATCCCGAACAGCTGGGCGCCTTCGAGGGTCAGCTTGTGCACGGCGCGCTCGATGCCGAGCAGGCCTCGCTCGCGGACCCAGTGCTTGAGCAGGTAGGTGCTCTGGCCGGCGTCCATCGTCATCGCGACGTGTGCGCCGGCGTCCGCGACCCCGACGACCACGTCGGGGTTGGTGAGCATGGCGGCGACGGCGTCGAGGTCCTGGTTGAGCACCGGGTAGTACAACAGCCCGTTCCCGGCGGTCTCGGTCAGGAAGGCGAGGAAGGCCGCGGCGGGCGAGACGCCTCGGCGGGCGGCGTCGGCGGCCAGGCTGTTCTCGGGTCGCACGTCGTAGCCGGCCGGGCCGGGCCGCAGCAGGTAGAGCCTGGCCGGGTCCTTGGGCGCGAGCGGGCCGGCGAGGTTGGCCGGCTCGTCCGCCGCCGCGACCAGGCGCGCGCGGACGGAGTCGTCGGCGATCGCGGCGAGACGGTCGGCCAGCGGGAGCGACCAGATCTCGGCCCAGGCCGGCAGGTTCTCGTAGGGAGTCCGGGCCGCCAGGCCGTAGTGGATGCCGATGCCGCGGGCGGAGGTCTGCGGGCGCAGGTCGGCGCCCCGGGCGCGGGCGGCGCGGACCTGGTCCATCACCCAGGACCACAGATCGGGCCGACGGTCACTCTGGGTGATCGCGAACGTGAGTGGACGGCCGGAGGCACGGCTGACGTCCGCCATCCAGGCGAGCTCGGCGACCGAGTTCTGCCGGGTGGCGCCGTCTCGTTCGCCGATGCGCGGGACGACCTCGATCGTGCCGCGGCCGCGGGCGGCGAGCGCCCCGGCGATCGCGGCCAGCTCCTCGGGGCGGGCGTACGTTCCCGGCACCGGGCGGCCGTCGGGGACCGTGTGCAGGAAGCTGCGTGACGTGGAGAAGCCCAGCGCGCCCGCGTCGATCGCCGCGCCGACGACGGCTGCCATCTCGGCCAGGTCGTCCGCGCCGGCCGGTGCGTCGTCGAGGGCGCGCTCGCCCATCACGTAGTACCGCAGTGCGCAGTGGCCGACGAGGCCGCCGACGTTCACCCCAAGCCCGCGGCCGCCCAGGGCCCGCAGGTAGTCGCCATAGGACTCCCAGCCCCAGTCGCCGAGGCCCGCCATGATCGTGTCGGCGGGGATGTCCTCGACGGCCTCCATCATCTCCGCGAGGTAGCGCTCCTGGCCGGCGCGGACCGGCGCGAACGTGACCCCGCAGTTGCCGAGCACCAGCGTCGTCACCCCGTGCCAGCTGGACGGGCTCGCGACCGGGTCCCAGAAGAGCTGGGCGTCGAGGTGGGTGTGGATGTCGACGAAGCCGGGGGTCACCAGCCGGCCGGCGGCGTCGAGCTCACGGCGGCCGCGCTCGACGACGGTGCCGACCGCGGTGACGCGGTCGCCGTCGATGGCGACGTCGGCCGGCCGGGCTGGGACACCGGTGCCGTCGACGACCTCACCACCACGGATCACGACGTCATGCATGGCTCTCACTCGCGGTTGAAGTACGCGACTCCAAGTAAGCAAGTCCTCTAAGTAAGTGAGTCCTCATTCTATAAGAGAGCCTAGAATTTCGGTTCCGCGTGTGTCAAGCGACCGACATCGATGTCGAGATCAGCGCGGTAGCCCTCGGGGCGGTTGCCAAAACTCTCATGATCGGGCGGGTAAGATAGCGTACGTTCATTCACCTGGCGACTGGGCTCCGTACTCGGAGGAGCTCCGTATCAGGAGAGCCACCGCTACTGGAGGACCGATGGCCGACCAGCCGACCGTGGAGCAGACGGCGGCGTCCGACGGCGCGAGCGCGGCCGCCGAGGCCAGGCCGCGGCCGCGACGGCTGACCGCCGAGGCCCGCAAGAGCTCCATTCTGAAGGCCGCCCGCCAGGCGTTCGTCGAGACCGGCGACATGAACGGTACGACCATCAAGCAGATCGCCGAGCGCGGCGGTATCAGCGAAGGTGTGATCTACCGGCATTTCGAGAGCAAGGACCAGCTCTTCTACGAGGCGGTCTTCGAGCCGCTGCGCCAGGCGGTGGACGAGCTGGTCGCGGCCACCGAGGTGGTCGACCTCGACGAGCCGCTCACGCCGGAACGCCAGCTGGAGACCCTCAACGGCCTGTACCGGCAGCTCATCGCCACCCTGGAGGAGATCCTCCCCCTGCTCGGGCTGGTGCTGTTCGGCGATCCGAAGGTGGCGCGCCGCTTCTACCGCAAGCACTTCACCGTCGCGATGGACCGGCTGGCCGAGGCCTGGCGCGAGGTCGAGGACAGGTACGGCTTCGAGTTCGAGTCGCCGGACATCTCCGCCCGGGCCGTCATGGGCATCGCGCTCGTGCTCGCGCTGGAAAGCCGGCACAACGACCTGTTCAACAAGGACCGGGCCGTCACCCTGGTCTCCCAGAGCACGGTGAAGGGCTTTTTCCCGACCCTTGAGCCGACCCGGCGCCGCCGCTAACCCGTGCCGCCGGGGAACGGGATGGGGATCGCCGCGAATGGCACGATCCCGATCCCTTTTCCTCTTCGCCGCGAGTTCGTGGCGGAAGAGGCCACGAACAAGCCTGGGCAATTCGGTTATCCCGCCACCGGAGCGATCGGGCCGCCAGCCTCCACGACCGTCTCGGCTGCCGGCTCCGGCTCGGCGGTCGGCTCCGGCTCGGCGGCTGGCTCGCCCTGGGCCTCGCCGCTGAGCTTGCCCAGGTAGGCGGCGCGGACCGCCGGGTCACGCAGCACCTCGTCCGGCGAGCCCGACGCGATGACGCGGCCGAAGTCGAGCACCACCACGTGGTCGCAGGTCGCGGCCACCACGTCGATGTTGTGCTCGACCAGCAGTACGGCGGCCCCGGACTGCCGCGCGAGCAGCCGGAACAGCTCGCTGGCCGTGCGCCGCTCCGAACCGTTCAGTCCGGCGGCCGGCTCGTCGAGCAGCACCGCCGCCGGCCGCTGCGCGACCAGGCGGGCGATCGCCACCATCCGCCGGCGGCCCTGCGGCAGGTCGGCGACCACGGTGTCCAGCACGTCGTCGAGCCCGAGCAGCGTGACGGCGGCGGCCGCCGCGTCGGACAGCACCCCGCGGCGCGGCCAGAACAGGTCACGCACGTAGGCCAGCGGGCCCCGGCCGTCCAGGCCGGTGAGGACGTTCTCGCGGACCGACAGGTCGTCGAACAGCTCCAGGTTCTGGAACGTGCGCCCAAGGCCGTGGCGGGCGCGGGCCGGGGCCCGCAGCGCGCCGATGTCCCGTCCGAGCAGCTCGACGGATCCGCCGGAGGTCCTGGTGAAGCCCGTCACGGCGTCGATGAGGCTGGTCTTGCCGGCTCCGTTCGGCCCGATCACCCCGACCACGCGGCCGGCGACCAGCTCGAAGGACACCCCGTCGACGGCGACCGCTGTCCCATAGGTCACCCGGATGTCGCGGGCGACGAGAACCGTCTCGCCGGCGGGAACCGGGCAGCTCGGCTCGAAGGACACCGGGCCGCCGGGCGACGCGGCGGCGACGGCGCCCGCGTCGCCGGCCGCCGGTGCCGGACCGCGCCGGACAGCGCGGGCCACCAGCCGGACGACGGCGTCCTTGAGGGCGGCCTGGGCCGGGACGATGCCGCTCGGCGAGCGCACCATCGCGTCCAGCACGACGAGCCCGGTCGCGATCGAGAGCCACGCGTCGATCGAGTCGACGCTCAGCAGGTCGGAGATGGCGGTCGCGACGACACCGCCGACCGCGGTCGTCGCGGCGAACACCGCGCCGGCGACGAACCCGACGCCGCCGACGACCGTGAAGGCGAGCACCGAGATCGACCGGAAGACCCCGAAGTCGGTGAAGTCCGCTAGCTGGAACTGGAAGGCCGACAGCGCGCCCGCGAGCCCGGCGATGCCGGCCGAGATGGCGAAGGCGCCGAGCTTGGTGCCGGGCACCGACACGCCGAGAGCGGCCGCGCCCCGCTCGTTGGCCCGCACCGCGAGCAGCCGCCGCCCGGCCTCACCGCGACGCAGGTTCAGCACCGCCAGGCCGCACAGGACGAAGGCCGCGATGCACACGTAGGCGAACCGGTCGGGATGCGCGGACGGGCTGAGGTCCAGGCCGAACAGGCTAGGGCGGTGGATGTGCAGCCCGTCGAGGCCGCCGGTCATCTTCGGCTGGCTGAGCACCAGGTTCTCGACCGCGAGGGACAGGCCCAGCGTGACGATCGCCAGGTTGACGCCGCGAACCCGCACCGCGGGAGCGCCGAAGACGACCCCTAGAAGCACGGCCGCCGCGGTGCCGACGATCAGGCAGACCAGGAACGGCAGGTGCAGGTCGCTGCTGGCCCGGGCGGCGGCGAACGACCCGAAGCCGGCGAGCGCCGCGCACGCGACGCTGATCTGCCCCGCATAGCCGGTGACGACGACGACCGACAGGCCGAGCAGGCCGAACAGCGCGCTGTTGGTCATCGCCGCCGACCAGGACGGCGCGGCGAACAGCGGGATCGCCACTGCGGCGAGGACCCAGACCAGCCCGGTCACCGGGCGCAGCCGGCCGCTGCCCGCCCGCGGCAGGCGGCCACTCAGCGCCTCGCCCCGCCCGGGCATGGCCGCGCCGCCGAGGACCACGGTTACGATGATCACGGCGAACGGGACGGACGAGATGACGCCGTTGTTGATGCTGTAGCGACGCATCACCGACTCGGCGACACCGAGCGCGAGACCGATGCCGACCGTCGTCCACACGGCGTTGAACCGGCCGACGAGCGCCGCCGCCATCGCCGGGATCACCAGCAGGGTGAGCGCGTCCGGCGTCAGTCCGATCACCGGGATCAGCAGGATGCCGGCGAACGCGGCCATGGCGCCGCCGACGCCCCAGGTGATCAGGCCGGTGGGGTGCGGGGAGATGCCGATCCCGCTGGCGGCGGTCGGGTTCTCCCGCAGCGCGGTCGCGTTCATCCCGAGCTTCGTCCGCGAGAACATCAGCGACAGCCCGACGGCGAGCCCGATCGTGACGACCAGGATGGCGAGGGTGTCGTAGGTGATCAGACCGCCGAGAATCTTGATCTTGCCGCGGCCGAACAGCGGGGGCAGCAGGTGGGACTCGGTGCCGTACCGCTTCACGACCGCGCTCTGCAGCAGCAGCATGAGGCCGAGCGTGGCGACCACCTTGGCCATGTCGGGGACGTTGCGCAGCAGCCGGACCACGAGCAGGTAGAACAGCAGCCCCAGCACCGCGCCGCTGGCCACGCCGATCAGCATCGCGGGCGCGACCGGCAGCGAGGCGATGGCGCCGCTGCTGGTGGTGCCGCCGTACAGGCCGGCGCCCTCGCTACCCGCGTGCAGGTCCCAGAAGACGTAGCTGCCGACCATGCCGATGGCGCCCTGGGCGAAGTTCAGGACGCCCGAGCCCCGGTAGACGGCGACGACGCCAAGCGCGACGAGCGCGTACGCGCCGCCGCCGGCTAATCCGATCAGGGCGAACTGCCAAAGCTGCGACAACGGTTCTTCCTCCCGGCGGCACCCCCGCCGCGGGCGGGGGAAGGCTGGTGCGGTGACCCGGCCAGGACCAGTGCCGGAGATCGCGGGACAGAGCGTAACCGTGGTCACAGGCCGCTCTCAAGTGAGTCCTCACTAATTTATGACCCGAAGCCAGGTCAGAGTGGCCCCGGTGGGCCGGCCGGCCGGCCAAACCGCGCAAGCTAGCGAGTACTCGCTCTGTAGTGTTACGTTCGGCTCGAAGCCCTGCCGGACCGCTGAGGGGACTCGTCATGCCCAGAGGAATCATGGTCGTGCAGTCCAGCCCGGCGAGCCCGGAGCAGGACGCCGACTTCAACAAGTGGTACGACGAGGACCACCTCCCGGAGATGCTGTCCGTCGCCGGTTTCACGGCCGCGCGTCGCTACCGGCTGCGGGCCACCGGCCCGATCAAGGCTCCCGAGTCCGTGCAGGGCTACCTGGCCGTCTATGAGGTCGAGGCCGAGGACCTGGACGCCGCCCTGGTCGCGATGCGGTCCCGGCCGCCGGGCACCGCCAGCGACGCGCTCTCCCTGAAGCCACCGCCCGTCGTCCTGTTCTATGAGCTGCTCAGCGAGGTCACGGCCTCGCCAGCCGAGGAACCCGGGTGACGCCCGCCCTCACGGCATCCGTCCGACCGACGCCGGACTTCCTGAAGGCCGGTCCCAAGAAGCTGCTGATCGGCGGCGAGTGGGTCGACGCGGCCGGCGGGCGGAGGTTCACCAGCGTCAACCCGTCGACCGGCGCGACGATCGCCGAGCTCGCCGAGGGCGACGCCACCGACGTCGACCGGGCCGTCGCGGCGGCCCGGGCCGCTTTCGACGGCGGGCCCTGGCCGCGGCTGACCCCGCGCCACCGCCAGGACCTCCTGTGGGCGTTCGCCGACGCGGTCCAGCGCGACTTCGAGGAGCTGCGCCTGCTGGAGACGCTCGATATGGGCGTTCCGATCGGGCGCCCCCGGACGAAGGCGCGCACCTCCTGGGAAGCCAGCGTGCTGCGCTACTTCGCCGGCTGGGCGACGAAGATCCAGGGTGAGACGATCCAGAACTCGCTGCCGGGGTCGGTCTTCACCTACACGCAGAAGGAGCCGGTCGGCGTCGTCGCGGCGATCGTGCCGTGGAACCGGCCGATCAGCAACGCCATCTGGAAGATCGCGCCGGTGCTCGCCACCGGCTGCACGATGGTGCTCAAGCCCTCCGAGGAGGCGAGCCTCGTCGCGATCCGCCTCGGTGAGCTGCTCGTCGAGATCGGGCTGCCGGCCGGTGTCGTCAACGTCGTCACCGGCCTCGGCGCCACCGTCGGCGCTGCCCTGGCGGAGCATCCGGGCGTCGACAAGGTCGCGTTCACCGGTTCGACGGCCGTCGGGCAGCAGATCATCCGGGCCTCGGCCGGCAACGTCAAACGGGTCACGGTGGAGCTCGGCGGCAAGTCGCCGGACGTCGTGTTCGCCGACGCCGACCTGGACCGTGCCGTCCCCGGCGTCTCGATGGGCGTCTTCCTGAACTCGGGCCAGATCTGCTGCGCGGGCAGCCGGGTGTACGTCGAACGGCCGGTCTACGACGAGTTCGTCGACCGGATGTCGACGTTCGCGGACGGCCTGCGGGTCGGCGACAGCCTGGACCCGGAAACCGTGATCGGGCCGGTCGTCTCGGCCCGCCAGCTCGACCGGGTGGTGGGCTACCTCGACCTGGGCAAGGCCGAAGGGGTCCGCACGACCGCGGGCGGGCGGCGGCTGGCCGACGGCGAGCTGGGTGACGGCTTCTTCGTCGCGCCGACGGTCTTCGCCGACGTCCGCGACGACATGCGGGTCGCCCGCGAGGAGATCTTCGGCCCGGTCGCCTGCGTCCTGCCGTTCGACACCCTCGAAGAGGCGACGGCCCGGTCCAACGACAGCCCGTTCGGCCTGGCCGGCGGGGTGTGGACCCGCGACGTCGGCCGCGCGTTCCGGATGGCGAACGGCCTGCGGGTCGGCACCGTCTGGGTGAACACCATGCTGGACATGGACCCGGCCGTGCCCTTCGGCGGCTACAAGACCAGCGGGTACGGCCGCGAGATGGGCCAGAGCTCGCTGGAGAGCTACCTCAACGTGAAATCGGTCTGGATCAACACGGAGTGATGAGCAGATGGACACGACAGCGTCGACACCGGCCGCCGGCTTAACAGACGTGTCCGCCGCGGTGCCGCAGCGCCGGCTACCAGACGGCCGGATGCCGGACGAGTGGTGCCTGCGGGAGTTCGACCACGTCGCGCCGGAGCTCGCCCCGGTGCTGCCGGAGACGCTCAGCCGGATGCGGTCGCTCTGCCCGGTCGCGCACAGCGAGCTGCACGGCGGCTACTGGGTCGTTACGAAGTACGAGGACGTGCTGCGGGTCGCGCAGGACTGGGAGACGTTCACCTCGACCGACGGCCTGAACATCCCGCCGAGCCGAGGCCACGTCCGCAACATCCCGGTCGAGGTGGACCCACCCGAGCAGCGCGTCTACAAGCGGCTGGTCAACCAGCACCTGACGCCTCGGGCGATCGCACACTGGGAGGCACCGGTCCGGGCGCTGGTGACCCGGCTGCTCGACGACATGATCGAGCGCGGCTCGTGTGAGTTCATGGACGACTTCGCCCGGCCGTTCCCCAGCATCGCCTTCTTCGACCTCGCCCTGCACGCGCCGCGGGAGGACCTGGAGAAGGTCTCCCTGCTGGCGTCGGCCGCGTCGGTGCCGAACCATCCGCAGGCACGGGAGTGCTGGGCCGGGCTCTCCGCCTGGATCTCCGACCTCGTCGCGACCCGGCGGGCCGGCGAGCCCAAGGGTGACGTCGTCGACGCGATCCTCGCCGCCGAGTACGAGGGGCGCCCGCTGACCGAGGGCGAGACGACCGGCATCATCCAGCTGCTCATCCTCGGCGGGCTGGAGACCACCGCCGGGGCACTGGGCCTGATAATGTTGCGGTTCGCCGCGCAGCCGGAGATCCCCGCGCAGCTGCGGGCCGACCCCGCGCTGATCCCGACCGCGGTCGAGGAGCTGCTGCGCCTCGACTCGCCGTTCATCGCCGTCGCCCGCACCGCCACCCGCGACGTCGAGCTCGGCGGCCGCCAGATCGCCAAGGGCGACAAGGTGCTCATGTACTGGGCGTCGGCGAACCACGACACGGCCGAGTTCCCGGGCGGCGAGCTGTTCGACGCCACCCGCTCCCCCAACCGTCACGTCGCCTTCGGCGCCGGGCCGCACCGCTGCCTGGGCTCCGCGGTCGCCCGGCTGAACCTGCGCGTCGCGCTGGAGGAGCTGACCCGCCGGCTGGACGACGTCCGGCTGGCCGACGGCGCCCAGGTGCACTTCCACAACACCCTCACCCGCGCCCCGCACAGCCTCCCGCTCACGTTCCGCCCCGGCTCCCGGCTCGGCCCCACCGAGTAACCGGCCCGGGTCCGCCAAGGTCCACCCGTCGTCTTGATCGCTGTTTTCGTCCTCTGGTGGCTATGAAACAGGCCCCGCAACGACCACCCGAGGGCCAAAACAGCGATCATGGCTGACCGCCGAGCGAGCCGGTCAGTTGTCGGTGGTCCGGGGCGTTGGGCGGGCGCGTAGGTGGAGGCGCTCGCCCTGTGGGCCGAAGAGGCTGAGGATCTCGGCTGGCTGCGCGGTCGGGTTCGCGAAGGCGTGTGGCACGTGCGTGTCGAACTCGGCGGCCTCGCCTGCGCCGAGCAGGAGGTCGTGCTCGCCAAGCAGCAGCCGCAGCCGGCCGGAGAGCACGTAGAGCCACTCGTAGCCCTCGTGGACCTGCGGCTGCGGCTCGCCCACCGGCCAGTGGGCCGGAATGAGCATCTTGAACGCCTGCAGCCCGCCGGGGCGGCGGGTCAGCGGCATGAACGTCATGCCGTTGCGCTGGAACGGGCGCGGATGAATCCGCGGGTCGGCGGTCGGCGGGTGACCGACGAGCTCGTCGAGCGGTACCTGATGGGCTCGGGCCAGCGGCAGCAACAGCTCCAAGGTGAGCTTCCGTTGCCCGGACTCCAGCCGTGACAGCGTGCTGACGGAGATGCCGGTCGCCTGGGACAGCTGCGGCAAGGTCACCTGGCGCTCATGCCGCAGCGCCCGCAGCCGCGGCCCCACCGCCGCCAGCACGTCGTCGAGGGCGGGCTCGTCCCCGGCCTCGGACGTGTCGTCCAGTCGTTGGTCCACCATGCCGCCAGTTTGCCATCTTGGCAAAGCAATTTGTCAAACTCGGCCACGCCGGTGCACTGTCGCCCCCGAGTGAACGAAGCACCAGCCCGCGGCCACGGACGGACCGGCCACGGGCAGCACGCACAGGAGGCAGGCATGGCGATCGAGACAGCCGACCAGGTGAGCGGCAGCGACGGCTACGACGTGGTGGTCATCGGCGGCGGGGCGGCCGGGCTCTCGGGAGCGCTGACGCTCGCCCGGGCGCGCCGGTCGGTTCTGGTGGTCGACGCGGGGGCGCCTCGCAACGCCCCCGCCGACGGCGTGCACAACTACCTCGGCCGCGAGGGCACTCCCCCGGCCGACCTGCTGGCGGCAGGCCGCGCCGAGGTCGCCGGCTACGGGGGCCAGATCATGTCAGGGTCGGTCACCACGCTCGCGCGGATCGACGGCGCCGACCTCTCGCCGGCTGGTGGCCCGAGGTTCGAGGTCGGGCTGGCGGACGGCCGGACCTTGCTGGCCCGCCGGCTGCTCGTGGCGACCGGCCTCGTAGACGAGCTTCCCGACGTGCCCGGTCTGGCCGATCGGTGGGGGCGCGACGTGGTGCACTGCCCGTACTGCCACGGCTGGGAGCTGCGCGACCAGCCGGTCGGCATCCTGGCCACCGGGCCGTTGGCCGTCCATCAGGCCCTGCTGTGGCGGCAGCTGACCGCCGACGTCGTCCTGTTCCGGCACACCTCGCCGCCGCTCGGCGACGAGCAGGCCGAACAGCTCGCGGCGCGCGGGATCCGGGTCGTCGACGGCGAGGTCGCCGGGCTGGAGGTCACCGACGACCGGCTCACCGGCGTGCGGTTGCGCTCCGGTGAGGTCGTCGCACGCCGGGCCGTCGCCGTCGGGACCAGGATGGTGAGCCGGGCCGACCTGCTCGCGCCGCTGGGCCTGGCGCCCGTCGAGCTGCGGCTCGGCGAGTTCGTCATCGGCTCCCAGATCGAGGCGGACCCGATGGGCGCGACCGCCGTGCCCGGCGTGTGGGTCGCGGGCAACGTCGCCAGCGCCCAGGCCCAGGTCCTGGTGTCCGCCGCCGCCGGTCTCACCGCCGGTGCCGCGATCAACATGGACCTGGTCACCGAGGACACCCGGGTGGCGCTCGACGCCCACCGTGCCCACCGGCAGGACCTGGTCTTCGGCCCGGACGCCTGGGACGCTCGGCACCGGGCTCGCGCCGAGGCGCACCCGGGGCCCGACCGGCCCAACCCGGTGCTGGTCGAGCAGATCGCGGCCCTCCCTGCCGGGACAGTCCTCGACGCGGGAGCGGGCACTGGCGCGGACGCGGGCTGGCTGGCCGACCGCGGCTGGAAGGTCACCGCCGTCGACCTCTCACCCGCCGCGCTGGAGGCCGCCGCTCGCCACGCCGACCGTCAGGGCCACGGCATCACCTGGCGACGGGCCGATCTGGCGACCGAGCCGGCCCCGGGAACGTTCGACCTGGTCGTCTCCCACTACCTGTGCCTCCCGCCGGGACCGCGCCGCGCCCTGTTCGCGAACCTGGCGGCGGCCGTCGCTGCGGGCGGCACGCTCCTGCTCGTCGGCCACGCCCCTGCCGAAGGCACCAGCGCGCCCGCGCAGGCTGGTGCCGGCCACGGGCACGGCGACCGGCATGGCGATCGTCGTCCGGGCGCGCCCGATCCGCACCTGGCCGAGGTGGCCTGGAGCGCTCCCGAGGTCGCCGCCACCCTGGGCCCCGACTGGATCATCGAGATCGCCGAGACCCGTCCGTTCAGGGCTCACGAGCACCATGGCGCGGCGACGCATGACTCGGTCCTGCGCGCCCGCCGCGGCCCGGCCGCGGCAGCACTCGCCGACGGTTGATCGCGCAGCGAGTGTCACTGTCCGCATCGGGTTGGCTGGTGGCGGATGCGCCAGGTAGCGGGGGACGGGTGCGGGGGCACCGACGGTGCCGGAGGGTCGGCGTATCTGTGGCGTTTGGCATGCCTTGTCGTTACTGTCCGGTCCGTAGTCGCCGTCGGTCCTGGGGTGGGGCCGGCCCGAGCGCCGCCGCGTGGTCGGGTCGACGATCGGCGCGCAGGTCGAACCGTCGCAGCGGAACTGCCGCCTGCGACCGCACCTGGGCGGGGTCAGATGCAGAACTCGGAAGATCCGGTATTAGGCGCGGAAGCCGCGGCGTCGGCCGGTGACGGCACCGCTGGCAGCGAGGCCGCCGTCGACGAGACCCACGGCGCCGAGGCCGCCGACAGCCAGCCCCCTGATCCGCCGGCCGCCGGCACCGATCCACCCAGAAGCGACCCACCCGACCCCGAGCTTCAGAACACCGAGCTTCAGAACACCGGGCCGCCCAACCCCGAGCCACTCGACACCGCGACGGCCGCCGCCGAGCCAGCCGACACCGACGACGCCGGGCCAGCCGACGACGCTGAGCCAGCCGACGACGCTGAGCCACTCGACTCCGATGACGGCGGGCTGGCCGACATCGGGCTAGCCGATATCGAGCCGGCCAACACGGCCGGTCGCGCGGCGCTGGACGCCGACGAGGACGAGGACGACCCGGCGGACCGGCCGACGCGGGTGGTGTCGCGGTCGGTGGTCGTCGCCATGCTGGCGCTGCTGTTCATGCTGATCGCCGGCGTCGTGGTCACGGCGGTCAGCCAGCACGGCGGCAGCAGGGCCGGCGGAGCCGCGGAACAGCCGATCGCCTTCCCGAGCGCGCTCGGCTCGACCGACGCGACGGCGCCGGGCGACACGAGCCCGACTCCCGTCGACGCCGCGCCGACGTCCACCGAGCCGGCCCTGACCGACGCCGAGCTCCCGGTGCCAACAGACAGCACTGCGGCCGGTCCCCCGCCGGCCGCCCAACCGATCTCCGCCGTGGCCGGGCCAGGCGCCGACCAGGGCGGCGCCGGCCGCGCCCAGGCCTCCCCCGCGCCGGCGCACACGTCGGCTCCCCAGGCCAGCCCTCGACCGAACGGCGAGTCGTCGGCCAGCCCCGCACCGACCAGGAAGCCGGGCAGGTCCCAGCCACGGTGCGGCCCCGTGGCGGCGTTCCTGTTCCTGTTCTGGACCGTGCTCGGCGTCGGTCCCTGCTGAGACCGCTCGGGACCCGGTCCGAACGTCCAGCGCCGCCTCCGTGATGGTCGCGGCGCTAGACCTGGACGGACTCGCCATCCTGCCAGCGGCGCAGGACGAGGTAGCGGCCGTGTAGAGCGCCGCGGTCGCGGTGACCGAAGCCCAGCTGGGTGCCGTCGTGGCCCTCCGTCGCGGGCAGCCACTTGATCTGCTCCAGCCCGTCGCGGACGCCGTCGCGGGTCAGCTCGCTGGCGCGGGCCAGGCCTTCGACGGCCAGCCGGGCCAGGTCGTAGCCCTTGGCCGCGGCGGCGGCCCGGGCCGGCGGGACCTCCAGCCGCTCGCGCAGCGCGGCCAGGGCCGGGTTGGCGTCGGAGTAGATGTCGACGTACGTCCAGCCCTCCAGGGCCCGGCCGATCTCCGGCTGGCGGCCGAACATGCCGGCGGAGTTCATCAGCCGCGGCCCGTCGAAGCCCGCCGCGTCGGCCGCGCGCGCCACCGGGGCCGCCGTCCGGCCGAGCCCCAGGTAGACGAGCGCGTCGGGCCCGGACGCCAGCACTCGCCCGACCTGCGCCGTGGCGTCCTCGGCCAGCGGCGTCAGCCCGGCCGTCGCCGTCACCACCGCGCCGTACAGCTCGGTCTCGGTGGTCAGGTAGTGCAGGTAGCGCCGCCCGATGGGCGACCGGTCGTGGACGACGCCAACCCTGCTGGCGCCCAGCGACGCCAGGTGCTGGGCGAGCACCGCTCCCTCGTCCTCGTGCGAGCCGACCTGCAGGTGGAACATCCAGGCGCCGCGGGCCCGCTCCGTGCCGGCCCAGTTGATCGTCGGGAGCTGGAACCGCTCGGCGAGGGGGGTGGCGACTAGCGCGTTGTCGCCGACCGCCGGCCCGACGACGAGCAGCACGTCCGCCGCGTCCAGCCGGGCGAAGGCGTGCTCGACGGCCGCCGCCGTGCCGGACGGCAGTCCGAGGCCGAACGAGGCGACGACCTCCACCTCCCGGTCCAGGCGGCCGGCCGCGAGGTACTCGTCCGCTACCAGACGTAACCACTGCTCGACGTCGGTCGGGCTCGGCGGGCCGTCCGCCAGGTCGTCCAGGAACCCCACCCGCAACGGTGCCGCCATCCGTCTCCCCGTCCCACGCCCGTACGCCAGACCGGCTGGCAAGTATGCATTCACTTATCAAGAAGGGCGTGGGCCGGCCCGGGGGGGGGCGGCCCCCCGCGGGGGCGGGGCGGGGGCGGGGGGGCCCCCCCCCCGCGGGGGCGACGGTCAGGCGCCGTTCGCGCCCCACCAGGAGAGGAGGTCGGGCGCCAGCAGCGGCCAGTGAGCGAACAGGCCTTCCTTGGCGGCCTCGGGGGTGTGGCGGTCGGCCCACTCGGTGTCCGACCACGGCGGCTCGCGCAGGACCGCGTTCGGCAGCGCGGCGGCGATCTTCTCGGAGGTCTCGCGGCGGTGGTGCATGTCGCTCGCGCCGCTGCGGAAGACCAGGGTCGGCAGGTCGAGCTTGGCCGCCTCGTCGTCGGACAGGCCCGGGACCAGCGCCTCGTCGTCGACGCAGTAGACCGCCATCCAGCGTTCCATGGTCTCGAGGAACGTCGCCCGGTCCTGGTCGAGGATGCGCTGGCGGTTGCCGTCGTTGCGCTCGATGACCTCAGCCCACTCGGGCAACGCGGCGACGGCCGGCATGCCGTCGTCCCAGGCCGCGCGGAACGAGCCTGACCCGTAGTGCACGCCGATGCTCATGAGCCCGAACACCCCGCCACTGATCCACCAGATCGCGAGGCCGGCAGACAGGTCCCGGTGACGGGCGGCGGTCAGCATGGACACCCGGGAGCCGCCCGATCCGCCGGCGATGATGGTCGGCCCCAGCTCGAGCTGCCGAATGAGGCCGCCCAGCGCGTCCGCCTGCATCTGGGACTCGGACTCCCCGGTGAAGCAGACATCCGAGGCGCCCGTGTTGGGGCGGTCCCAGATAAGCGCCTTCCCGCCGGTGCCCTCGGCAAGGGCGGCCGCCAACTCACGGATACCCGGCGTGTCCTTGCTGTAACGGCCACCGGGCGTGATCGCCCAGGCCTGGCCGTCGCCCGTGCCGATCAGCTCGTAGGAGATCGATAAACCGTCTACGGTTGCGTACGCCATGGCACGAATCTAACATTGATATCTATGTCAAAGAATGGCTTATTCATCGTCGACGCGGACTCGCACTGGGCCGAACCAGCCGATCTTTTCACCAAGCGCGCTCCCGCGGCCTACAAGGACCGGGTCCCCCAGCCGCGGATCGTCGACGGCGAGCCGACGTGGGTCATGGACGGCCACCCGCTGGGGCGGTTCAGCCCGGGTGGGGTCATCGGCCGCGACGGGACGAAGGAAGAAGCCGACAAGGCCCTGTTCCACTGGACGCACGACCAGATCCACGTCGGGGCCTACGACCCCGCGGTCCGCATCGGCGTCCTGGACGAGCTCGGCATCGACGCGCAGATCATCTTCCCCAGTACGATCGGCCTCGGTGGCCAGGACCTGGGACTCGTCGACGACCCGGCACTCACCCGGCTGACGATCGAGATCTACAACGACTCGATGGCGGAGATCCAGGCGGAGTCGGGCAACCGCCTGCTGCCGCTCCCGCTGATGCCGGCCTGGGACATCGACCTGTGCGTCACCGAGGCGAAGCGGGTGGCCGCGCTCGGTGCACGCGGCGTGAACATGACGTCGGACCCGCAGGACCTGGGTTCCCCCGACCTCGCGGACCCGGCCTGGGACCCGTTCTGGGCGGCCGTGTCCGAGCTGAAGCTTCCGGTGCATTTCCATATCGGCGCCTCCGTCACCGGAATGACGTTCTATGGCAAATACCCGTGGCCGTCACACGCGGCCAACACCCGGCTCGCCATCGGCGGCACCCTGCTGTTCATCGGCAATGCGCGCGTCGTGACGAACCTGATTCTCTCCGGCATCTTCGACCGTCACCCCGACCTTCAGACGGTTTCAGTCGAAAGCGGCGTCGGCTGGATTCCGTTCATTCTCGAGACGCTTGACTACGAGATGAACGAGAACGCCCCCCGCGAGCTGGCCAAGATGAAGAAGCTGCCCTCTGAGTACTTCAGGAGCAACATCTACGCGACGTTCTGGTTCGAGAAGAACCAGGGCAAGCTGCCGGCGCTCGTCGAGGCCGTCGGCGCGGACCGCATCCTGTTCGAGACCGACTTCCCGCACCCGACCTGTCTCTACCCGCACCCGCTGGAGACAGTCGAGGAGAAGATGGCGACGCTCTCGCCGGAGATCCGCGCGAAGATTCTGGGCGAGAACGCCCGCAAGCTCTACCGCCTGTAGCCGACAAGCCGACGCGTCGACAGGCCAGGACGCTGCGGCCAGCGGGCAGGTCCAGCTCAGGTGCCGGGGATTTCGTGCACCCCGACACCTGAGTGGGCGTTCACAAACCGGTCTTTTCGGGTCCGGTCCGCCGGCTAGAAACTTCTCGTGACCGCCCGGACGGCATGCCTTCCGTCGGCGCCCGCGTCGCGGACCTCGACCGTCGTCATCCCGCCGTGGGCCGTCGCCGTCGCCACGGCCGGCCCGATTCGAACCGGCCGTAGATAACGCAAGGTAATCGATGCCAGCGGCACACCCGGGTTCAGCGAAAGTGCCGCCTGCTCGACCGCTAGCGCGATCAGCCCGCCGTTGACGGTGTTCGACGAGTTCAGTCCGTGCACGGTCCGGTAGACGGCCGCGACACCGGGCTCCCTGAGCTCGCAGCCGACGTGCTCGGCGAGGCTCGTCAGCAGCGGCGGGCGCGGCGGGGCCTCGTCCGGGTCCTCCCAGACGATCGGCGGCATCACGAGCGACGGATCGCCCGCGGCCATGAACGCGGCCGCCCCGACGCCGAGGAGCTCACCCGCGTCGTCGGTGAACTCCACGCCGAGGACGACGACCGAACGCCCGGTCTTGATCACCCGCCCGGTCGCGTTGATCTGGCTGGTCGGGCGGGGCGGGACGGTGAGCTGCACGTCCAGGTCGAGGGTGACGGGCACCCGCGGCGCGAGCTCGCCGACCGCCAGCCGACCGCCGATGACATCCGTCCAGACCACGAGCGGGGCGAGCTGGACGGTGTTCGTCCCCGGTACGCACATTCCGGGCGAGACCGGGCAGGAGCCGCGCAGCTCGTCGCCGATCCGGCGCGTCGCCATCATGATCGGGCCGAGGGCGTGCCCGTCCCGCGCGCTGTGGCGGACCTGGCGGGCGTTGGGGATGCCCGGCACGTCGACCGTCTCGATCTCGAGTGACGGCACGGCGCCCGGCCCGGGAACGCCGTCGAGGACCTCGCCTGACTCGCTCAAAACTTGCCCAGCAGGTAGTGGACCGCGCCGGTGTCCGCCGGCCAGACCCCGGTGTTGCCGGCGGCGAAGTGGCCGGCGTCGGTGATCAGGGTGATCCCGCTGATCCCGGCGGCGGCGTCCGAGCACAGGAACACCAGCGGGTATCCCTGCTCCAGCGGCGTCGCCGCCTCGATGCCGACCTCGGCGCGGTAGCCGGCGCCGAAACCGAGCCAGGTCTCGGCGTTCGCCCGGGCGAGCGGTGTGTCCGTGGGCCCGGGGCAGATCGCGTTGATCCGGATGCCACGAGCCAGCAGCGGCATGGCCTGGGTGGCCACGTACGCGCAGATCGACTGCTTGCTCCAGACGTAGTCGGCCCGCTTGCGCTCGATCGCCCACGCCGACGCCTCGGCGACATCCTCGATCGCGAGGTAGACCTTCAGGTCGTCGAGGTTCTTCTCCCAGCCGAGCCCGGCCGCCGACGAGATGAAGCCGATGGCCGAGCCACGCGGCAGCGCGTCCGCGGCGAGCAGCCGCTCCAGCAGGTACTTGTGGCCGAGGAAGTTGGTCTTCTCGATGCCCTCGGTCCCGTCTGCGACGCCGGCGGCGCAAAGCACCACGTGGTACGGCGCGCCGGCGGCCGCGAGCGCCGCGTCGATGGACGCGGTGTCACGCAGGTCGACGTGGATGGCCTTGGCGCCGACCGTGGTGATCTCCGCGATGTCCAGGACGGTCACCTCGGCACCGAGGCCCAGCGCGACCTCGGCGGCGGCGGCACCCATGCCGGTGGCCCCACCCACTACTAACACTCGCTTGCCGTCGAGCCGGAACGCGTCGAACAGCGACATATCGATCTCCCTGAGCCAGGTGACGCCGATGCAGAAGGCTGACCACGGCGCGGGACCACGATGACACTGCGTGGCGAGGCCGGTGGCGAGCCGCGCTCGGGCCGGGTCCGCGGCCGGCCGAAGTGCCCTGGAACACCTGAGGCAAGAGCGGCCTGGTGCCGCGGGCTCTGGTACCCGACACGCTTTGTCAATTTTAACGTCGACGTCAATGACAATCCACCGGTAGACTTACCGGTAAACATCGGTGTCGATCGGAGGACCATTCGTGGAAGGCTGCCGTGGCGTCCACAGATAATGTGTCCCCGCCCGCGCCGGTGCCCGGTGCCCGGTCGGAGGGGCGAGACAAGGCGAGCGGGCCGCGTTCCCGCAAGGGCGCCGCGACCAGAGCCCGGCTCGTGCAGGCAGCGAAGGCCGTCTTCGAGGAGGACGGTTTCCTGGACGCCCGGATCTCCGACATCGCCGAGCACGCCGGGCTGTCACACGGGTCGTTCTACCATTACTTCGACTCGAAGGAACAGATCTTCCGCGAGGTCGCCATGGCGGTCGGCGACCTTCTCCAGCAGCCGATGTACACGTCGGTCTTCAACGGGCCCTCCGCCAGGACGCCGGCCGCGACGATCCGGCAGGTGGCCACGCAGTTCCTGGCCAGCTACCGGGACGAGGCCCGGATCATCGGCGTCATCGAGATGGTCTCGCGATACGACCCGGAACTGACCAGTATCCGGTTCGAATACCAGGAAGCCGACCGTATCCGCGCCGCCAAGGCCGTTCGCCGGATGCAGGAGCAGGGCTGGGCCGACCCGAGCATCATCCCCGAGGTGGCGCTGGCGGCGATGAGCGCGATGATGAACCGCTTCGCCGAGATGTGGTTTGTGCAGAAGCTGTTCGAGTTTGATTTTGACGAAGGCGTCGAGCAACTCGTCCGCCTTTGCCTGAACGCTCTCCAGCTGGAGGAACCAGCAGCCGACCTGAACGGGCGCTGAGCGCTTCCATCCGCTCCGCGCCCGTTTCCGGGCGACCGTCGTTTCAGTCCGTCGTTTCAGTCCGAGGACGGAAGCGGCTTGGCCTGGGCGAGAGACATCGGCTCGCCGTGGCATACGGGCTCGGCGGCACCGGCCTTGGCGACGAGGACCTGGGCCTCACACACGGCACAGGTGTAGCGCTTGCCCAGCGCGGCCGGGCCGCCCGGGCGCAGTTCGAGGCTTGACTCCGCGGTGACCCGGACGACGACCGCCTCCACGCCAGTCGCCTCGTCCTTCAGCCGGGCGCCGGCCTTCAGGGCTGTCATGTCGTCCTCCCGTCGTCGGTTGTTCACCACGGGGCCCGCGGCCCTCCCACGCTAGATGGATTTGACACCGACGTCAACATTAGGTCTTGCCGGTGACCACGCACGGGATGTGAACAACCTGGGCCCACGCTACCGACTGGCCGTCAGTCTGCGGAGGGCTTCTCCCAGGCGGCGAGAACGTCGTCGGTGCCGACGATCGTGGCGCACAGCGCGAGCGAGTTGCGCAGCACCAGATCGGTGTACTCGGTGGGCACGCCGGCGATCGCGTCCCGGACCACGACGACCTGGTAGCCCAGGTTCACCGCGTCGAACACGGCCGCCGGGACGGCGACGTTGGACGACACCCCGACGATCACCACGGTCCTCGCGCCCAGGTTGGTCAACAGCGCGTCGACGTCGGTCCCGGCGATCGGCGAGACGCCATGCAGCCGGACCGAGACCAGGTCCGACGGCTCCTGACCGATCTCGTCGAGGACCTGGACGGCCGGCGTGCCGAGCAGCTGCTTGACCGGCGCCTTGTCGGTGCCGAGGAAGAGCCGGGCGTTGGTGCTGGAGCCGCGGCCGTCCGGCCGGCGCGCCGCGATCGCGTGCAGCACGCCGACCCCGGCGGCCCGGGCACCGGCGGCCAGCCGGGCCACGTTCGCGATCATCCCCGACTCGCGGGCCACCTCGGCGAGGATGGGCAGCGAGCTGGGCGTGCCGATGACGCCGTTCTGGCATTCCTGCGTGAGCAGGACCGTGTGCGCCGGCTTCAGTAACTCGGCGAGATCTACCGCCATCGTCTGGCCTCTTCTCCGGGTCGCCGGCCGGCTCTCGCTCGTCCGGACCGTCACCTGTCAGGACTGTCACCTAGAAGGACTGTCGTCCGCCAGGACCGTCGGCTGTCAGGAGGGAGGGAAGCGCATCCCGGGGCCGCGGGTCTCGAAGACGTCCTGCGCCAGCACCTCGCCGAGCTTGGTCGGGTCCCAGCGCTTGCCACCCGCCGAGATGACCTTGCGCTCGGTCCAGCCGCGCATCCAGATGATCCTGTCCTCGATCACCCGGATGACCTGGCCGGTCACGTGGTCGGCCTCGTCGCTGGCGAGCCACGCGACCAGCGGGGAGCTGTTCGCCGGGTCCATCGGGTGGTACTCGCCCTCGGCGACCTCGTCCGGTTCGAACGCCGCGCCCATGCCCGGGATCGTGGCGGTGATCCGGGTGAGGCCGGACGGGCCCACCGCGTTCACCGTCACGCCGGAGCGCAGCAGCTCCAGCGCGAGCGTCTGGGTGACGGCGACGATCGCCGCCTTGGCCGCCGCGTAGCTCGACTGGCCGAAGTTGCCCCCGAGGCCCGCCCCGGAGGTGGTGTTGATGATCCGGCCGCCGACCGGGCCGCCCTTGGCCTTGGCCGCGGCACGCCAGTACTTGGCGGCGTGCTGGCAGGTGGACCAGGTGCCGCGCAGGTGAACCCGGATGACCGCGTCGAAGTCGTCCGGCGGCATGTTCCAGATCACCGAGTCACGCACGATGCCGGCGTTGTTCACCAGGACGTCGAGCTTGCCGAACACGTCCACCGCGCGGCCGATCAGCTCACCGCACTGGTCGAAGTCGCCGACGTCGGCGTAGTCGGCGACCGCGATGCCGCCGCGCTTCTCGATGAGCGCGACGGTCTCGTCGGCGGCCCGGCTCTGGCCCTCACCGCGCAGCGAGCCGCCCAGGTCGTTCACGACGACCTTCGCGCCCTGCTTCGCCAGTTCGAGGGCGTGGCCCCGGCCGATGCCGTGCCCGGCCCCGGTGACGATCGCGACCTTGCCGTCGAGCAGCCCCATGCCCAGCACCTCGGTTTCGTTCCATGACTTCGCAGACTGAGTTCGCACTTCGACTGCCTGACGCGACCGCGTCGTTCGACCGCAGGCAGGTACGGCTACGTTCAGCTATCAGATTGTATAAAATATCAGTATGCGAGCTCGCACGCCTCCGAACGCCGAACCGCGGCGGCGTGGGGTCCGTCCCACTCAGTTTCAGGACAGGCGTCAGGCCCGGCCGAACGCACCGGCGGCGCGCAGCTCGGCGACCTTCTCCTCGTCGTAGCCGAGAACCCCGGCGAGGACCTCGGCCGCGTGCTCTCCCGGCTTCGGCGCCCGGCCGCGTGGCTGGGGGTTGCTCCCGTCGAAACGCACCGGGAACGGCAGCTCGTCGATACCGAAGGTCTCGGCCGGCAGCCAGGGCAGCCGGTCGGCGAACTGCGGGTCCTCGACGATCGACTTCGGGGTGTTGACCGGCGCGATCGTCGTGTCGTGCTCGCCGGCGAACCGGATCCACTCGGCGGTCGTCCGGGTCGCGAAGATCTCGGTGAGCTCGGCGCGGGTCGCCAGGTCGCCGCGGGCGTGGTCGGCGAACTCGGCGCCGGGGCGCCGGTCGTAGAGGTCCATCCGGCCCACGCCGGCGCAGAAGTTCTTCCAGAACTTCCGCTCCGAGGCCATGAACAGGACGTGGCCGTCGGCGGACCGGTAGACCTGGTAGCGGACGCCGTCCTCCATGCCGCCGGTGCCCGGGGTACGCCGCTCGTAGTCGTCGACCGGATTGCCGGTGACCTCGTCCTCGGGCCGCTCGTAGGCTCGGTAGGTCTCGCTGCGCAGCCAGTCCATCGCCGCCGCGGCGTCCGCCTGGCCGACCTCGACATGGCTGCCCCGGCCGGTCTCGCGGGCCGCGAGGATCGCGGCGACGAGCCCGAGCGCGCCGTAGAGCGGGCCGGCGTGGATGCCGATCGAGGCGTGCTCCGGCAGGTAGGTGAAGCCGTTCGCGTCGACGGCGGGCGTCACCACGCCGGCCCACGTGTCGTAGGCGATGCCGTGGCTCGGCAGGTCCCGGTACGGGCCGCTCGCGCCGTAGCCGGAGATCGAGCACATGACGAGCCTCGGGTTGAGCTCGCTCAGCGCCGCGAAGCCCAGCCCGCGGCGGTCGAGGGCGCCCGGGCGCATCGCCTCGACGACGGCGTCGGCGCCGCGGACCAGGTCGCGGAAGACCTCCAGGCCGGCCTCGGTGCGCAGGTCCAGCTCGACCGAGCGCTTGCCGCGGGAGATGTGCCAGTGCAGCAGCGAGACGCCCTCGATGAACGGCCACACCATCTTGCGGACGTACTCGCCGCCCGGCGGCTCCACCTTGATGACGTCCGCGCCCAGGTCGGCCAGGTGCGTCGTCAACGCGCCCGGCCCCAGCATCGACACGTCGACGATGCGTACCCCGGCGAGCGGAGCGGTCGCGGACGGCCGGGGGGCGGTCTCGTCGGGCATGGGCGGCACCTCGCTGGTCATCGGCGGTTCGTCAGCGTCGGTGTCGGAACCGGCGCGGCTTGAGCAACGCTGTTGGCGCCGCCGCGACCGTCCGACATTGGATACGTTATCCAATCTACGCGCGACGTGCCCGCGATGCGCCGGACGCCGCCCCGAACGGGTGGTCTCGTCACACTGCGCTGCGGGACACGCCGAGCCAGGCCGTGCCATGTGGTAGTCATGACCACACTGCCGTTGCACCCCGCGCCGGGGCCCAGCGGCGACAGGGGCACTCGGGTGCGCGCCCTCGCCACCGCCGCGTCGCCCCGCGCTCGATGCCGTTCCTCGAACGGGACGGACCTCCCGGGAGGACAAGGCAAGAATGGCGCGCGAGTGGCTCTTAGCCGTCGATCTGGGGACCACCTGGACGAAGGCCGCCTACACGACGGCGGACAGCGCCGACCCGGTGCTCGTCCGGGTGCCGGCGACCCAGCTGGCCTGGTTCCCCACGGCGGTCGGCCGCGCGTCCGACGGGCGCTGGCTGGTCGGTGAGGCGGCCCAGGCCCGCCGGGTCAGCCGGCCCGACTGGTGCTGGGGCGACATCAAGCGCGACCTCGGCCAGCGCGAGCCCCGGATGCTGGGCGGCCACCCGTTCGCGGCGGCCGAGGCCGTCAGCCAGCCACTGCTGCACGCGGCCCGGCTGGCCCGCCGTCAGGCCGGGCGGGGGTTCGACCGGCTCGTCCTCTCGGCGCCGGTCACCTTCACGCCCGACCAGCACGCCGCGCTGCTGGAGGCCGGTGAGAACGCCGGCTTCGCCCCTGACACGATCACGATCGTCGACGAGGCCGCGGCCGCCTCCCGGTCCGTCCTCGGCCCGCGGCCCGAGGACGGCACCTGGGCCGTGGTCGACGTCGGCGGCGGAACCTTCGACGCAGCCCTGGTGACCGCCAACCGTGGGGTGGCCGCCGTGCTCGACCAGGTCGGTGACGACCAGGCGGGCGGCCACTCCATCGACACGGCGATCGTCACGCGGCTGCGCGAGCTCTACCAGATCGACGACGGCGACGGCGAGGCCGGGCGGCGGCGCGCCAGCTACCTGCGCGACGCCGCCCGGATGCTCCGGGAGCAGCTGGCCGAGCAGCGGTCGGCGGACGTCTTCCTGCCCGACCTCCTGCTGGAGCTCAGCCTCACGCCGGCGCAGCTGGGCGAGCTGGTCGAGCCAGTCCTCGCGCCGGCGATCGAGCGGTGCACGGCGATGCTGACGCGCAACGACCTGGACTGGGCGAAGATCAACGGTCTGGTGCTCAGCGGTGGCGCAACCCGGGACCCGGCCGTTCGCGCGCGGCTGGCGCCGCTCGCCCCGGTGCGCGACGCCGCCAACCCCGAGCTGGCCGTCGTCCTCGGGCTGACCGTCCCGGCCGAGGCACCCAGCCGCACCATCCTGTCGCTCAAGTACTGACGGCCTGCACCGCTCCAGGCGTCGGGCGCACTGTCACGGGCGCAGGGCGCCGACGAACAGCCGGACCGCCGCCTGGATGCGCTGCTCGGCCTCGACCGGGTCGGGCCGGATGCCGAAGGACGCGAGCCTGGCCGGCGCGCTGGAGACCATGCCGACGAACAGGTCGGCGAGCACGTCTGGGTCGTCGGTGAGCGCGATGGCACCGGTCGCCGCGTGCCGGCGCAGCAGGTCGGCCACCTGACGCTGGCGCGGTGAGCCACCGCCCGAGGTGGTCTGGATGCGGCGGGCGAGGTCGGGGAACCGGTCAGCCTGCGCGATCGCGATCCGGCTCATCCGCACCATCGACGGGTCCAGCGCCCGGCGCACGGCGGCCTGGGCGATCGCGGTGAGCGCGCCGGCCAGGTCGTCCGTCTCGGCCGGCGGCGCCGGG
This sequence comes from Frankia sp. AgB1.9, assembly GCF_016786355.1. GTDB lineage: Bacteria > Actinomycetota > Actinomycetes > Frankiales > Frankiaceae > Pseudofrankia. Next base: position 98,762 of record NZ_JADWYX010000019.1, read on the forward strand.
TCCGGCGCCGGCCAGTCCGTCCGGCCCATCGCCCAGCCGAACACCGAGGTGAAGACGGCGTCCTTGCTGGGGAACCGCGCGTAGAGAGACGCCTTGGTCGTCCCGGCGGCCTGCGCGATCGCGTCCATCGACGTGCCCTCGTAGCCGTGCTCCAGGAAGAGCCGCAGCGCGTGCTCACGGACGTCCCGGTCGAGCTGGGCCGCCTCCTCGCGGGTGGGCCGGCCGCCGCGGCGTGGCGGGCGCGGCCGGGTGCCGGGCGGCGTGGTCATGGCGCTCAGTCTGACAGGTCTCCGTGAAAACTAGACGGGCGAGTTGAGTTAAAACTAGACTGCCCAGTGCAGTAACCCGGCGCCGCTCGACCGTGGCGCCCCTGGGCGCGAGACGCGGCCCTCCGGCGGCCGGGATTCCCCCGCATCGACAGCGCAGAAGAGGGGCGTCATGTCCGTGACGACCAGCAGCCAGTCGGCCGGCCTCGCGCCGGGGATCGTGGAGGCGCTCGACGCCCGCTTCCAGGAGCGCCGCCAGCAGGTACCGGTCCTCGCCCAGCGGGCCAAGGCCGAGGGCGTCGAGGAGATCCGCTCCGCGGAGGACCTGGTCCCGCTGCTGTTTCCGCACACGACGTACAAGAGCTACCCGGAGACGATCGTCGCCAAGGGCCGCTGGAAGCAGCTGAACCGCTGGCTCGACTCGGTCTCGACCTACCGCGTCGCCGACGTGGACGTGGCGGGCGTCGAGGATCTCGATGGCTGGATCGCCCGCCTGGAGGAGCACGGCCACCTGGTCTCGTCGTCGTCCGGGACCTCGGGAAAGGCGTCGTTCCTCAACAAGACGCGCGCCGACCGTGCGGCCTCCGGCCAGAACCTGCTGGACTCGCTGACCTGGCTGGGCCTGCCCCCGTCGAGGGAGTGGCACGTCTGCCCAGTCGGGCCGGACACGGGCATCAGCTCCGCGATCTACATCCGCGACGTCTTCCTGGCGAACTACCGCAAGGCCGACGCGTTCCCGTTGCCGGAGTCCAAGCCCGTCACGGACCACCACAGGTACATGGCCCGCCTCGGGGCGATGCGCCGCGCGATCGCCGACGGGACCGCCTCGCCGGACGAGGTCGCCGCCTTCGACGCCGAGGGTGCCGCCCGCCAGGCCGATGTCGAGGCCCGCCTGCATTTCCTCGCGGACCAGATCATCGCGCACCGGGACGAGAACATCTTCTTCAACTCGATGTTCGTCCTGCTGTACCGGCTGAACGAGATCCTGCGGGAGAAGGGCGTCAAGCCCGGCGACATCACCGGGTTGAACGGCCTGCAGGTCGCGGGCGGGCTGAAGGGGATGACGCTGCCGCCGGACTACCGCGAGCGCATCTTCGAGCTGCTCAACATCCAGCCGAGCCGCTTCCTGCACTACTACGCGATGCAGGAGGTCAACCTGCGCAGCGTGAAGTGCCTCGCCGGGCGCTACCACGTGCCGGCCGGCCTGACGCTCCTGGTGCTCGACAAGAACGGCGAGGCGCTCGCGCCACTGTCCGACGGCCAGGTCGAGGGCCGGGCGGCCTTCTTCGACTTCTCCGTCGACGGCCGGTGGGGCGCCACCATCTCCGGCGACAGGATTCTCGCGGACTTCCGCGTCTGCTCCTGCGGCCGCGAAGGGACAACCGTCTTCGAGGACATCACCCGCTACAAGGACCTGCCGGACGGCGACAAGATCACCTGTGCCGGCACCATGGACGCCTACGTCCGCGGCTTCATCGAGAGCTGAGGGAGCGGCAGATGACCGTCACCGAGACCACACCATCGCAGGGCACCACCCCGCCGCAGGGCCTCGTGCCGTCGCCGGGGCTCGCGCCGTCCGGCGGGCCGACGCCCGCGAAGCTGAAGGTGCCGCACGTCATTCGCGGCAAGGTCGTCTGGGGCGAGGACGTCGAGTACGCCTCGCGCGACTTCGGCGTGCCGTTCGTGACACCGCGCATCAAGTTCAACGAGCTGATCACGCCACGCACCGAGCAGGGCCCCGCCTTCGACGTTCCGCTCACGGACATCATCGACTACCTGGTCGAGGTCGCCGCGCACCTGGACCTGGCGAAGAACCCGTACCTGCAGGAGTCGCTGGAGCTGACCGCGCAGGTCAGCCAGATGCCGCGGCGCATGATCGAGAACACGTTCCACCGGCCGGGGCAGTTCCTGACCAGACAGTCGATGGAGTTCCGCCTGGAGAAGACGTTCCGCGACGTCCGGGTCCTCGACGGCTGGGTTGCGCACACCGACCCGAACGGCCGGCGGACCCGGATTCGCGCGTTCCCGCCACGGCTGGTGCACATGCTGGCCGGGAACTCGCCGTCGGGGGCGATGACCTCGATCGCCGACGCGGCGCTCGTCAAGGCCGTCAACGTCTTCAAGCTGCCGTCGGCCGACCCGTTCACCACCGTCGCCGTGCTGCGCACGATGGCCGACATCGACCCGGACCACCCGGTGCTGCGCTCGATGTCAGCCGTCTACTGGAAGGGCGGCGACGCGAAGGTCGAGAACGTCCTCTACCGCGCCCAGTACTTCGACAAGATCATCGGCTGGGGTGGCGGCGCCGCGATCAACAACGTCATCAAGTACACCGGGCCCGGCTTCCACCTGGTCGCCTTCGACCCGAAGGTCTCGATGGCGATCATCGGACGGGAGGCACTGGCCTCGCCGGAGACGATGCGCGAGGTCGCGGAGCTGGCCGCGCTCGACGCGACCGTCTTCAACCAGGACGCCTGCCTCGCCGCCCGGCACATCGCCGTCGAGACCGACGTCGACGACGACGCGGAGATGGAGCGGCTCGACCAGTTCTGCGCCCTGCTGCGCGACCGGCTGAACGTCGACCGCGAGTTCGCCTCCGCCGTCGGCCCGGCCACGCCGCCGGACATCCGCGAGGCCGTCGAGGGCATGCGCTTCCTGGAGCCGGACTACCGGATCTGGGGCGAGTACGACGGCTCGGGCCTCGTCGTCCGCTCCCCCGAGCCGGTCGACTTCCATCCGACGAACAAGACCGTCAACGTCGTGCCGGTCGGGTCGCTCGTCGAGGCGACGCACTTCGCCAACGTGGCGACGCAGACCGTCGGCGTGTACCCGCCCGAGCGCAAGGCCGAGATCCGCGACCTGCTGGCAACTGCCGGGGTGCAACGGGTCGTCAGGCTCGGCAGCGCGATGACCGGCACGATGGGCAACCCGCACGACGGCATGTATCCGCTGCACCGGTTCGTCAACTGGGTGGCCGACGATGACGCCTGACGCTTCGCCCCCGGCCGCGCCGCGGGGGCTGCCGGTGGTCCCGCCGCCGGCCTGGGTGCACGGCGACGCGACGACGCTGCGGCAGCGGGTGCTCGGACGGTCCGGCATCCGGGTCTCGGAGTTCGCGCTGGGCACGATGACGTTCGGCACCCGCGCCGGCTGGGGATCCGACGAGTCGGTCTGCCGCGAGATCTACGCCGCCTTTCGGGAAGCCGGCGGGACCTTCGTCGACACGGCGAACAACTACGCCGCCGGCGAGAGCGAGGAGATCGTCGGCCGGCTCGTCGCCGCCGAGCGGGACGACCTCGTGGTGGCGTCCAAGTTCACCCTGCCGACGAACCTGGCCGACCCGAACTCGGGCGGCTCCAGCCGCAAGACGATTCGCGGGAGCGTCGAGCGGTCGCTGCGCCGGCTCGGCACCGACTACCTGGACGTGCTCTGGGTGCACGCCTGGGACCGCAACACCCCGGTCGAGGAGACACTGCGCGCCCTGGACGACCTGGTCCACGCCGGGAAGGTGCTCGCGATCGGCCTGTCCAACATGCCGGCCTGGGTGATCGCGCACGCGGCGACGCTCGTGTCGTTGCGTGGCTGGTCTCCGGTGGCGGCGGTTCAGGTGGAGTACTCGCTGCTGGCCCGCACCGCGGACCGGGAGATGCTCCCGATGGCCGACGCGTTCGGCCTGGCCGTCGCCGCGTGGAGTCCGCTCGGCCGCGGCCGTCTGGTCAAGGCCGCCCCCGCGAACGCGTCGGTGCCGGCGGCGCAGGCTCGGGCGGTCGAGGCGCTCGGCCAGGTTGCCGACGAGCTGGAGGCGACGCCGGCCTCGGTCGCCATCGCCTGGGTGATGGCCCACGGCCTGCTCCCGACGCTCGGCGTCAGCAGCGTCAAACAGCTAGCCGACAGCCTCGCCGCGGCCCGCCTGACCCTTACGGCCGACCAGCTAACCCGCCTCGACGCCGCCACCGAAGTCCGCCTGGGCTACCCACACGAGTTCCTCCGCGACCGCTGCCCAACCCTGGCCCCGCCGCCTCCACGGTAGCCCTCGTCCTTCTTCGTGGGCGCGGGCGCGTGCGGGGGCCCGCAGGGGGACCCGGGGGGTTGGGGGGGGGTGCCGCCCCAATGTTTGGGGGCGG
>NZ_JADWYX010000001.1 GCF_016786355.1 Frankia sp. AgB1.9
CGCCGGCGGGGACCCGATGCGCGCTGGGGGACCCCCCGCCCGGCCAGAACCGACCCCGCCGTCCGCCGGCTGTGCGGGTGCGGCCCGCCGCACCCGGACAGACGAGGTGTCAGGCGACGTGGAGCAGGGCGGCGAGGTTCCCGCCCATCACCTTCCGGACGTCGTCGTCCGGAAGGCCCTTGAGGTCGTCGACGAAGGTGATCGGGTCGGCGAGGCCTTCGGGGTGCGGCCAGTCCGAACCGAACAGGACACGGTCGGAGCCGATGAGCTCGCACAGCCCGACCGGGTTCTCCTCGTGGAACGGATGCACGAAGATGTTCCGCTTGAACACCGCCACCGGGTCCTCGTCGAACGCGCGGGGCGAGAAGGAATAGGCGAACTCGAGCGCTTCGAGGACGGGGCGGACCCAGTTGCTGCCGTTCTCGATCGGCGCGAACTTCAGGGTGGGGAATCGGGTGCACAGTCCGTGGGCGATCACGGAGGTCATGGTGTCCACGATCGGGCGGGAGAAGTGGCGCATGATCTGGGAGAAGGCCGTGGCGCCCTTGAAGGGCAGCATCTCGCCGTCGCCGATGCCCTCCCATTCGTTCACGTAGCGCTGGTAACCGCTGTCGGAGGCGTGCAGGCCGACGAGGATGTCGGCCTGGGCGACCTTGGCCCAGAACGGGTCGAACTCCGGCAGCGCGAACGACCGCTTGCCGTGCAGGCCGGGCACCGGCGCCGGGCGGATCAGGATGACGCGCGCGCCGCGCTCCAGCACCCAGTCCAGCTCCTTGATGCCTTCCTCGACGATGCCGAGGTTGATGACCGGGGTCGGGAAGATGCGGTTCTGGTAGTTGAAGGTCCAGTCGTCGTGCATCCACTGGTTCAGCGCGTGGATGACGGCGTGCGTCGCCAGCGGGTCGTCGCTGAGCCGTTCCTCCAGCAGGCTCGCGAGCGTGGGCCACATGAGCGCCCCGTCCAGCCCCAGATCGTCCATGATCTTGATGCGCTCGACCGGGTCCCGGAAGCCCGCCAGAGCCCTGATCGGCTTGCCGAGGATCTCCCGGTAGGACTTGCCGTCCTGGTTCCCGCTGCGGAAGTACTCCTCCTGCGCTCCCGGCGCCGCGACGACCTCGAAGGTCGGGTTCGGGATGTAGTCGGAGATGACGTTGCGGATGGCGATCTTGGTGCGGCCGGCGACCTCGACGTACTTGATCAGACCGTCGTACTCGCGGGGCAGATGGCGGGTGAACGAGTCGGTCGTCTCGTACAGGTGGTTGTCGGCGTCGAACACGGGATAGCTGAGCGAGCGGGACGGCATGGCAAGGGGCCTTTCGGTGTGGACGGCGGACTGTCAGCTGTCGGGTGAGAACAGCGCGAGGAGCTCGATCTTTCGGATCTTCCCGGCGGCCGTCATCGGGAAGCCCTCGACGAATCGCCAATGGCTGGGGATCTTGAAGTGCGCCAGGCTTTTGGCCGCGAACAGGGCCAGGTCGTCCGCGGTCGCCGACGTCGGCGAGGTGAGGCGCACGACCGCGGCGACCTCCTCACCCCAGCGGTCGCTGGGCGCGGCGAGGACGGCGACCGCGGCGACCGCGGGATGGCGCAGGAGGACGTCCTCGACCTCGATGGGGTAGACGTTCTCGCCGCCGCGGATTACGACCTCGCGGGCGCGGCCGTGGATGCGGACCACGCCGTGCTCGTCGAGGGAGCCGAGATCGCCGGTGTGCAGGAAGCCCTCCGCGTCCAGGACCTCGTCGGTGGCGGTGAGCATGTCCCAGTAGCCGATCATCGTCAGCGGCGAACGGACCAGGACCTCGCCGACCTCGCCGCAGGCGACGGTGTGGCCGGCCGCGCCGACGATGCGCAGCTCGGTGTACGGGACCGCGAGGCCGACGGTGGTCGCGACGTGGACGGCGTCACCCGCGGGGTCGGACTGGGTGATCATCGGGCACTCCGACTGCGCGTAGGCGACGGAGACTGTCGCCCCGTGGGCCTGGAGCCGTTCGACGAGCGAGGGAGGCACGCTGGTCCCGCCGAGCCCGACCGACCGGATGCCGGCCAGCGCCTCGTCGAAGCCCGGGACGTCCAGCAGCGCGTAGAACATCGTCGGTACGCCGCCGGTGCGGGTCGCGCCCGTCGCGCGCATGAGGGCGACCTGGTTGGCCGGGTGGAAGCGGGACATCGTCACGTAGCTGGCGCCGGAGGCGAGGGCGGCCAGCACGACGACTACCGACCCGCCGACGTGGTGCAACGGCACGGGGTTGAGCCAGACGTCGTGCTCGTCGGCGTGGAAGGTCAGGGCGCGGATGTCCCCGGCGTTGAGCGCGGCTCGGTGGCTGAGGGTCGCGCCCTTGGCCCGGCCGGTGGTGCCCGAGGTGAACTGGATGAGGAACGGGTCGTAGGGCCGGACGTCCGGCGGCTCCCACGCGACCGGCCCCGGCCGGGTGGCGACGGTGTCGAGGTCGACCGTGTCGCACAGCGGGGTACGGCTGACGAGGCCGGCCGCGCGGGCCCGCAGGTCGAGCCCGCGGCTGTCGGAGCCGGCGAACAGCAGCCTTGGCGAGACGAGCGCGAGCGCGTGGGCGACCTCGTCGTCGGTCCACGCGGTGTTGAACGGGGTGAGGATGGTCCCGGCGAGCGCGCTGGCGTACTCGACGATCACCCACTCCGGCCCGTTCGCAGCCCACACGGCGACCCGCTGGCCCGGTCGGGCGCGGCTGGCGATGGCGGCCGCGGCCGCCTCGGCGGCCAGTAACAGCTCGCGGTAGGTGAGCGTCTGGAGGGCGGCGGGATCGTCGTCCACGGCCCAGCTCAACGCCGGACGGTCGGGACGGGCCGCCGCCTGAGCGCGCAGCTGGTCGCCGATCGTGCGGTCGAGCAGCGGTTCGCCGGTCCGGGCGGCGACGCTGACACCTGCGCTCACAGCACCTCCAGACCGGCGGCGACCCGGTCGAGGACCCGCGCCGACGACGGCGGCGGGACGAACTGCAGCGCGACGTGATCGGCGCCGGCGGCGTGCTGCGCGTCGAGGCGGGCGCGCAGTGCGGTCGGCTCGTCCGGGACGACGAGCGCGTCGACGAGGGCGTCGCTCGTCTGCGCGAGGTCGTCCGCGGAGAACCCCCACCGGTGCAGGTTCTGCCGGTAGTTCGGCATCCCCAGGCAGAGCCCGAGGTAGCGGCGCAGGTCGTCGCTCCAGCCGGTACCGGGGTTCCCGACCGCGACCATCTGGGACGGGGCGATCCACGGGCCCGCCCCGACGGCCTCGCGGGCAGCGGCCGTGTGCGCGACCGGGCAGAAGTAGGTGTGCAGGCCGTCGGTGGCCGCGCCGGCGAGCTCGACCATCTTCGGGCCGAGCGCGCCGAGGAACCGTGGCGGTAGGGCCCTGGTCCCGGCGACGGCGTCCATGGCGCCGAGGTAGTCGCGCATGGCGGTCAGCGGTTTGGCGTAGGTGCCGCCGCGGCTCTCGGCGAGGTGGCGGTGGCTGGCGCCGAGCCCGAGGGCGAACCGCCCGGGGAAGGCCTCGTGCAGCGTCGACGCGGCCGCGACCATCGCCTCCGGGTCGCGGGCGTGGATCGTGGCGACCCCGAGTGCGACGGTGAGCCGGTCGGTGGCCTGCAGGTACAGCGCGGCGCGGATGAACGGGTCGACGCCGCTGTACTCCTGCAGCCAGATCGTCGTCAGACCGGCCGCCTCGATGTCGCGGACGGCGCTGATCGCCTCGGCGGGAGCCATCCGGTCGAGGAAGCCGGCCCACAGGCCGACGCCGGTCGGCGGGGTGCCGCTCATGCCGCCACCCCGTAGCCCAGCACCTTCGCCGCGTTGTGCCGCAGGAACTTCGGCCAGACCTCGTCGCGGAACGGGACGTCGTCGAGCTCGGCGAAGGTCCGTTCCAGCTCGATGCCGAACGGATAGTAGCCGCCGTAGATGATTTTGCCGGCGCCGCGGGTGTTCGCGTAGTCGATGATCGCCTGGGGGTAGTGCCTCGGGACGAACGCGGTGGTCGAGTAGTACAGGTTCGGCCACTTGAGCATCAGCTTGACCGCGAGGTCGGTCCAGGGCTCGGCGCCGTGGCGCATCACGAACACCAGGTCGGGGAAGTCGTAGCAGACCTGGTCGATGAGCTCTACGTGCTGCGGTCCCATCGGGACGCGCGGGCCGGGAACCCCGACGGAGACGAACACGGGTAGCCCGAGCTCGACGCAGGTCGCGTAGATCGGGTAGGCGTGCCGGTCGTCGATCGGCACCTGTGGTGCGACTCCCGACGGGAACAGCGTCACGGCGCGCAGGCCGTACTCGTCGACCGCCTGGCGGATCGCGCGGATCGATCCCATGATGTCGTTCGGGTCGACCCCGAGAGATCCCGCGAAGCGCCCGGGGTGCTTCGCCAGCGCGGTCCTCGCCGTCTCACTGGTGGCGTTGACCAGCGCGGTCTCGATGCCGTGGGCGTCCATCTTCGCGAGCGTCTCGTCGATGGCCTGGTCGTCCGGGACGTCGTCGGGACGGTTGGCCGGCATCCCCTTGAACATGTAGCCGATGGTGTTGTCCGCGCGCCCGCTGTCGCGCAGCCCGGCGATGTGCGGGATGTTGCTGGTGGACCGGAAGCCCATCAGGGTGTCGATCACCTTGACGTCGCGTGGTCGAGTCATCCGTCGGTTGCCTATCTCGTCTCGTCGGCTTCGGGAAGCGTGAACCGGGCGTGTGCTGGGTCGAGGCCGCCGAACGCTGGTGGACGTCGCTCACGCCAGCTGCGGACGCCTTCGGCGAAGTCCGGCGACGCCAGCGCCTCCTCCATCCAGGCGTCGGCGCGGCTGACCGCGGCGGGCAGCGTGGCGGTCAGGTCGGTGTAGGTCTGGCGCTTGACGACACCCATCGCGGCCGGCGAGCAGGTGGCGGCCAGTCCCGCCGCGTAGTCCTGCGCCGCGGCCAGCAGCTCGCCGTCCTCGACGACCCGGTTGACCAGGCCCAGCCGCTCGGCTTCGGCGGCGCGGACCAGCCGGCCGGACAGCAGCAGGTCGTTGGCGATCCCGAGCCCGACGATCCGCGGCAGCAGCCAGCTCATCCCGAGCTCGGCGATCAGCCCGCGGCGCACGAACGCGGTGGCGAACTTCGTCGACGATCCGGCGAACCGGACGTCGCAGAACAGAGCCAGCTGCATCCCGACGCCGAAGCAGGCCCCGTTGACCGCCGCCACGACCGGCTTCGCGATCGTCATCGCCGCCCAGTACGTAGGCCGAGCCGCGTCGATCTCGTAGGAACCGGCATCCGCCATGTTGTCGAGGCCGCCGCCGTCGGCGCCGACACAGAAGTCAGGACCGGCGCCGGTCACGACGAGGGCTCGCACCGCGGGGTCGGTCGCCAGCTGGTCGAGCGCGGCGAAGAACATCCGGCCCAGTGCGGGCGTCCAGCCGTTGCCCGGCGGCCGGGCCAGGCTGACCGTGGCGACACTGCGGGCGATCTCGACCTCGACGGTCCCGTCCTGCGCCCACGGTGGACCGCTCGTGGTGGCCGGCTGGGGCGCGGTCACAGGTTGAGGAGCGCGACGGAGTTGTCGCGCATGATCCGGCGGCGGGTCTCGGTGTCGAGCCCTTCGATCTCCTTCTCGAACTGCAGCGGCTCGGCCAGGCCTTCGGCGTGCGGCCAGTCCGACCCGAACAGGACGTGGTCGGCGCCGACCAGGTCGATGAGCTCGCCGATGTCGTCCTCGTAGTACGGCGCGACCCAGACGTGCTCCCTGAAAGCCTCGACCGGGTCGCCGCTGAAGCTCTCCGGGGACTGGTTGGCGTACTTCTTCAGGAGCCGCAGCAGCGGCTTCACCCAGGCGGCGCCGTTCTCGATGCTGACCGCCCGCAGCCTCTGATGCCGGGCGAACACGCCGTCCACGACGAGGCTCGCCATCGTGTCCTGGATCGCCCGGTCACCGACCACGATCTTCGCGAGGACGTTCGTCTTCCCGAACGCCTCCAGGGTCGCCGAGCCGCCCCACATCGCCGACATCTTGTGGTACCCGCTGTCGCCCAGATGGAAGGCCACCGGCACGTCGGCCTCGGCGAGCCGCGCCCACACCGGATCATGGGACGGATGGCCCAGCGAGCGCCCGTTCGCCCCGGAACCCGGCGACGGAACGGGAGCCGGGCGGACATGGACGATCCGTGCTCCAAGGGCCAGTACGCGGTCGACCTCGGCGACGGCGCCGTCCGGGTCGGCCAGGGAGATCAGCGGGACGGCGAACAGGCGGTCCTGGTAGGAGTAGCCCCAGTCGTCCTCCAGCCAGCGGTTGAACGCGTGCAACGACGCCATCGTCGCCGGGACGTCGTCACGCAGCGCCTCCTCCACGCCGACTCCCAGGGTCGGGTAGAGCACCGCGCCGGCCAGGCCCTGCTCGTCGAGCCGATGGATCCGCTGGTCACGGTCCTGGTACTCGGCCGCGAGCGGTTCGAGCTCCATGAGGGTCTTGCGGCTGACGCCGTCGGGCATGACGCCACGGAAATAGAGGTCGAGGCAGCCGGGCTTGGTGACCGGGTTGAAGGTCGGGTTCGGGATGAACTGGCTGATCCGGCCGCCCATCACGACCACGGCGCGCTTGCCCTTCTGCAGGACCTGCACGCCCCGCTGGGCGAAGGCCGGGTCGAGATGGCGGGTGAACGCGTCGAGCGGCTCGTAGTAGTGGTTGTCGGCGTCGATGGGACGCGCGTCGGTCACGGCGGTTCGTCCTTCCATCACGGGATCGGCCGGAGGTCCTCGAAGACCGGGGAGCGGCGTTCCTGTTGGGCGCTCAGGCTCTCCAGGCAGTCGTCCGGGTGGTACATGCCGGCCTGCCAGAGGGCGACGAGGTCGAGCCCGTCGTCGACGGCGTGGTCGCGCGCATGGTTGAGAGAGTGCTTCGAGCCCCATACCGCCAACGGGCTCTTCGCGGCGATCTCGCGCGCGATCTCCGACACGCCGTCGAGAAGTGCCTCATGGTCGTCGAACACGGCATTGACGAAACCGACGGACTCCGCCCGGGCGGCGGGCAGCCGCATCCCGCGGTAGGCCATCTCGCGGGCGATGCCCTCCGGCATCACCTTCGGCAGCCGCTGGAGCTGCCCGACCTCGGCCGTGATGCCGAGGTTGGTCTCCTGGACGAGGAAGAAGGCGTCCCGGGTGGCGTAGCGCAGGTCACAGGCCGCGACCAGGCCGAGCCCGGCACCGACGCAGCCGCCCTGCACGGCGGCGATCACCGGAACGCGGGCCCGCTCCAACGCGGTGAACGTCGCCTGCAGCGACCGGATGCCCTGGTAGAGCACGGCGCGTTTGCGGCCGGGCTCGTCCCCGCCGCCCTGCGCGCGGAACATCCCGCCGTCGAAGACGCCGAGATCGAGACCGGCGCAGAAGTGCCGCCCGGTCGAGGACAGCACGATGACCCGGGCGCTGGCCTGCCGGTCGATGTCCTCGACCAGCGTCCGCAGCTCCGCCCAGAACGCCGGGACCAGCGAGTTCTTCTGCTCGGGCCGGTTCAGTCGCAGGTGCGCGACGGAGCCGTCGAAGCGGACGTCGAAGCAGGTCAGGGTCATGCCGCGGACTCCTTGCGCTCGGCGAGCCTGCCACACTGTTCCGGATTTTCTAGATCATTCTGGATAACACCTTAGAATTCTGTCATGGAGAACGCAATCGGTCGGCCGAGCCGGGTCGCGGCCCGCATCGCGGCGCAGACCGCAGCCGAACGTCGCCGGCCGGACTACGCGGGCGAGGTGTCCGCGCTGATCGAGGCGGGCCGGAAGGTCATCGAGGCGACCGGGACCACGGCGAAGGCCCGTGTCGCCGACATCGTCGCGCTGGCCGGGCTGTCGAACGACGCGTTCTACCGGCACTTCCCGTCGAAGGACGCGCTGGTGGCGGCGCTCATCGAGGACGGCGCCGAGCGCGTCGCCGTGGCTCTCGACCGCCGGATGGCGCGGGAGCCCACGGTCGAGGGCAAGATCCGGGTCTGGGTCGACGGGACGCTCGCCCAGGCCGACGAGTCTCCGGCGGCGCGGACCACCGCGGTCCTGTGGAACAGCAGCACCCTCAACTCGTCGATCCCCACCGGCGACCACGCCGCGACGGCCCCGTTCGCCGAGCTGCTGCACGAGCCGTTCGCGACGCTCGGCAGCGCCACCCCCGAGCTCGACGCCGAACTCGTCACCCATGCCGTCCTCGGACGGTTGAGCGGTCATCTGAGGGCGCACACGCGGGCGACCCCCGAGGAGAAGGACCGCCTCCTGCGGTTCTGCCTGGCGACGCCGACGACCGCCTAGCCGACGGGATCGGGCGCCGCCCCGGCCGACACCGCTACTTGCCATGATCGCCCCGCTTGGAGATGGGGTCGTGTCCCGGACGGGCACCTTTACCGGGTCGGCTGGACCTGTCAGCTTGGGAGGGGTGCGGGCGCTGATCAGGTACTGTGCGACGCCGGCCGGCCGCGTCGCCTATTCGATGACGGGTTCGGGTCCGGCCTTGTTGTGCGACTCGGGCTGGATCACCCATCTTCGCGGTCAGCTGGACCTGTTTTCTTTCGGTGCGTTTGTGGAGGGCCTGGCGCAGCATTTCTCGGTGATTCGTTTCGACAAGCCCGGATGCGGCCTGTCGGACCGGGACGGCGTCGATCTTTCGTTCGACGGGCAGGTCGCCGCGGCGCTGGCGGTCGCCGACGCGGCCGGCGCACGCCGCTTCCGACTGTTCGGCGCCTCGCAGGGGGGCCAGCTCGCCGCCGCGATCGCGGCGGGGCACCCGGAACGCGTCGAGGCGATGGTGGTCTACGGAATGTGCGCCAGCGGCCGGGATCTGGCCCCGGCCGACGTCAGGACCTCGGTCGTGGCGCTGGTGAGGGCGCACTGGGGGATGGGGCTCCAAGCGCTGGCGCGTGCGTTCGTGGCCGATCCCACCGCTGACGATGTGGCGGCTTTCGCCCGGTTCCAGCAGGCGAGTGCCACCGCGGCGGCAGCCGCCCGGCTGCTGGAGGTCTACTACGACACGGACATCCGAGCGCTACTTGCGGCGGTGCGGACGCCGACCGCGGTCCTGCACCGCGAAGACGACCGAGGGACCGGGTTCGAGCTGGGCCGCGAGGTCGCCGCGCTTGTTCCCGGCGCGGTCTTGGTTCCGCTGCCGGGCTCCAGCCACCTCTACTACCACGGTGACTGGGCGGCGGTCCTGGACGCGGTACTCGCGTTTCTGAGGCAGCCCTCGCGCGGTGGGCAACGGCTGACCGTCCGCGAGTTCGAGGTGGCCGAGCTGGTCACCGAAGGTCTCACCAACCACGCGATCGCCGGGCGGCTGTCGGTCGCGCCGCGAACGGTCGAGACGCACGTGGAGAACATCCGTCGCAAGCTGCAGGTCAGTTCCCGGGCCCAGATCGCGGCCTGGACCACCGAACAGCGGCTACGCCAGAGCTTCTGACGGATCGGTCGAACGCCCGATGCCAGCGCCCGTCGACCGGCCCAGGACCGGAATGGAGTGGTTCCGTACCGGTAGTTCACCCGATGGTTGGCCCGGTGCCGCGGTCCTAACGTCAAACCCATGTTCCATGCATCGGCGCACTGCGGCGCCCACGTCCCGCACTTGGCCGCTTCGGAGGCGTCATGACCGTCCGGCGCGGCGTGGGGCTCACACCGATGGAGACCCGGCGGGATGTCATCGTCAAGGCCGCGGTGCTGGCCGAGGAACTGGGCTACGAGGCCTTCGCGGTACCCGAGGGATGGGGGCTGGACTCCACCCCGATCGTGACCGAGATCGCGCTGCGTACCAGCCGGATCCGGCTCGCGTCGGGCGTCCTGTCCGTGTGGGGGCGCAGCCCGGCGACGTTGGCGATGACCGCCGCCACCCTGCAGGAGGTCTCCGCGGGTCGGTATGTGCTGGGCCTCGGTGCCAGCACGAAGGCGCTGGCCGAAGGGTTTCACGACACGCCGTTCGAGCATCCGGCCGCCAAGCTGCGCGACGTCGTCACCCAGGTTCGCGCGCTGCTCGCCGGTGAGCCGGCCCAGCTGTACCGCCTCCCGGGCGCGCACCCGCTTCGACTGGGCCAGCGGCCGGCCGCCGAGGTGCCCATCTGGGTCGCGGCGCTCGGCCCGCGTACGACCGAGGTGGCCGCGCAGGTCGGCGACGGCTGGATCCCCGCGCTGATGGCCCGGGATCACCTCGCCGCGTCGGCGGACCGGCTCCACCGGCTACGCGCGGCCACCGCTCCCGACCGGCCCGCTCTCACCGTGGCGGCCGGACCGATCACCGTCGCCGACGAGAACCCCGAGACCGCGCGGGCCATCGCCGCCGCCTGTACTGCCTGGTACCTGACGGCGATGGGCGGTGTCTACGCCCAGTCGGTGTCAAACCAGGGCTTCGCCACCCAGGTTGCCGCGATCGTGGCGGCCAATCCGCGGCCGAGCCCGCGCCGCGGCACGATCCCGCCCGCCGCGTCCCCCGTGCTCGACCAACTCGCCGCATACGGGACCGGCGACCAGGTCGGCGAGCAGCTCAAGGCGTGGGACCAGGCGGCCGACAGTGTCACCATCCTGCTGCCACCCGGCCTGCCGTGGCCCACGATCGAGTCCACGCTCGTAGCCGCGGCCCCGCCGACCGGCCCGGACACCGCCCGGCCTGCCCCTCGTTCCGCGCGGGTTTTCGCTGAGGAGACGTGATGGGCTTCTACGACGACCAGGTGGTGCCCCGCCTTACCGATGTAGCCCTCGGCCGGCCGATGGAGGAGACCAGGGCCCAGGTGACGGCCGGGCTGGCCGGCGAGGTGTTGGAGATCGGTTTTGGCTCGGGACGCAATCTTCCGCATCTTCCGGCGGCCGTGACTCGCCTGCTCGTGGTCGAGCCCGCCGCCGTCGGACGCACCCTCGCGGCGCCGCGCATCGCCGCGGCACCCTTCCCGGTCGAGTTCGTCGGCGACGACGGCCAGGCGCTGCCCGTCGCGGACGCGTCGGTCGACCACGTGCTCTCGACCTGGACGCTGTGCACCATCCCCGACGCCGAACAGGCGCTGCGCGAGATCTACCGAGTGCTGCGGCCCGGCGGCACGATGCACTTCACCGAGCATGGCCGCTCGCCCAGACCACGAGTCGCCCGCTGGCAGGACCGGCTCACCCCCGCCTGGGGCCGAATCGCCGGAGGCTGCCACCTCAACCGTCGGATCGACGATCTGGTGCAGAAGTCCGGACTGATCCTGAAGTCGGTCCAGACGTATCCGATGGAGGGGACAGCGCTGCTCGGCTTCGCCTACGAGGGCATCGCGTCGAAACCGGACTGACAGCCCCCGAGCCCGGCCGCGGGGCTGGATGACCGTGCGCTGCCATGCGGCCCCGCGACCCGGGCTGGATTTCCGCTGCCGACCGGCTCGCCCGACGCCTGACCCGGCCTATGACCCGTGGCGCACGTCCCGGAAGGGGACCCCGCGGTCGAGGGAGGTCTCGCGGGGCATGCCGAGGACGCGTTCGGCGATGGCGTTGCGGGCCATCTCGGTGGTGCCGCCCGCGATGCTCATCAGCTGGCGGACCAGGTAGCTCGTACCCTGGTCGCCCAGCAACTGCCCGGCGTCGTCGTCCAGGGAGGCGGCGACGGCGTCGGGGCCGGCGAGCTCGAAGCCGATCGTAGAGAAGCGCCCCGCGGCCACGCCGTGCATCAGCCGGCTGAGGGAGGCGAACTGGTCGGAGGCCCCGCCGGTGGCGATCGCGGTGTGAACTCGGTGATCGAGCTCGCGCATCGCGACGCTCAGCGCGTGTGCCTCCCCGATGAGGTCCCGAGCGGCCGGGTCGTCCAGCCTGCCGGCGACCTCGGCCAGGTGCATCAGCCCGGCGGCCGGCCCGTCGACGGCCTGGCCACCCGCCGTGGCGGTGGGGTGCAGGGTGAGCGGCGACGAGTGGAAGGTGCGCTCGTAGAACAGCCATCGGGTGGCCACGGTCCAGCCGTCGTCGACGCCGCCGACGCGGGCGCTGTCCGGGACGACGACGTCGGTGAGGTACTCCTGGCAGAACTCCCGGTTGCCATTGATCATTTCGATGCGGGAGACCTCGATGCCCGCCTGGTGGATCGGCAGCATGAAGACGCTGAGGCCGCGGTGCTTCGGCACGTCCCAGTTGGTCCGGGCCAGGCACAGACCCCAGTCGGACCACCAGGCGCCCGTCGTCCAGATCTTCGATCCGTTGAGCACCCAGTCGTCGCCCTGGCGCACCGCGCTCGTGCGCACGCCCGCCAGGTCCGACCCCGAGCCGGGTTCCGAGAGGAACTGCATCCACAGCTCGTCGCCGCGCAGGATCGCGGGTATGTGGGCCAGCTTCTGCTCTTGCGTGCCGAACTCCAGGATCACCGCGGCGCAGGGGGTCATCGTGGGTACCTGGAACCGCCAGGGATAGCGGTAACCAGCGAGCTCCTCGTCGAACACGGCGGCGTGCGCGGGAGTGAGGCCGAGGCCGCCGTACTGCTTGGGGAAGCAGATCCCGGCGAAGCCGCCGTCGAACAACAGCCGCTGCAGCCGTCGTTCCTCGGCAACCTCGGCCAGCTCCTCCTCGTCGGAGCGGGTCGCCATCTGCCGCACCCCGCCCGCCGGAACGGTGGGCATGTTCTCGCGCAGCCAGCCGCGGGCCCGCAGCCGGAACTCCTCGATCGGTTCGAGCTCGCCGGTGCTCATCGGTCCGTCGCCTTCCGCTCGTGGTTGCGCCGTTCGAGGAGGTCCGTCAGCCGCAGCCGATGCTCGCGGGGCGTCCCGATCAGCGCGCGTCCCAGCGCGACCCGGCGCAGGGAGAAGTGCAGGTCGTGCTCGAACGTGAGGCCGATACCGCCGTGCATCTGGACGCAGTCCTGACACAGCTCCGGACCGTGGTCACCGATGTAGGACTTCGCGACGCTGGCGAGCTCGGTGGCCCGGTCCGTGTCGTCGCCCGCGACGGCCTCGGTCGCGGCGTCGACGAGCGCGTTACTGGTCTCCAGCCACATCTTCATGTCGGCGAACCGGTGTTTGAGCGCCTGGTACGAGGCCAGCGGCCGGCCGAAGGAGTACCGGTCCGCGGCCCAGGCGACGGTCAGCTCGAAGGCCCGGTCCATCGCCCCGGCCATCTCGGCCACCTGAATGACCAACGCCTCGCGTAGCTGCCGCTCCGCCTCTGCGGCCGCGTGACCGGGCTCGCCGAGAACCGCCGTCGCCGGCACCTGAACCCCGTCGAAGGCGACCCGGGCGAAACGGCGGGTCACATCGATCGACCGCAGCTGGGTGACCGTCACTCCGTCCTGCGCGGCGGGCACGAGCAGTTGCACCAGGCCGCCCTCGGCTCGCGCGGTCACCAGGAACAGGTCGGCCTGCGCGCCGTGCTCGACGGGGGACTTGACTCCGGAGAGCACCCATCCGGCGCCCGACCGCTCGGCGACGGCGCCGATGTCGCCCAGCCCGCCATGCGGACGCGGCTCGCTCCAGCACCACGAGGCGACCGCCTCGCCGGCGCACAACGCTCCCAGCGCCTCGGTCGCCGACTCCCCGCCGACGCGTGACAACGCGGAGGCCACGACGTTCGTCGACAGCAGCGGGCCAGGGGCCGCCGCCCGGCCGAACTCGTGAGCCAGGAGCGCCAGATCGGCGAGTCCGTTGCCGCTGATGCTTCCGCCACCGTGCTCCTCGGCCACCAGCATCGAGGTCCAGCCCAGCTCGGCGCCGGTCTTCCAGTAGCCCGGCTCGTAGCCCTCCGGCGTGTCCCGAAGCTCGCGCAACACGCTGGTCGGTACCGCGTCCTGCAGGAACCTCCGGGTCGTCCCGACGAAAAGCTCCTCGTCAGCCGTCAGGCCTGACTTCACGTCTCTTCCTCTCCACGTCCATCAGGCAGCCAGTTCCGCCAGGATGCGCCCCGCAGGCGAGCGCGGGCGTCAGACGGAGACGCTGACACCCATGAGACGGGCGAGGTTCCCACCCATGATCTTGCGGATGGTCTCCTCGGGCGCCCCTTCGAGCTCCTTGAGGTAGCTGACCGGGCTGGCCAGGCCCTCGGGGTGCGGGTAGTCCGAGCCGAAGAGCACGTTGTCCGCCCCGATCATCTCGGCGAGCGCGGGCAGGTCGTCCTCCCAGAACGGGCTGACGTGGACGTTGCGCCTGAAGACCTCGATCGGGTTCTCCAGGAACGTCTGCGGCATCTTCTTGTAGGCGTTCTTCAGCGACTTCAGCAGCGGTTCGACCCAACTGCTGCCGTTCTCGATGACGGCGATCTTCAGCGCCGGGAAGCGCGACAGCGCACCGTGGCAGATCAGCGACGCCACCGAGTCCTCGATCGGGCGCCACAACCCGATCAGCCCGAACGCGCTCTGGTTCGCGAACGGGGTGTACTCGTTGTTGATGCCGATCCAGTCATCGACGTAGCGCTGGTAGCCGCTGTCGGAGGAGTGCATCGCGACGAGGACGTCGTGCTGGACGACCCGCTCCCAGAAGGGGTCGAACTCCGGCAGGCCGAACGACCGCGAGCCACGGATGTCCGGCACCGGCGCCGGCCGGATCAGGACGACCTTCGCGCCGCGCTCGACCACCCAGTCCAGCTCCGCGATCGCCTTCTCGACGTTGGGAAGCGTGATCACCGGAGTGCTGAAGATCCGGTCCAGGCCGTTGTAGTTGAACTGCCACGTCTCGTACATCCACTCGTTGAGCGCGTGGATAACCGCGTGCATCGCGCCGACGTCGTCGCGCAGCCGCTCCTCGACGAGGCTGGCCAGGGTCGGGAACATCAGCGCGCGGTCCAGCCCCTGCTCATCCATGAGCTCGATCCGGGCGGCCGGCTCCTGGAAGGCCGGGAGGGAGCGCATCGGCTTGCCGACGATCTCGCGGTAGCTCCGGCCCTCGGGGTTGCCCTTGCGGTAGTAGTCCTCCTGCGCCCCGGGCCTGGCGACCACCGCGAAGGTCGGGTTCGGGATGTAGTCGCTGATCTGGCCCTTGACCGCGATCTTGGTGCGACCGTTCACCTCGACGAACGTGATGACGCTCTTGTAGCGCTCCGGCAGGAACTTCGTGAGCGCGTCGGCGGTCTCGTAGAAGTGGTTGTCGCAGTCGAAGACGGAGTACTCAGCCATGGGCCGATGATACGGCCAACGGTAACCTTACCGTCAACTGTAACGACTGTGCTCGGTAAAGTTACCGTGGGCTGCAGTCATGCTTGAGACGGTAGGTTTACAGCATGAGCGAGCTGACTTTGCGGGACCGGACCCGCGCGAAGCGGCGCGCGGCAGTCGTGCGCAGCGCCCTGCGGCTCTTCGCGGAGCAGGGCTACGAGTCGACGCCCATCGCCCAGATCGCCGACGACGCGGAGGTTTCCCCCCGCACCGTGTCGTTGTACTTCGCCTCCAAGCGTGACCTCGCGCTCGCCTACCAGGCCGACGCCGCCAAGCGGTTCAACGAAACCCTGGCCGAGCGCGAGGACGGCGACACGACGCTGGACGTCTTCCGCCGCTGGCTGGAGGACGAGATCGGCACCCATGGCGAGGTACGCAGCCTGCATCGCGCCATGGTTCGGGCCAATCCGACGCTGCGCGGCGCCCAGAGCGCCGAGAGCCTGGAAGGGCGGCGGGGCACTGTCCTCTCGCTCGCGCGGGACCTCGGCCGGTCGCCCGACGACGTCGTGGTCGCGCTGGTCGGCGGCGCGATGGACGGGGTGCTCGGCGCCCTGAGCGAGATCCGGCCGGACGAGGTCGATCCGCGCGAGGCGCTGGAGGTCGCCGAGCGCATGCTGCTCGCGCTGACGGACTCCGCGCGGGCCGAGACCGGCGACCGAGCCGGGCGAAAGAAGCCCTCCCCGCGCGAGAGATGACCGCCGCCGGCCCGCCTCGCCGCCGGGCCTTGCCGGCCCGGCTGGCCGCGTGTTACACATTGCGTCCAGCATCACTTAGGCGACTGCCAAACGACGCGACGTAAAGGGACACGGCGTGCGGGGCGGTCCGGGTCGTTGTGCCGCGCGAACCGCGCCGCTGAGTCAGCGACGTCGCGACGCCATGACGTCGCAGGCCCGCTGGGCCGCCCGGGACCACGCCGCTCCGTGCCGCCCGGCTCGCGGCTCGGCCAGACCGGATCCAGCCCTGAACCGAGACCGCGAAGAGATCATTCGCGCAACGATGGGAGGCACGACTTCATGGACCTGCCTCGATTACCTGGCCGCACGGTCACCGTCGCTCTTGCCGCAGTGACCGCGATCGTGTCCACTGTGCTCGCCGGGTGCGGTGGGTCGTCTGTCGCGGCCAACCAGACCGTGAACCACTGCACCACGCAGGGCCCGGGCGTGACGGCGAACGCCATCAAGATCGGCCTGATCCAGCCCGACACCGGCCCCGCCGAGATCGCGGACATGTTCGGCGGGTCGCGCAGCGCGGTCCAGGCCCGGGTCGACCTGCAGAACGCCCACGGTGGTGTCAACGGCCGCAGGATCGACCTGGTCTGGGGTGACGACCAGACCACCCCGTCAGGATTCTCGCTGGCGGCGCATGACCTCGTCGACACCCAGCAGGTCTTCGGCCTGGTCGCGCTGACGGTGGTCCTCGACGGCGCGGCGACCTGGTTGCAGTCGAAGAACGTCCCCGTCACCGGGTTCGCCTCCAGCGCGGACTGGAGCGATTTCCCCAACGTCTTCCACTTCGGCAACCTCTTCAACAAGGGCATCGTCTCGACGTACGGCGACTATGTGAAGGCCGAGGGCGGCACGAAAGCCGTCATCGTCATCGACCCGAGCGCGGCGACGTCGCCAAACCTGATCGCGGCGCTTGCCGCCAGTCTGCAGAGCCGCGGCGTCCAGGTGGTCGACCAGGTCAAGTTCACCCACGGAATGAGCAGCGCCGCGAACATCGCCCAGGAACTGCAACAGTCGGGAGCCGACGCGCTGGTCGGCACCGCGCAGGGCGCCGACTTCGTCGACATCTACTCCCAGGCGATGAGCCTCGGTATCCCGATCAAGGTCGCTCTCAACGCCGGCGGTTTCAGCGCCTCCCTCCTCACGACCTTCGGCGCCAAGATGGCCGGGCTGTCGACCATCTCGACCTTCGCGGCCCCGACCTCCCCCGCGATGAAGACCTACAGCAACGCGATGGCCACCTATTCACCCGAGCTTAGAGACCCGAGCGACGAGATCGCGATCGCGTCCTACGTCGCGGCCGACGAGATGATCAAGGGTCTTCAGTTGGCGGGCCCCTGTCCGACCCGTGCCGCGTTCGTCGACAGGCTTCGCCAGGTCACGGACTTCACCGGCAGCGGCCTGATGCCCCCCGTTGACCTCTCCAAGCCCAAAGAGCCCCAGCTCTGCGAGAACTTCGTCAAGGCCGACCCCACGGGCCACAGCTTCGCCGTGGTCGCCCCGCCGGCAGCCCTCGAACACGACGGATTCTGGTGCGGCCAGGTCGTCCCAGGCCAATAGCCAGGCTCGGTGGGTCTCCCGTTGCCGGGGGAGGCCCACTGCCGCAGGCCGGCCGAGGGCCAGCAACGCACGCGACAGCGCGGTCGGCGCAGAGCAGGACAGGCAGGAGGCCGCCGGCCGCCTGCTGGGAGGTGCCAGGGGTGCACCGAGACCCAACTGTTTCGTGATCTACTGGCGCAAAATGTCCTGGTCCGTTCTGACACGGCCTGCGACTTCTCGTTACGGGCGGTGATCCCCTCACGGCCGTGCCGGACCGAAGATAGTCAAACCGGAGCCCGCTGATCGTGATCCAACCCCTGGTTGGTCAGCCGCCACACCTCCCTCCCGGGCGGTACCGGGCGACTCTTGACGAGGTCCTGGGCCGTTTCGTTGACAGCTTCCCGGGATCGTCGACCCGCAGGGAGATCTGGGACGGCTTCGTCGCCTACCTGCGGGTCTGGGCCGACTTCGAGGGGCGGATGCGGCCCCATCTTGGGGACGACGCGTTGCTGAGCGTGGTATGGCTCGCCGGTAGCTTCATCTCGGGCAAGCTTGATCCACAGAACCTGGACCTGTCGGTGATGGTCGACTATGACGCCATCCAGAAGTGCAGGGGCAGGCCGGGTGCCAAGACGGTTGTCGAGCTGGCTAGTCGAGAGAAGATGCTCAAGCAGTTCCGGCTCAGCCCGATCTTGATCCGGTACCGCTACATGCCAAGCCCGTTCCGGCTCCAGAACCTGGCTCCAGGGCCGGAGCTTGACTACATACTCGACCGCGGGGCCTTCGACGACTTCTGGCAGAGAACCCGACCGGTCGGCGAGCCCAAGGGCCCGCCGACCAAGGACAGCGGCGCGCTGAGCCGCGGCTACCTGGAGGTGGAGGTATGAGACGGGACGATCTGGACCGGTTGTCCAGTCCAACCGCTCGCAGGATGGCCGCTGACTACCTTGACCAGTCTGGCGACGGTGTCGACGCTTCCGATGTCGATCTTGTCGAGGCGCTGGACCGCAGCTTCGTGGAGGCGCTCTCTGCCTATGATCCGGACGCGGCGGCGGCCCGCTTCCTCTCGCTGAGGTTCAGCGGAGACGGGGTCGATGGTCGCCTGCCAGAACGGATCGTCGAGGAGGTCCTCGCCGCGTTCCGCCGAGAGCTTGCTGGAGCGGTGCCTTCGGCGAGCCCGGCTGACCTCCAGCTTGACCTCGTCGGTTTCTCGCGGGGCAGCGCAGTGCTTCACCTGGCCCCTGCCCCCGTTCTCTCCGAGCCGGCGGATCGCGGTGGCCAGCCGGCGCTTCTCGCGGCGGATCCCGTTGACAGTGCGGTCCGCTCTGTCGCGGACCTGCACGACGCGGCCGAAGGCCAGCAGGACATGCGACGGTTCGCGGACAGAACGGACCTGCTCCATGCCTTCGTTGCCCTGACTGATGCACTGGAACGACATGGTGTCGACCTGGACGTGATCTGGCGATCTGCGGCCGGTACTGGCCGCCGGGCCACGCTCACGAAGCTCGGCCGTGCACACGTCCGCAGGAATCTCGAGCGGCGAGAGGCGGTCGACCAGTATTCCTTCACGGGACGCGTCGTCGAACTCAACATCAACGGTTCGTTCTCGCTCAAGCTCGGTGTTGCAAGGAACAGCACGCGTGTTGAGGTCGACGCGAACGGCGAGGAGCGCCTCCTCGCCCTCGGCCTTCGACTCGGCGAGACCATCACTGTGACCGTTCTCCGCGCCGTCGAGCACACTAATCTAGGAATTGCGTCGAAGGGCCGCTACACCTTGCTCGTCGTCGACTCGCGTTCCGCAAGTAGCTGATCTGACTGGCAGACTGCGGGTTGGGACGGCGCTGATGGGCACTAGGCAGTTTGGGACCTGTGCTAGGGCGCGGGAACTGTCAGGTCAGCGGAGTTTCCAGAACTGAACGCTGCCCGGTGTGAGGACGGTGTTGTCCGGGTCGGTGCGGGGAAAGGTCGCGACCGCGAGGAGGTCACTCCTGGGGACGAATGCCGCGACCGAGACGCTGGGGCCTCTGGTGTCGAGGTCCTGGCCGATGGCCACTGGATGCGCGGGGTCGGAGACGTCGAGAAGCCGAGTCCCGTGGCCGACCGTGGTGTTGCCGCCCCGTTCGACACTGGCCGCCAGCGTGCTGCCGTCTGGGGAGAACGCGACGGAGTAGACCTCCTCGCCGAGGTCGTTCGCACTCCCGAGGAGACGGGCACGGGCAGGGTCGGTGACGTCCCACAGCTGAACTGTGCCGTCCCAGCCACTGCTGGCGAGCGTCTTTCCGTCCGGGGAGAACGCGGCGTCGATCGCGCTGTCGCGGTGGCCGGCCAACGGCCTGCCAAGCGGTACCGGCCAGGTGAGAACTGAAATGTCCCAAAGGTGTACGGAGCCGTCGGCCGCAGCGCCGGCAAGGATCTTCCCGTCGGGCGAGAATGCCGAAGCCCCGAAGCCACGGTCGTCGATGTTGGCGGCACCGTCGGTGAGCGGATGGCCGAGCGGAACCGGGCGGGCCGGATCGTGAATATCCCAGAGGCGCAGGTCGGTGTTGTCCGAGACGGCCAGGGTGTTCCCGTCCGGGGAGAAGGTGAGCCAATCGCCCCCGTCCGGAAGGACCAGGGGCGTTCCCAGGGGAACCGCACGGGCCGGATCGCTGATGTCCCACAAGCGCGCGGACTTGTCGAAGCTGGTGGTCCCGAGTATGCGCCCGTTCGGTGAGAACGCCGCCCAGGAAACGTCCTCGGTGTGACCGGTCAGGGGCTGGCCGAGCCGGATTGGACGAGTCGGGTCGTGGACGTCCCACAGACTCGCAGTGTGGTCGGCGCTCGCCGTCGCGGCCAGGTGACCATCCGGCGAGAACTGCACGGACCAGAGCCCTTTGTTATCAGTAGCGAACGGCGCGCCGATCGGTGCGGCCGGATGCTTGCCCAACTGCCGTGCCAACGCCGGGCCCGACGAGCCGTGCCCAACGAGAAGGACCGTTGCTCCGACGGCGGTGGCAGCCAAGAGCGGTATGACCGTGAAGAGGAGCACCGCAAAGCGGCGCCGTGGGCGAGCGCCAGGCCCTGACATGGGCGGGGCGCCGGATGGCGCCAGCTCTGGCCCCCAGTGCGGGTAGCTCGCGGGGCCGGGTGCCGGTGCTCCGGCCGGATAGTGACCCAGCACGTAACCCGGTGCGGCACCGTCCGCCGCGGCCTTGCCCATTCCAGCGTCCGAAGGCCGGGTTTGCGCTGGCAGTTGCTCTGCCTTCTCGGCCGAGCCGTCCGCTGACAGATCCGTCATTTTCGTCCCCCGAATACCACGCACTTGTGCCAGTCCCCGTTACAGGCATCACTGCGTCTTGACTGGGTCGCCCGTGCAGATGACCTGCTGGCTGGCCGTCCGTATTTGACGCGCAAGTTGGGTTGGGTCACGTGCCCTAGAGCGATTCCGCGATGAACGCCAGCCCGGCTAGAATACCGATGAGAGCCACGGCGTAGAATATAAGCGGGATCACGTACCCCTTCCGGGTAAACGCAATGCGCCCAGCGTAGCCAAGTGATGCGATGCCGATAACGATGGCTCCAAACGTGCCGAAGCCGTGTTCTAGCGGAGCCACAACGAAGCAGATGATCCCAAACACGAGCCATAGCAGTGCGTCGATTGTCCGCCGTACCTGGCGCCAGGACCGGTCGGCTACATAGTCGACGGCGCGGTCTGTTCGTCCGGCCCATCTGGAGGCAGTCAGGGCACCTGGCGAGCTTGGCGGAGCGACGGAGCGTGAGGCCTGCCTGAACCAGTGGTCCAAGGCGTCAGCGATGGGCGTGCCGGGCTGGTTGCCGCGGTACCACGAGCGGGCCCCGAAGAGGATGAGCACGACGCCGATGAGCACGGCGAACGCCGCCCCGCCGTTCTTGTCCGTTGCGGCGGCGATGAGGGCGAGCGTGCCGAATCCGAGCCAGGCTAGCGCGCGGCCGGTGAGTCGTGGTGTCCCGCCCCTTGGATAGGGGGCGACCCCGGAGCCGCCGCCGGGGATACCGCCTCCCTGCGGCAGACCTGGTCCCGGTATCCCATTGGCTGCGGCATGCGCCCTTTGCGTCTGCGTGACAAGGCCGCCGAACTGGTCCCAGTAGGCATCGTTCGCTCTCCTGATCTCCGCTGCGAGAGGCCGGTCGTCCTTGGTGACAAACGCCTCGTAGGCGATGTTGGCGGCTCTGTCCAGAGCCTCTTTGGACAAGTCAGGCGGCCAGACTTCAAGGCGGCTGGCACCGGCCAACTCCTGAAATCTAAGCGCTGGCGCGAGGGGAGACGGGCCGTTCGAGCTGTTCATGACAATACCTATGGCTGAGTCTATCGTCGGTGGAGCCATCTGCGAGTAGGGCCAACAGAAAGTGAACACTCGTCGGGCCGGTGAAAGGCTACCGATCACGGGCCCGGCACCGACGTCGAATGACCCGCGCAGCGATCGATCGGTCACCAGCAAAGTGCCAGCGGCCTTGCTGAGAACCGGCTCTCGGCTCAGCCCGCCGGTAACCGAGGAGTACAGCCAAACGTTGGTGACGTGATGGGAGGAGAGGGCGGTCTCGCCCGGCCATGGCAGTGCCGATCCATTGCGTGAGATACGCGGTCCACCGGGATGTTCCCAGGAGTCCGTGTGGATCGTCTCGCAGTCGATGACGATGCATCTAGCAGCCAGATCAGGAAGCAATGGTGGGACGGTCGGCGTGGCGTCGGTTTCGCCATTGCCGAGACTGGTCATTCTGGATCCCCCGTTGAGATTGCGCTTTAGAGATTATCGCTATAGCGACCGGCACCCGTCTGCCTCGGCTGGCTCACGCCTGCAGCCGGCGGCGGACCGACCCATCGACGATCTCGGCGGTAGCCGAGCCACCGAGTTCCTGAACGGCCGTGCCGATCCCATCACGTAGCCTGGCCATGTCTTTCGCGCCTTGCACGATCGCGCCCTGCTCGTGCCAGCGGTTGACCTGGAAGGTGCCGCTCGAGCCCGTGTCCGAGGTGGCGAGTCGGACGGAGGCGATGAACACGTCGCCGGCCGCTCGGCTCCCGAACGCGAAGACAACCGACTCACCGGTCCGTGACTTCAGGTAAAGAGCGGCCTTCAGGCCCGGAAAGGCATTACCCACACCGACGGCATCGACGATCTTGTCGATGGTTTCTAAGGGGGCTACCGGGGATGCGATCTTCAGGACAGCCTTGGCCTCGGCAAGGCCGCTGGCGTAGGTGCCGCTGAACACGGCCCGCTCCACCGGAGCGGTCACCTTGGCAGCGGCCTTGCCGGCGAGGTTCCGCACGAAGACGATGGCTGTGACGAGGGCGATGAAGCCAGTGATTCCAAGAAAAGCCGTCATGAAAAATCCCTTCTCACGGCCTCAGGGCCGCGGAATTCACTGACGAGTCGCGGCTGTTCCGCCCACGCCAGTGCCGCCGGAGCGCTTCGTCAGTCGCATCTGAATTGGATGGCGTCGGTGACGTAGCCGTGTTGCATGGCCTGCCGCCAGTCGGCTGCGGCCTTCTCGCACTCGTCTTTCGTGACCATGCAGGTCGCGGTGAATCCGGATCCCTTCTCGTCTCCGTGGTACTTCGCACACTTGCCTGCCGAGAGAGGGAAGATCGGCGAGATATCGTAGTTCTTACCACTACCACCGCTGACGCCTGAACAGGCGGACACCGCGAGTGAGAGGACCATCGCGGCCAAGAGGGTGCAGATCTTCACTGTCGTGCCGTCCGTCCCGAGGTGGCTGGACATGTTCATTCCGCCTGATTTCACTGCTGGTTTTTCTTCTTGCCGTATCGCTCCCAGGCGACGAAGCCGAGGTAGGCGAGAGCGCCGAAGGGGAAGATGAAGATCCAGATCGGGAAATAGAAGGTGCCCGACGTCTGGTGCGCGACGTAGGCGCCGTACGCGATGAGGACGACCCCACCGGCGAGGGCGCTCGCGCGTTCCCGCAGGCTGAGGCCTGGTGCGAACGCGGCGACGGCCAGGATCACGCCGGAGATGACTGAGAAGACCTCGTAGGCGCCCCAGTGCGCGGGAGTGGCCGCGGCTGCGGCCGTGACCTGGCTTTCTAGATGGTTGCCCCAGTCCACGGGGTCCTCCAATGGTGATCGCTAGCGATGTGAGTTCGGCCGGGTGCCGTGGCGCGGGTCGGCCGGTGTTCAGGGGACGCCGACGTCGTCCGCTGTTCCGCCGAGTTGCCGCACCCGGATCCCCGCCCGTCGCTGCCGCCCCGTACTCGGCAGCGATGAGGGCGGGACCGGGGCGAGGTCGAGGCACCCCCTGAACTTGCTTCGGCCCTCCGGCCGGAAGATACTGCAATTGCATATTGCATGTCCAGATTGGATTTTCCGTCCGGGGATGTGTGGTTGCCTGGACCTGTTGGCGGGCAGTGGCCGTGGGTGGGGACCGGAGGATCATGTTGCCTAGCAGGCCATTGACGGACGGGGCGACGAACGCGGTGATCGCGCGGCGGCGGCTCGCCCAGCGGCTGCGGCGCTACCGGCAGCGGTCCGGGCTCACAGTCGAGGACGTCGCACGCGCGCTGGTGTGCTCACCGTCGAAGATCAGCCGGATGGAGACGGCGGTCTCCGGCATCCGCGTCGTCGACCTCGCCGCGCTGGCTCCGGTGTTGGGGATGGTCGAGGACGAGAAGCTGGGCCTCGATGTGCTGGTCCGCCAGGCCCGGGTTCGCGAGTGGTGGCAGGAGTACACCGACGTCGTCCCAGCAGGCTCCGGCCAGTTCTTCGGCCTGGAGGATGGGGCCGCTCACATCCGGACGCACAACACCTCGTTGATTCCCGGACTGCTGCAGACCGCGGACTATGCCCGCGCCCTGTTCAGCACCCGGGACGCCGTCGCCGACGAGCGGGCCGAACGGATGATTGCCCTCCGGCTGCGCCGGCAGCGCCTGCTTGACGGCCTCGAACCGACGCGCCTGACCGTCCTGTTCGATGAGGCCGTGCTGCGTCGGGTGATCGGCGGGAAGGCCGTGATGTCCGAGCAGTGGAAGCAGATCCTGCGCCGGATCGACGAGTCCGGCGTCATCACCCGGGTCATCCCGCATGATGCCGACGTCCATCCCGCCGACGGTCTCGCCTTCACGCTTTTCGAGT
This sequence comes from Frankia sp. AgB1.9, assembly GCF_016786355.1. Classification (GTDB taxonomy): domain Bacteria; phylum Actinomycetota; class Actinomycetes; order Frankiales; family Frankiaceae; genus Pseudofrankia. The sequence continues at coordinate 24,445 of NZ_JADWYX010000001.1, forward strand.
TCGACGACGAGGATCTTCCTCCGGTCGTCTTCGCGGAACTGCTCGAGGAGATGACCTTCATCGACGACCCGCACGGCGTCGCCCGGTATGCCAAGGCCTTGGCTGGGGCCGAGGGAGCGGCGGCGTCGGCCGCCGACTCCCGTCAGCTGATTGTCGACCGAATCGCGGAACTGCGCGGATGACCGGCGACCGGCCAGCCGCGTGTTCAGCACACCGGTGGCTCGAACTCGCCGAGGCGAGCGCCTCCGAGGAAGGTCGACCACTCCTCGACGGTGAAGCGCAGCACCGGGCCGTGCGGGTCCTTCGAGTCGCGGACGCGCACCTCGCCGCGGCGGACCGCGACCTCGACGCAGTTGTCCGACACACAGAGACTGCTGGTCTGCCAGGCCGAGGCCGGCGTGTAGGTGTGGGGTTCCATGGCGTTCCCTCCAGGAGATCGGTGTGGTGGGAGGCCGCCCCGCCCCCTGAAAGCGGGGCGGCCTCTGGAGAGATCTCATCCGGGAGCGCCCGCTTCGCCGAGCCTGTTCATTCACAGGGTGGTGACGCCAGCACCCTGTGCACGAGCAGGGTAGGCAACCATTCCGTCTCGTGCGGTGATGGGGTGATGCCGCGTTGCGACGACCCCCTTGCACAGGGCCGCTGGCACGCCGATATCGTCCCGATCCGCTTCTTTCCATCGAGATGCCGCGCAGCCAACGGTCACCCGCTTCTCTCGGGGCGGACCTGGAACCTGCGCGGTGGCACCTCGACCGTGCGGCCCAGCCATCGCCGCTCGGCCCATCAGAAGTCTTTACGGGGGCACCATGTCTGACGCCGACTCCTGGGTCGGTCCACCCACCAGTCCCGAGACCTACCGGATGCTCGAAAGCATTGGTGGTGGCGGCGAAGGTGAAGTCTGGAAGGCCGTCCGGCACCTTTCGGAATCCGGCCGGCACGAGGTCGCGGTGAAGATCCTCCCAGCACAACAGGACCGCGACGACACGTGGGAGCAGAACACTGGTGGGCTGCTTCTCAGCCTTCATCACCCGAACCTCGTCCGGGTCATCGAGGTTTTCACCGGTGCGCCGATGCACCGCGCCGGAGCCGCGGACCCGAAGCAACGGAAGCGCTACGTCGTGATGGATCACATCGACGGCATGTCGCTGCTGGAATGGTGCGACGAGAATCCGAAGGCGACGGTCGGCGACAGGCTCAAGAAGCTGCGAAGCGTCGCCTCGGCCCTGGATGAGATGCATTCGGGGACCGCCACCCACGTACCGGTGGCCCACGGTGATGTGAAGCCCGCGAACATCGTGGTCGACAAGGATGGCAAGCCCATGCTCGTCGACCTGGGCCTCGCGCGGCTGACCGACGCGACCGGGGTCGTCGGATACAGCCGGCCTTACGCGGCGCCCGAGCTGCGCGAGCCGGGTGCGATGGTCACTCCGGCCGCGGACAAATGGGCCTTCGTCGTGACGGTCGCCCAGGTGCTGCTTCTTGGCCGGCCGCTGCCGGCCCAGCCGGCGGCGGGCTGGCTGGACGAGGTGGCGCTCGCCGATGCGCTGCACCGTAACGAGCTGACCTCCACCAGGCATGATCTGATCCAGCACATCCAGGACTCGCTCGCGACTCCCGCCGAGGCGCGGGGCGGTCGCCTCGTCGACTGGCTTGACCGGACCCGCCAGTCCGCGACCACCGCCTCCACCGGCGGCGACCTGCTCCCCGTGACCGGTACGGTCGCGGGCCCCTGGGGCGGCGCGCCGAGATCCTCCGTCCCGGCTGGCTCGACGTCCGTCATCTCGGCGCTCGCTACCGCTGAGTTCACGGCTGCGGAGGAGGCAGCGCCGACCGGCGACGTCGGCTACGACATGACCCCGCCTGTGGAGCCGCCCGGAAGTGGCACGACGGTGTTGCTGCCCTCCGACCAGCCCTACCCGGGCAGCCCGGCCCCGTTCGCCCCGGCCGGTTCACCGAGCAACGACGACGCCTACCCGTCAGGCGGGCGGTCATCCTTCGGCGCGTACGCGAGTCCGCCGCCCGGCGGCGACCATCGCGGGCGTCGTTGGCTGGTTCCCAGCCTGGTCGCCATCTCCGTCGTCCTCATCGCGGCAGTCGCAGTGATCATCAGCCAGAGCGGCGGCAGGAATGGCGCCAACGGACAACTCACGGGTCAATCCGGCGGCCTGCCAACCTCGCTGACGGACGCCCCAAGCACCGTGGCGACGACGTCCTCCACCGCTGTTGACACCCCGACTCCGACCGACGGACTTCCCACCGATGGTGCGGGAAAGAACAGCGGTCCCAGCGTGTCACCGAGCGCCACTTTCATCAATACTCTGGGTTCACCGACCCAGGTCGGCGTCCAGTTGCTGTGCCGTACGCAGAACGCAGAATGCGACAATGACGACGCAGGGACGATCCCGGCGGGCGGAAAACTTTTCCAGTACTACGACTACGGTTCTACCCAGTCGCCGAACTGGGTCGACCTGCTCAAGTTCCCGGCCAACACCTGCACATCTCTGGTCGTACAGTTCGCGACCAAGAGTTCCGCGAACTCGAATTCTGTGACCGCGAATCTGCAGCTTCTTCAGACGAGCGTCGGGCCGGTGGCGGCCACCTCCACCGGTGACGTCGGCACGCTTACCGCGACACTGGATGGCGGCCCGTTTGAACTGGAGGCGAACTCCTCTACCGGCGACTATGTCTATCTGAACGGCTATGCCGTCTGCAACACCTACTCGGGTCTTCCGGGCGGCTGACGGGCGGTGACGTGGGTGGGGACGGAAACCCACCCACGTCACTGAAGCCAGGGAAGAATCACCCGGCCGGGGACGGGTGCCGGCGGTCTGAGATATCCGGCCTTGACCAGGAAGTAGATGTACTCCGGGTTGGTCAGGCCCACGTTGTGGCTGAAGCCGAGGCGCTGGGCGCGGCCGAGAACGTCGTCCAGCCGGTCGCGCACCGCCTGCGGGCTGATCCCGATCCTGGACGCCGCCTGTTTGAGCACCAAGGGTTCGGCGGCCAACAATGGAGGCCAGGAGAGCATGCCGCCGAAGACGGTCCATACCGCTTCCGACTGCGCTGCCGACAGTTCGCCAGGCAACTCGCCGGTGACCGTCCTGCTGGTACTGGTGCTGGTTCCGCGGCTCACCTGAGGGCCGGCACGTGTGATGGGTAGGTCGTCGGCCTCCAACAGGATCCAATGCTCGGTAGCCGTCCGGTCGGCCCGCACCGGGTCGAGCACGCGGATCGCGACGCGCGGCCACCTGATCGTCTGCCTTTTCGCGAGCCGCTCGGGACTCTGCCCCCAAGCGTGCAGCACCGCGCCGTTGGCATTGGGAACGCCCACATCCCAGCCGATCTCGGTCGCGGTGATGACCAGGGCCTCGCGGGAAATGCCCTTGTTGCGCACCTCGACCCCGAGCGCCAGCCGTCCCTGTCGCCCGATTACCAGTGGCTTCCCGATGGGCTGCGGCGCCCCCGTCGGAACCGGGCGGATCTGCTGGCTGCCCTCATACGCCAGCACCCACCGCTGCGTGACCGCCTCCGGCCCGGGCAGCTCCACCGCCGCCTGAACGCTGTCCGTCGACCCGTCAGCCATCGCGTCCCCCCGAACGACCCGTGCATCAGCTTCTAAAGGATCATGCCACTACGTGCGTGGTCGTCGGACAGGCAGGGCGCATCAGAGCGACGTCGGCGGCGACGTCAGGTCGGTGGGCCCGCCGACGACAAGGCGGGTCCTGGTTTTCTCGGTGTCCCGGTCCACCTGACCCCCATCTAGGGGTCAGGCGTCGTCCAAGAATTGGGCACAGTCGGGAGCTTCCCGCGCTGGCCATCTGGATACCACTCTGGCTTGTCGCCGTTCCGATACGGTTGGCGGTCGGTGTCACATATGGCTGGGGGAAAGCAAATGGGCATTGGTTTCGCGCGTGGCCGGCCGCGGGGGGTCGGCTGGCTCAAACGGGGGGCCGTGGTCGCGGGCGCAGCGCTCGGGATCACCACCTTGGTCGGAGGTGCCGCGGTCGCGGCGCCGGCCAGTCCCGGAACTCTGAAGCTCGTGACCGGGCAGGCCGACAGCGGCGCCCACGGCGTCCCGCTGGGCTGGTCCTACACGGCGCCCGCGAAGGCGTCCGTGACCGGCACGATCAGGATCGTCGTCCCGAAGGGCTTCTCCGCGCCGCGGACCGGCGCGCTGGCGGCGCCGGGGAATGTGCTGACAGCCTCGACCTGCGCACGTTTCAGCGTTTCCGGTACAGCGCTCCAGGCCAACGGCTCGACCATCCTGTCCATCGCCACGAACTGCGCGGCGGGCAAGGTCGGGGCCATTCTCATGACCAACGTCACTGTGCCTGGCGCGGTGGGCGTGTACGAGTTCCCGGCCACCTTCACGCCGACGGGCTCGTCTCCGGTCGCCTTCACCGGAGCCGACACGGTCCAGATCAAGCCTGGCCCGCTGGCCACGCTGAAGATCAGCCCGGCGACGGCGACGATCACCGCTGGCGGGAGCCAGGCTTACACCGTCGCCGGGTATGACGCGGCCGGCAACGCGCTCAGCTCCGCCGCCCTGGGCAAGGTCACCTTCGGGATCACCCCGGACGGCAAGTGCACCGGCGCGGTCTGCACCGCGAGCAAGGCCGGTGTCCACACCGTCACGGCGGCCAGCGGCAAGATCAAGGCGACGGCGACGCTGACCGTCGGCGGGACGACGCAGACCAGCGCCGACCTGGCCGTCACGGAGATCGTCTCCACTGCCACGCCGACCTACTACACGAGCGTGTCCTTCACGACCACGGTGACGAACACCAGCGCCACGGCCGCGGCGACGGGTGTCGTCGTACAGGCCGCGGTACCGGCCGGACTGGTCTCGCCCACCGCGACCCCGTCGGGCTCCACCACCTACAACCAGGCGTCCGGTACCTGGACGGTCGGGAGCCTGGCCGCCGGTGCCAGCGCCACCCTGACGATCAGCGGCCTCGCGGGTGACGTCGCCCTCGGCGCTCAGACCGCCAACGCCACCGTCACCTCGACGACGACCGACCCGAACCTGACGAACAACACGGCCTCGGCGACCGAGACGTCCAAGCCGGCATCGATCGCGGTCACCATCACCCCGAACCCGGCCAACCCCAACCCGATCGACGTCGGCGTGCCCGGCACGGTCAGCTGGACCGCGTCAGCCGCCAACGCCGCCAACCCGGCTGCCCCGGCGCCGACGGGGACGTTCCGCTGGAGCTGCATCGGCGCCAACGGCGAGCCCTGCGGAATCGCCTCGTTCGACGGCCCGACGCTGTCACTCTCGACCACTGGTCTGCCGATCAGCGAGACCACGCTGTACGCGATCTTCACTCCCGACCCCGCGAACGGCAACTACGTCCAGGACGTGGCGAGCACGGCCAGCACCTTCACGCCCACGTACACGCCTCCGCCGCCGACGAAGTCCGACCTCGCGGTCACGGTGTCGGTCAGCAGTAGCTCGCCGGCGTACTACACCGACGTCACGTTCACGGCGACGGTGAAGAACACCAGCGCTGTCACCGCGACGGGCGTTTCCGCCAGCGTCGACCTTCCGACGGGCCTGGTGTCGCCGACGGTGACGCCGTCGAGCTCGACGTCCTTCGACCAGGGGACCAGCACCTGGACGATCGGTGACCTGGCGCCTGGTGCCAGCGCGACGCTCACGGTCAGTGCGCTGGCCGGGAATGTCTCCGCCGGCGAACAGGCCGTCAACGTCACGGCGACCGCGACGAACGCGTCCTCCGCCGCCTACGGGGCAGAGGCGGTCGAGACCTCGGCGCCGGCGCCGGTCGCGGTCGTGATCAGCCCCGACCCCAACAACCCACCGTCCGACAACGTCGACCTCGGCAACCCGGGCAACCTGAGCTGGACTGCGTTCTTCGCCAACGCCGACAACGCGTCGGCCCCAGCGCCTACCGGCGTGGTCGTCTGGACCTGTGAGACGCAGGGCGGTTCCGACTGCCCGTTCGTCCCGGCGCTCAATCCGACGGCGAATCTGCCGGTGCTGACGTTCAAGATCAGCACTCTTGGGGTCATCGACATCTTCACTGTGACCGCGACATTCGCCCCGAACGGAGATAGCAACTACGTTCAGGAGGCCGTGAGCTCGTCGGTGACCTTCACGACGACCAACAACGGCGGCTGATCCGCGGCGGGGTTCGGGCGCCACGGCATCCGAACCCCGCTCGCGTTCAGCCAGGATGCCCACGGCCCCGCCGGCTCACCCCGGTGGGGCCGTGGCATGTCTGACGCGAGCCGCCTCCTACAGCGGCGCGGAGATCGCGGTGTGGTCGCCAATCCGACAGGCCGCGTGTCGGCGGCGCGTTGCCGTGCAGCCTTGGCTCGTGCTCGACACCACGGCGGCCCATGTATTCGAGCGCTGGCGACGCCGGTTCGAGGAGAACCGGCACCGGCCTGATCCGGACTGGAGCCTGGGCGCTGAGATTCCCGCGGCTCTGGCGGCCAGCCTCGCCAGATTCCAGATCGGTGAAGGAAGCGACGGCGACGGAATGATCCGGGCAGCCGCCCGATCCGGCCAGGCCGGCTACCTCGCGGCTGTGCGGCTGTTCGTCAACGAGGAGCAGGACCACTCGCGACTGCTTGGCCGACTACTCGCCGCCGCCGGGCGGCCGACGATTACGGCGCACTGGAGTGACACCGTCTTTCGGTCCCTACGCTGGCGGGCCCGGCTGCGACGCGAGGTGATGGTGCTGACCGTCGCTGAGGTGTGCGCGCTGCCCTATTACCAGGCGGTTCGCGACGGCGCCGACGACCCGCTGACCCGCGAGGTCGCGGCACGCATCCTCGCCGACGAGCAGGAGCACGTTCCTTTCCACCTTCACTGCCTGCGACTGGAATTCGCTGGGCTGCCCGCGCCGGTACGGGCTCTGTTGACCGCGGTGTGGTGGGCCCTCTTCGTTCCCTCCGCGGCGGTCGTCGCCGTCAACCACCGTGCCGCCCTGCGCCTGCTCAGGATGCCGCCGACGCGCTACTTTTCCGAGGCGTGCAGGCTGTTCGCCTCCGTCAACCGGGAAACGGGGAATCGAGGGTCTATTCTCCCAGCGCGCCGCTTGTAGGCTGGAGCTGGACGGCCTCGGGCTGGGTCGGGTTGGCTCTGCTCTGCGAGACGAGGTAAGTCCCACGAGCGACGTAAAGAAGCCCGATCACGAACCACCCGGCGATGATGTACCAAGGGTTCGCCCCGGATGAACTGACCAGCGACGCGGCAAGATGGGTGACCCCGGCCGCCAGGAACAGTCCGCCCAGGATGAAGGACGATCCTGCTCCTTTGAATTTCGACGACTTCGCCACGACTTCTCCTCGGTTCCGGCGCCCTGAATGCCCAAAATATGCACCTCAAGGGCTCGGCCAGCCTGGAATGTCGGGTCCACGACGGCCGTCGCGAAGGCGAGTCAACGCCCCCCGCGGCCGGAGACTCGCGAGACCGCCTCGTCAGTCGAGGTTGGCGCCGTAGACGTGGTCGACCGTCATGCGCATGAGGACCCTGCGGTCGGCCACCATCACTGACCGGTACTCGTCCCAGTCCGGGTGCTCGCCCGCCGCGGCGCGGTAGTAGTCGACGAGTGCCTGGACCTCGGAACCGTTCGGGTCGGCACCCGGCCCGACGAGCGTCACCGCGCCTTCCGCGGTGGCCCAGGCCCGGCCGTCGGGACGGGTGACCTCCAGCGCGGCTCGTGGGTCCCGCCGCAGGTTCGCCGTCTTGGCGCGTCCCTCGGTCATCGAGACGTAGAGGACGCCGGACCCCCGGTCGTAGAAGGGCAGGACGGGAGAAAGCTGCGGTCGGCCGTCCGACCTGATCGTCGCGAGGACACCGAGCCGGCTCTCGGCGAGCAGCGTGTGCGGGTCGAATGGCGTGCCAGTCATGTCCGTAGCAAGAGCTCCGCCACGCCACGCATTCCGGCCGGCGCCAGCCTTGCGACCCGCGGCCGACGATCTCCACCCCGTCGATTGGGCCGTTCACGGTTCCGCCGTAGCCGCCCATCGTCTTGATCGCTGTTTTGGCCCTCTGGTGGCTATGAAACAGACGCGGCTACGACCGCCGGAGGGCCGAAACAGCGATCTATGGGGACGCCGGCACGGGCTGGCGGCCGGCCTGCCTTCGTTGGAAGTCGGTGGTCGACCTGGCCGAGGTGAGGGTGCGCCGGTGGGAACGGCAGGTCCAAGCCCTTGCCATACCTATCGAGCATCGATAGATTCCCATCGCAAATCGATGGGAGGATGGGCCGTGGGACAGCTGACCGTGCGTGCGCTGCGCACCGTGCTCGTGGTGGTCCTCGCCGGGACCGTGTTCGTACAGACAGGGATGGTCTGGGCGTTGGTCAGTGGGAGCGACCCGGAGGACGGGTCGCTCCCGCTCACCCCGCTGCGCGTGATCACGATCCTGGGCATGGTGTCGGTCCAGGTCGCCCTGGTCTGCGTCTGGCGCCTGGTGGCGATGGTGCGACGCGGAACCGTGTTCTCCCACGACGCCTTCCGATACGTGGACGTCGTGATCGGCGCGATCGTGTCGGCCGCCCTCGTGTGGTTCGCGGTCACGGCCATCAACGCGCCGGGCCAGCGGGCCGACCCGGGCGTCACCCTGATCATGGGCGGGGTCGGTGTGGCCATCCTGGGGGTCGCGCTCCTCGTGCTCGTGCTGCGGACGCTGCTCGCCCAGGCCGTCGCGCGCAACGTCGAGGCCTCGCAGCTGCAGGCCGAGCTGGACGAGGTGATCTGATGCCGATCGCCGTCGACATCGACGTGATGCTGGCCAGGCGGAAGATGTCCGTGGGGGAACTCGCGGACCGCGTAGGGATCACGCCCGCCAACCTGGCGGTACTCAAGAACGGCCGCGCCAAGGCGGTGCGTTTCGCGACGCTCGCCGCGCTCTGCGAGGTGCTCCAGTGCCAGCCGGGCGACCTGCTGCGCTGGGAGGCCGAGGACGCCGGGGGCGGATGAGCCGCCGGGTCGCCGTCAGGCATCCCCCAGCGCCTGCCGGCAGGCACAACGTGGGCACTCGGTTCCGGCGTCGACAGTTTGCCCACCAAGATCTGGAACGGGCACTCAGCTCAGAGGTTCTGGGGGTGGTCGGGTTTCGGGCGGCCCAGGCCAGCCTCCCGGGCTGCCACGATTGCCTGCCCACGCTCGGCGAGGTGCAGTTTGGCGAGGATGTTGGACACATTGTTGGCGACTGTTTTGGTGGACAGGAACAGTCGCTGTCCGATCTGGCCGTTGGACAGGCCCGCCGCGACCGCGTCGAGGATGACTCGCTCGCGGTCGGTCAGCTGTGGGAATGCGGCGGCTGACGGCCGTGGAGGGCGGGCGAACCAGGACCGTAGCCGTACCGCCAGGGCCGCGCCGAAAACGGCCTGACCAGCGGCGGCAGCGCGGACCGCGGTGGCGATGGCGCCTCCGTCGGCTCCTTTGAGGAGGTAGCCGGCTGCGCCGGCGGCTACGGCGGCGAACACCATGTCGTCGTCCTCGAACATCGTCAGGACGAGGACGGCGGTGCCGGGATCCGCCGTGACGATCTTCCGTGTGGCGTCGATTCCGTGCATGCCGTCCATCTGAAGATCCATGATCACGACGTTGGGGCGAAGGGCGGCGGCGAGTTCGACCGCCGTATGCCCGTCGCCGGCCTCGCCGAGCACCGCGATGTCGTCTGTGGCGTCGAGGACCGCGCGTAGTCCCTGCCGCACCATCGGGTGATCGTCGACGATCAGGACCGTGGTCTGGTCCGTCACGCCGTCCCCCGATCGGCGGCGGAAGGCTGTTCGACGGCGGGGAGTGCCCTGGCCGCAGGCTGGCCCGCGGCCAGCGGGAGGCTGGCCCGGACGCGGCCGCCGGCCGCCGTCGGCCCAGCGGTCAGCGTGCCGCCGACCTCGCCGGCACGTTCGTGCATGGCGAGCAGGCCCACTCCCGCCGGCCAGGATGTGCGCGCCGTCCCGTCATCGGCCACGTCAACAATGAGGGCCCCCTGGTCGTCGACGTGGACCCGCGCGGTGCAGCAGCGAGCCTGCGCGTGGCGGACCACGTTGGTGACCGCTTCGACGGTGATACGGAATGCGGCGACCTCGATGGCTGCGGGCAGCTCGGGCAGACCGTCGAGGTCGACCGCGACCTGCGGACCTCCGGTTTCCACAAGCCGGTCGACGTGGGTCCGGACGGCGCCGGCCAGGCCGAGGTCGTCGAGGGCCGGAGGTCGCAGGCCGTAGACGATCCCGCGCAGGTCGGCGATCGCCTGGGACGAGGCGTCCTTGGCCCTGGCCAGCAGCGGGTCGGGGGTCTCGGTGCTCGCGCCGCCACTGGTCGCCAGCGCGCGACGGGCGCGGGCCGCGTCGATGTTGAGGCCGATGCTGGTCAGCAGCGGGCCGAGGCCGTCGTGCAGGTCCCGGCGCAGGCGCCGCCGTTCCTCCTCACGAGCGCTGACCAGGCGTTGGCGCGACTCGCGCAGGTCCGCGGTGAGCGCCTCGGCGTGCACCGCCGCGCCCGCCTGCCGGGCGATGTCGGCCAGGACCACGCGGTCGCGCGTGTCGAAGACGGCCTCCCCCCGCCGGGGCGACGCCACGAGCATTCCGACCGTCGCGCCCTGGTACACCGCCGGCCAGCGCTCCGCCCCGGCGCCCTCGGCCATGGCCGGGTCGCCGTGTACCGCCAACGCCGAACCGTCGGATGGGCGCTCGATGGCGACATACGGCAGCCGCAACGAGTCCGCGACGGCGGCGACGACCCCCGGCAGCACCTCGCCAGGCGCCGCGACGGCCGCGAGCCGGCGTCCGACGTCGCTCAGCGCGCGGTAAGGATCGTTGCGATCGCCATAGAAGACATGATCGACCAGTCGCCGGCTGCGACCGAGCGCCGGCGCGAACGCGACCGCCGTCACGGCGGCCGCGACGAGAAGCCCGAACCGTTCGGAGGCGACCGCCGCTATCCCCACCGCGATGCCCGCGAACGCCGCGACCTCAACGGTGATCGCGACCGCGTAGACCATCGAGCGCCGGATGATCGTGTCGATCGCCCAGAGCCGGTAGCGGACGACCGGGATGGCGAGTGTCGCGACGAACACGACGCCGTCGAGCGCGCTGGGCACCTCGGGCAGGGTGTCCGTCACGGCCAGTGGGAACAGGCACAGCGCGAGGACGACGCCGAACGCGCGCCAGCGGAGCTGGTCGCGCTCGACGCCGGAGGTCTTCCAGGCTCGGCGCACCACCCGCAGCCCGGCGACAAGCCCCAGCAGGATCACGATCGGGACGACGACGGTGAGATCGGATGCGAGGTGGCCGATCGTCGTACCGCTGGTCAGCGAGTTGCGGATCTGGCGGGTCGTCCCGTCGGGCAGGACGGTGGAGTACGTCGTGCCGTTGAAGACGCCCGCGAAGAGAGCGATCCCGCAGCCGGCGAGGAGCGCGCGTTCGAGCAGCCGATCCCCGCGCGTGCTCAACCGACCGGACGGGAACCGCACGTTGACGAGTCCCTGAACGCAGACCGGTAGCCATTCCAGGCTCCCAGCGGCGTGACCCCATCCGATGAGCGAGGACGTGTCGCCGCGCAGCGCCGCGAGGGTCGCGACGCCGGCCACCGCGGATCCCACCGAGACCGCGACCGCCGTGCCGGCGAGTAGCCAGCCGAACGGCAGATCGGGTCGGCGGCTGATCAGAAACCCGCCGACGACGGCATAGGGAACCGCGTAGGTCACCGCGAACAGCAACCCCTCCCGAAAATTCGACGGCGCGTACTTCGCCTGGACCAGTTCGACCGTGGTGGCCACGGCGGCCGCCATGGTGAGGACCAGCGCCGCACCCGCCCACCACGTCGCATGGCGCCGCGGGAACGCGACGCCGATCGGGGAGGTGACGGAAGTGTCGATGGGCCAACAATGCCTGAGCCGTCGCGGCCACCGCAATGACCAGGGCTTCCCGGATAGCGGGATATCCTCCCGCTATCCCGGGATTGATCGGGGACTGGCGTCTCTGTGCGCGGGAATGGACGACGACGAAACATCGGTCCGGTCAACGTCAGTCTGGCCTACCGCCAGGCTCCGAGCCGGAAGAGGCACCATGACCGTCATCCGTTGGACCGCCGCCGCTGCCCTCACCCTCATCTCGCTGATGAACATCGGAACCGTTCTCGACGGCGGCGACGGCCCGATCCCACTCCCGGTCGCGATCCCCGTCGCGGTCCTCGGTGCCGTCGGCCTAGCCGCCGCCTATGGCCTGGTGCGGCGGTTGACCTGGGGTCAGCCGTCGGCGCTCGCGGTGGGCGTGACCAACGTCGTCGCCGCGGTCATCGGCCTGGCACTCGACTCCGACGGAGCCGCGATCGGGCTCGTGGTCAGCGCGGTGGCGACCGCTCTGGCCGTCGTCACCTTCTACGGCGACCAGCGTCGTTCCCGCGCGTCGATCGGCTGAAGCCGGCTCCGACGCCCCTTTTCTCGTCTCGCTCTTCTCGTCTCGCCGCGCTCTGCCGAGTTCGTCGACCCTTCTTTTCGTCGACCCGTTCCAGGGAGTCCCACCATGTCTCGCCCGCCGTTGTCCCGCGCACCGCTCGCCCTCGCCGGCGCGGCCCTGACCGTCGCCGCGCTCGCTGCCTGTTCCTCCACCGCCGCGCCGGCGGCCACCTCGACCGCCAAGCCGTCGGCGGGGACCGCCACGGTCGCCGGGGACTCGACCGCGGACTTCGCGGCGGCGTGTGCCGCCCTGCCGTCCTTCGACGCGGCGATCACTGCCTATCCCGGCGCGGACTCCGACGGCCCGCCCCCGACCGCCGCGCAGCTCACCTCGTGGGCGAGCACCGCCATGCCTTCCCTGACCATCATCGCCAAGCACGTGCCTGCCGGCCTCGACCCCGACGTCAAGATCCTCACCACCGCGCTCGAAGGCGTCAGCCACGGGACCCCGTTGAACACCGACGACGCCACCGTGACCGGAGCCCTTACGGCCCTCAACAAGTCCGGCCACGACATCTGCGGCCTGACCAAGGTGGACGTCGTGGACAACGGCGAGCTCACCGGCGCCCCCGCCACGCTGCCGGCCGGGCCGGTCAGCATCTCGTTCACCAACACCGCGCCGGCCGGGCAGACCGGATTCATCCTCCTCGTCGCCAAGATCAAGGACGGCGCGCAGGTCACAGCGGACCAGGTCCGCACCAACACAGTCGATCTCGGTAACCCCTCGATCGCCGACATAGTCGCGGTCGCCCAACCGGGCCAGGACGGCTCCGCCGCCTACACCACGGCGAACCTGGCCGCAGGCCACTACATCCTGTCCACTCCGGTCGGGACGCCGCCCGCCTTCAGCAAGATCCTCGCCGTGGACCTCCAGATCACCTGACTCGCGGCGCTCACGACCTACGGAGATCGTGACGGCAACCTGGTGGCGGCGGCGCGAAGGCGTCGCCACCAGGCGTACGACGGGGATGGCGAGCATTGTCGAGACAATCGTCGAGATAGAGGCGCCGTCTGTCCCGGTAGTCAGCCGTTCAGGCCCGGGAGTTACGTGTGATCACTATTCCGAGGGTGGCGAGGAGTGCGCTCCAGCCACCGACGCCGAGGAAGAACAGGTCACCGCCGCCCATGACCAGTGGGAGGAGGCCGACGAAGACGAACACGCCGCACAGCAGCGGCACGAACCGGCCGGCACCGCGCAGGGCGCGCTCGCGCAGCACCCCGACTCCGACCAGGATGAATCCGACCGCGCAGAGCGCGCCGGACAGATACGAGGGCGCGGGGCCAGCTGGCCGGGCCGGGGTCGGCCGCGGGAGATCGGCGAGCAGGGCAGCCAGCACGTCTTCGCCAACTTGCCGGTTAGAAGCGAAGGAAAACAGGTGTCGCGCGGTGCCTTGGCTGGCAGGCCGGGCAGGCCCAGTGGCGTCAGGGTTCTCTCGGGTCGTGGAGGCGTTCCGCCAGCTGGCTGGTGTGCCGGGCGATGCGGTCGATCGAGCGTTTCCGTACTTCCTCGGCATCGGGCGTGCCGACCAGCGTGAGTGCGTCGGAGAATGCGTCCGGGAAGCGCCTCGCCAGCTCGCGGACGGTGGTGCGGTACTGCTCGGCAGGGATACCGAGGACAGCAGCCGCTCGGTCCCAGTGCCTGCCGAGCACCTGGCCGAACTTCCGCCGGCCGCCGATCCCGATGGCGATCTCGCGCAGGCCTGGATAGGTGTCGTAGGGGAGGCTGGTGGCCAGGTCGTAGAGCGGGGCGACCTTGATCTCGTTGGGGAGCAGCAGGAGGGACACGTTTTTCGAGTGGCCGTCGGGTGCGCCGGCGACGTAGTTGATGGCGGCGAAGTCGCCGATTGCGGCCAGGGCGGCGGCGGCCTGGCCGCGTGAGTTCTGCTCGACGATCCGGGCGAGGTCGGTGAGTCCGGGGCCGCCGTGTGCTTCGTACTTCTTCGCGGGGAGCCGTCCGCTGGCGGAGCAGAAGTCTTCCTGATGGAGGCGTAGGACGCGGCCATCATCGAGGATGACGCGGTCGTAGCGCTCGATGACGATCGCCGGCTCGCCGTCGCCGAACCGGGTGAACTCGGTGCGGGCGACGTCGAGCCCGAGTGCGCTGGCCGCGCGCATCGTGGCGTGTTCGACCAGAGACTGATGGTGGAGGCGTCCGATACCGGGTTTGATGATGTGCGTTGTCGCGGCAGATCCGTGCGCCTCGTGCCAGCCGGTGGGGAGCTTCGCGAGCGCGAACTTCGACTGCTGCCCCGGCAGCGACCAGTGCTCGTCGGGAAGGCTCCAGGAGGCGGCATCCCCGGTGCGCAGTGCGCTGAGCCGGTCGGCGATGTCCCGGTCGCTGACGGGCCGCGTTTCGTGGGCACGGGAGAGCATCTCGTCGAGCGCGTCGGGCTCGCAGAACTGCACTGCGCCGGGGCAGTCCCAGCCCATGTGGGCGAGGAGCGCCAGGGTGTCATCGGGCTCGACGCCCAGCGTGGCCCCCCAACGCTGCCGTGTCCGGGGGTCTTCTGGCAGGACGCCCTCGACGAAGGCACGGACGCTCTTGCCCCGGTAGGTCGTTGCGCTCAGTGGCATCCGGACACCGAGGGGACTACTCGGTCTGGCTGCGAGATAGGCCGGTTCGTAGGTGAACTCGGGCTCGGCAGCGGCGTGACGCTGGGCGACCCGGCCGACCGGGACGCCGTACAGCACGACCAGCAGGCTACGTGCGGCCATCAGCGCTTCGCCCGTGCGGCGAGGGCAGCGAGCACCGCGGCCTCGGCCTCGGTGACAGTGCGTTGAACCAGGTCAAGGCTCAGATCCAGGGCGGCGAGCACCCGGAAGAGCGGACCGACACTCGCTGTGGGGTGACCGGTTTCGAACCTGGCCAGCCAGGCGCGGGAGACCCCTGCCTGGGCGGCGAGGTTCTCCTGTGAAAGGCCCTGCTTGTTGCGGGCCTCGCGAACCTCGGCGCCGAACTGACGAGCGTTGGTGATGTTGGCCATGGCGTCGTCCTGTCCACGCTCGTAGGCGGCCCAATTTGCCTTCGCTCGTAGACAGTACAGGTTGCCTGCGTTCGTAGACAATTCGCGATGTCTAGGAACGTGGACGAACACCGCTCGCGATGCCTGGACCCCGGGGTCCCGCGGCGGCCCGGATTGGCTCCTGGCCATGCGGAACGTCTGTGGTTGCGGCACAAGCACCGCCAAGGAGAGGCGCGGGGCGGCTTGATCTCGCGGGGAGGTGATGCTGGGCCTGGTGGGCGGTGACCTGGCGTGGTGATGGTCGGTGTCGTGGTCAGGTTCCGGGCAGGTGGGCGAGGGCGGCGATGAGGCCGAGGATGGCGCTGATGCCAAGGACGCGGAGCACCGGCCATCGCAGCCTGAAGATCAGGAGTGCGGCGACTCCAGTGATCACGACTGGTGTGAGTCGGAGGGCGTCGAGTGCCGGGAGTTGGAGGTGGAAGGGCCCGGTGGTGCGGGTGTGGGTGGTGGTGAACAGGGTGTGCAGTGCGAAGTAGAGGCCGAGGTTGGCGATGACGCCGACGACGGCGGCGGTGATGGCTGTCAGGGCCGCAGACAGGGCGTGGTTTCCGCGGAGTCGTTCGACGTAGGGCGCGCCCAGCAGGACGAGAAGGAAGCAGGGTACGAACGTCACCCAGGTCGTCAGGAGCGAGGCGACGACGCCGGCGAGCCAGGGGTCGAGGGCGCCTGGGTGGTGGTAGGCGCCGAGGAACGCGACGAACTGAACGACCATGATCAGCGGTCCGGGGGTGGACTCGGCGAGGGCGAGGCCGTGGACCATGTCGGGGGCGGAGAGCCAGGTGTAGTGCTCGACGGCGCGTTGGGCGACGTAGGAGAGCACGGCGTAGGCGCCGCCGAAGGTGACGACGGCGGTGCCGGAGAAGAACAGGCCCTGCTGGGTGTAGACGCTGCTCGTGCCGGTGAGTGCCGCGACGAGGGCGATGGGCAGGAACCAGGCGACCAGGCCGACGCTGAGGACGCCTGCGGTGCGGCGGGTGCTGGGCGGGTCGTGGTGCAGCACGTGGTCGGGGATCAGTGGCGGTGGCCCGTCCGTCGTGCCGCCGTGCCGGCCGTCGCCGCCGCGCAGCATTGCCGGCCGCCAGCGGTGCACAGCCCATCCGGCGCCAGCGGCGGTGGCGATGACCAGGGGGAACGGCAGGCCGAAGACGGCCAGGGCGACGAACGCGACGACCGCGAACCCGACGAGCAGCGGTCCGGTGAGCGCCCGGCGGCCGACCCGCCAGACCGCCTGGGCGACGATCGCGACGACGGCGGGCGCGAGGCCGGCGAACAGTCCGGTGACGACGGTGGTGTCACCGAGGCCGACATAGAGCGCGGACAGGCCCAGTAGGGCGGCCATGCCGGGCAGGACGAACAGGGTGCCGGCGACGAGTCCGCCGCGTAGGCCGTTGAGTAGCCAGCCGATGTAGATCGCTAGTTGTTGGGCTTCGGGGCCGGGAAGCAGCATGCAGTAGTTCAGTGCGTGCAGGAAGCGTCGTTGCCCGATCCAGCGGCGTTCGTCGACAAGGTGCCGCTGCATGACCGCGATCTGGCCCGCCGGGCCGCCGAAAGTCTGCAACGAGATGAGAAACCAGGTTCGCGTCGCCTGGCGAAACGGAACCACATCACCTGATGCCCCGCTTTCGCCGTCGTGGGCGGTCGCCGCGGTGTCGACGCTGGCAGCCGGTTCGCTGGGTGTGGCGGATTCTGTCCTTGGAGCCTCGATGGTGTCTGGTCGCGGCTCGGTGGTCGTCACGGGCGTGTTCCCGGTGTCGGCGGTCATGCGGGTGGGCCGTCCGCGAGCAGGGCACGGCGGTGGTAGGCGTAGAGCCCGTCGAACAGCGGTCCGGTCAGCGTGAGCACCTCGGCATCGGTGTGGATCATCGAAAGGCCGCGGAGTGCCACGTCCAGGCCGACGGCTTCCGGGGCGTCGAAGCGTTCGTCGTCGATGTCGGCTTCGTGCACGATCTCGGCGAGTTTCCACAGCACCGGGTCGGTCAGGTCGTAGCGGCGCAGGATCGTCTCGAACGTGCAGTCGCCGCCGTGATGGCCCAGCTCGACACCGCGCATGTCGAACGGGGTCGCCTCCGCCGGCACCGCCGCCAGATCGTCGGCGAACACGAAGTCCGCGGCGGGGTCGACGTGGCGGCGGATCAGCCAGGCACTGGCGGCCCGATCGATGTGGACCCCCGCCCGAGTCGCCCACCTCACCTCTGCTCCCGGGCGGCGTCGGCTTCAGCCGGTTCCGGCACGGCGAGCGCCTCGACCGCTGCTTTGGCCAAATCCCGCTGCGGGGGCGGGAAAAAGTCTCGACGGACGATCTGGCGCAGCTCGCCGCGTAGCCGGCGTACCGCGCGCGTCCGCTCGACTCCCGTCTCCGTTCCGGCGGCGGCTGCCTGGTCGATCAGCGCCTGGTACTCCACCGCGCGGGCCGCGCGCATCCCTTTGGCGATCTCGCGTTCCTGCGTGCGGGTGGTCGGTTGCGCGAGCCAGACGGTCGCCGCGCCGCCGGCTTCCATGACCTCGTCGGCGATCCAGCCGATCTGCTCGCGCGTCCGCGCGTCGGCAGGCAGCCCCACCAGGCCGTCGCCGAGGCGGGCGACCCCGAGTCGTTCCAGCTTCCGCCACACCGCGATCCTCGGCCGTGACGGCTCCCGCGGAACCCGGTAGGCCAGCAACACCCAGCTCCCCGTCCGCCCCTCGGAGCCGCCCGGCCCGGAAACCGGTGCACCTTCGTTCATGCGGCCGATGTAACCACGGTTACATGAACGGTCGATGGCGCGGAACGGGCATGGCGGAGCACCCTTCACGGTCGCCGTCCTGCTCCAGTTCACCCTCTGGAGAACGACCCGGCGCCCCTGACCGGGGGTCGCTACAGCGCGGGGGTGGCGTGGTGGTGGGCGGGGCTGGTGTGGATGGTCGCGGCGGACAGCCGTCGGAGGTGGCGCAGCAGGTGGGCTTCGGCGGCGTGCGCGACGTCATGGGCGGCGGCCAGCGTCAGGTTCGGATCGACGGTGACGTCGGCTTCGGCGCGCAGGGTGTGCCCGATCCAGCGCAGCCGCAGCTCGCGGACGGTGTCGATGCCCTCGGTGTGCAGAAGGGTGGTCCTGGCTTCGGCGACGACGTCGGGATCGACGGCGTCCATCAGCCTCGCGCCGAGGACCCGGGCAGCCGAACGCAGGACTCCGAGGATCGCGATCGTGATGGCGAGGCCGACGACGGGATCAGCCCAGCGCCAGCCGAGGGCGACGCCCGCCGCGCCGAGGAGGACCGCGAGGCTGGTGAAGCCGTCGGTGCGGGCATGCAGGCCGTCGGCGACAAGGGCGGCGGAGCCGATCTGGTGGCCGACCCGGATGCGGTAACGAGCGACGATCTCGTTGCCGACGAAGCCAATCAGCCCAGCCACCGCCACCGCGGCGAGATGATCGATGTGCCGGGGGTTCAGCAGTCGGTCGATCGCGGCCCAGGCGGCGAGCACACTCGACAGGCTGATCATTGTCAGGACGGCAAGACCGGCGAGATCCTCCGCGCGGCCATATCCATAGGTGAACCTGGTGGTGGCCGGGCGGCGCGCCAGAGTGAAGGCAATGAGCAGCGGGACCGCGGTCAGCGCGTCGGCGACGTTGTGCAGGGTGTCCCCGAGTAGTGCCACCGATCCGGACAGCACGACGACGACGGCCTGAGGGGCGGCGGTCAGGCCGAGACCGGCGAGGCTGATCAGCAGGGCGCGTCGCCCGGCGGTGTCAGCTTCCAACGCGTCGTCGATCTGGTCGCCGCTGTCATGGCTGTGGCCCCCGACCAGCTCCGAGAGTCCGTGGCGAAGCCGCGCCCAAAGTCCCGCCTCGTGATGGGCATGCCCGTCCTCGTGCGCGTGCCCACCGTGAGCATGGCCATGGTCGCGTGTCGGAAGCTCAGGCTCAGGGCCGGTGTCCATAGCCGCGACGATAGACAAAAACGATCAACGCGGTATTTTCGCAGCGGCCACCACCTCGCACCTGCGCCGACGGCGCAACTGCCGCGCGGCAGCGGGGCCGGTGCCCCGCTGCCGCTCTGGCTGGTTAGACCCTGTTCTGTTCT
Source organism: Frankia sp. AgB1.9 (assembly GCF_016786355.1). Taxonomy (GTDB): domain Bacteria; phylum Actinomycetota; class Actinomycetes; order Frankiales; family Frankiaceae; genus Pseudofrankia. Next base: position 43,963 of record NZ_JADWYX010000001.1, read on the forward strand.
TAGCGTCCGGCTGTGGCGATCTGCCTGTTGAGCTTGATGGGCGGTGTGTTGAAGTCGAACGGTGGCTTGGGTACCCAGCTTCGGATGACGCCGCGCTGGAAGATCAGGCAGTGGGTGGAGCCGCCGTACTGGAAGTAGCCGATCTCGTCGCCCTTGTTCACCTTCTGCTTCTCGTTGACCTTGATCACGCAAGAGGAGATCTCGGCCATGCCTACGAAGACGCAGGCCACGGTGCCCACGCGCGGGTCGCCGGTGTCGATCACGATGACCGCGCGGGCGGCGACCTGGCTGATGTAGCCCTGGGAGTCGTCGGGGCCGCCGGGGTCGAGGCCTTCGGCTTCGAGGTCGGAGTAGTAGGTGCCGTCCAGCGGGTAGGCGGCGACGATGGTGCCGGCTACGGGTGCGTGCCAGCGGTGGTAGTTGTAGGCGCTGAGGAACGCCTGGTAGACGTCGCCGCCGACGAACTGTTCGGCGAGTGCCTGGCGTGAGCTCGTGAAGATGTCGGCGAGGGAGTACGGCTGTGCCTTCATCCAGAAGCGGTCCGTGAGCTGCACGTTGTTCTGGATGTTGTAGGGGGTGGCCTCGCAGGCGCTGACGACGACCGTGTTGTCGGTCGGTCCGTCCACGGGCCGGGCGCCGGCCTTGAACTTACGGGTGAAGAAGTCGTTCCACGACTTGAAATCGTAGTACGGCTTGGTGGGGTCGCAGACGAATTCTGACATGCGGAGGTAGGTGAGGGCCTCCGGAGAGAACCATCCCGGCGGTTCGGGAATGAGGTAGTACCGCGAGTCGGGCCCGCTCAGGAAGTCGCACCAGTACTGCAGCACGGCCTTGAGCTTCGCGTTGAGCGCTGGCGAGCGGAACAGCGGGAAACCGGCGGGCATGCACATGGGCCAGTCGAGCAGCGCGTTGAGCGGACAGCCGACGAGCTCGGTGGTGTCGAACGGCGGCGCGTAGGTCATGATCACGTTGATCAGGGCCATCAGTTCGTCGATGTTGCGGTAGCCGAGGTCGTAGCCGGCCGCGATCGCCTGCTCGATCGCCTGGGTGAAGTACATGCGCAGAACAGGATCGGTGTTCACGAGATTCGCGAGATCCTGCACGGGCGGCGTGAGCGGCGCTCCGGGGCCCCGCTTCCTGGCCTCCTGCGCGAATTTGTGCCGGAACGCGACGAGCGCTTCTTCGCGGACGGGCAGCCAGTGTCCACGCCGGCTGGCCCGGAGCGCGATCGTCTCGGCATTAATGTTCATGCGGTGAAGTCCCTCACTTCCGATGGAAAGCGGAATGACGGATACCGTCAGCGGCCGGCCGGGCCCTCTGTTCCACATTTCACGATGTCGACGATCGTGTTTTTTCTCGATCGTCTGCGACCTCGCCGCGCGGCGCCTGAGGCTAACACGGGAAGGCGTGGCGGGGATTCCGGAAAGCCATTATCCTAATAGGCAGGATTTCGGCTGGCGCAACGACTTCCGCCCAGGAATGACAGGGACGGTCGACGAAACCGGGGCATTCTCGGCACCCCGACGGACCTGTTGACGCTCGCCGGGGAGGGGCGAGAGATCCCTAGAAGGCGCGGCTCGCTCCTCGTGTGGGAGGAACCGGGGTACGAAGCGGACGCGGGCCGACAATCCCGAGGATCTCGATGAGGGTCTGGGTGACCCACGACGCGCGGCGAGCAGACGGCGGTTGCTGCGTCCGGCCGTCAGTCTGCAGCCGAACCTGCAGCTTTAGGCGCCCTCCGTTGGTCCAGCGCGCTGGATGCGTGCTGGACCTACGGTCTTGGCCTGGGCCGGGTCCGCCCGAGAGTGGATTCTCGGTGATGCGGCGGCGGGCTGTTCGGGTTCAGCTTCCGGTGGGGCCGTTCTGCGAGGCGAGGACGTCGTGCAGGATGTTGACGCGGCGCTGCAGGTAGCGGGTCTGCGAGGCGAACCACGCAGGCGCCCAGAACCAGGACGTGAAGACGCCGACCTGGGTCGGTGAGCCGACGAGGGTGTGTGCGGCGTTGAGGCGCTTCGCGGTGGCGCCGAGGCCGACGAGGTTCCAGATTGGGATGAGCTGGTTCCACCACTGGCTGTTCGCCCTGCGTGGCTGGCCGAGGACGGTTGCCAGTTCGCTGTTGATTCGGTCGTACCAGACGAGGTAGTAGATCGAGAAGGTGATCAGGCAGAGCCACCACAGGCCCCAGGCGCCCTGCTTGCGTGGGACCGGCGGACCGCCGAACGGAGGCCGGGCGACGACGACGGCCTGGCTGGACGGCGACGGCAGCTGTGGACTCGGTACTACCGCCTCGTCCGGCGGTAGGTCGACGTGCGGGGCAGCTGTCAGGTCGCCGCCGGTCGATAAGTTTGGCTCAGTCATCGGGTACTCCCCCACGGAGATGTTGCGACTCTCGCCCGGAGATCAGATCGTTTCCGGGGGACCGGAGTGTAGCCCCGCCTTTCGGATCACGACAGCCTGACGAGGCTTGGATTTCGGCGGGGGAGTGAGACCGGCGGGGCGGTCTCGTCTGCCAGGCCGATTGTGGTGGGTCAGAGCTGCGGACCGTGGATTCTCGGGATGCGGCGGGTCCGCTCGCCAGTCCGTGTGGCGGTTGGGCGCTGCTTGCCGAGGCATGCCTCGTGGATGTCGGCTGAGGGCCGTCCGAGCAGGTAGCCCTGGCCGTAGCCGATCCCGGCGTCCACGACCGCGTCGAGTTCCGCCCTCGACTCGATCCCCTCGGCTACGACGTGCCCGCCGATGTCACCCGCGAGCCTGGCCAGCCCGGAGGCCACGGTCCGCCGGGCCGGATCGCAGTCGATGCCATGGACGATGAAGGCGTCGACCTTGATGACGTCCGGTCGTAGCTGCAGGAGCTCTTCGATCCCTGAGTAGCCGCTACCGACGTCGTCCACGGCGATGTGGGTGCCATGCCCGCGGAGCTCCTCCAAGGACAGGAGCACGTCCCGGTCGTTTCCGATCTTGTTGCGTTCGGTGATCTCCACTGTTACGCGGTGTGGGGTTCCGGTCTGGACGACGAGGTCGACGAGCTGACTCGTCACGGTGGCAGGCGACGCGTTGACGGCCAGGAGCACGTCGGCTGGTATCTGTGGGAGTTCGTGCAACGCGTTGCGGACGGCCGCCAGTTCCAGTTCGCGCCCGAGCCCTGTGCCGGTCGCGTCGGCGAACAACTCGTCCGGCCCTCGCACGCCGGCGGGAAACCGGGCCAGCGACTCCACCGCCACGGTCTGGCCGGTCGTCAGGTCGGCGACCGGTTGGAAGACCATCCGCGGCCCGCCCTGATCGAGTACCTCCCGGACCTGCCGCCAGACCTCGCTGCGCTCGTCCCACAACCGGCGAAGATCGATGACGAACTCGGTGAGGAAGGACGCGACCATGCGGAGTAATCCGCCGTCACGCTCGGGCAGCGAGGGGCACGGCTCGCGGCCCATGCAGCCGACCATTCCGTAGACCCTTCCGAGAACGTCCGTGACCGGCGTCGCGGCGTAAGAGCGGATCCCGAACTCGGTCACGACCGGCAGACCGCACGAGCGTGGGTCCGCCTGGACGTCGGCCATCAGTGAGGGAAGCTCGCCAGACAGGACCTTGGCGAACAGTGACTGATCACGGTGCACACTCCAGCCCGGCATCACACCGTAGTTCGCCAGGTCGCCGCTGACCATCTGCAGGACGAGCAGATCCCCGTCCAGCCGCCCGAGCCACGCGACATCCATGTGCAGCCGGGCCCGCAGCAGATCGAGGAGATCGACCAGGACCGTCCAGGGCTCAGGCACCTCCCGCCTGGGTCCCAGGCAGGAGACACCACCCCGTGTGATCGGGCCCACTCCGGCGGGCTACCCACCGTCGGAGGCGCTACACCGCGAGCATGCGCGCGACGAGCCACGACCAGGGCCCGCGGTCGAGCCAAGAGACGATCATCCTGGTGGGCGCGAAGCAGGTCGACTCTCGGTGCGCGTATCTGGTAGGTCCGCACGTCTCGACCCGTTCACGACTTCCGTCCGCTACCAGGTGGAAGACATCCCGCTCGCCGCCCCACCGTTATAACCGGGCGAAGAGAAACCCCGGCCTGGGCCCAGACCGGGGCGCTCGTGGTCGCCGGTCAGCCGGCCGTCGGCACCGCCGCGGTCTCCTCGACGACGGCGAACAGGCCACCCTCAACATCGCGCCAGTCGCTGACGGGGCGGACGCCGAGGGTCGCGAGCAGCTTGTCGGCGGATTCGCTGAGGGCTGGGAGGCCGGCGGCGTCGACGCGGCCGACGATGGTGCCTTCCGTGTCAGCCTCACCACGGACGATCCGGACGTCGAGGGTGTCAGCGTCGACGTACGCGTAGGTGTTCGTGTCGGTCAAGGGAGCCTCCTTGGGGCATGGGAGAGATCGATTCGATTCGTACGAGGGCCAGCCTTACGCAGCGACGCGGACCCGAGCCACGCGCCTCTCGAGGTGTCAGGCCGCACGGGCATATGGCGTGTCGTGGTCGTCCCGCGACGCCAATCCCAAACCGATGGCGGCCAAATCCGGTCTAACCGCAGCTGCGGATGCGCTCCGCGGTAGATGTCGTGGGGTGCCACTCCGCGGCCGGATGATGTGCGGCCCAGCGCGGTTGGGAACTGCCGGTCCGTGCCTCTGAAGTCCCGTCGGCGGGGTCGATGCCAAGCCGGTCGACGAAGAGGCCCGCGCGGTCCGACTACGCCCGCCCAAGACCCGCTCCGGCAAGCGCAAGGTCGATCTGGGTCCCACGATGCTCGGCTCGCTGATGGCGTATCGCCTGGCGCAGGACTCCGAACGTGACGACCTCGGCGCGAACCTCTGGGACAACGGGATACTGCCCGACAACGAGGGACGGTTCGTGCACCTCGAAGGGCTGATGTTCACGAAGCCGGACAGCAGCCATCTGGCGCCCGAGTACATCACTGCCCACATGCAGGTGATCGCGAAGCGGGCCGGTCTGTGCTGTGCGCTCGTGCGCGACGCCGATCCGGGCGCGACGACGCTGGTAGTCGGCAACCGGCATGCCGAGCCGGTCGGCACATCGACGCCTATGTGGATCGTCAGCCGGTCGGCCAGGTGACCGTGACCGGGTGCGCGAAGCGCCGCGGTGCCGGAGCGGTGCTGACTCTCGCCGAGCCACTCGAAGCTGCGGTGCCGTGCGGCGCGGAACTTGGCCAGAATCTTCTGTCCCGGCGCCGGCTGCACGACATGCGGCATGGCTCGGCGAGCATCTCGCTGGCCCAGGGCATCGACATCACGCTCGCGTCCAAGCGCCTCGGTCGCTCTTCGCCAAATGCCACGGCGAAGCTGTACGCCCATCTCTTGCGTTCGACCGGCCAGGCGGTGGCCGAGAAGGTGGAGGCGGCCGTGCCCCGTCGGAAGCGCTCCGCCCAGCGACCTGGAAACGGGCGCTCGGGCGAGGTCAGAGACCGACGAAGCCGAAGAAACCATGCAGGTCAGCGGACTATGATGTTGTGGGCCGTCAGGGACTCGAACCCTGAACTCGCCGGTTAAAAGCGAAGGAGAATAGTTGTCGAACTGTGTCCAACGGTGTCGTTAGATGTCAAGTTTTCCTATGTTTCCAGGGTTTTGGGAGCGTGTCGCGTCGTCAGGTGTCGGGCCGTGTCGAGTGATGCCGGGGTGTCCACGCCCACACCACGCCCACAATGATCATGCTGTTCGGCGGGGGCTGCTCTGAGTCGCGCCGTTGGTGTGCGACCTGGATCGAGACCGACCGGAAAAGTTGGCAAGATCGTCGGCACCGCAGCTGCGAGATCGGCTCAGGTCGCTCCTGACCCCTGCGGTGGTCTGCCGCTCAGTGCGCGATGACCAAGTCGCCTTCCGCACTTGGGGGCCGGCCAAGCCTGGTCTACCGTAAGGACGGGATGGCGCACTGTGTGTCAGGATCTAGGCAGGGAAGGCGGTGTGGGAGATGAGTGGCTCGTCGTCCGGAGGCCCGCCGCCTGGGTCGCGGTACGCCGACGTGCGCCCGTACGCCGTGGCGGACTCGCTTGAAGATCTTCGTGGTCCGACCGCCGGAGTGGTCGTCCTGGACCGGTGGCTGGACTGGTCAGGTTCGGGCCGCTATGACCTGGCCAGCCAGGGTCGGTTGGCCCGGATGTACGAGACCGTTTTGCGTGAGGCGTCGAAGAAGGCGGACCTCTCGCGGTGGCTGGATGGGCGCACGCTCGTGCGACTGTGGCGTGAGCTGGTGCTGCCGCCCCAGGTGCGTCGCCGCTGGGAGGCGCGGTTCCCCGAGTTGGCCAGCGGGCACTGGTCCGCGGCGTAGCGGCGAATGGCGGCACAGAACCCACCGATCCACCGTCGGTTGGCGGTGATCGGGCTTCAGGTCGGCGGTCCGTTCGGGTTCGCGCTCGCCGGTGGTCACGCCGTCGCGGCTCATGGGATTCTCCAGCGGCCCAGCGAGGACGTCGACTTGTTCGCGGACTGGGACAGGCGCGCGGACTTCCCCGCTGCGGTGGATGCCGTGATCGCGGCATACCGAGCCGACGGCCTCCACGTCCAGATCGAGATGCAGGCCGACCTGATGGCACGTCTACATGTGGTGGACCCGGAGCGGCCTGACGAACTGCACCGCGTCGAGCTGGTCGCCAACTGGCGGTTCCAGCCACCGGTCCAGATGGACATCGGCCCGGTGCTTCACCCGGACGATGTGATGGCAGGAAAGATCGACGCATTGTGCAACCGCGCGGCCGCCCGCGACTTCCTGGACATCGACGCCGCGATCATGGGCGGGCACTACACTCTTGATCGCCTATGCGAGATCGCGCACGAGGCTGACCGCGGGTTCGACCGCCGGCATTTCGCGGCCATGCTCGGGTTGATCGGCAGGCTCGATGATGACGACGACTTCGCCGTCTACGGTGCGACCCCCGACTACCTGGCAGGCCTGCGGTTGAGAGTCGCCGACTGGCGTATCCGCCTCGCCACAGGCTGATCGCGTCCGGCGGGCCGACCTGCGCCAGCGGTCCTGAATGGCATCATTGGCGCATGGACCTTGACCACGCCCTGCGGGTTGTTGACACCGAGATTCATTTGTCCGGAAGCAGCGACGACGAACTCGTCAGCAAGATCCAGAGTGTGAAGGGCTTCAACGCCGACAAGGACCTCGCGCCCGCCGTCGGGTTGGAATCGGGTGTTCGCCTTCGGCCAGTCGAGGCGCTCCACATGCTCTCCTACGTGACTCGCCCTCGTTATCAGGATGACCTCCTCGACCTCTACCTGCAGTGGGGTCGCCTCCGCTACCTCGGCTTCTTCGATCTGACCTCCGATAAAGTCCCGCAGCTGTGTGTCAGCGAGCCGGGCCGCGGGGTCGTCGGCAACCAGAGGAGGGTCACGTCCGAAGAGCTGGGCATCGGCTTCGGCGCGCTTCTCAGCCAGCGCTGGTTCGAGCGGTCAGGCGTCGCTGGCGAGGTGATCCGAGTGCTTGACATCGATGTTGCGTTCCGTGACGGACACGTACGCGCAGGCGGGGAGCGCTACCCGGTGAAGAAGGCTGGGGTGCGACGCCCTGACTACCTGCTGATCGCGGACGACGCTTCCGTTCCCTCGCGCTACCGAGTGCGGGCTGTCGAATGCAAGGGCACCAAGTACCCGGCGCATGCGATCCAACAGCTGGCGAGCGCCGTCGAGCAGCTCGGCGGGCTCACGGTGGACGGCCGAGTCCCGGCTGGCATGGCCGTGAGCACCATCCTGGCCGACAACGGGTTGCGATATCTCGCGCTGGATCCCCAGGATGAGGACGAGCCCAGTTACGAGGTACGAGCCGAGCGCGTACGGCAGGTGCGAGGCTTCCGCATCGCCGACAATGCTCGCGATGTCGACTCAGGAGAACTGGTGGATGCTGGGCTGCCTGGTTCGTGGGCGATGCTCGCTGACTTCGCGGGCAACCTGCCCGCCGTCGAACGCTGGGCCCCGAGGGTCATGCGACAGCGGCTGGACCGCAGACCACGGGAACGGCCGTTCTATGAGACCCCGTTTGGCACAGCGCGCGGGACGAGTGCCACCTTCGCCTTCGAGGGCCAAAGGTTGACCCTTCGCTGCGGGGTCGAAGCAAGCCTCGACCAACAACTGTCCAGCGGCGACGTGGACGCCGTCCTCGAAGTCCAAGCGGCCTTCGCCCGACGTCTCACCGCCTCGAAAGCGCGCCCGCAGGTGAGCGCGAGTCCCAGCCTTGCCACGCGGGGAGATACACGTGAGGTCCATTCCGCGATGCCCGACGGCTCGATCTACTCGCTGATCGCGACCTAATAACGGAGCCCTACGACGGCCCCATGCCTGACCCTTCGTGCTGGTGCAGTGGCTCCGCCACGTCGATAGGGGTGGTGCGTACCGCTCGTGCGGTGTGTCCGAGTCTGCGAACTGTTCGTTGGCCTTGGTCAGCAGTGGGTGGTCAACCTGGTCGAGGGGGCTCCAGGCCGGCGTGGCGACAGGTGCGGATCTTCGCGCAGGCAGCGCAGGGTCGGACGGACCGGCATGGTGTCACTCGTTCCGGTCGCCGACGCCGCCAAGTTGTTCGATCCGCTCCGGCGACAGTTCGGTCAGTGCGGCACGCTCTCGCGCTGACCAGGCCGAGTTGGGAGACGTTTTCTACGACGGGATCGCTACCCGGGCTGATCCGATGATCGACCAATGGAAGCGCGACGTCCTTTGAGGAGAAGCCATGACCGAGGACGCCCCCCGGCCGGCGTCGACGTTCGTCCGTAGGAATGAGCGCCTGGACCAGCTGTTGTCCGATCCGCAGCTCGCCGCCGACGTCGCCGAGGCGCACGCCGCCGCCGAGGAGATGGACCGGGTCTACGCCATGAACCTTGCGATGATCCGCAAGGCGGCACAGATGACCCAGACCGAGGTCGCCAAAAAGCTCGGAGTCGGCCAGGCCGCAGTCTCCCGCCTCGAAAGCCGCGAGGACATGCTCCTGTCCACCCTGTACGACTACCTCACCGCCACCGGCGCCGACGCCGCCAGCATCGTCGTCACCGTCCACGGACGCCGCATCGAACTCGACCTCGCCAGCATCCGCGCCCCCCACGCCGCCTCACCCGCGCGGCACTCTGTCGATCTAGTCGGAGTCGTCATTGGGGACCCGGGCGGCGTCGGGGCCAAGAAGGTTGGACCAGGCCGTTGCGCGGCAACGTGATGGCTCTGTTCGCCGACATCAGGTGCCCTCTGGTCGGGAAGGCAAGAGGGGGCTAGGCGTCACGCTCCAGCTGATGACAAGAGTGTCGCGGGCTCGCGTGGTGGCGACGAAGAGCAGCGAGCGGGCTTTACGAACTTCCTGGGCGTAGCGGGGCGGGTCTTCGGCCTTGTAGCGGTCAATGGCGGCCCGGGGGATGACACCGGCGGACACGGCGGTGATCGCGAGCTTCTGGTACTCGAGGCCTTTGAAGCGATGCATGGTCCCGACGTGGATGTCGCCGTCGCCCTGGGGGCCGTCCTTCGTGAGCTCGGCGCAGGCGAGTCCCGCGCCTGTGAGGTGGTGGATGGCATCGGCGACGCGCTCGCGGTCGGCGACACAGACGGCGATGCGGCCGGTGGGGTCGAGGGTGAGTGCCTTGAGCTCGGCCCGCCATGCGGAGACGGTTTCGACGAGGCCGCCGAGTTCCTTGTCCCAGGAGCTGTACCCCCGGACGTCGGGCACGCGGCCCCGGAGGATGGCGCGATAGCCAGCGAGAGTGTCCGTGCCGTCGTCGAGGTCGTCGTAGGTGGTGTGGGCGGGGTCGACAACCTGCTGGGCCCAGCCGAGGATCTCGCGGGTGCTGCGGTAGCTGAGGGTGAGGCGGGTCGACCGGCCGCGGATGTTGATGCCGAGTGGACCCAGCGTGACGTAGTGGTCGTAGATCCGCTGGTGGGTGTCGCCAGCTAGGAACAGGTCGTTGGGGCCCGCCGGGTTGGCCATGGCCCGCAGCATCTTCCAATGCGCGGCCCGGAGGTCCTGCGCCTCGTCGACGACGATGTGCCGGTAGCGCCACGTCAGGTTGCGCCGCCCTGAGCTGTCGTCGTCCGCGGGCGTGGTGCCGCGCTCGGCGACGCGGCGGGCCCGGTCGGTCTCGTAGCGGGCCGCGCGCTCCGCAGCCTGCCCCCAGGTCTCCATGCCGAGCTTGTCGAGGCGGGCGGTGAACTGCTCGACGAGCTTCCAGACCTGGTTGCGTTCGACTCGGGTGAGGGCCGTCCCGCGGCCAGCGCGGCGGACCGCGAAGTAGTCGGCACGGGTGGTGACGGACTGGCCGAGGATGACCTGGTCCCATTCGTCGAACAGGAACGGTGCTTCCCAGCGGATCTCGCTGACCTCGGCGAGAAGCTGGCGGAGCTCGCTGGCGGCGACCTGGTCGCTGACGCGCTTTTTGCGATGTTGAGTGGATGTGTTCTCGCCGAGGACGCGGGCGGCGAGCTGGTCGATGTGCGTGACATCGACGCGGGCGAGCAACGCCGGCTCGATCAACGACGCGAGGCGCATGCGCAGGTCAGCGGCCAGGTTCGCCGTGTAGGTCGTGAGGAGGATTGGCTTGTCGATACCCGGCGGGAGCTTCTCTACCAGGTGTTTGACGCGGTGGAGCGCGACGATGGTCTTACCGGTACCCGGCCCGCCGGAGACACGTGCGGGTCCGCGGTAGTTCGCGTAGGCGACGCGACGCTGGGTGGGATGCAGGAAGACCTTCCAGGCACGGAAGTCGCCCTCCTCGATGGCCTGTTGAAGGGTCTCGTCCACCGCGGTGACCTGGGTGCGCCGTAGAGCGGCGGGCAGGTCGGTGCGGTCGGGTTCCTCGTTGAGGCGGACCTGAGCGGTGATCTCGGCGCGGACCTCGTCAACTGTCATACCTGCGGCCAGCGCGTAAAGGATGTCCTTCGACAGCGGCGGGGCGCCGGTGAGCAGCAGATCCAGCTCGGCGTCGGTGGTGACACGGAGCGCTAGGTCGACCAGCGCCTCGGCGACGCCGAGGCTGAGTAGAAGCTCGGCGTCGTAGTCAGCGAGCCGGGGCTTCGTGGGTTCCGGGAGCACCGGAGGCGCGACCCGGCCACGGGCCGCGCTGGCGAGGTCCGCGCGACGGACGCTGCTGTCTCCCAGAACGGTGAGATCGACGCATTCGATCTCACCGGTGATCCGGTTGATGTCGACCTTTAGCCCGTCGTAGACGTCCTTGCGATCTCGAACCGCGATGACCAGCCAGTTCTGAGTGCCGTCCCCGTCGACGCCGGCGCGCAGCAGTAGCGCGCGATGGTCGGGGCCGACCTTCGCCCGGTAGACGTGCGTATGACCCTTGAGCGGCTTGAGGTCCAGGCCGGGGTGGTCAGGGTTGGCGCGGAAGTGGTGGCAGAAGTTGAAGTAGTCCGCCTTCGCCTTCTGGCTGAGCTTGTAGAGCTCCTCTTCGGCCTTGCGGTACATGCTGACTCGGGCGGTCATCAGGCGCCTTCCGGGTCCGGGAGGAGCAGCGTGCGCAGGTCCTCGAGGTGCTCAAGCCATCCGACGGCGGTGTTCACCGTCCAGCCGGCGGCAAGGTACGCGGCGACGCGTCGTTCACCCTCGTCGTCGCCAGGCTCATGGGGTACGACGACTGCTGCCCTGGCCGGTTCGTCCCAGCCGAACTCGGCGAGCCAGCGGTGGGCGCCCAGCTCGTAGCCGAAGACGGGAGCCGGCGCGCCGACGCCGACGAGGGCCTCGGCGAGGCGGAGCAGATCGGGGTTGTCGGCTGGATCGTCGCGCAGTATCTCCAGGATGTCGGTCCAGCCGGGATCTGCCAGCGCGTCGGCGCCGTGCGAGGGCGTGCCCGCTGGGACAGGCTGCTCCGGGACCGCGACGGGTGACGGCAAGTCCGGCGCGGGGACTCCGGGCAGCGAGTCGAGCTCACCCATGCCGTCACAGGCCCGGAGGACCTCGACGGGGAAGTCGGCTGCCTCGCTGGCGGCGAGCTGAACGCCGTCGCCCTCGCCGAAGGCGAGGAACTGGGTCAGGTTCGTCCAGTACAGCCAGGCCCGCCAGCGCAGCCGGTGGGCAGGATCGTCGAGCGCGGCGTCACGATCGTCGAGTATGGCGAGAACGGTCCAACGCGGTGCCTCCGGCTCCGACATGTCGAGGATGACGACGAGCGGCAACCCGGCGTCGTCCCGTGCCCGGAAGACGACCAGATGTCCGGGTGATCCATCGGGCACCACGGCGGATGGTCTGCCGTCGCCGGCGAGCGCACGCAGCTCACCGCGAACCGCACGGGCGACGTCCTTCGCCTGGTCCGTGGTGACGACTTGTTCGATGCCCGACGATCGGAGGAGGCCCATGGCCATCGCGCCGGCCGGACCGAGCCAGCGGGTGGGAGCAGGCGCTCGCAGGTAGGCGATCAGGCTCGCGATCGGATTGGCGAAGACGGTTGGTCCGAGCTGGGCCCGCTGCCCACCGAGCCGTTCATACCCCTCCCGCGCCGCCTCCTCAGCCTGCCCGCCATAGGGGGGCCACACGGGCACCGCCTCCCGGCTGCCGCCGAAGAGGTCCAGGTCGTCCCAGGTGATCTGGAAGACGACGTCGCGGCGGGCACGGAGCCGGGCCCGCTTGGCGGCGTCGTGGGCGATCCGGTTGTGGGCGTGGGTGGCGTGGAACCGGAACCCTTCGAGGTAGACGTGGACCTTCTGTCGCGGCCCGTCGACCCGGGTGAACGTGAAGTCTGGCCGGGTGCCGTCGGCTGGGTCCTGGGCGGTGAGCCGCCAGTGGACGACTTCGTTGCCGGCGGTGAACCGGAGATGGCCGCTGGCGTGGCCCTCCTCGTCGAGCGCGACATCGTCGGTGATCCGCGCCCAGGTCCTTAGCGTCGCGAGGAAGCGGGCCTCCAGGTCGGACTCGACCTGCTGGTCGAGTCCAACCGTGCCGGTGTCCTCAATGGCGGTGACGTCCCAGCCGTCGCCGCCGCCCGCGTCGAACAGCAGAGGCTCCAGCATCGCCAGCGCCGCCCGACGAGAGACCACGTCCTGTCGCGATTCCGGCGCGTACAGGTGCAGACAGCGGTGGCAGGCTCGACGCTGCTCCTCGGCGCACGGGCAGTCGAGCAGCTTGTCGTAGGCGGCGCGCAGGGTGTCGCGCATGGCGTCCGGCGCGGTGAGGCGGTCGAGGTAGCCAGTCCCGCCAGGTAGCGAGTCGAACAGGACGAGGAACCAGCGTCGCTCACCGGTCGCCCGGTCGGGCATGGACGCGATCGTCGTGGCGAGGTGCTGTGGATCGCCGCCGAAGTGCAGGTCCACGCCCATCCGCAACGCGGCCCGCAGTGACTCGACCCGTTCGTCGACGTCGGCGCTGGCCACCGGCAGAAGCACCCGCAGGGCCTCGGTGCGCAGCTGGTGGGCGAGCAGCACCGGCTCCTGGGTGACGCCCGCGTCGCGCTTACCGCGACGCAGTGGGCACCACGGCCGGTGATGCCGCAGAGCCGGGTCGCGCGTCGCCGACTCGGACAACGCGTCTGACGGTGGGTTGAACACGGGCTGGCCGTCGGCGGTCGCCGCGCCGCAGCCGGTGCACACGAAGAACGGAGCGAGGCGCAGCCGGTGGCCCGCGAACTGGTCGCGCGCCTGGGCGTCGAAGCGCATCGGGCCGACGTTGACCCGGCGGATCATCGCGGTGCGGCAGTAGTCGACGCCGAAGGTCTGATGGGTGTGCCGCCACGATCCGGGTTCGATCCGGTCGGCGGGGAAGTCGACGGCGTCGACCTCGGTGTAGAAACGCCGCTCGCGCTCGTCGTGGTCGTCGCTGATCCGGGCGTCCTCCTGCTTGTCCCGAGAGGTGACGGTCACCGGCTCGACGACCTGGAACAGGCACGAGCCGTCGTCAGCGATCTGGACCGAACTGCACCTGGGGCACGGGGAACGGTCCTCGGTGGCGTTGTCGGTGCGGACGTAGCCGCATTCGGGGCAGAACCGCCACCGCAGCCAGTCCCGGCGCCCATCGGTGGCAATCTCCAGACCGGTGACCTGATGGCGGTAGCCGTTGACGTAGAAGCTGTTGCCCGGTGCCAGCTCCGAGAGCGCGAGCCGCCGCGGCCGTTCGTACTCGACCAGGTCGGACGTGAACCGGATCTTGCCGGTGATGGGATCGACGCTCTCCGGGCCGTAGATCGCCGCTGACAGTGTGGTCACCGCGTCGATCAGCGCGTAGTTCGGCAACAGCCCCAGATCGCAGAGTGCGGTCGAGGCCGGGGTCTGACCGAGGTCGAGCAGCCGGCGTCCGACGGCGCGGTGCTCGGCATCCAGCTCGGCCTTCAGCACAGCCTGTTCTTCGTTGCTGTCGTGCAGCTCGTCGCGGGCCTCGCCGATCGCGCGCAGCCGGTTGCGCAGCGCCTCCTCCTTGCCGCGCCACTCCCGCTCGGCCGCTTCGACGGCTCCGGCGAGGCCGCCGGTCGCATAGCCGCGCAGCTCGCCCTGGGCCTGCTCGCTGATACCGGTGGGGAACAGACCGAGGAAGCGCTCGACGAGCGCGGCTCCGTCATGGAGCGCGGCTGTTACCAGGTCGACCAGATAGCCCGAGGGGCCGAAGAGCTTGGGCGCCCGCGTCGGCAGCGGGCGCAGCGGCACCTCGTCCGGCCGTGGCAGCCGGCCCGCGGCGGCCAGGTCCAGCAGGTGCGCCAGGTACTGGCGGCGCAGGATCTCCACCGCGGACAGGTAGCAGCCCGGCGGAACGATCGTCCCAGCGATCATGTCCTTCGGCTGGTCCATGAAGTAGAGGTCCCGCCGCCGCCGGTCCAGGATCGTCAGCAGGAACGCGTTGCCCGTCCGGCGCCCGGCCCGGCCGACCTGCTGGGCGTAGTTGGCCGGCCGGCGAGGCAGCGCCGCCAAAACCACCGCCGACAGATCCCCGACGTCGATGCCCAGCTCCAGCGTCGGTGTACACGACAGCACGTTCGGAGCCTTGAACCCCTCCCCGTCGCGGAAGGCCTTCTCGACCCGCTCCCGCTGCGGCCGGGTCAGCATCCCCGTGTGCTCGGCGGTGATCACGTGGTACGGGCCGGCGGTCCGGTACAAGCGCCGGTAGTAGTCCTGGGTGTAGTCACGGTCGCGGTGATGACGGCCGAGCCCGGCCGGCTGGTCACCGGCAACGAGCCGGCCGTCGCGGCACCGGTAGGACGGGCACGGCTGGCCACGCCACTGGTCGAGCAGCGACGGGTGCACCGTCTGCTCCCAGAAGCACACGGGGCAGCGGACGAAGGCGACCCGTACCTTGTCATCCGTCAGGAGCTCCGCTTCGATGGCTCCCGGTAGCAGACCGTAGACGCGAGCCGAGCTGTCGAGCGGCGTGTGCACCGCGAGCAGACCGGCCCGCACGAGCGCGGGCAGCGCCTCGCTCCAGAACTCGTCGGCTTGGTCGCGGGTCACCTCCAGACAGCGCTGCGCCCACCGCTCGTACCAGGACAGCCGGCCGGTGGCGACATCGAACTCGGTGCGGTTCTTCGGCTTTGCGAGTAGGAACTTCGGCGCGGCAATTCCGCGCGGAAACGCGCGCATGCCCAGTGGCCTTCCGCCCCAGACCTGGTAGCGGTTGGTTCCCGCCTCATCGAGGTAGCCGCCCAGCCACTGGTGCGCCACCGCGCCCCGGGTGCGCAGACGTTCCAGGAACACTCGCAGCAACGCCAGGTAACGTGCGTCGTCCTGCTCCTGGACCTGCATCTCCGTGCGACCGAGCCCACGATGGATCTCGCGGGCCATCGCGGCCGCGCCTGCGGGATCCCGCATGAGGACGTGCGCCGCGGCAGTGCGAGTCAGCTCCAGGGTGCGGCCATTCCGCGAGCGGAAACCGAACTCCATCAGCGTGTCGAAGGCGAGGCGCTGCCCGATCAGATCCCAGGTCGCCCGGTCACCACCCTTGCCGGACAGCAGCCGCTCCACCGGGCGCAGCCCATGCAGATCCGGCGGCACCACGGCGGACAGCGTCTTGTCCTCAGCCGGTGCCTCGTCGACCGCCGTGATCACATCGGCGATCAGGTCGTTGAGCGCGGTCGGCGCGTCCGTTGACAGCCGGCTGACCAGCAGCGCGCGCAGCGAGAACGTGAAGGACCGAGTCGCGACGAACCCGGCTCGGTGGGCTGCGTCCTGGACCGAGTCGTTGAACATCAACGTCTTGTCCTCGTGCAGCGAGCGGTCCAGCTCACCGGACGTGAAGAGCTGCGTGATCGACGCGGCGGCGAGCGCCGCCGGACCGGTGCCCAGGAAACGAATCGCGTTGCGTTCGCCGCACGCCGGGCACCAATCCTGCTCCGCGGCCGTGTTCGCCGACGGGCCGAGCTGCACGAGGACGAACGCGCTGTCTGGCGCTAGCCGAGGCGTCCGCTTCTCAGGGTCGAAGTCCCGGTCGAGAACGGGTATCCGCAGCCGCTGCGTCATCGTGTCCAGGACCTGCACCTCTCCGCCCACGGACAGCAGCGTCGACCCACCGGTGCGGGCGCCGGGCCGGCCGAGCCGTGCGCCGGCCAACGCCTCCTCGTCGGTCGCCGCGATCAGAGCGCGGACCCGCAGCTTGTCCGGGCCGACTGACGCCCGACGGATCTTGAAGGTGTCGAACTCGACGACGGCGTCATCGCTCTCCGGCGAGAACACCGCCCAGCCCGACCGGCCGCATGCCCGGCAATAGACCGCCGGCAGGAACACGTTCGCCGCCTGGACCGCCGTCGTCGTCGCGGCCGGCAGCACGCGGCCCCCATCGTCGGGGACAGCGGCCATCGTGCCGGCCACATCCCACCGGAACTCTGCCCGCGGCCACGGCAGTACACCGCGCAGCAGCTGCGACACGGCGCGGGCCCACTGGTGCACCTCGACGTGCACGAAGGGCCGCGGCGTCCGCTCGCCGCGCGAAGCCGGATCACGGGCCCAGGACAGCAGGGCGACGAACCGGGCCAGCGCCTCGGCCGCCTTCTCCGGCCGGCGAGTGACCGCCTCCGACCAGTTCGCGGCGCCGTGCCGCCACATCAGGTCCAGGATCTCCGGACCGGTCCGCACCTCGTCCCCGAGTGCCAGCAGCACCGCCCTGGTGAGCACATGGTGACGCAGCCGCTCCGCCAGCGCGAACGGGTCCAGGTTCTCCTCGTCGGTCACGGCCGCGGCCAGCCGGGCCAAGCCGTCGTCCGTCGTCGACGGATTCGGTAGCGCGAGCAGTTCCTCTGGTGTGGGGAGCGATTGATGGATCAGATCACCGGACGGGATGAAGTCGTCTACCGACTGCCGGCTCTCCCCGATCACCGCGTCCGCCGTGACGGCGGTGCCGAACACCTGGCTCGCCACGTCGAGCAGATCGCGCAGGCCGGACTCGCCAGCGGACGCCAGCGTCGCCGACGTCGCCACCGGGCAGATCGCTCCCAACGGCCGGCCGGGCTCCGCGGCGCCCACCGCCGAGGCGAGCCGGCGCAGGAGCATCGCGACGTCCGTGCCTTGCGCCCCGTCGTAGGTGTGGAACTCGTCGACGACGACGTAGCGGATGTCCGCGCCCGCCCACAGCGCCACGTCCTCGCCGCGGTGCAGGAGCTGGTCCAGCATCTTGTAGTTCGTGATCAGAATGTCCGGCGGCGACAGGCGCATGTCCGACCGGCTCGTCAGCACCCGGTCGTAGGTCACGGCGGCCTTATCACCGATGTAGAGGCCCGCCCAGACCTGGTTCAGATCCCTGGTATGGATCGTGAGAAGCTCGTTGATCCGGTTCGCCTGGTCCGTCGCCAGCGCGTTCATCGGGTACAGGAGCACGGCCTTCACACCGGCCCTGCCAACGGCCCGTTCGCGGCGGCAGTGGTCCAGCACGGGGTACAGGAACGACTCCGTCTTGCCCGAGCCGGTGCCCGTCGTGACCAGCGTCGGCTCCGGCACGTGGCCCTGCGCCGAGGTCAGCCGGGCGAACGCCGCTGCCTGATGCGCATAGGGGAAGAAGCGCTCCGGGCGCCATTCGAGGTGCTGCTCCCAGCCTGGTTCGGCCAGGGCGAACGGAGTCCGGACCCGCAGGAACGGGCCTCGGAACATTCCGGAGGTCTCGTCGCCCAGAAAACGGTGCAGGGCCTCCCTCGCGCCCTCGTCAGCGAGCGCATAGGTGGTTGTCAGGTACTGCAGCAGGCTCTCCTTGAGCCCCTGCGCCTCCAATGTCGGCTTCATCGCTTCGGCACCTCGCGGGTCACCGGATCCCACTCGCCGCGCGTGACCGCGTCATCGAGCCGCTGCTGGAACACCGCGTGTGCCGCGCGCATCTCCTGCTCGCGGTTGGCCTGGTAGAAGGGGCCGGTGTAGCCCTTTGGCACTTTCCTGGGATCCTTCGGCGGTTCCGTAGGATCCTGGAATTCGCGGTAGGCCGCGAACTGCGCCCAGCTCTCCTTGGTCTGCCGCTGGCCGTATGTCCGTGCGTTACCCGCGATCTTCCACCCGTCCGCGTCGAACCACGTCACCGAGTCGTACTTCTGCAGCACCGGGAACCGCCCCCGGTAGGCCGCGATGAGCGCGTCCGCACTCATCCCGATCCACACCGCGACCAGCGCGTCGATCTCGACCAGCGCCGCCCGGCGAGCGTATTCGGAGCGCAGCGGCGTGCTCCACCGCCAATTGGGCGTCACATCGTTGAGATCCGCCAGATCGGGCCAGCGTAGCGCCCAATTCTCGATCTGAGGCCAGGCCGGGTCGAACAGCTCCGCCCAGAGATCGGCGTAGGCGCTCGTCAGGCAGTTCAGACGCAGGGTCCGCAGCAGCAGCGCGGATGCCAGCGGGTAATGACGGTTCGGGGCCGGCATGGATTTCGCGCTGTTGACCTGTACGTGGCCAAGCCCCGTCGCACGAAGGAAGTAGTCCACGGGAAGGGACGACCAAAATCCGCCGAGCAGCACAGTATGCCGTGGTTCTGGCAGGGCAGTGCTGTGCACACCGTGAACATGCGACGCACCCGGTGGGATGAGCGCACCGTAGAGGGCCCGCTCCGTGTCAGGTGCGATTTGGGCCCGCCATGCGAGGCGGTAAAAGTGGGTGTACGGACGCCGGGCCTCGTCCGCCAGCCTGGCCTCGACGGCGAGGTCGAAATCAGGGCCAATCAGATCGGTCGTCGACGATACGTCGTACCTCAGCCTGGCAACGGTCTCAGGGTCTTCCCGGAGGCGGTCGAGGACCGCGTGATCGACCCATTGGTCCCGGTCACGGGCGGCATCGAATGCGGCACGGTTGTCTTCAACCGGTACATACGGCGTGTCAGGTACGAAATCAGGAGGCAGTTCCACCAGGTTGTAGCCGTACGGATCGTTCGGGTTCGCGTCGTGGCGCTTGAAGACGGGCGTCGCGGTGGCGATCTGCACTCCCTTGAGAATCACTTCGCCCCAGTCCGCTGGCTGATACTCGCCCCCGGAACTCGACGACCGATCGTAGTCGATCAAGCCGGCCTCCTTCGCGCCGGCCTCGTCGAAGCCGCGAGCGATCGGGGCGTCGAACGCGCCGAGCCGGAGCGGGTAGGCAGCGAGAGCCGCGATCGCGTCAGCCTCACCGGTGCTCACGGGAGACAGCAGACGTGCCTGCTGGTGAGGCTGCGCCTTGTCGTCCAGGAGGCGCTGCCAGATCCGGAGTGTTTCTGGGGTGATCTCGACCACGCGAGATCTGTGTGGTCGCTCGTCGTACTCGGCATTCCGATACCGGACGCCTGGTACCTCGCCCGACCCATCGTGACTCTTCGACGAGCGAAGTGCGTCCGGGGAGACCAGCCAGGAGAGATTGTCAAAGTAAATCTCCCTCGGCGATCCATAGATGTGAACGCCAAAGTGAGATGAATGTCCGATGGGTGGAGGGAAGAAGCGTCCAGCATTTACGAAGTCGCCGTGGACGCGCAGCCTAGAATACGCCTCCTCGCGGATTTTCCCTTCGTTGTCGCCGGTGAAATGGGTATCAGGGTGAAGCATGCCGATCGTTCCGGCCAGGCTGCTATGAATCCACGTCTGCCACATGAAGGCGCGGTATAGGTCTGGCTGCGTGCCAGCGATCAACGGGTAGACCTGCGGCGAGCTGAGGTAGGCGACCTGGGCGCTGACCTTCGTCAGTTCGGTGAGGAATCTCTGGGACGCCTCGGCGTGGCTCAGCAGCTCCTCGCGACGCTCGGCCCGATCTTTCGCAGTCGGCTTCTCCTCGGTCTCGAACCAGGGGTCGGACTCCGCCAGGACGGCGTTCTCCTTCCACTGTGGCCGGACCCAGGGTGGGTTGCCGACCTGGAGGTCGAAGCCGCCGGACTGGGTGAAGACGTGGGCGAACTCCAGCTCCCAGTGCAGGAAGCCTTCGCGGGTGGCGATGTCCTCGACGGTGTGGAGCCAGGGGAAACGTTCCTCGGGGTCGCCGAGGCCCATGCCCATGAGGGCGGGGAGGGTCTCCTCGTAGACCTTGAGCTGGTCGAGGGTGGTGAGGTCCTTGAACAGGGTGTCGTCGGGGATGTCGGCGCTGCCGAGCATCGCCTCCAGGAAATCCAGCCAGTTGTTCAGGCTCAGGAGTGGCACGGCAGTGCGCGGCGCCGCGGCGGTTGCCCTGCGGCCCTTCGAGGAGTCCTTCTCCTTAGGGCTTTTCGCCGGTGGCCCGACCTCTCGGACCTGTACCGCGGGCCGATCAGGCACCCCTGGCACGGCGGCGGCGTTCGGCTGTTCGGGGATGAGCACCTCTGCGGGCGGGTCGTAGCCGATCGGCTGCGCCGCCTCCTCCAATGCTCCCTCGTCCGGATCAGATCCGAGCAGCGCGGCCAGGAGGTCGAGCTGGGACGCAACGGCGCTCGTCGGCGGCCCGGTGGGCACCTCGCCGAGACTTGCGGAGCTGACCTCGCTTCCGGGGCCGTACTCCGGGGTGGCACCGGTCAGGAGGTCGACCTTGTCGAGCGGCCAGTACCAGAGGGCGCACCAGGCGTCCATGACCTTCTTCAGCCGCCAGTAGGGCGTGTCGGCGGCCAGGAAAAGGTCTTCGAGAACCTGTTCCTTGGGAACGGCGTGCTGGGGGCGGCGCAGGAAGCCGAACTCCTCGTCGTCGGGCGCGGCCCCCCAGACGTCGATGCGGCGGGCGATGGCCTCTTCGGAGATCTCCATCCGCCTGATGACCAGCGACCACAGGAACTCGACCCGGCGGGCCGCGTCGCGCAGCCGGTTGGCCTCGGATGACCTGCCCCCGGTGGCCTTCGGGCGTTGCAGGATGCCCTTCTTCCACGTGCCGAGTCGCGTGAGCTGCTCTTCAGCGAGCGGCCGGGCTTCCTTGGCTTCCTTGCCGCCGGTGATGGCGGCCCAACCAGGGTTGGGGAGTAGGAACTGGTGCACGGCGCCCGCCGGAAGCGCCTGTCGCTGGCCGTCGGCCTGGAACGGCAGCGGTGTCGGCGCGAGCCCGCCCTTGGCCTTCAGCCAGGCTTTCGCTGGCGAGGTGACGTCGGCGGCCGAGTACACGGCGCGCCGGGCGCCGATGAGGGAGTTGCCGCGGCGCAGGTGCAGGCCGAACCAGGGTGCGCGCATGCCGCGGTGCATCGTGTTCAGCCAGAGCGAGACCTCGGCCAGCTCGATGCCGGCGGGGTTGAGGTCGACGCCGTAGGCGTTGTGCAGCGCGATGTACGCCTTGACGCGCTGCTTCTCGGTGACCAGCTGGCGGGTCGGGATCGTCTCGCCGCGCTCCTCCTGCCGGCGCTTGAGGTACTCGTCGGCCAGCTGGTTGATGGCCTCGTTGAGGAACGCGCCGGAGCCGAGCGCTGGCTCGCAGACCCTCCATCGAAGCAGCTCAGCGGCCCGGGTCCTGATCGTGCCGCCGTCGGCGTCGAGCTGCTGGTCGAGGCGGTGCTTGAGGGCCAGCTCGACGGTGACCTTGGTCAGTGCCTCAGGGGTGTAGTAGGAGGCGGTCGTCTCGCGATCCCGCCCGGAGAGGCGGTAGGCGAACGAACCGGTCTCGTGGACGACGGGACCACGCTTGCCGTCGAGCTGGTCGGCCTCGTCGTACTTCACCAGCGCGGACTCCGGGTACTTGTCCTGCAGCCGGGCCGGGATCAGCCAGGTGCCCTGCTCGCCCTTGCCGCTCTTGCGTACCTCGTTGAGCGGCTCACCGGCGATGGTGCCGGTGTAGGACATCAGCCCTTCGTAGACCGCCCCGAGCTGGTTGATGCCCAGGTTCCGGTAGGAGATGAACCCACCCCGGCGCCCGGCGCGTGGCGCGCCCCGGCCGGTGGCGGCCTCCTTCATGGTGAGCAGCCGCAGGACCCGGTGCAGGGCGTCATTCCGGGGACGCAGGTCGAGCCGCCGCCCGCTGCCGTCGTCGAAGCGCGGGTCGGGAACGTCGTCGCGGATCAGGCGGATCGCGGCCGGGTCGAACAGCTCGCTGCGCAGTCCCTCGAAGCGCAGTCCCTTGTCCACGCCACTGCGGGTCACCGCCGGCACCCGACGCCGGGCGGCGGCCTTGGTGCCTGGCTGTGCGGGGTGGCCGTCGTTGACGGCGTCGAACAGCACCCGCAGCGACTGGTAGAGATAGAAGCCCTCGGCCGCGTCCGTGTCGATGAGTTTGCGGTCGCCGGCGACAAGCTCGCGCAGGTGGGCCATCGAGTAGCCCGCCTCGTAGGTCGTGTCGTCGGCCGGGACGATGCCCAGCTCGGGACGGGCCTCGGCGAAGAGCAGGAAGATGATCCGGTAGAGATACCGCAGGCACTCGCGGGTGAGCTCCCGGGCGAATGGCGTCCTCGGGTCTTCGAGCTCCGCCGGCGTGATGGCGTTCGACGGCTCGGCCATGCGGAGGAGAACCTCGTTGGCGAGGATCTCCACGGACTTCTTCAGACCGTGGCGCAGGTCCTTGTCGACGCCGGCGGCGCTCGTGCCCGACTTGCGGAGGATGTCATCGAGCACGGTCGCGGTGTCGTTGTCGCCTGGGCGCAGCGTCTCGTGACAGAACAACGCGGCCAACGTGGCCAGCTCGCCCTGCTGAGCGCGGTCATTGCGTTCCAGCGCGACGTCGAGGATCGCGGCCAGGTAGCGGCCTTCGTACCAGGTGCGCCTGTCGGCGAGGATGACTACGCCGCCGTGCAGGAGCAGCACGAACCGAGGGGTCGGCCCGCCCTGGCCACCCAGCTCGCCCTGGAACAGCCAGCCGGCCAGCGCGGTGCCGGTGTCGTAGTGTTCGGCGCCGCTTGCGCGCAGCGGAGCGAGCAGCCGGCTGCCTGGTCCGTCAGGATCGAGCGCGGCGTCCAGTGTGGGCGCCCAGCCACAGTCGACCGCGACGATGCCATCGCCGTGGAACGCGACCTGCACGGTGTGGTCGCGGCCCGCGCGATGCACGGTCAGCTCGGTGGGTTCCGGGCGAAAGCCGAGGGCCTCCAGCAGCGCGTGGTGCCAGACGGTCAGCCGCTTCTCCCATTGGGGATCGTCGACAACGTCCTGGACCCGCCCGGCCGTGCCTGCGGTGGCCGCCGCGGCGGAAAGGTACTCGCGGACGTCATCGCTGAAGTAGTCGCCGCGCAGCGCCCGCAGCCGTTGACGCGGGGTCGACCGGCGGTCGTACTCGTCGGTCTCCCGGCGGGACCAGCCAGCGAAGACGTTCTTGCGCAGATACTCGCCGAGCTCCTCGGCCACGTAGAACGCGGACAGGTACTCGCCCCGGTTCACCAGCGAGTCGTAGGCCGCGCTCACCGGGCACTCCCGTCTGCCATGGCACCGGCGCGAGGTTCCAGGACAGCCAGCACGCGCAGCAGCGGCTCGCTGGCCGTCTCCAGCGAGTCCGTCAGTTTCCGCAGCCGCTGTGTCGTCTTGTCGATCCGCTGCCTCGTCTTGGAGTCACCGGTCTGTGCGGAGACGAACAGCTCCAGCTGGCGCGACCGCCAGGAGTCGACCTGCTGGCGGTAGGGCGCCAGCGTGGCCGCGATCTGCTCGTCGTAGTTGGCTCGCGCAGCGCGCAGGTGGCGATCCGCTTCGTCCACGGCTGGCGCGACGAGGCTCGTCAGCCCGGCGAGGTCCAGCGGCGTGGCGCGGCCCGGCATCCACGGTCCGACGCCGTAGCTCCTCAGCAGGGACTGGGTGAGCCGTTCCGTGCGGGGCTTGCCGGGCAGCCCGCTTACTGCCATCCACTCGACGACGGTCGGCCGGCCGAGCGCGTTGGAGTAGATGCCCTGGATCAGGAAGACCGGTTCGGCGACGTCGGCGGCGAGGACCGGGGCCTGATTGCGACCCACCTCGACAAGTACCTTGTCGGTCACCCAGTCCAGGATCGGGTGAATGTCCGTCAGATAGCCCACCGTCGGCCATTGGCTCGTCGAGCTCTCCCGCGCCGCCTTCAGCCGCTCCTCGGCGAGCCGGTTCGAGAACGTGACCCTCACCCGGCCGGGTTCCTCGCCGACGGGCAGAATCCGCTGCTCGTCCAGGTAGGAACGCGGCAGCGCCCGCAGCCGGTGGACCAGCTCCGGCGTCGGCTCGAACGCGACCGTGCCGTCCGCCTCATGGCGCAGCTTGAGCGCCACCTCCGGGTTCGGCTGGCAGATCAGGTCGAGTGCCGCCTCGAAATAGTCCTCGGTCGTGGGGAACACGGTCAGCACCTCGGCACGAGGAACCTCAGCGTGAGCTGGCGCGGCGCCGACCTGGCCCAGCAGTCCGGCAAGGAACCCGGCCGCGCTCTGCCGCGACTGTGCGATCGACTCCTGCACCGTGCGGCCAGCGACCAGGTCGCGGATCAGCCGGTTCGCCTCCTCGTCTGCCTTGAAGAGTCCGGTGACCGCGTCGGCGGAGCCGTCGATGCGGTGTGCCTCCTCTTCCCGCTCCAGCAACCGGGCTCCGACGAGCCGGTCGTCCAGCGTGCGTGAATTGCCCGCACTGTCAGGACGCCAGGGCTTGTCACTGGTGAGGAGCAAGGCGGTGATCTCTGGGCGCTCGCGCTGGCCATAACGGTCGATGCGGCCGTTGCGTTGCTCGATCCGGATCAGCGACCAGGGCAGGTCATAGTGGATCAGCTCGTGGCACTGCTGGTGCAGGTTCACGCCCTCGGAGGCGACGTCGCCGGTGAACAGCAGCCGCACCGGGTCATCGCGCAGACCGAACTTCTCGATCAGCTCCCGCTGTTCGTCCTCGCTGTTCACGTCGCCGTGCATCACCTGGACGGCGCCGGCGAACGCCTTCCAGGGCTGCTTCTTTCGGTCCTCCTCATCGGCGATCTCGTCGCGAGTGAAACCGAGCAACGGTGGGACCGTGTCGGCCAGCCAGTTCAGCGTCGGGACGCTCTCGGAGAACACCACGACCCGCACGCCGGAACCGGGGCCGACCTTCAGTTCCTGTAGTCGCGCTACCAGGCCCGCCCGTTTCGCCGAGTCATCGTCGCCGATCCCTTCAGCTGCCTCCTTCAGCCGTAGCAGCGCTTCGCGCTCCGCGGCGCGCGCCGCGAGGCGGGCAGTAGACGGCGCTGGGGTGTCGGCGGAGGCCTGCTTGGAAAGCAAGCCCGACCGCTTCGGCCGTGCCGGTCCCTCGTCCAACGTCTTCAACCGGTTCTCGATCGTCGACAGCAGCGCCTTGTGCGAAGAAAGGAACACCTTCAACAGCTGGTAGGCATCAAGCTTCGTCTGTGCGGCGGTCGGCGCCCGCTCGTCGAGGGGCAGCCAGTGCGCCCGGAGCTCGTCGAGCACGGCCTCCTCCGCGGCCGTCGCCGGCAGCGGACGGCTGACCGGCGGAAGCCGGTCAGCCCAGGCGTCACGCAGCCCGTCGCGCACCTCCGTCGACGTTTTCGTCCGCCGGATGTACAGGTGCTTGAGCTCGTCGGGCTCGTACTTTCTCGGGTCCGCGATCGCGGCTTCGTCGAGCAGGCCGATCAGCTCGGCGAACGAGCGAGCGTCGCCGTTGTGAGGTGTCGCCGACGCCAGAACCAGAGCGTCGGTGTTCCGTGCCAGCAGCCGGGCCAGCTCGTTGCGCTGCGCGCCCCGGTTGATCAGGTTGTGCGACTCGTCGATCACCACCGCGTCCCAGTCCGTACCCTCCAGGTGCGGCGCGTAGATCGGGTCCTTCAACGTGTCCACCGAGACGATCACACGCTTGAAGTAGGCGAACGGGTTGCGGCCGGCTGGGATCTCCTGCTGCACCCGGGTGATGCCCGTCGAGTCCAGTCGCACGAGCGGCAGGCCAAACCGGGTCCACAGCTCTCGTTGGAACTGCTCGAGCACCTGCCGCGGTGTCGCGACCAGGATGCGCTCGCCGCGACCTCGGCGAATCAGCTCGGCCAGGAGAATTCCGATCTCCAGCGTCTTGCCGAGGCCAACCGCGTCGGCGATCAGGAGCCGCGGCTGCGGGTTGCGCATGGACAATGCCAGCTCGGCGGGCCGCCACTGGTGCTTCTGCTCGTCCATCAGGAAGCGGTCGGCCAGAGCCAGGCCGTGCTCGGTCTGCGGCAGGAACGTCTTGCGGATCACCGCCTCCAGGAACAGCCTGGCCCTGAGATGGTTCGCTGAGCCGTCCGCCACCAGCGTCGTCTCGCGTGGGTCCAGCACCCTGATCTCGTCAAGAGACTCGTAGAACACCGCGTCCGTGCCGCGCACGAACGACGAGACGCCGGTGACCTCGACCATCCAGCCGTCCCGCGTCGTCCGTGTCACCTTCCGCACGAGCCACAGCTCGTCTCGGATCAGCACCTGGCTACCGGGCGGGAATCCCGGCGTCGTGTCGTCGTCCTCGCCTGCGACCGGTTCCGCGCCAGCGGCTGATTCGGGATTCAGACCCTCCCCGAGGACCCACAACTCGCCAGGCGCGATCCCCCCTGATGCGCTCACACCCATCCCCGTCTCTCTCCCCACAACCCCGCCGTCTCCTCGCCGCCCTGTCGACTCGCCGACGGCCCACGTGTCCGCGCTACCTGCGTGGACCGACAAGCGGGGAGCCCAACGCATACTGCACGCGCAGCCGTTCGGCCACCTGACGCGGGTGGCGCCGACCAGCCTTCACTGCGCGGCGCGACAGAGACGTGCCGTCGGAGCCCGTGGCCGCCTCCGGCGCCTCGAGCGGCGTCCCGCCGGTCACGGGAGACCGCCCACTATCTGAGGCCGGCTGGCCGCCTGGCGTGCCCAGCCCGGTAGAAGCCTCCTCCGACCGCAGGCCATCCAAGGGGCCCGACTCGTCGTCGACGCCGGCGGGATCGCTCTCGACCCCGGGCGGAAGACCAGCTGTGCTATCCGGCGGTGGTGACAGGTCGCCGGAGGTACGGGCGATCAGGGCGAGACGGGCCTCCATCGCCGTTGTCCTGGACTCGGTGAGCAGTGCCGCGCAGGTCATCGCGATCTCGTCCAGGGACGGCCGCGCGGCCGCCTCGTGCGCCAGCATTCCCGCCAGGAGAGGAAGGAGAGGTTCCGGAACCTCACTCAGGTCCGGTGCGACGTCCGGCCTGACGACCTTCGTCGCGATCTCCTGCCACAGCTGGCCGTCATACGGATAGTGGCCGGCAGCGGCATAGAGCAGGACTGTGCCGAACGCGTACACATCCGCTGCCGACGTGACCGGCCCGCGGCCACTGGCCTGCTCCGGCGGCATGCATCGCGCGGTCCCGATCACGTCCCCGGAGTGCGATAACGAATCTGGCGGGGCATCGAGGAAGGCGCCCAACCCAAAATCGATGATGATGGGGCCGTCCGCGCCGAGCATGATGTTCTGCGGCTTGAGATCCCGGTGGAGCAGGTTTGCGGCATGCACCGCTTCCAGCCCTTCGGCCAGCAGCAGGCCCAAGCTCGCCACCAGATGCGGTGGCAACACGCCGAACTCCTGGATGTGTTCGAGCAACGTCCGGCCGGGGACGTACTCCATCGCCAACCATGGCCGGTCCGCGAACGGGTCCGCGTCCAGGAAGCGCGCCACCCGGTTCGTCCCGACCACAGTTCGCGCGATGCGCGCCTCTCGCTCAAAGCGCTCCCGCGTGTGCGGGTCGAGCCGATCCGGGCGGATCACCTTGACTGCCACCGGCGATCCCGCCCGTGAGTGGGCAAGGAACACCTCGCCCATCCCACCAGCGCCGAGCCGCTGTGCCACCCTGTATCGCCCGATCGTGCCGGCCGGCTCCGTCACGCCGAACCCTGCCTTCCCCCGTCGTGCTTGTGGTGCGCCACAACCCATTCCGCGGCCGGAGACACAGTGCGGAGGATATCTAGCCGATCACGCCCTGCACAGCCTGTCTGGCCGGAACAGTCCTCAAGCGGGCTATCGCTCGGCCCTACCGGGCATTGGTCGATCTTGCGGGCGGTGACGTCGATGGGCCTGGGCCGGTCGGGCATCAGGAAGCTGACTGCGACGGTGCGGGACGGGTCGGTCGGAGCGTGACAGCGCGACTACTCTTGTGCAAACTGCCGCCCGTTGCTGGCCAGGTGAGGTGAGTCGCCGTTGCCCGGTCTCGTGGACCCGCGTTTCGGGCCGAGGATGCGTGAGCTGCGGGAGTCGCGGGGTCTGTCCTTGCGAACGTTGGCGGTGCGGGCGTTCACGAGTAAGACCCAGTTGCAGGCGTTCGAGACTGGCAAGGATCGGCCCAGCGCGAAGACGGTGCAGCACATCGACGACGCGCTCGACGCGCGTGGCGAGCTGGTCGCTCTGGCGTCCGACGATGCTCGCACCGACGTAACGGTGCGGTCGTCTGCCGGCGGGTTGGAGTTCCCGGCGCACTGGATGGACGCCGTCGATGCGGCGGCGACGCTGTTTCGACGAGACGTCGAACAGCGGGCTCGTGCCCGCGGGTCGGGGTTCGACGCCGGGGCGTATGCGAAGCCGGTGATGCGTTGGTTGACGGCTCCGTTCGACGAGCGGCCTCGGGGCGCTGGTCGACGGCCGGTCGGCGCTCCGGACGTCGAGATCGTTCACCGGGCGACCGGGATGTTCCGGGAGCTGGACAACCAGTACGGCGGAGGGTCTGTCCGGGAGCTGGTAACGCGTTTCCTCGATGCCGAGGTCGCGCCGCTCCTGCGGGACGGCCGGTTCGATGAGCCGGTGGGGTCGGCGTTGTTGTCAGCGGCGGCGGAGCTGACGCAGCTGGCTGGTTGGACGTCGTACGACGCGGGGCTACACGGCCTCGGACAGCGGTACCTGGTCCAGGCGTTGCGCCTAGCGTTGGCGGCTGCGGACCTTCCGCTCGGCGCGGAGATCATCGCGGCGATGAGTCATCAGGCGTCGTATCTCGGTGCCGCTGAGGAGGCGGTGGACCTTGCCCGAGCCGCAGCGCGGACCGCGGCGGATGCCGGGGTGGTGGCGATCGCGGCCGAGGCCGCCGTCCTGGAAGCACATGGTCTGGCGCTGCAGGGTGAGGAGCGGTTGTGCGCTGTTGCTCTGGACCGTGCCCAGCATGCCCTTGACCGGGCCGACCGCACAGCCGATCCGAAGTGGATCGGGTATTTCGACGAGGCGTATCTGTCGGCCCGGTTCGGGCACTGCTTCGCCGCGCTGGGTCGGGGCGACCTGGCGCAGCGGTTTGCCGAACGCTCGTTGGAAATGGACGGCCGATACGTCCGGGGACGGCAGTTCAACCTCGCGCTACTGGCCCGCGCGCACGCCCAGGCTGGTGAGGTCGAGCAGGCGGCGACGGTCGGCATCGAGGCGGCCGCCGCAGCCGCGGGGTTGAGGTCGGCGCGTTCAGAGGACTATCTGCGGGATCTTGCCCGGCGGCTCGCCCCGCACGCGGGCCTCCCGGCGGTCGACGCTTTCACTGAGCGGCTGGCTCCGGTCAGGGCGGCGGGTTAGAACTCGCCGTTGGCTTTCGCGAGCAGTGTCGCGAGGACTCCGGCTACGGACCCGGCGCCGACGATCTCGCCTTGGACGACGCGGCTGTAGGCCTCGGAGAGCGGGACCCAGCCGACCTTCGCGGTCTCGTTGATGTCGGGGGCCTGGCCGGTGGGGTCGGCGCCGCGGGCGAGGAAGACGAGGTTCTGCTGGTCGATCGTGCCCACGGCAGGTTGGAAGGAGACGAGCTCGCGCATGTTGCGGGGGCGCCAGCCGGTCTCTTCCTCGACTTCGCGGGCGGCGCAGGCGGCGGGGTCCTCGTCGGGGTCGAGGTAGCCGCCGGGCAGCTCCCACACCCATTTGTCGAGGATGAAGCGGTGGCGCCACATCATCAGGACCCGCTCGTCGTCGTCCAGGACGACGACGACCGCGGCGCGCGGAAGGCGCAGCACGTACTGCTCGAAGCGCACCCCGTCGGGTAGCTCGACGTCGGCGATGCTGAGCACCGCTCGTCGGGTGTCATCGACCACCCGCTCCCCGTGAATGATCCATTCGCTGGGCCCGCGGACTTCCGTGGTCATGACGCGAAGGCTAGTACCCGACGGCGCCGCCCGTTGTCGCCAACGTGTCCCGCGGCAGGAACCGCTGTCCGGACGGACGCGCGGAAACGTCCGGACGCAGCCGGACACCAAACCTCTTCCCGGACGCATGGCGTAACCAGCATGCTCCCGATCGTGGTCACGCATCCAGCGCGACCCCGCCCGATCCGAGGAGGAGGTCCGTCGTGCGCCCGGCACATAGATCGGAGGGCACCGTCGCGACTGGGTGGCAGCGTCCCTCTGTCACCGACGCGAAGGTGGTCGACGCCGTCGAGGCAGCCTGGTGCCATCCCGGCATCGCGGTCGTGCTGCGCGGCACGCTCAGCTGCCCGACCACGATCTCCTCGGGCGCGTGGACGGACTTCCTCGCCGCGGTCAAGCGCGGAGAGTACGACCAACTGCCGTCAGCCGAGAGGCGGCATGCCCAGCCAGCCAATGATCATGTCGAAGGGAGGGCTCGTGACTGACGCCGAGGTAATTGACGGGCAGGCTGCTCGTCTTCGCAACAAGATCGTCGACGATCTCGTGGCCGACGGGACGATCGCCTCGTCGGTGGTCGAGGCCGCGATGCGCCGGGTGCCGAGGGAGGCGTTCGCGCCGGAGGCCGAGCTGAGCGCGGTCTACCACCCGTGGAACGGGCTGGTGACCAAGCAGGACGCGGGCGGCCGGTCGCTGAGCTCGCTCTCGGCGCCGCATGCGCAGGCGCACATGCTGGAGCAGGCCCGGATTGCGCCGGGGATGAACGTCCTGGAAGTCGGCTCCGGCGGGATGAACGCCGCCTACCTGGCCGAGCTGGTCGGGCCGTCTGGCCGGGTCGTCACCGTCGATATCGACGAGTTCGTCACCGGTCGGGCCGCGCGGTTCCTCGCACAGGCCGGCTACCCGGACGTCCACGTGGTGCTCGCCGACGCCGAGGCCGGTGTGCCGGAGTTCGCCCCCTTTGATCGGGTGCTGGTCACGGTCGGGGCGTGGGATATCCCGCCGGCCTGGCGGGATCAGCTGGTCGAGGGCGGCCGGCTGGTCGTGCCGTTGCAGGTCATGGGTCTCATGCGCACCGTGGCGTTCGAGAAGGCCAGCGACCGGTTGATCTCCGACTCCGCGAAGCAGTTCGGGTTCGTCCCGATGCAGGGCGCTGGCGCGCATGACAGCTTCGAGCTGCCCTTGGCCGGGGGAGCGGTGACGCTGGTCTTCGACGAAGGCGCTCCGGCGGATCCGGGGGCGCTGGCCGGCGTGCTGGACACGGAGCCGCTGGTGGTCGACAGCGGCGCGGGCCTTCGGATGGGCGAGCCGTGGGCGACGATGCAGATGTGGCTGGCCACAGCGCTGCCGGGCTTCTGCCGGCTGAGCGTTGACAGCGGGCTGAACGAGGCGCCGACGCGGCCTTTGCCCAGCCGGGCCATTGGGTTCGCGGTCGTCCAGGCCGGCAGCGCCGCCTACGTTGTGCCCCGCCGGCTCGACGGCGACGACTTCACCCTCGACGTCTACGCCCACGGGCCGAACGCCGCGGGTCTCGCCGTGACCGTCGCCGAGCAGCTGCGTATCTGGGACCGGGACCATCGTGGCGGCCCGGGACCGCGCTACCTCGTCGTTCCGGCCGCGACCCCGGACGCCGACCTACCGGCGGCGGACCGCGTCATCGACAAGACCCACAGCCGGATCGTCCTGTCCTGGCCCCGTCCGGCGGACTCCCTCACGGGCCAGGACGCCGCTCACCAACCCCTCCCACAGTAAGGACCTGATCTCCATGACCTTCCAGCCCTCCGGCGGCGCCACCGCGCTGCTCGACCGGCCCGTGGACGAGGACGAGTTCACCCTCGACGTCCGGGTCATCCTCTCCGCCCGGTCGCCGCTGAGCGGCGACTGCCCGACCAATGACGGTTGCGGTGAGACCTGCAAGGACGGCGCGAGCGCCTGTCAGTCGGTGGCCAACAACGTGTTCTGACCGGTGAGGTTCCCGGCCGCTGGCACGCCGGCGGCCGGGCCTCGGCGAAAGGCGAAGTGATGGCGACGGGGGCGGCAGAGCTGTCCTGGAGCCCGGTCGGGCTGTTGCGGATCACGACCGAACTGGGAGGGCTTGATCTCGCGGAATCCCTGGATCTGTCCCCCACTGCTCCCGTCGGCCCGCTTCTCGTGTGGCTGACGACGACCTGGAAGCGCGCGGAGATCCGTGAGGCTTTGGTCTCCGCGAGTCCCGCGCTGTGCGCGCAGATCGAGACGGTCCTCGCCGACAGCGGAGCGGCTCCCGCTCGCGTCCGACGGGTGGCGGCGTCGCTGGCGTCGTACCTGCTTCGCTGGCAGCGCCGGCAGACGCCGTTCGGCCTGTTCGCCGGGGTCGGCCCCGCGCGGTTCGAGAGCGCGGCGGCGAAGGTTCGCTGCGGCACTGGCCACCGGTACGCGGTCCGGGCGGATGCTGGCTGGCTCGGTGAGGTGACCGCTCGGCTCGGGCAGTGCCCCGAGTTGGCTGCCCGGATACGGGTCGTGGCCTGCAATGTCATCGTCCGGCGAGGTGGCCGGCTGATCGCTCCCGGAGCCGCGCCGGACGCTGGCCCGCCCGGGGAGGCGGCGCTGGAGGTTTCTGTCCGGGCGACCGGCCCCGTGGTCTTCGCTCTTGACGCGGCGACCGCCCCGGTTCCGCTCGGCGAGCTTCGCGAGCTGCTCGCGTCCCGGTTCCCGGCGGCCAGCGCTGACCAGCTTGATGGGGTCCTTCGCGGCCTGGTTGACAACCGGTTTCTGATCAGCGCGCTGCGGGTTCCGATCAGTGAATCGGACGCGCTGAGCACCGTCTGCCAGGTCCTCCACGACGCCGACGCTGGAAGCATCGCCGAGGTCGCGGACCTGGTCGGCGAGCTGTACGCGATCCGCGACGCCTTGCCCGCGGACCCGGTCGACACCGTCCCGGCCGGAGTCAGCGCACAGATGAGCGCCCAGGCCCCTGCGGCGCGGTCACCGCTGCTGATCGACACGGTCGCCGACTGCGAGGCCGACATCCCGCCTGCGGTCGCTCGCGAGATCCGGGACGCCGTGACCGTGCTCTATCGCCTTTCGCCCCACCCGTTCGGGCATCCGGCCTGGCGGGAGTACCACACCGCGTTCCGCGCCCGCTACGGCACGGGCGCCCTGGTCCCGGTCCTCGACCTGGTCGCGGACAGCGGCCTCGGGTTGCCGGCCGGGTTCCTCGGCTCGGCGCGTGAGACGCCGCCACGCCAGCTGAGTGAACGTGACGAAAAGGTGATGGCGCTCGTCCAGGAGGCGATGGCCAGCGGCGGTGAACTGCTCGTGACCGACGCGGTGATTGCCGGGCTGTGCGCGGACAGTGGTGCTGTTCCGGTGCTGCCGCCGCGTACCGAGGTGGCCTTCGAGATCCACGCGGGGACCGTCGCGCAGCTCCAGGCCGGCCGGTTCACGCTGGAGGTCACTGGCACCCCCCGCCCGGCGAGCAGCATGGCCGCACGACACGCTTACCTGTCGCCACCGGAAGAGTTCGCGGCGGTTCGTCGGACGTTCGAGCCGAGCGAGCCGGGGCTGGTGGCGGCGCAGTTGTCGTTCGCACCGCGTCGCCAGCGCAGCGAGAACGTCACCCGCAATGGTCGGTGGAGCCCGAAGCTGATTTCCCTCGCTGAGCATCGGCGGCCTGGTACAGATGTGATCGACCTGTCGGACCTGGCGGTGACGGCCGATGATCAGGGCTTCGGCCTGATCCAGCTCTCGACCGGCGACCCGGTCGCGCCTCTGGTGTCGAACGCGCTGGAGGCCAGTGTCCATACGCCGCCGCTGGCCCGGTTCCTCGCCGAGGTGTCGATCGCTACGTGTGCGGTGTACGGCTCGTTCTCCTTCGGAGCCGCGTCGCGCCTGCCGTACCTGCCGCGGGTCCGCTACCGGCGCACGATCCTGTCCCCGGCCCGCTGGCTGCTCGACGCCGCCCAGCTCCCCGGGCGCCGCGCCGCTCCCGCCGAGTGGGAACAGGCCCTGGCTGGCTGGCGGGCGCGCTGGCAGGTCCCGGACCACGTCGCACTTGTCGAGCACGATCGGCGCCAGCCCGTCGACCTGCGACACCCGGCCCACCGGCACCTATTGCGCAGTCGTCTCCAAAGCGCTGGACGGCTGGAACTGCGCGAGACCGCACCGCCCGAGCAACTCGGCTGGATCGGGCGCGCCCACGAACTCCTCTTGCCGCTGACCCGCGTCGAACGGGACGTCGTTCCAGCCTCGCGCAAGCGTCCATCGTCGCGTCCCGTCCTGGCTGCCGCGCTTCGCCTTCCGGCGGCCTCATCGGTCGTCGCGGCCCGGCTATACGCCCATCCGGAGCGGTTCGACGACATCCTCGCCGATCATCTCCCCGCCCTGGTTCGCAGGCTCTCTGGCGACCCGGCGTGGTGGTTCCATCGGTATCGCAACCTGCAAGACCATCAGAGCGACCAGTACCTGGCGCTGTTCCTGGACGTCGGTGAACCAGGCGCCTATGCGGCAGCCGCGGGCCAGCTTGCGGACTGGGCCGGCGAACTGCACCGCGGACGGCTGGCCGCGCAGTTGACCTTCGCCAGCTGGCAGCCACCCACTGGCCGTTACGGTCACGGCGCCGCGCTCGATGCCGCCCTGGGCGTCTTCAGGGCCGACTCGGCCGCCGCGCTCGCCCAGATCCGCGCCGCCCGCACCGGGACAGATCCCCAGGCGCTGACAGCGCTGAGCTTCCTCGACCTCGCCACGGCGCTCGCCGGCGACGCGGCCACCGGGCGGGAGTGGCTGTTGGACACGGTGCCCCAGAGCCACGGCCCTCTCGATCGAGCTCTTCGCTGCCAGGTCATCGCGCTCGCCGAGGGGCCCGGACCGCTCGCTGAGACGCCCGCGGGCCGTGCGGTGACCGCCGCCTGGCAGGACCGCGCCGCCGCGCTTACCACCTACGCCAGAGAGCTGGTGTCCCAGCGTGAGCCCGCTGGCGTGCTCGGGCCGCTGCTGCACCTGCACCACCTGCGGACGCTCGGCGCCGACCCCGACGCCGAGCGCGTCACCGGCCGCCTCGCCCGAGCGCTGGCACTGCACGCCCAGGCCACCCATGCGAACGGCTGACACCACGGCCTCCGGGCTCCCGTCGCAGGCCGACCTCGCGTCCGAGGCTGACCGTCACCTCCATGAGGTCGGCGCCGTGCCGCCGCGAACCGCCGACGCCCAGACCACCGGAGCGGCGTTGGCCGACGGCACCGCCGGCATCGCGCTGGCACACATCGAACGCGCCCGCGCCGGCTTCGAAAGCTGGCATCGAGCCCACCAGTGGATCTGCGCCGCTGCCGCCGCGCCCGTCAGCGACCACGACACCGCCGGGCTCTTTTTCGGGGCTCCGGCCCTGGCGTTCGTCCTCGATGCGGCAGCCGGCTCTACCGACCGCTACCAGGGCGGGCTCGCCGACCTCGACGCCGCCGTCGCCCGGCTCGCGCACCGCCGTGCCGCCCAAGCCCTCGCCCGCATCCGGGCCGGCCGGCTCGCGTCGTTCGCCGAGTACGACGTCTTCGGCGGCCTGACCGGGCTCGGCGCCCTGCTCCTGCGCCGAGCCCCCACCGGCAGCGCGACCGAACAGGTGTTGACCGCCCTCGTCGCACTGACCAGACCGCTGACCGTAGACGGCGAAACGCTGCCCGGCTGGTGGGTCGACCACGACCCCCACCGCCGACAGACCCTGGCATTCCGCGGCGGCCACGGCAACCTCGGCGCCGCCCACGGGATCACCGGTCCGCTCACCCTGCTCAGCCTCGCCGCCCGCAACGGCACCGTCGTCGACGGACAGCTCGACGCCATCGCCACCGTCTGCGACTGGCTCGACGCCTGGCAGCAGGACTGCGCCGCCGGTCCATGGTGGCCCGAACATCTCGCCCTCGACGAGCTCCGCACCGGGCGCTGCGCCCAACCTCGCTCGGCCCGACCCAGCTGGTGCTACGGCACGCCCGGCATCACCCGCGCCGGCCAGCTCGCCGCCCTCGCCCTTGGCGACCGCCACCGCCAAGCGGCCTACGAACAGGCCCTGCTCGCCTGCCTCGACGACCCCACCCAACAGGCCCGCCTCGTAGACCCCGGCCTCTGCCACGGCCAGGCCGGCCTCTTCCAAACCGTCTGGCGAGCCGCCACCGATGCCACGACCGGCGATTTGCGCGCCCGACTACCGGCACTCGCCGCCCGTCTCCTGCGAACCGCTCGAACCGCGGACCAGGCCGACCCAGGGTTCCTGACCGGCGGCGCCGGCATCGCGCTGGCGCTGCACACCGCAGCCACGAACACAGCCCCGCGCTCGGGATGGGACACATGCCTTCTGATCAACTAGTCCATCCGGCCACCACCGAGCACGCGATCCTCCGGGTCCTCAGCGGCGACCCAATCCTGGCCACAGCCACCAGGTCGGGCCTGGACCCCGGCGACCTGGCCGCCGCGACCGAGATCTACCGCACAGCCGGCCGCCAGGCCCTCGCCGCGCACCGCGACACCGCCTGGCACCAGATCTACCTGCGGTTCTCTGACTGGCAGCACGCCGACCAGGTCGCGGCAGCCCACCTGGTCCGGATCCTGGACGACGCCGAACGGCACGGCCAGATCAGCGCCTGGTGGTTCATGCGGAAACACCCCTGCTGGCGCCTACGGCTCCACCCGACCCGCCCGGGCTCGCAGGCCACGATCGAGGCGGCCCTCGACCAGCTCGTCACAGACGGATATCTGGACGCCTGGTGGCCCGGGGTCTACGAACCGGAAACCGCCGCGTTCGGCGGCGGCATAGCCATGGACATCGCGCATGCCCTCTTCGCCGCCGACAGCCGTGGCGCGCTCGATCTAGCCACCACGGACGGCCCCGGTATGGGGCGACGCGAGTTGTCGCTCCTGCTCGTCAGCGCGCTACTGCGCGGCGCCGGCCTGGAGTGGTATGAGCGCGGAGACCTGTTCGACCGCGTCTGCACCGAACGACCCCTACCCCGCGACGTGCCCACTGAGAAGATGGCCGATCTCAGCGAAACCCTGGCCACCCTGCTGCGCGCCGACACCGCACCCGACGGGCCACTGTTCGGCCCCGGCGGGCCTGTCGCGGCCCAAGCCCGCTGGGCCGAGGCCTGCGCTACGGCCGGCCGGGCACTCGCGGACGCCAACCGAACCGGACTCCTACACCGCGGACTGCGCGACGTCCTCAGCTATCACGCCCTCTTCCACTGGAACCGGCTCGGCCTACCTACCCGAACCCAGGCGCTCCTGGCGCACGCCGCCCGCCAAGCCATCCTCAGCCCGAGTGGCATGTGACTGGAGATGGACCGGATCTACGCGATTGACCTTGCGATGATCCGCAAAGCGGCGGAGATGACCTAGCCCGAGGTCGCCAAGAAGCTCGAATTTCCAGTTCAGGAAACAGGCCAAATCTGGGCATCCGTACGCGGAATCCGGCCCGAGCGCCGGATTGGAGGGATCGCCAATGCCGGGTCGCCCACCCTGGGTAGGTGGCGACATCTGACGTACCCGACACCTCAGACGCGAGCCAGGTACCGGCGCAGCGCGATCCCACCCCGGCCACCACCCCAGCCGAGAGCCTGGAAGACCAGCCCGGCGGCAGCGCACCGGACCCAGAGGTCCGCGCGGCGATCCCGCATGATCCTGTCCTTACCTACGGGAAGGAGGACGACGACACCAGCAGTGCCTGGCGCAAGCACGAGAAAACGATGGAACGTACCGGGGTACGCACCATGGTCAAACGGCTCCCGGGCCTGCTCCGGCTGGCCTGGTCGCTCGCCTGGGAGGCTGATCGGAACGGTCTGATCGCGTTGGTGACGGTCCGCGTTGTCGCGGGACTC
The DNA here is from genome assembly GCF_016786355.1 of Frankia sp. AgB1.9. GTDB lineage: Bacteria > Actinomycetota > Actinomycetes > Frankiales > Frankiaceae > Pseudofrankia. The sequence continues at coordinate 81,995 of NZ_JADWYX010000001.1, forward strand.
GTCGAGGCCGCCGGCCTGCTCGCGGTGGCTGGCGCGCTCAGCGGGCTGCTCACCGCCGGCCCGACGCCGGACCGGGTCCGCCACGCCCTGCCAGCGCTCGCCCTGATCCTCGCCGCAGGGCTCGTCCGGACCGCGCTGTCGTTGGTGGAGAACCTGCTGCGCGCCAGGTTCGGGCCCCGGATCGACCGGGTGTGCGTGGTCCGGTTGCTCGACCTTGCCACCACGACGTCGGTCATGGCATTCGACGACCCCCGCTTCGTGGACGACCTGGAAGCTGCCGAGCGGGGCGCCGTCAGCGGCCGTCAGCTCGTCGACAATGCCACCACCGTCTTCACCTCGGTGGTCCGGCTCGTGGCCGCGGCGGGCGTCCTCGGCGTCCTGCACCCGCTGCTGGTGCCGCTGTTGATCCTCTCGATTCTTCCGGACGGCTGGGCGACCGCCCGCTCGGCCCGGCTGGCCTACGCGTCCTGGCTGGGCCGTATCCGCCTCGTGCGCCGCCAGTTCATGTTGCGCTACTACATGATCGACCGGGACTCGGCAGCCGAGATTCGCTCGTTCGGGCTCGGTCGCTTCCTGCTCGACGAGTATTCCGTGATCGCCCGCGGAAACGAGGCCGAGGCGCTGCGGGTCGGGCGTGGCCAGGCGCGCTACCGGCTGGTCGGCGAGAGCGTCGCCGGGCTCGCGTTAGGCGCCGTCTACGGCACGCTGGTCGTGCTGCTCGATACCGGGGTGATGCCACTCGCCGCCGCCGGCGCGGCAGTGCTCGCGATTCGCAACGGGCGCGGCGCTCTGTCGACGGCGCTGTCCAGCCTGAACGACGCGTACGAGAACTTCCTTTACTTCGACGAGTACCAGGCATGGATTCTGGAGGCGACCCGCCGGATTCCGCCGTCGCGGTCGCTGGCTGCCCCGGTCAGCCCGGACGTCATTCGCGTCGACGGCGTCACCTACACCTATCCGCACACGGAGACGACCGCGCTGCGGGGCGTCTCCGTCGAGCTGCGCCGGGGCCAGGTCGTCGCTTTCGTCGGCGCCAACGGCAGCGGGAAATCCACCCTGGCCAAGGTTCTCGCCGGCCTTTACGTCCCCGACAGTGGCACTGTGCGCTGGGACGGCGTCGATCTCGCCGGCGTCGACCCGGACAGCGTCCGCGACCGAGTCGGCCTTATTCCGCAGGTCTACACCCGGTGGCCGATGTCGGCCCGATTGAACATCGCCGTCGGCCGGGTGGCCCGGCTGGCGACCGACGGCCCGGACAGTGTCATCGCGGCGGCCGCCGCCACCGGTGCCGACGAGGTCATCGACAAGCTGCCGCACGGCTACGACACCTCGCTGGCCCGCCAGTACAACTCGGGCCATGACCTTTCCGGCGGCCAGTGGCAGCGCATCGCCTGCGCGCGGGCTGTCTACCGGGACGCGCCCATTCTCATCGCCGACGAACCGTCGGCGGCCCTCGACGCCCGGGCCGAGCAGGCATTGTTCGACCTGATCCAAAGCCTCGGTAAGGATCGTATCGTCCTGCTGATCACGCACCGTCTCGCCAGCGTCCGCACCGCCGACCGCATCTACGTTCTCGACGACGGGCTGGTCGCCGACGAGGGCACCCACGCCGAACTGATGAACCGACCCGGCATCTATCCGGACCTGTTCACCCTGCAGGCCCGCCAGTTCGTCGACACCATCCCGGTCGACTGACCGCGGCCGACCACTCAAGGTCACCTCCCACACGTGGCACATCGCCAAGCGCGTCGGCCTGTGCTGCGCCCTCGTCAGGGAGGCCGGCCAGGGCGACACGACGATCACCGTAGGGAAGCGGTTCGCCGAGCCGGACGGCACCTGGACGCTGTACGTCGACCGCGAGCCGGTCGGCGAGGTGACGGTCACGGGCTGCGTGAAGCGACGCGGCGCCGGCGCGATCCTCAGCCTGTCGGGACCGCTACCAGTCGCCATGCCCCGAGGCACGGAACTCGGTCGCGACCTGCTCAGCCGACGACGGCTGCACGATCTTCGCCATTCGAGCGCCAGCATCCAACTGGCTGAGGGCATCGACATCACCCTCGTCTCGAAGCGGCTCGGCCACTCCTCGCCGCACATCACCGGCCTGCGCTACACGCACCTGTTGCGCAGCGCGGGCCAGGCCGCAGCCGAGAAGGTCGCCAACGCCGTCCCGCGCCGCGTCGTGCGGCGCCACGCCCACCTGACGCCCACAACGATCAATGAGGGGGATGAGGGACAGTCGGCCGAGGTAAACCTGCAGGTCAGCAGCCTAGATACGGGTGGGCCGTCAGGGACTCGAACCCTGAACTCGCCGGTTAAAAGAGGACGTGAGGACCCGGTGGGTACGGGTGATGGCAAGCGGAAGCGCATACGTTGCAGCGGTTCCCGGCACGGGTACGACCGCGTACGAGTGATCGAAAACGGCGTCGGATGGGCACGGCGCGCCCAGCGTGTGCCCATCACGAGCCCTGCGACGCTCTCGATGACCCCGCTCGCCGGCAGCTACGCGGCGTAGCCGCTGTCGGTGGCCGAGTCGAGGGCGATACGTCTGGGGCCAGTTCCGCTAGCCGTTCCCCAGACGTCTGGCGGCTAGTTCGCGCGCTCGTCGAGCCAAGAAGCACCGGAAGTCAGGGTCATCCAGCAGTGCTTGGAGATCTCCGCGAAGCTTGATCCGGAACAGCATCGTCTGGAACAAGGTCCCCTCGTCCGCCCCTGCGACCATGTTGGCCGCGTATCCGATGACGCCGTTAACAACGGCTGGGGTTGTCCCACATCGGTCAGCGGCATGCTGCAACAGCTCCGCCGTCGTACGCGGGTCGGCATCGACCTCCGGTAGTAGCTCGTCTTCTACGAACCGATACCACCGGACTCGCCGGTTCTGGTGGCCGACGATCGCGTGATCAGCAGAGCTGCGCTCCAAAGCTCTGTAGTCTGGCTGGCCGTCGACCCACCCGAGCCTGATCGACGTGCCATCCGAGCTGACGACCTCTGGTCCATAGGGCATCTCGACAACGAACATGTAGCCAGGTGGAAGCCCGCGGACGAGTGCCATCGCGCCCGCGAAGGCACTGACGTCCGCCTTGGCGAGATCGGTCAGCCAGCCCCCAACGTCCGGTGTCGATCGGATGCGCGAGAGGAAGCGATCCGGCACCAAGATTGCGGAAGCAAAGCGGCTCGCCTCCGCCTCATGGCCCTGAACCAGCCAACGCGGCACTCGGCTCGTATGGCACGGGATGGCGCCTGTGTGCCAGCCGAGAACGATGTGGCCCAGTTCGTGCGCCATGGTGAACCTTTGCCGCCGACGGTCCGCATTCCGCCGGACAAACACCTTTGGCCGCGCGCTGGTCAACCCGACGACCAAACCATCAACGTCGTAGTCCCAGTCGAGGATTTGGATGTCAGCCGCAGTCTTGAGCAGCGCTTGGACGTCGACGGGCGGTTCCAGGTTGAGCCGCTCGACAATTAGCCCGGCCGCGCTCTCCTCAGGCTTCAAGGTCGTCAGCGGACAGCCGGCCGGTTTCCTGGAGCCACTGGATCAGCGTCTGAGCCTCGGAATCGTCTCCGGTGCGTGCCGCTGCTAGCACAGTCGAAGTGAGCGCCTTGAGATCGTCGACGGGCCGACCAGTCCTACGGGCTTGGGCAGCGAAGCGAAGCGCGCCCGGCTGCTCGACCCACATCGCGTATTCTGCCGGCCCGAGCCCGAGGTACTCCCGCAGCGCCACTGGGTGGCCGTCGGGCGCGCCGTCCGCCTCGTGCCACGTATCGACCCAATCGTCGACGTCTGCGAGCAGCGCCCGCCCCACGAGGCAAGCGTCAAGAAAGGTCGATGGCCTAGACATCGATCCTCCTTCCCGGAACTGCCTCTCCGATCATGACACCCGTGATCGCGTCGAGCACGCCGACGTGCCGACCGCGCGCGTTGTACGCCTCAATATGCCCGTGAACGTCGTCCCATTCATAGAGGCGTCGGCCGCCTTTCTGACGCCAGCGGCGCTTCCGGCCGGGAGCGCCTGCATGCTCCTGGGCGTGCAGGAAGCTGTCGGGCGGCACGGGCCACGGCGGACCGGGACTCTCGGCCCGCCAGTCCAGGGGATCAAGGGACCTTGACGACACGGCGCGTAGCGTAACGGTCTGATTAACACAGTAGTACGGCGCATCGTTCCATCGGGCCCTAGACCGGTGCGAGTGCCCACCGTCCCGGGCTTAGTCGATCTTCGTCCACGTGCACTGGGACTCGAACGCCACGTCGGTGGGCTTGATGGTCACAACGCCACGACCTCCGTCAGCGAAGCCGTTACCGAGGACATCGCCGTCCCCAGACGCATTGGACAGCCGGGCCCAGTAGAACGACCCCGAGCCGCCGGTCGCCTCGTAGGTGCCTGGCTGGATGTGCCGCCCGACCAGCCACATACCCGGGCTGATCGTCACCGCCGGCGACGCCGGGGTCGGCTTGCCGAGCGACACCCCACCAGACGCAGCTTTAGCCAGGACGTCGGCCTGGTCCCGGATGGCGGTCAGTTCGCCGAGCATGCTGTCGACGCGGTCGCGTAACGCCTCAGCAGCGGCGCGCAGATCATCCATCTGTCGTCCCCCGTGTCCTCGCACCGCGGTGCGGCCGATCATCGTCGGCTAGTGCCATCCGTGCATCCAATCGGACCAAGGTGGCAGCGAGCCGAGGCCGAGGCAAGAGGACGTTCTGGCGAAGGCGCGACGCCGGTATGGCCGCGTGATCTGGGCCAGGATCGGGGGGACCTGATGCGGCGAACGGCGGCGGTAGTCGCGTTAGCGTCGGCGCCCGACGCCGAAACCGGGGCCGAAGTCGGCCACGGGCGATCGTCGTCCAGTGCCTACGATCACGGGTGCAAGGTGTCGTTGGTCGTGAGAGATGGGCGTGCGCCGTGGCTCAGATGCCGAGGCTGGATCTCAGGTCGGGGTCTCACGACGAGGTCCTGACGCGGGTCGAGCGGTCCCTGGGGGTTCGGTTGGACCGGGGCGCCGCGGTGCGTAAACGGCGTTCGATCGGGCTGCCCAGCGACGCGGGCACCTGGGTACGTGTTGAGGCGCGGCCGGCGTCGAAGGTGTCGGGGCAGGGCTGGAACGGGGCCGAGACCGCCGCCACGCTGCAAGGGGTCGCTATGCCGGCCTGGTACCAGGGCGTCTCCTGGGCGCAGCCCGAGACAGGGTTGCTGTGGCGGGCGGACGAGACCGGCTACGTCGCGGCCCACCCGATCAGGCCGGGGGGCATCCTCACCGTCAACCCGGGGCTCGACGATGCCTGGTGGTCGACGCTGGCCCGGTCGCTGGCCGCGCTCGCCAGCGCCGCCACGACCCGGGTCGCGACCCTGCACACCGTGCCGATCAGCCAGGCGCGGGTGAGCGCGACGATCGGCCGGGTGTTCGGTGACCAGCTTGAGACGACGGTCGACCGGTGGGCGCCGGCGCATGCCGACCTGAACTGGGCGAACCTGACCGCCCCGGATTGTGTCCTGCTCGACTGGGAGGACTGGGGCCTGGCCCCGGCCGGACTGGACGCCGCGAACCTGCTCGTCAACTCACTCGCCGTCCCGGCGCTTGCCGAACAGGTCCGTCACACGTTCGGCGCCGAACTGGGCAGCCGCACCGGCCGGATCGTCACGTTGTTCTTGTGCGCGGACATCGTGACCGCCCCGGCCGACTACTCCGGTCCGCTCCTCGACCCGGCACGCGTACTGGTCGACGAGCTACTCAAGGCGCTTCAGGTCTGAGCCGGCCGGCGAGAAGCTGCCGGTAGCGGGCGATCTGCGCGGCGTCGACATCCAGTTCGGTGGCGGTCGCGAGCGCGCGCAGATGTGCGCTGCTGGTCGAGCCGACGGCGACGCGGGCGACCTGGGGCAGCTCGAAAGCCAGGCGGAAGACAGCGGGCAGGGTCGCAGCTTGCTGGCCGGGCCGCAGGAACGCCCCGGGATTGATCCGCTGCCATGCGGGGTTGGCGGCGTCCCCCGCGAATGGGCTCATGCCCCACCGCCCGGCCGGTGGCACTCCCAGCAGTGCCGCGGCCTGCTCGGCCGCGTCCAGGCCGTCAGCGCCGACGGCCAGACCCGACCGCACCATCAGCACGTCGGGCCGCGGAGACGCGCCCAGTCCCTCGCCAGCGGTGAGCAGCCGGGCGAGCGGCCGGCTGTCCCAGCAGGAGATTCCCCATGACCCGCACAGCCCAGCGGCGACCGCGTCGGCGAGCACGGCGCACGCCGCGGCGAATCGGTCGTAATCGGCCGCCAAGTCCCCGCTGAGCGACCGTTCTGGGCTGTGCAGCAGAACCACGTCAGGTACCCGGCCGAGCTCGTCCACCGCCTCCGCGACCGCGCGCCGCAGCCGTCCCGGGTCGAGGGAATGCTCAACGCCACCCGCCGCCCGGAAGAAGCCCACCTTTGTGGAGACCGTGAACTCGCTGAGAAGATCAGCCGCTTCGGATGCCAAGATCCGGTGGGCGGCGAAATCGCGGTAGTTGCTCGCCGTGTCGAGCGCTCGGATCCCGGCCGTCAGCGCCGCTTCTAGCTGCTGGCGGCGGTGGTCGGACCGGTACAGTCCGAGCACGACGTGCCGCTCGGCGCCGTGCACACGGGCCGTCGGCGCGGTGGTCTCAGCCGTCCCGGTTCTCGCCGCTGTCGCCGACCGCCCCGTCGGAGTGCGCCGTCTCACCTCGGTCCCGGACCGCTGCCAGTTCCTCGACCGCCACGACCAGCTCGTCAGACTCAGCCGCCATGATCGCGCCCTCCGTTCGCCTCGGATCCTTAGCCCGCCACCCGCCCGGGAGACTCCCCGGGCGGGGCGTCGCTGATCACCAGGACGCTACCGTGCAAGGGCGAAAGTTGCTGTGGCATTTAGGAAAAGGCCCCCGGTCGATCCTCTGCCGGCCAGTCTGCGTGTCCAATCTGATCAAGGTGGCGGTGTTGTGCAGCCCGTCAGCCGGCGGTGTCCTCACGGGCGGCGAGTTCCAACGCCACCTTGCCCAGATCCTCGCCGCGGGCCAGGCGGGCGCCGATCTCGCCGAGAGCCACGATCAGGTTCGTTGCCGCAGCGAGCGGGCCGCCGGTCGGGTCGTCCTCCGGCCCGGCCGGTTCGTCGTCGTCGAGGTCGGGCGGGTCCAGGCCTAGTGCGACGTGGATTCGGACCGCCAGGACGTAGGCGGCGGCCTGGTCGTCGCCGTCGACCATGGCGCGGATGATGCCGAGCGCGGCGGCAAGGTCGGCGTCAGGGTCGGGCGGCGGGAGGGGCACTGCCCGATCTTCTCTCGCGCGCCGGGTCGTTCGGCGCTTCAGGGTCGGTTCAGCTGGTCTTACGCGGTCGCCCTCCGCCGACGCCTGCACCGGGGCGGGCGTCGAGCCAGGTGGCGATGGTCGTCCAGTGCCAGCGGGGCCGGTCGGGGAACGTGAGGTCGTCCGGTTCGGGGAACGGGGTCTTGGTGCCGCCGGCGCGGTAGTTGCGCAGCGTCTTCACGGCGATGCCTGTGCGGGCAGAGATCTCCGCGTATCCGAGTAGAGGGTCTTCGGTCATGGCGCCATGATGCCATGTCCCGGGATGTGATGTCCCGGAGGTTTGTGCTTCCGTTGATACCTATGGGATGCAGCATCCCGTAGGTTTATAGGTGTCAGGCCAGCAGGTCACACCGAGGGGGACTCAATGTCGATCACCACCACCGCCAGCCGCTACCTTGGCCGGGTCGTCCGGGCCGCCTCCCTGGTCGCCGTCGAGGTCACCGCCCCCTCGGCTCCGACCGTCGATCTGTTCGCCGGATTCGACCAGTTCGGCGCGGACACCGACGAGATGGAGGCCCGGTTCACCGAGGCGGCCACCGGTACCCCCGCCGCGGCCCCGAAGCCGGTCGAGACGGTCGAGGTTGCCCCGGTCGGACCGGCGAAGCCGTACAGCCCGGCCGAGATGCCTTCGGTCGCCCTCGTCGAGGCTGCCGCCATCGCCTTTGACCTCGCGGGCGAGCAGGCCCGCTCGGCGGACCGCACCAAGCGCAAGAGCCGGAAGATCCTCGACCGCATGCCCGCCGGCGTGTTCGGCCGCGCGGTCGTCACCTGGGAGGAGTCGGCCCGCGAGACCCCGGACCTTGTGAAGATCGCGGCGATTCTCGCCGAGCACGGCATCGACGAAATCCCGATGCGGAAGGTGGCCCCGTCGCTGAAGGTGGCGATCCTGCCGGCCTGAGCGCCACACAGACGGGAAAGCCTGTCCTGGGTCGGCCGGAAACCCCGGGACAGGCTTCCGTCGTTCCACGGCGCCACGGCGCCCCGGTGGCCTCGCGCCGCATCACGCTTCGCGCGGAGGAATCCCAAAGTCCGCTATCCGTTGGGCCGCGAACCCGAGCCTCTCCGCAGAATCCGCGACCTTCCCGGCGACGTCGGCGATCATCGTCGTTGGACCTGTGAGCTTGTCCAGCCGGTACACCGCCGCCAGGAGTGCGAGAGTCTGCGCATAGGCGATCTTCTCGCCCGGTTCGAGGTCATCCAGGGCGATGGTGTCGAGTACTTGGACGGCCTGCCAGTGGCCGTTGAGGATCGTGCCCGCGAGGCGAGCGTTCCGCTCCTGGTCAGTTTCTGGACGTGGACGGCGGAACCGGCCTGGCATGGACAAGCCCCCTCGATGTCGCTGTGACGGATCGAGCGTCTGCGCACACCCGGTCGCCTGACCGGCCAGGCGCAGACTCAGCGCCGGTCCTCCGCGGCTTCTGCGAGCCTGCCGAGATTCTGCGAGATCCGTCCAATTGCGGTGATCGGGTCGGACAGCCACTCGACCAGATCGCCGCCTAGATCGGCCAGCCTCGCCAGCGCGAGTGTCTGCGCGTACGTGACCTTCCCCTCGTCGTCCAAGCGGTCTGGGTCGACGAAGAGGAGAACCTGCGCGGCCCGACGACCAGCGTCGGCGAGCAGGATATTTGCCTGATCAAATTCGGCCTGGGTCAGCTGGCGGGACCGATGCTGTGGCATAGAGGCATCGTCGCCGGACTGGCACCGGCCAGCAGGGAAACGGCGGATCGTCCTCATTCGCCCGACAGGTACGGAGATGTACTCGCAGCCTTGTCGTTTGCTCTGCGCTGACTCGCGCCGGACGATAGCAACTCGGGTGTGACCTCCAGCGGAGACGCCACCGAACCCGACGACGTGACCGCAGCCCGCATCCGCGACGTGCATCATCTCTTGGAACTCTTGGACCTGCTCCCAGTGCCCGACCTGGAGAAGAAGGGTCACTTCTGGAACGAGTTCGCCGTCGCTGAGGCGGGCGACAGAGCCAAACCCGACCCCCACTACATCGTCGGGAAGCTGGCCTCGTGGATCCAGGATGTGAACGACGAGCCTGGTGACGCGGAGCGTGCCAGGCGGCTGGCGAGCTACTGCCTGCACTTCTTCGACAAGCAGGGCCCCGCCGTTGGGGACGTACTGCGAGGGTGTGTCGATGGTGGCGAGGCGACAGGTCAGCGGCTCGCACAGTCCATCTGCGAGGTGGCATGGCGCATCTACGTCCCGATCGTCGCCGCAATGAACCGAGAGAACGATCCGCTGCGGAGGCGTCAGAACATGATCTGGCAGCTGCGACAGACCGGGGCCAGCGGCGACGGTGGCGTCTAATCCGCGGTAGGTCGTATACCTGGGGGTCCATCCCTGTCTGCCAGCAGCGCAGCGTCCTAACCGTCACACCGATCTTCTCGGACGGGTCGGCGGGAGCCATGAGCGGTTCCACAGGCTCACCTCGACTTCGTCGAGAGTCTGCGCCAGACGGTGGCCGCCTATCCCGGCAGCCCGGTCACAGGTGGACTGGTCTGGTCTTCACCGTCGACCGCTTCACCCAGTCGAGGACTACTAGGCGCTGGTAGCGCACGCTCCTGCCTATCTGCACGTATGCCGGCCCTTGATCCGCCAGTCGCCAGCGCTGCAACTGTCTCGTGCTGACTCCAAGAAACTCAGCCAGTTCGGTCGGGGTCATCAATGGGTCCACTGAGTCTCCTTGTGGGCGGAATCGCAGAATTCCTGTCGCGCGGCGTCGCTCGGCGCTCCTGGCGAGTCGCGGCGGTCCCGCAGGTCAGTCATCGGGCCACCCGCCCCACCCGTCGCGGTGGGTGTCCAGCCAGGCCGTGACTTCGTGGCGCCACCAGGCCCGATACCGGGGCCGATCGATCGCCGGGTCTGGGAAGCCCTTCTGGCGGGTGAGCGCGTCGGCCCGCGACTTCGAGATGCCGAGGACCTCCGCGAGGTCGGCAACGTCGACCACGTCAGCGGGCCCGGTAGTCACGGCCAGCACACTAAGTGAGCTGATACACACAGCGTGTGTTAGCTGTCCTAGATATGTGTGTAAGAGCCCTTGGTGAGTTCACTGCGATCGCGCTACGGTGCCGGATAGGACAAGAAAAGGCCCGCCCCGGGGCGGTCACCCCGGAACGGGCCACGACGCACGCCGTAGGGGGCGATTGCCGTTATGGACATGATCCTGCCCGACGACGGGCCGCAGGTCGACCCGCCAGACCAGCCCCCGTACGAAGACGACGGGTCGGAGTCCGGCTGGGACTACACCTCCATCGTCCCCAGCCACTGGCGCTGGAACGACGAGGCTGTCCAGGCCTACCGGCTCCAGACCGGTTGGGGGCCGAAGTGAGCCCCGACGAGCGGGCACGGCTTCTGCACCAGATGGCGACCAGCTACGCCAACCGGCAGCACCCGGGCGACCGGTGCGTACTCGTCCGGCTGGTCGGCGGTGAACCCGTTGACGGGGTGGTCTGTTTGACGACCGAGGCGGCGCTGCTGGTCGCCGACGCGATGGAACTGCACCCCGACGACTTCCGGATCATCGCGGCGAGAGAGATGTAGCCATGCAGATCACGATCACAGGCAGGAGGTGACGTCGGCGTAAACGGCGGTGCCGTTCCGGCTCGGTGGGTTCTGACCCCCTTGTGCGTCGCTCATCTCGGAGTCCACATCCACGGCGCTGCCGGATTCGTGGCCTTAGTCCGGACGGCTAGGGAGCTGGTGCGAGGAAAGGCAGGGCCAAGTTCAATGTGTCGATCACGACCTTGCCTGCTACATGATGTTTGTAGGCGTCAATGCGATCCTTCTGCCAGGGCCTTGGCTCGGGCTTCCGATCCGACACCAGGACGACCGGCGGATTGGGCATCTCGCCGATTTCGAGCCAGACGAGGTTGTCGTACATCTCGGTGTACGCGTCCGCGAAGACATCCCGTAGCTCCGGCGCCGGCCACCCCACCAGATCGTGGACGAGTTCGCCGCGGATGACGACCAGACCCTCCACCACCCGCCCGGCAGGGTCGGCGTGTGCCCGCCGATGGTAGGGCTCCTTGCCCTCGGCCTTCTCGTGGTGCGCGCGAAGGGTGTACAGGTGTCCAAGCGCTTCGCGCATCGCCCGTCGCTGCAACCGCTCCGACGATGCCGCCGCAAGCCGCCCGATCGCCTCGCCCAAGTCCTCGAAGATCTCCCCGTACATGTCGGTCATGGCGCCAGAGCGTTCCACCCGGCTCGCCGGATGCTCCCAACGGGGCCGGCAAAGCACGAGAGACCACGTGACCGCTTAGGTCGGCGATCCATTCTGGTCTGGCCGTTCTCCCGCGACGAGCGCGGCGAACTGCTGAGCGGTGAGAACGGGCAGATCGAGCAGGTGAATCCGGCCGGCCCGCCGGTCCCGGTCCCCGCCGCTCAGGCAGACCACGTCGGTCACCGCCACGGTGAGCTGCCTCGTTGGAACACCGCCGGCCTGCCGCACCTGCCGGCGCACCGTCTGGACATCCGCTTCCGATCCGCCGATGACCAGGACCCGGTGCCCGGCCAGCGGTTGGCCCTCGGCGACCTGAGAGCGGTCAGGCAGGCCGGAGCGTCGCAGAGCCCGCGCCTTCGCCGCGGCGGCGGACATTCTCGCCATGTGGGCCTTGAGCGCCGACTCGGCCCGACGGGCCCGCTCCTGCGGGGAGAGCTTCCCCTCGGGGTCGACCTGTCTCTCAAACTTGGCCATAAGCCCGCGGCGGGCTGGCTCGGTGGCCGCTGTCCGGTCGTCGGTCATCGCCCATCTGGTGTGAGATGCCGCTCGTGCCTGTAACGACGTGTAGGCCGACGCTTTGCGCTGGGGCCTCTGTTCGGTTCCCATGGCCGCATGGTGCGGTGCCGGAGCCCTCCCGACCTGTGGTCTGACCGTGGCCAGGTGCGCTGTAGGTCCGTCCCCAGTGAGGTAATCGCGCGGACTTCCCGGCCGGTATCTCAGCCTGCTGTGCAGACGTCCGCCCCGATCGCGCCCACGAGGTCGTAGCCGATCGACGTGTCGAATCCGTCGGGCTGCAACTGGTCGTCGATGTACAACTCGGCCGCGTCTGGTTCCGAACCGCTCGCCAGCATCTCGCAGACGTGGCCGGCGACCTGCTCAATCTCGCCGATGGGCACCGTCTGGTGGTCTCGCGCTTCGATGTCGGCTTGGACCTTCGCGTACCGGTTCGGCGGCGTGCTGCTGGGCGATACCGGGCTGCCTACGGGCGCCGTCATGGTCCTGGTTGGTGTTGGGTTTGGTGTTGGGTTTGGTGTTGGCGGCGGGGCTGGTTGCGGGCTCGGTGGAGCGGTCGGCGTCGGGCGGGGTGGAGCCGACGGCTGCGTCGCGACAGATGACCCGCCGACCGGCTGTGGCGCCTCGGGCTCCCAGCGCCACCCGTCGTTGTCTGCACAGACGATCGCTTCGCCATTGGCCGCGACGCCATGGGCGCCGTGGTCCGAGGTGCGGCAGAACTCGCCCGGCTTGTAGCAGGCGCCACCGTTGGTCAGCGGATAGCAGCCCGCCGGGGCCTGCACAGACGTGGTTCGTGGTACCGACGCGCCTGGAGGAATGGCCGCCACGGCTGTTCCAGCGGGTAGCCGGGGGTTGGCCCCAGCTGAGGGCTGCGCCGCGAAGCCCTCTGCACCAGGTGCCGTAAAGGGCGGGCTGGTGCCAGCAGGGCCGCTCCCAGGAACGGCGAGGTAGAGCGGGCTGCCGGTCGTGCTGCTGGTGATCGGCGCCGAGTTCGCCGCCGGGGTGACGGCGGTTGAGCTGCATGCCGTTGCGGCGGCGGCGAGCGCGATGACGGCGAGCATGGTGCGGCGCACAGAGGACCCCCCGGTCTGTGGATGCGGCGCGGCGGACCCTACCGCCCGTTTGCGCATTCGACAGTTGTCGGGGTCTCGATCGGCCGAAGCGCATGGTGCGGTTCAACATGGAGGACTAGCCTGGCCCTGATCGCGTGCCGAGTGATCACGGGGGCTGTTCGGTGCGGTGTGAGTTCGCTGTCGACGAGTCGACCGAGCGCAGGATGCTGCTCGGCGGCGGTTGGGCGCCGTGGTCGCCGTCGGTGGATGGCGTCTGATGGATCAGGTGCAGGAGTCGGCGACGGGCAAGAAGGTCGACTTCTTCGTTTCCTATGCGCATGCCGACGAGGAGCACGCCGAGTGGATCGCGTGGGAGCTGGAACAGGCCGGCTACACCACCGTGATCCAGGCGTGGGACTTCGTCGCCGGGTCGCACTTCGTCCACCAGATGCACCGCGCGGCCCAGAACGCCAACCGAACCGTCGCCGTCCTGTCCTCTGCCTACCTGAACTCGGCCTACGCCGAAGCGGAATGGCAGGCCGCCTGGGTCGACGACCCTCTCGGCGAACAGCGCAAGCTGATCGTCGTCCGGGTCGAAGACTGCGACCGTCCCGGCCTGCTTCGCCAGGTGGTCAGCGTCGACATCTTCGGCCTGGCTCCCCGAGAAGCGCGGGACGAGCTCCTGAAAGCCGCCCGCGGAGGGCGACGGAAGCCGACGAACGCGCCCGTCTTCCGACGCCGTAGTCCTGACCCGGCTCTCGACCTTCATGCGGTGGCCGATCAGCTCGCGGTCGCGGTGCGCCGGCAGTGGGAGGACGAGGCGGCGCTGCGTCGGCTGAATGATCCGTACCCGCTGCCAGTTCGCTGGGACGCGGCGGACAGCGGGCTGCTCGAAGGGTGGGCATCGATGGTCCGGTTGGCGACCTTCGGAGCGGGCTGGCCCCCAGTCCCACCGTCGGGGACGTGGGCGGCCGGTCCGGGCGGGCTTGCGGGCGGCGACGGTGAGCTGGCGGGGCTGCTGGGGCGGGTGCCGACAGGGCGGCTGGTGGTGCTGGGCGAGCCGGGATCGGGCAAGACGATGCTGACGGTCCGCTTGGTGCTCGACCTGCTCGCCGATGGGCGGCGTGCGCCGGGCGGGCCGGTTCCGGTGCTGGTCTCGCTGGCGTCTTGGAACCCGGCCGAGCAACCCCTGCACGACTGGCTCGAAGAGCGCCTCGTCGCCGACCACCCAAGCCTGACCGTGCCCGTCGCGGGAAGAACCGGAGTCAGCCGGGCACGGGCGTTGCTAGATGCCGGGCTGGTCCTTGCGGTGCTCGACGGCCTCGACGAGATCGGCGACGCCGGCCGCGGCGCCGCGCTCGCCCGGATCAACGACGCGCTGCGTCCTGGACAGCGCCTTGTGCTGACCTCTCGCACCACCGCCTACCAGCAGGCCACCTCCCCGGCCGACGGACCCGAGGTCCGCCTGGCCGGCGCGGCCGGTATCCAGCTCTGCCCGCTGGATGCGGCGATGGTCGGCGAGTACCTGCGCGGTTCCGCCGGCGGGTCGGCTGGCGCCGCCCGCTGGGACCCGCTGCTCACCGCTTGGCCGGCGCCGGTCGCGCAAGCGCTGACTACGCCGCTGATGACCACTCTCGCCCGCGTCGTCTACAACCCCCGCCCCGGCGAATCCGTCCTCGCCGTCGGTCGCTTACCCGCCGAGCTGCTCGACCCGAACCGTTTCCCTACCCGGACCGCCGTCGAACAGCACCTGTTCGACGGCTTCCTTCCCGCTGCCTACCGACCCCACCCCGACCCAGCTCGACGTTGCCGCTGGAAGGCCGCCGATGCCGAACGCTGGCTGATTTACCTTGCCCGCCACCTCGACCACACCCTGCACGGCACCCCCGACCTCGCTTGGTGGGAACTCCCCGAAGCCCTCTCCCGCGGACAATGGCCTGTGTTCGGGCTCGTGGGCGGGTTTGTGTTTGGGCTTGGGTTCGGGATGGTGGGCGGGCTTGTGTTTGGGCCTGTGTTCGGGCTCGTCGCCAGCCTCGTGTTCGGGCTCGTGTTCGGGCTCGCGATCGGGTTCGAGCCAAACGGTCGGACACCGGCACAGATGGCACAGCGGAGAATCTTCTTAAGTTTCGCATGGTGGAGAAGATTGGTAAGTAATGACATCGCGCCCGCACTCGCGGCAGGGCTTGTGATCGGGCTCGTGTTCGGGATCGTGGGCGCGCTTGCGGTCGGCCTCGCGGTCGGGATCGCGGTCGGGATCGCGGTCGCGCTCGCGGTCGGGCTCGTGGGCGCATTCGTGGGCGCGAGCGCGTACGTGGTCGGGTTCTCAAGCACGCGAACGGATCTCGCAACAGCCGCGAGCCCGATCCGAGTTCTTCGTCAGGATCGAGCCGCATTCCGTACATCCATACTCGCGCTCGGGCTCGTGGTCGCGCTCGCGCTCGTCGGCGGGCTCCTAGTCGGGCCTGCGGTCGGGCTCGCGGTCGTGGGCGGGGTCTTGGTCTCCCTCGTGAAAGAGGACGATGAGACGGCATGGGGAATGTTCGTGCTGACCCGTGCCTGGCTCGCCACGCGCGGCCGGCTGCCGCGGAATCTGATGGCGTTCCTCGCGGACGCTCATGAGATTCGAGGTGTCCTGCGCCAGGTGGGCGCGGTCTACCAGTTCAGACACATCGAGCTTCAGCACCGCCTCGCCAACCGGCCGTGACGCTGGTCGCCTATTTCACTTCGATAACGTATTCGAGCTGGTACCGGTCGGCGGGCACGGTGATGTCCGCAGTCTCCACGGCCAGCTCGCCAGCGTAGTGGGTTCGGGCGATCCGCTGCACCCACATGCCATCCGGCATGTCGAGCTGGCGCCGCTCGCCTTCAGCGGCGGCCCTGGCCTCGATCCGTTCGACCACCCGGTCGATGCGGATACCGATGCTGTCGAAGCGGGCGACCACACCGCGCGGCCCGTCGCCCTCTTCCGGTTCCTCGATGGCCGTTCCGCCGACCACGCCGAACGGCTCCCAGGACACCGAAAGCTGAATCGGCCGTTCATCGGCCGTGTAGCGGTAGCGGGTCCGCATCACGTGCGCCCCGGCCTCGATGCCGAGGCGCGCCGCAACGTCTTCCGTCGCCCGGATGCGGTCCGTCTCGTGTGTCCAAGCAGGCGTGGTGCCTTCCCGCTGGGCATCTCTCGCGAACGGTGACGTCTCGCCCGGACTGCGGGTGTAGCGGGTCGAGGACCGTGTGCGAAGCGCGGGGCGGGTCCGGACGAACGATCCGCGACCGTGTTGGCGGACGATCAAGCCTTCGACCCGCAACGCTTCGAGCGCCTGCCGCGCGGTGATCCGAGTGGTTGACCAGTTGGTGGCGATCACCGACTCCGACGGCACACGGGCGCCTTCGCCGAGTTCGCCGCTGTCGATCTGGCGGCGGATGTCGTCGGCAATCCGCTGGTAGAGGGCGCGCGTTCCGTCTCCGGTCACGTGCTGACACGGTATCGGATAACCCATCCACACGCCTATAGGTGACAACTCCCTAGACACCTATAGGGGACTTAGGTTAGCGTCATACCCGTCAGATCGCCCACATCGACGGGAGGGCAGATGCCCGAGGACATCGGGGAGAACCAGCTACTCACGCCCGGCGAGGCACTGAAGGTCTTGGACAGGCGCGGGCTGCGGCTCGGTGCCTCGACCCTTCGCCGGTACGCGACGTCCGGCCGGTTGCGGTCCGAGGCGTTGCCGTCCGGACATCGGCGGTATCGACGTGCCGACGTGGTCGCGCTCGTCTCCGGTCACCAAACGACCGAGACCAGCCCCGACGCCGCCTGAAACGAAGGCGGCCCCGAAGCAGCGATTCGAGCGCTGCCCGGGGCCTTGATCCGAACCCCCTGACAACACCAGGAGACCCGAACCCGTGAACAGTTTGACGTCTAGCGACCCGTGGGACGAGCACCCCTCGGACTACGCCCGCCAGGTTGCCGTGCTGGCCCTCGACCTGCCCGCCAACAGCCCGGTCCGCCAGGTCATCGGCGCAGGCGACATTCCCGCCACGCTGATCATCGACGTGTTGGACACCATCGCCGACAACGCCGACGTGTACGCGGCCCGGCACGCCGAGTACGTCAACCAGACCGGCCGCGACCTGCACGCCACCGTGATGCGCGAGGCGATCTCCATCGTCTACGCCACCATCGCTCAGGCGCTCACCACTGGCGGTGCCCGATGACCACGCAGCCCGACTTTTCCGAGCACCCCGACCTGATGGCCCTCGGCACGGCTACGGCCACAGTGCCCGTGAGCGTCATCTTCGACGCCTTCCAGGCCGCCCGGGAACACACCCTCGACTACGCCCACCGGGCAACCGACCTGCGGGAGTCCGGCGATCTCCGGACCTGCGACCTGGCCGCCGAAGTTGGCTGCGAAGGTCTCAACCTGGCCGGCGACATGATCGCCCGGGTTCTGTTCGGCGCGGACCACCCCGAGCCGGAGCCGCAGCTCGCCTATGACGATCTGAACGAAGCGCTGTCCACGCTGATCTCGGCTGCGGTCGCCATGTCGAAGGCCATCCCGGTCCGTTCGGCGGTCAAGCTGCTTCACGCCATGGCCGGGCATCTCACCGCCCAGGCGGAGAGCGGGGCAGACGGTACGAACCTGCCTGACGGGATGGGTAACCCGCTGGCCCTGTTCCCGCATCTGGGCTACCACCGACACATCTCGACGGCCGCCCTCCAGGGCGCGTTCGACAAGGCCGCCGCCGTCGCGGTGAAGCACCGGACGACGACCCCGCTGGCTGCTGCGGCGGTCCGCGAT
Organism: Frankia sp. AgB1.9; assembly: GCF_016786355.1. Taxonomy (GTDB): domain Bacteria; phylum Actinomycetota; class Actinomycetes; order Frankiales; family Frankiaceae; genus Pseudofrankia. The sequence continues at coordinate 99,879 of NZ_JADWYX010000001.1, forward strand.
GTCCTCGACGAGATCGGTACCCATCTGACCGACGCACTCGTCAACGGTCAGGTGCGGTGTGGTGGCTGCGGCGAACACGTCCGGGCCCGGACCGATGGCTCTCCGGCCAAGCACCGCACCGAGGGCGGCCACGTCTGCCCTGGATATCTCCCGTGAGTACCTCGACCGCCGGCCCGGGGCAGCGGTCCTATCCGTTGCCCCGGCTGGATGACGACCCTCGGTTCACCTTCGGCCTGATGCGGGACGTCGCGAAGGTGCTGGCGGAGCACGGCTACCCGCCGATCACGTCGGGGGCCGACCACGTCGAACTGAAGATGGCGCTGTTCAGCTTTCTGTACGCGCCGGGGGCGACACAGTGAGCGGCCTTCCTGACGGGGCGACGATCGGCACCTGCTCCAACGACGGATGCGGCGGGACGGTCTACATCGGTCCGTCGGGTGCCGAGACCCACACCAGCAACCAGCCCTGCCCGAAGACCGGCCGATGGGCGACCGTTCCCGCATTGGACCGCATCCGGGACGGTGCCCGATGACCCCGGAGGAGCGGGAGCGGGCCCGCGCCACCGAACGGGCCGACGTTCGTGTTCTCGCCGCGATGATCGACGAACTGGTCAACCCGGCGAAGGCCATCGCCGACCGGTTCGGCGAGGCTCAGACCCGGGCCGAGTTGCAGCAGCAGCGGAACGACCGAGCCGGGATGCTCGCCAAGGCCGACCGGTACGCCGCCGAGCTGGCAGAGACGAACGAGGGCCCGTTCTGGGCGGCCAAGGCGACCGCGCTACGGGACGAGATCGGCCGTATCGACCGGGCCATCGGCGCGTCGACACAGCCGGCAGGCGATGCGCCATGACCGCCACGTCGAACGTGCAGCGCCGTCCGGCCCGTCAGCCGATGGTGTTCTCCCGGCGGGAACTGACACCCCCGCCGGGCCTCCTGGCCCGCTGGCGGGCACGGATGGCCGAAGCCAAGGACGAAAAGGAAGTCGACGCGCTGGCCGGCGGGGTGGTCGGTGTTGGCCTCCTGGCCGCATACCTCCAGACGGGAAAGCAGAAGGAGGCCGCCCGCGAACTGCGCCGACTGCTGGCCGTCGAGCAGGCCGCGTTCGAGCGGACTTTGCAGCTTTCCGACGCCCGACCGGTCTACAGCGGCGATCCGTGGGCGGAGGCGACATGAGACAGACACTGACCCGACGGCCGAGCCTCAACGTGGACCTGTGGGTGCCGCGACCCGAGGATCTGGCCACCGCCCGGCCGATGATCCATGCCGACGGGATCGGCGCGACGTACGCAGCGTTCGGCCTGGCACTCGTCGGGCTGCCCGGCCGGGTCGCCGACTCGCTGGCGACCGATCAGCGGTTCGCCGCCGCTGCCGATCTCCGACTGATGATCGCGCTGGACCAGGTGGCCGCGCAGCGTCGGGCGGCCCTGATCCTCGCGCAGACGGGTCCATGTACCTGGACAGGGGCGTTGGCGTGAACATTCACGTCCAGACCACGGCCGTCGTGCCTCTCGGCTGCACCATCGCCGAGCTTCGGACGTTCTTCGACGGCCTCGACGGTTCCGCACGGCTTGTCGACGCGGTGCTGGTGGCAGGCGACGAGGGCAGGGTGAGCATCCCCGACCTCGTCGACCTGGTCCTCGTTGTGGCCCCGGTCCGGTCCACCGACGCCGGTTCGGACCGGGAGCAGACCAGTCCGGACCGGACCGTGAGTAGCGCGACGAGTCCGGACCGGTCCGGGTCCGCAGACCGGTCCGCAGACTGCTCCGCACCCGGTGCGCCCCTTGCGGAGCAGTTTGCAGGGGTTGCGGAGCAGTCCACCGCACCCGGTGCGGAGTTTGCGGAGCACACCCCGCAGGCCACACCACACACCACACCGGGCCCTGAAACCGGCGCACTTCATGCCGCCGAGGTGGACATCTCCGACCTGATCCCAGAGGCCGAGAGGATCGCGGACAACTGGGACGGGCTCCGCAACCCGTCGAGCCGCGCGCTGGCAATTGCCCTGCGAGACAAGGGTTTCAAGCTGTCCCAGGAGCGTGTGTTGGCCATCGCCGCACACATCGCCGCACGTGCCAGGACGGCACAGGGCGACCGGTCGGGAACACCACACGCCGCCGCGCCGGCCGCTCCGCAACTGGCCTCGACCGCGGCGGCGAGGGGTTGATCGACATGCCCTCTGCGCCACTGTTCAGCACACAGAAGACCGCACTCGGGACGATCTTTGCGGTGGTGCTCCGCAACGCCGCTCCGCACTTGCGGAGCGCTTGCGGTGGTGCTCCGCGACCTTGCGGAGCAGTCCGGAGCGAACCTCGACAAGTCGCCCCGCAGTCCAGCGCCGCAAAGATCGTCCGTCCGTCCGGTGATCGTCCGTCCGGGTGGTCCGGTGATCGTCCGCCGGTCCGGACCGGACGGTGGACCGGTCCGGACCGGACCGTCCGCGGACCGATGTTCGTCCGGGACGGTGCTCCGTGAGCGTCCGGCCTGCCGAGGTCAAGGCCCGGCTGTTCGATCAGGTTGGTGGGCGCTGCGTCTACGGCTGCGGCCGGGCCGCGGACCACCTCGACCACGTCATGCCGAAGTCCCGAGGGGGAAGCAACGCGCTGGCCAACCTGGCACCCTGCTGCACCGTCTGCGGGACGTCGAAGGGCTCCCTGACGGTCGTTGAATGGGTGACCCGGATGGCCGTCGAGTTGGCCGCCGGCCTTCCCGTCGCGGTCCTGTCCTCCGTCGAGGTTGCGCAGGTGGCTGCGTGACCGCCGCCGAACGGGCAGCGGCGAAGCGAAGGGCGGCGCACAAACGCAGAGAGGCTGTGCTCATCGCCCGTTCCCGGGCGGCAAAGGACTCTCCAACGAAGCAGATCTCGGCTGCTGCCGATTTCCTGCGGGCCGTTCTCGCCCAGCTTCCCCGGGCGCAGGCAGAGGCGGCGGCGAAGGAAGCCATCGCGTTCGTTCAAGACCTCCTCGACCGCATCGACTCGGAGTTCCCGTGACACCCCCCGAGGCTGTCACTTTCTGTAACTATCGGTGGGTGCTTGGCGGGGCTGTCGGTGCCCGGTCTCAGCCCCTCCCCCACCGCCACCATCTGCCCCTGCCGCGATCTGCCGCGGCAGGGGCCTGGGGGCGCCCCTACGCGCGCGCGCACGAGCGGCAGATTGCGGCAGCGGCAGCAGATACCCGTCCGAAGATCACGGGGGAGGGGTTGGCCCCCACTTTGGTGCTCCCCCGAACACGATCACCGATCGATACGCATTGTGACATTCGACCGTAGGGGAGACCCCGCGAAGACCCGCCTTCTCGGCCCGTCCGAAGCCTGCCTCGCCGCCGCCGAGCCCGTCGTCCCGCCTGACGTTCTGGCATCTGCCAGCCCCTACCCAGCCGGCGGCGAAGCCGGCAGCGTCCGTATCGAAATCAACGCTCCGGCCGTCGAATCCGAAGGAGCACAGTCGCTATGGCCCGCTACCGCTGCCCCGCGTGCAAAGCCAAGTCCCAGAAGGTCGCGACGCGGGCCGAGGCTGCCGCACTGCTGGAGACGCACCGCCAGTTCTTCTGTGTCGGCGCTGCCTCCGTAGGGCGCAAGGCGAACCGTTGATGAGCGGCAGACCCATTCCCGGTCGAGGCGGTCGGGTAAGGTCTCTGCCATCGACTCCGGCTCGTCTGGATGTCCATGAGCAGGCTCCCGCCGGTCCAGCCGGCCACATCAACGCCTGACAAGATCTGCCCCTCGTTTTCGGGGGCTGATCGTCATGCAGTCATGGACGTGATGGGAGAACCTCTTGAACAACGACCAAGTCCCGAACACCCGTGAGACCCGCGACGGACATCCGGTGGCGTCTCTCCGAGTGGCCGGGGTACGCGAGGCCGCATTGCGCCGCCGGACCGAAGGCCCAACCGAAGAAGATCGGCGCGCCGCTGAGCGGGCACGCCGGCCGGTCGACAAGATCCGTGTCGCGATCGAAGCGGCAGACTCGGCGACACTGCGGGCGGCCCTGCTCGCAGTCGTCGACAACTGCACCAACGCCGACGGCACACCGATGGTGATGGACGGCGGGGTGCTCGAAGTGCTGGGCGTGCAGCTCGGGACGAGAAAGCCTCGCCAGAGCCGCTGAGACGGCCCCAGACGTGCGAACGGCCCGCCACCCACCCTGGGCGCGGGCCGGTCGGCTTACGGTCGATCTGGGCGCCAAGGGCGCCAAGTCGCACCTCAGCGCCCGGCGATCCGGGCGAGTCCGTTGGTCGGGTTGCGGCGGTTGACGCGCAACGCTTCCTGCTGCACACCCTTGTAGACGTTCCGGCCGTTCAGGTTGATGTCGGGCTGCTGGACGATAACCGTGATGGTCGGCCCCGCGCCCGAACTGCCGAACTGGGAGGGGAGCCCGACCCAGCCGCCCGTCGCCTTCCCGCCGGCCAGCATCGACTGCGTCTCGCCTGCGGGGTGGATGTAGGCAGGTGCGCCGAACACGGCCAGCTCGGGGCCTCGTTCACCGACAAGTACAGCCTGGCCGACGGGAGGGGAACCACCGTCGGCGAACGGCGCGATCTTGTTCAACGTGCCGACGAACCCGCCGACCTTCCCGGCCACAGTCGAGATGCCGCCGGTGATGTCGTGGATGGCGCGGGAGATCGAGTCGAACGTCGTCTTGATCGCGCCCCACACCCAGTCAACCGTGCCCTTGATCCCACCCCAGATCGTGTTCCACGCGGTCTGGAACCCGCGGCCGGCGGCACCGATGACCTTGTCGAAGGCGTCGCCGATCGAGTGGAACGTGGGGGACAGGAACCCGTCCCAGATGTCAGACAGTGCCCTCTTGATGTCGCCCCAGATGCTTTTCCAGGTGGATTCGAGCAGGCGCAGCCCGAAGCCAATCACCGAGTCGAAGGCGTTCGCGATGAAGTGGAAGGTGGGTTCGAGGAAGCCGTGCCACACGTCCGACAGGGCCGTCTTGATCCCACCCCAGATGAGATCCCAGGTCGACTTGAGTGTCCGCAGGGCGAAGCCGATCACCGAGTCGAAGGCTGCGGCGATGGTGTGGAAGATCGGCGAGAGGAAGCCGTTCCAGATCGCCGACAGCGCATCCTTGATCGCTCCCCAGACGGTGTGCCAAGCGGTCTCCAGACCTCGCAGCGCCGTGCCGATGACCGTGTCGAATGCCTTGGCGATCCAGTGGAACGTCGGCGAGAGGACCGAGTTCCACACCCAGTCGACAGCCTTCCCGAGCGCGTTCCACACGACCCGCCAAGCGGTCTCAAAGCCGCGGATGGCCGTGCCGATCGTCTTCTCCAGGATCGACGCGACTGCCTTGCCGAATGGTTCGAGGACGCTGTGCCAGAACCACTTGACCGCCTTTTCGATGGCCCGGTAGGCGATCTCCCAGGCGAGAATCTGAAGACGGATAGGGAGCAACAGGAGGTTGATCGCCTTCGCGATGTCCTTCAGGATTGGCTCGACGACGTGCCAGGTGTCGGACACGGCCGTCTTGACGTCATGCCAGGCGTCGTGCCAAACCTTCTTGATCCCGCCTGTTACGTCATGCCATGCCTTCTCGATGCCCTTGATCGAGTCCTTGAAGCCGTTGACGAACGGCCGGATCTGGTCGCTCAGCCAGTGAAGCGTGTCGTGCCACGCCGTCTTCAGCGCTCCCCACACGGCATGCCACGCACTCTCGACCGCGTGCCAGGCCGTCTTCAGGCCGCCGAGAACCGCATCCCAGGCGACCTCCAAGCCGTGTACGACCGCATGCCACGCAGTTTTCAGCGCATCCCAGGTGGCGAACCATGCGATTTTGATGCCGGCCCAGGCGACCCGGAACGCGGTTTCGACGCCCTTCCAATGCTTGATCAGCTCGTAAATACCGGCCGCGAGCAGCGCGACAGCAATGATGATCGCGCCGATCGGGTTCGCGTCGGCGGCGGTGTCGAAACCGAGCATCGCGCCCGTAGCTGCAAGGAGACCGGCGATAAGATCGCCAATCCACATGGCTACGGAGATGCCCATCAGGGCGCCGAGGCTAAGAATCATCCCTTCGGCGATGTTCGGATGTTTGGCGAAGAAGTCAGCGATGTGTTCCAGGGGCGGGATCAGCTTGTTGCCGAGTTCGATGCCCAGCGAGACAGTCTTCTCCTTGAGTTCCTTCATCTGCTGGGAGAACGAGTTCGCTTCGGTCTGCTTGAACGCCTTGTTGATGTCACCGGTAGCAGCCCCGGCGGCCTTGACCTTCTCCATGTAGACGTCGTAGCTGCCGATCATCTCTTGGATGCCCTGGCCACCCTTGGACCCGAACAGGTCGGTAAGCGCTACCGCCTTTTTCATGTCCGAGCCGGGGCCAGTGCCGTAGAGCTTGTCGAGCTTTCCCTTGAGGTCCGTGATGGCGGCCGGAAGGCCGCCCTTCTGGATATCGTTCTCCAGGCCGGTCACGAAATCTTTGGTCGTCAGGTGGAGCTGGCCGAGTACTTCCTTAGCCGTGCCGGCGGGCTTCAACATGTACTTCATGACGTTGGTGAACTGGGTACCTGCCTGCGCACCACGGCCGTTCATGTCACCGAACAGCGCGAGGGACGCCGTCACGTCCTTCACGGACATGCCGTAGTTCTTCCAAATGGCGACGTTGCCCTTGCCGAAGGCGTCTGCCATGTCCTGCATCGACATGTCGCCTTCGCCAACGGCGGCGACGAGCTGACCGGTGGCCTGGCTCAGGTTCTGCATGCCGGGCAGTCCGGAGACCATCGCCGCGTCGAGGGCGTTCGTGACGTCGGTCAGATTCGCGCCCGATACGGCCGCGGCCTTGCCGGCCACCGTGAGGACATCCATTGCCTTGGGGGCGTTCACGCCCATCGACTTGGTTGCGGCCTCGACGTGCAAGAGCGCTTCGGCGAGTGAGTCCGGGTCTTGCCCGACCTTGCCGGCTAGACTGAGAACCTGGCTCTTCAGCGAATTGACCGTAGGGATGGTCATGCCCAGCTGGGAGTTGAGCTTCTCCATCTCCGCGTCGAAAGACGACGCGAGATGCACCGACTCGGCGGCGATCGCGACGAGACCGACTGCCGACGCCTTGCCAAACTTGACCATCGCGTCGTTCATCGACGCGACAGCCTTCTCCCGCGAGGCGGCTATCTTCGCGTCAGCCGCAGCCTGTGAGGCCACCTGGGCGTCCAGTGCGGCTTGCCATTCGAGGGTCCCCGCAGTCGCGGCCCGAGACTGGGCGACCTGCATTTTCATCGCGTTGCGGTCGGCCGCCACACCTTGGGCCGCCCATTCGGCGTCCCACGCCGCACCCCACTTGGCCGCACCTTCGGCGCCGGATGCGGCCATCGCGTCGTCTGCGGCCTTGACAGCCGCCGTGCCCTGCTCGGCGAAGGTCTTGATACTGCCGACCGCTTCTTTCATGCCGGCCGCGAACTCGGCGGTATCCGTGATCAGGCGGATTACGGCCGGCGGCAACAGGTCACTCACGTCCGGCCCCCTCGCGGGCGGTGATCTCAAGGGCTTCCGCGAGGGCGGCGGTCGGGTCCTCCGAACGCAGCAGTTCGCCGATGGAAGTCACGAGAGCGGTGATCAGCAAGCGCTGAGCCTGCAACGCCCGGAGTTGCCGTACGACGACGTTCTTCGCGGGCCGCGGGGTGGAGAGAATTTCCGCGATGACTGCCTCGGTCGCGGTCGTATCACGGCGCCAGCCGGCTACGATGAGGCACAGCGACGCGGCCCGGAACATGTTTCCGTCTGGCATTCCGCTCGACTGGCTCATCTCACCTCCTGGCCTTCTGGTTCCGTAATGATGCTGTCGCTTTGGGTTGTGCTCGGTAATTCTTTTGTTCTCGCGGGTTAGAACCAGCGGAAAGTAGCTGGTTCGCTACGCCTTTTCGGTCGGGTCTTCGGACTGGTAGAACGGCGTCAGCGGCACCAGTCCGCCGACCACGGCGCCGTTCTCGGCCACCAGATCGACAAACGGCGTGTCCGCGGTAAACGTCAGCACCCCGTCGGGTCCCGCGCCGATCGCGGTCGGAACGGTCGAGACCCGCTCGACCAATGCCGCCTGGTAGGCCGCCGCCCGCTGCGGCAGCGACGCCGGATCACCACCAGCCGCACCGACCGCACGACTCCAGGCACCGCCCGCCAGCACATCAACCGGCGTGCGGACCGGGTTCACTCCGTCGATGGCAAACGGCCGGTTGTGGACGAACACGGTCAGCCCTCCCCGGCGATTAGTGGGGCGATCTCGTCGCGGAACTGGCGTGCCCCGGTCTGAAATCCCTCCGGGTAGCGGTCGGGAAGGGGCGCCATCGCGTCGGTAAGCGCGCCTACTGCAGCCGCCGCGTCGCGAATCAGGTCCTGTCGGCCGATCCGCCAGACCATGGCGAGCCGGGGCCGTAGGGGGTCCATCAGGGCGATCGCGTCGACCTGGTCGAGGTCGACGGCAATGTCCGACGCCCACCGGTATCCGTCGGCACGACCGGTCTCGAAGTTCGCCGACCGTTCCGCCTCCAGGGTGCGGATTCGGTCTTCGGACACGCGCCGAGCGGACCGGTACCGCTCGATCGTCGAGGCGCTGGCCATCGGTCAGCCCTCCGCTGGCGGCTTGGTGCCTTGCGCCGCCCTGAACAGAGCGGTGATCGCCGCCTGGGCGACAAGCGGAACCTCATGGTGTCCCGCCATCGCGCCGAAACTCTCGGTCTCGATTCCGAACGCGGGCAGCGCCACGCTGGAGGCGTCGCCGAGGGTCTGCACCGCTGTCTGGACCAGCCAGTTCGGCTGACCGCGCAGATCGGCGCGCCGCGTCTCCCACCGGGCGAACTCGTGGGCCAGGACCAGGACCCGCTGCAGCAGGCCGGGAAGCTCCTCCTCGAGTGCGTCCCGCTCGGCGACGATCTCGGCCCTGATTCCGGCGATCCGTTCCCGCTCGACAGCGAGCCTCTCGGCTTCCCGCTCGGCCGCCTGGCGGGCCAGGGTGTCCTGCCAGTCCTGTTCCCGTTGGCGCAGCTCGGCCGCAGCCTGGTCCGCTTCGGCCTGCCTCGCCGCGGCGACCGCTCGGGCCTTGTCGAGCGCGTCGAGCCGGGCGCGGTCGACGTCTTCGTTGGCCTGTACAGCGGCCTGCTCGGCGGCGAACGCGTCAGCGGTCGCCTGCTCGGCGGCGGTCTCCACGTCGGCGGCGTTGAGGTCAGCAATCGACGTCGAGGTGATACCGGACTTGGTCGTCATGCTCGGCCTCCCGGCCCGGACAGATGGGCTGGGCCGAAGCCCGGGGACTTGTAGAGGGCGGCTGGTCGCTGTGTCTGCTCCAGCGCGTCACGCGTCTCGGCCATCGACGCGGCGAGACGGTCAAGCTGGTCCGTGAGCGGCTTCATCGCCTTCTCAAGGACGGCCTTGGTGATGGCGTTCGTGTCGACGACCGGCGCGGACTTCGGTGTCACGGTCTTCACCAGCGGAACGGCGGCGTGTTCGGCTTCGAGATTGCGAGCACGGCCGTCCCACATCCGCCATGTGCCGCCGTGGCCCTGAAGGTCACGGATACGGCGAGCCTCTGTGACCTCGGCTGCACGGTCGTACGCAGACATGTCCAGCAGCTGTTGGGCCCGGTCGAGCAGTTGAGCGACAGGCCCCGGACCTATTCCCATGGACTTGCAGACATCCGCTTCATAGGCGGTGCGGTCCCGCTCGCCGGCCTGCGCAAGCGCCTTGTCACGTAGCCCGGCGAGGATGACGGTCGCAGCGGCCTTCGCGAGCACACCAGCGCCATCCGCGCGCTTCTCTACCTCCGCGACGTCGGCGAGGATCACCATCGCGTCGGCGACATCGGCGGGGCGGACTGCCGCAGCGGCTGCGGCCTTCTTGAGTCGTTTCTCGACTTGAGACATCTCCCGGCTTCTTCACGGCTGTGGGTGGGCGTCTGTCGAACGTCCCCATCTGCCGCTACTCGCCGGCGCCTTTGCCCTCCGGAAGGGCGCGCCTTGCCTTTTTCGCGCGCTGCTACGCGGCCTTGTCGTTCGCCGCGCGGCGGGGTCGTCCAGGGCGACGGGTCGCATACCAGGTGGCCAGGCTGTCCGTGGACAGTTCCCAGCTGCGTCCGAGCTTCCGCGCCTCGATGGCGCCCTGTTCAGCCCGGTTCCGCAGCCGGGCTGCACTGAGCCCGGTCCATTGGGACGCTTCCGTTACCGACACCCACGGTGCCATGTCGTCCGTGTCGAGAGCGAATCCCTTGCGCAAGCTTTTTGGAGCCTGCCGATCGGAGGCGAAGGTGAGCTGTCCCTGCCAGGCTTCCACAGTCTCGCGGAGAACGGGAATCGCCGCGCGGACCGCGTTCTCGCACTCAATAGGTAGCCCGGCCTCAATGGCGGCCTTCAGAAGGGCGAGAAGGCCTGCGGACGCGGACCCGGATAGATACGCCGTCCCATGCGCCGAGAGGGCGTCCAGCGCCTTCACGGCCCGCGCGGGAAGCGTCCCGTCCCGGCGCTGCACTACCGCGGCTCCAATCCGGCCGGCATCTCCGAGCCGGGCGACGTCAAGGCCGTCGACGACAGTCGCCGGGCCCGCCACGTGGACGGCGGTCACGCCTCGTCGTCCACCATCATCGCGACCCGAAGGCCGAGTTCGGCAAGGCTCGGCCGGTCAGGGCCTGCCAGGGACGCTGCGACCGTCGCCATTGCCGCCAGCCGTTCCGCCGACTCGGTGACGACGCGGGCCATCGTGGCGGCCACCCCGTCGGCGCTGCCACAAACCACCAGCCAGACCTGCGGGTCATCCGGGGTGTCATCGTCATCGTCGTCCGTGTCGGGAGTGTCGTCACCGATCCCGGCGGCGTCACAGAGCTGTTGGGCAAGCCGACCAGTCAGGCGGTCGACGTCCTGCCCTGCGGCGAGCGTGACTGCTTCGACCGCTTCGGCGAGACGGGACTTGTAGGAGGTCACGGCGCCTCCAGGCCCGGATGTTTCGCCCTCTGCGTTTCAGAAACGGGGCCCGGTGTATCAGTTCCTGGGTATCGGTTCGGAAGCGATACGGCGTCGCCGGTGATGTCGTCGAGCACGAGGCCGACCGTCTCATAGATCACGGTACCGCCCGGTCCGACGGCGGTAAGCACCCCGACCGGTCGGCCTTCCGAATCGGTATCCGTCCTGCCGTAGGTCGCGTAACCGCCCTGTGCCCACAGCAGGTCGCCGCGCGCCATCTCGGCCTCCCAGACGTCCATAGCGGCAATCACCGAATCCCACCCGCCGGTCATCGGCTGTCCTCGCGGGCGAGCACAGAGGCGACGCATTCGACGGCCAGCTCGAAGTAGCGATCCCTCTGCTCGTCGGTCAGCGCCAGTTCCGGGCTGTCGGCGATCGCGGTCACTGTGTGGATGAACTCCGGCGGGGTGCCGTCGGGCCACTGGATCGTCTCGTCGGCCATCAGTTCAGCCCCGGCGTCGGGTGGGCATGCTGGCGCAGCACGTCGCGGACAACGCCGGGCATGGCCTGGCGCTGATCGCCGGTCAGTGCCAGGTCGGGGTGTGCAATGACCGCGCGGAAGACCTCCAGGAACGCGGCGGCGGTCCGCTCGTTGATCGCGGCGATCCGCTCGTCGAGTTTCAACCGGGCCATGTCGACGAGGACCCGACGGGCGCCGTCGAGGGCCCGCTCAAAAACGACGACGGCAGCCCGGACCTGCTCGCCCTGGGCATCGGACCATGTCTCGATGCTGGGGACCTTCGACAGTTGATCCTCGGCGACCTGCGACCAGGCGAGGACTCGCCCGGCCAGGATCTTCAACGCGGCGAGCGGGTTCTCGACTGGGGTGGGCTCGAAGCCGTCGAGGATGCGGCGGATCTCGTTCTCAGCGGCACGTTCAGCGGCCTTGGTCTTGGCCTGCCTGCTGGAGCCTCCGTGCATCCGGCACGTCTTCTGGCCGGCCATCGGCGGGTTGGTACAACGCTGGCCTGCCCGGTCGGGGCGCCGCTTGCCCGAACAGGTCGCGCTACAGCGGGGGTTTGGATGGGTCACGGGGTCTCCCGATAGTGGAAGGGTTGGTGTCGGATACGCGGCGGCCTCGCACACCCGACTTGAGCTTCGGCGGGGTGAGTCAGGTCTTGGCGGTGTCGACGGCGTTCATGCCGTCCGTCCGTCGCCACGCTGGGTCCGAGCCTTGGAGGTGGCCCGGCGGTTCGACCACCGTCCTGTCAGGTGGCCGATGACGGCGCAGATGGGCAAGCCGACGGTGAAGATGATTTCGCCCAAGGTCATGAGTTTTCCCTTGCGTGTAGGTGCCGGATGGTTGGGCACTGGCGCGGGCCCTTTCCCCATCCGGACGGGAGCCGGCCCTCTCGGGTTGCCCCGAGCCCGGTGCCGCAGCTGTTCTGGTTGCCTGAGGCGCGGTGCGGCCGGCGGCTGGGTGGTCCGCGTGGCGGCGGCGACGTGGTCACCGCGTCTCCCGGGGCTCGCACTGGTGGCCGTCGAACAACTCGACGCGGGCGTACGTCTCGTGACCGACGGGGCAGTGAAACGCGGTCACAGGGAAGCTGGCGCCACACCGGCATGAACCCCGTGGTGCCGGCCTCTGGCCCCTCACTCGACCCCGGGCCGTTTCGGGGCTCTCCGTGGTGCTCAGGGGATTTGCGCCGGTCGTGGCGCTGACCCGTTCGGTGTCGCCAACCGGTCCGTCGAACAGTCCCAGCTGTGCCAAGACGGTCACGCGGCCTCGCCGAGATGCTCGTCGACGGCGGGCTCGAACTCGGGGAACGACGTCTGCACCGTCACGGTCTTGGTGGCCTTCGCCGCGGTGGCGGCCAGGTGGCGCAGGTCGCGGGGATGAACCCGCCGGGCGCAGCACGGGCCGATCGTCAGCGCGATCGACCTGTACGCGGTGAGCGGGTGCGAGCAGATCCGGCACCTGGGGCGGCCGTCTGGGGGTTCGGCGGTGGCAACGGCGGTTCGCATTGGGATCACTCCTGTGTTGCCGCGTGCGCGGCGGGGATTGGGGGCTCGCCGGCGAGGCGGGCGAGCTTGGCCCGGTGGGCCTCGGCGCGTGTAAGGCGGCGACGGGAGGCAGAGACGACCAGGGCGGCGACACGTTCCGTGATGGCGGTGCCGACGCCGGGCGGTAGCTCCGAGACGGTCCCTGCGGGCACCCGATGCGGTATCCCCAACGGCGCCGAGAACTGCCGCCGACCGGGAACTTGCCGGGCTTGCCGACCCTCCGGAGAATCCCTCGTGTAAGGGCTCTCAAGGGCGTTTTTCCAAGGGGTCGGCAAGCCCGGCAAGTTCCCCGATTCGCGCAGGTCAGGCAGCATCCGCGTGACCCACCATGTCGTCCGCAGCGAGGCGGTAGCGGACTCCGACCCACACCCGGTACTGCTTGCCGGGTGTCGTCAGGTACACGCCGCCGCCTCGGGTAACGAGTCCTGCGAGCAGGTCGCGCCGTGTCGTCCGGGCCTGCGTGACTAGCTCCGCCCGGGTCCGATCGTGACCCTCGAAGCGGGGGACGAACAGCTCCTTTGACCACTCCGTGTGACCGTTGGTCTTCAGCCACGAGTTGAAGTGGTCAAGCAGGTCCCTCGATTCCACCGCGGCGCCGGGCTCCGCGACCAGACACTCGTTCCAGAAGCCCATGACCCGGTCCGACTGCGATCTCCAGTGGTAGGTGTCCAGCTCCACGGACTTGGGCAGGGCCATCGCCGATGCTGACGGCTCCTCCCCGGCGGAGTTCGCATCTTCGATGGCCTGGAGCGACTGGTAGCACCGGAGAGCGCCAGCGACTGCCCAGGTGACGGCCGCGTCATGCTGCCCGCTCCCGTTGCCAGCCACCCGACCCTTCAGCGTCGGATCACCGCGCCGGTCGTTCGGACCGACCAGCGCCAGGCCCGGCTTCCGGAACGTGAATGGGAAAACCACCAAGGCGAGACGCCGCCACGTGCCGTGGTCCACCTCGGTGATGACCGGGGTGTAGTTCGTCGTCGCGAAGATCGAATGACTCGCGCGGAAGGTCATGTTGTTCTCGTGGGTTCGCCGAGCCGTGATCTGGCCGACGTCCTGGACCCGCTTCAGCGCCGTCACGTCGATCGACCGACCCTCGGCGACCTCCTCGAAGATGACCAGCCGACGGCCGCGAAGGTCCGCCTGCTCCGTCGAGTGCTCTGTCTTCGAGCCGGTCAGCAGCTTCTGCGACGCGACCGAGGCGTAGTCGCCGAGCGCCGGCAACAAACCGTCGGTGAACAGCAGGCTCTTACCGTTCTCGCCCCCGCCACGCAGGATCGGCATGATCCCGTCGGTGGTGGTGTGGCCGGTGATGGCCTGGCCCACCCGGACCTGCATCCACTTCATGACATCGGTCGGGAGCACCTGGAGTACCCGGTCCCAGTCGGGATGGGTGTAGCCTGGCCGGTACGAACCGCTGGTCATCTTCGTCATGAGCAGGTCGGGATCGTGCGGCAGCGCCTTGCCGGAAGGCAGATCGACCACGCCCGCCGGAGTGTTGAGCAGGTCGGGGTCTGCGTCCAGCTGCGCCTCTTTCACCAGCAGCATCCCGCGCGCCAGCTTCACCACAGCCTCGATGCGCCCGCGGCCGAGAAACGACCGCCACCCGTCCAGCGCGTTCTGGTTGCCGCCCTGACCCCGGTCGGTACGTATCCCGTTGAGCGCTTCCTCGAACCGGGTAACGACGTAGCCGCGGACCGCCTCTATGACCACGGCGTCGGGTACCGGCTCCCAGAGCTTCCCAGTCCATGCGAGCCAGTCAAGGCCCTTCGTCCATCGGAACGACTCCTCAAGCAGGTCCGCAGTGACGGTCTCAGCCATGTAGGCGTCCGAGAAGGAGCCGTCGGCGGTGTCCGTGTTCGGTTCGGTGGTCGTGCCTGCCGCGCGTAGCTCGTCGAGGGAGCCACCGGCTCCGAAGTAGTCGTCTGCGCCCTTGACCGTCTGGCCGTTCACCGTGCCGGGCACGATCAGGTAGGTGACCCGCCGGACGCCCTTCGGGCCTTTCAGCCACCGACCGAAGCGGACCATCGCGCGCAGCACGTTCATGTTTGTTGTGGCGTCGTGGTCAAAGCAGATGACGACATCGCGACCTCGAAGCGGGACGTCCTCCCAGTCTCCAAGGGTGCCGAGTTGGGAACGCCAGTTATAGACGCCCGACACGGCGAGCGTGCATGCGCCCCGCGATGTTAGCGAGTCGGCTTTCTTGATCCCCTCGACGACCCAAAGCTCGACATTGGGATCGGCGACCCGGTTCCGGTTGCGGGGATGGCAGTCGATCCGGCTGGCCTGTCCGCGTGCCGAGGCATACTTCCGGGGTTTGCCGTCCTTTCCGACGACTGGGGTGCGCGGCTTCCAGCTGTGGGTGACCAGTTCGCCCGTGGGCCCGAAGACCGGGATGAGCAAGCCCGGGAAGTAGCGGTCCTCCTCATACGCCCACTTAGGGATGTTGAGCCGGGCCAGCTTGCGACGCTCGCGGTCGTCACCCGGTGTTGGCCGCCCGACGGAGGCATAGCCGCGTTCGGCGGCAACGGCGGCGTCGATGGCCGACTGCTCGACCAGTTCGCGCCGGTGCCCGTCAAGGAGGAACGGGGCTCCTGGTGGCTGCCTCGCCCTGCTCGCGGTTGGGGACTCGTCGATCAGGGTCACGCGGTCGCCTCCCGGGCACGCGGCGGACGGGGCCGGCGCTCGATGACGGTTGCGCCCAACCGGTCGGTCAACAGGTCGATGGCCTCGGCCTCGGTCGGCGTCGGCTTGCTGACGACGACGCCCAACCCGGCATCTCGCAACTGGCGGACCACGCCAACCGCGGCCTCGGCCGGGCCGGTCAGGCAACCGCGCAGCACCCGGCGGACGATGTCCACTGCGTCGGGGGCGGATTCGACGGTTGCGTTGCCGCCGTCGAGGTGGACCAAGACCAGGGCGCGCCCATCGGTGCAGGCATGCGGGTCGACCAGCGGTGACCCGGTCGCCCACGACGGGGTCACGGTCAGCTCGGCGCGACAGTGCGCGCAGATGTGTGACCGGGCGCCGGTCGGCGGTTCCGGTGGATCGACCACCATCTTCTTGGGTAGCATCAAGGAACTCCTGTGGACAGTGGAGCTTGTTCTGGGGGTCCGGGGTGGTGCCCGGGGTTGTCCTGGTGAGGGACGGTGTTCGGCGGCGGGTCGGGATGGCGATCCCGACCTTTCGCATGTCCAAGGGGTTTTTCAGCCGCTCGCGGCGGCGGGCTTGCGGGTGCGCGGGCGGCCACGACTGGCCAGCCCGCCGCGACGGCCCGAAGCGGCCATCCACTTGGCGCGGACCCGCGCGGCGAGCAACGTCCGGGTCTCCTCGGGCAGCTCACTCAGCGGGTCGAGGCAATCCACCCAGTAGCGGAGGGTCCCAGGCGCGTCGGCCATGCTGATCTCGGTCACAGGGCCACCCTGCGCCGAGATCGCGACAAACGGTCTTCGATTGTCATGATCCGCTCAGCCGGAGAAAGGCCAGGTCGCGGCGAATGTCGCGACGCTTCGAGTGCGGCCCGGTCCCGTAAGCGCTCTTGGGCCATGCGGGCAGGCCGAGGATGTCCCGCTCGGCCTGTAGCGCCTCAGCGGGTGGGGACAGCCGGCCGCCGGCCTCAATCCTGAAGTCGGCCGCATCGACACCGGGCCACCGGGCGAGGACCTGGCGGACAGCCTCACGGCGCCGCTCGGCGTCCAGCTGTTGCGCGCCCGGTGTTCGCTGTGAGACCCCGGCGTAGGGCGCCTGCGGAACCGGCGAGCCGGCGACCCAGTCTTCAACGGCGATGATCCACCGGTCGAGGGCCTGGCGGGTATGCCCGCGCAGCCCCGGCCGGATCCGGCTCTCCCCGGTTCCGGCTGCCCACACCGGGTCCACCGGCTGGAGCAAGTCGGCGAGCACCGCCGGGGACTCGTCCCACGGCATCCGGTCGGCACGCAGCACCGCGAAGGCGATGGTCGCCAAGTCGCCCGGCCACAGAGGGGTGGGCAGCACCCCGGCCGCGGCGAGCTTCACCCCGACGACGGTGGCCAAGTCGCGGAGGCGGACCGCCTGACGAACGGCCCACCACCACACGCCGAAGTTGACCCAGCGGTCGAGGTCCAACCAGTCCGTCATCGCGGCGGCCTCGGCCGGGGTCGTGCCGACGCCGCTGCCGAACACGCGGTAGGCCAGTTCGAGCGCCTCGACGTCGTCGAGCGCGGCCAGCGGCCCCGGGTCGCCCAACTGGTCGGCGGCATCTCGAATCGCGTCCTTGGTCGCGGGCTCGCCGATCCACCCGGCCACCGACGCGGCACCTGCCGAGGTGGTCACGGGCGCCTCTTTCTCGGGTCGCCCGACCGGCCGCTGCGGGGGCCGCGGTTCGACTTCTTCGGCGT
Source organism: Frankia sp. AgB1.9 (assembly GCF_016786355.1). Taxonomy (GTDB): domain Bacteria; phylum Actinomycetota; class Actinomycetes; order Frankiales; family Frankiaceae; genus Pseudofrankia. The sequence continues at coordinate 117,189 of NZ_JADWYX010000001.1, forward strand.
GTCCTCCTGCGCGAACAGGAGGCCGTCCGACGTCGTGAAGCCGTTGCGGACCATCGCGGCCTCAAAACCCACGCGCCCGCCGAAGCCGGCGAAGGCGTTCCGCGTCGCGGTCAACGCGGCCGGGCTGAGACCTCGGCCCAAGCCGAGGCGGCCCTCAACAGCCAGAGCCATGTTGGCGAACGCCCGAACGTTCTCCATCCCGAAGTCCATGAGCTGGTTACAGCCGGTCTCCGTCGCCTCGTACTCCAGCCGGACACCGGCGAACGTTTCGAGAGCGCTGCTCCGGTGCCACACGTAGTCGACCGGGCGGGCAGACCAGGTGTTGCCGTCCCGCTCCGCAAGCGCCGCATGGTGCCGTGCGGCCAGGTCGACGATGAGCAGATCCGACGCGTACACACCGGAGGCGCTCGGCATGGTGTCCGGCCGGGCAAGCCACGCATGCGTCATGGTCTCCGTTTCGACCATCTCGACTGCGCCGCGCATGCGAACGGGGCCGACCCACGCGTGTAGGGCGCCTGCCTGCATCGTCCATCGGCTGTCGCCGGTGAGCCGCAGCATCAGAGCCCAGGCGAGAGGGGTGTAGAGCGAGCACATCCCGACGCCGTCGGACTCGGTGATGTCGGTGATGACCTGGTGGGTGGCCTCGGCGATGGCGGCCTGCGTGGCCGGGTCGTCGATGTCGACGCGAGGCTTCGTGACGTCGAGCTGGTCGTCGAAGGCGGTGGTCATCGTCACGCCGCCGGGTTCTTCGCGACGTCCTCGATCCCGAGCAGGGCCAGCAGAGGCCGCGTCGGGATCAGCCAGCGATCACCGCTGTGAATGGTCCGCGTCGGCCAGGACCCGTCGCGGATCATCTGTCGCGCCTTGGTGAGGCCCATGTCCATGATCGACGCGCCGATCTCGGCGTCGATCAGAGCGGGCAGCGCCAGCAACTGGGCTTCGGTCCAGACCCCCTTGCGGGCCCGGATCTCCACCACGCTTAGCCGGCCGCTGGGCGCCACCTCGCGGGTCCGGAGGTCGGTGTTCGCTGCCACCAACCGCGCTGTGTCCATCGAACGCACCTCTTCGATCATCCGTCGCACCGTGCGTGCGTCATACGCAGAGTACCGCGTAGAGTCGGTTTAGATCCGGTGGGGGGTGGCCCAGGCCCAAAAGGGATCGGCGAGGGGCCTTACTGTGTCCGCATGACGCAGCCTGGATGGGCGGAGAGGCAGGTACGAGTGATCGCAGGTGAGGTGCGGCGGCACCGCCAACGGCTCAAACTCAGCGCCCAGCAGCTGGCCGATCGGACCGCGGAACTTGGGCACCCGCTGAGCCGGGACGTGCTCACCAACCTGGAGAACGGCCGCCGACCGGCAGTGAGCACGGCCGATCTGGTCGTGCTCGGCGCGGCACTTGAAGTCGCACCGGTGCAGCTGCTCTTCCCCGTCGGTCGGGTCGAGACCGTCGAGGCGCTACCTGGTCGGACCGTGCCCCCGTGGGACGCGCTGCGCTGGTTTTCCGGCGAGCGGGACGTCGAAGGACTCCCCGATCGACCGGTGGTCACCGCGCCGGAATTGTGGCGTCTCCACGCTGCTCACGTCGGCAACGTCGTGTCGGCGCGGGTCGGCGTGGACAGGGCCGTCGCCGCCATGGCCCGTACGGAGGCGGACCGTGCGGAGGCGGAGCAGGCCAAGGCCCAGCCGGGCTGGGAAGAGGAAGACGAGCCGTCGGCGCTGAGGCTGGCCCGGATGGGCATGACGCAAAAGGTCGATCTACAGGTGTGGCAACAGGCTGTGAGCCGACTGGATTTGGCTGAGCAGGCGCTTCGCGCCTTCCGTGGCGATCTGCGGCGACTAGGTTTCATCGCCCCGCAGCTCCATCCGAACCTGGCGGACATCGACGAGCCTTCCGAAGGCCAGGGTGGCGCGCGGTGAAGCCGACGATCAAGCATCTGTGCGGCTGCCGTGACCCGGAGACCAAACGCGGCTACGCCCGTGGCACCTGCCCGAAGCTGTCCCAGCGGGGACACGGGTACTGGGAGTGGAGAGTCCGGGTACCCAAGGAACTGGTCGCCCTCGTCGGCAAGCCAGAGGTGAAGGGGCGGGAGAAAGGCAAGAAGGCTGCCGTGTCGGCGGCCGAGAAGGCGATCAGCGAGATCCGCGCGGGCCGTCAGCATGTCGCCGGTCTCACCGTCGGCCAGTATCTCGACGAATGGCTCGAAGCGAAACGTCGCCTACGGCCGACGGCCCGCCGCGGATACGAGTCGAACATCCGGCTGTACCTGCGCCCGCTGATCGGTGAGGTGCCGCTCGCCGGGCTTCGCAAGAGTCACCTCGACGCGATGTATCGGCGGATCGAAGCTGGCAACGCGACCCGCCGCCGACCGGTCGGCCCGTCGACTATGGAGAAGATCCACGGCACGCTGCGCGCGGCGCTGAACGACGCGCGAGACAACCGGATGATCGAGTTCAACCCCTGCGCCGGTGTCGAGCTGCCAGAACGGACCTCGGCCGATGTCGACCCCTGGGACGCCACCGACGTCGGACGGTTCCTTGACGAGGCGGCCGACGACAGGCTTGGTGCTCTCTATGAGCTGGTCGCCATTCACGGGTTGAGGCGCGGTGAGGCATGTGGGGTCCGGTGGGATGACCTCGTCGTCGACCCGCGCACCGTAGGCGACGAGGACGGCCCATCCGGGCTGCTGTGGGTCCGCCAGCAGATCACCGACTCGGGTGGCGTGCTCGGCGTGTGGGCACCGAAGACCCCGGCGAGTCAGGCGAAGGTCGACATGGACCCGACCACGCTCGGGTCGCTCATGGCCTGGCGGCTCACCCAAGAACAGGAACGCGAGGATGTCGGGCGCTCTTGGAATAACGGCGTGCTACCCGACGAGTCGGGCAAGGACGTCCAGTTGTCCGGGCTGATCTTCACCCGGCCGGACGGCCGGCACCTGGCGCCCGAGTACGTGACGGCCCACATGTGGCACCTGGCGAAGCGGGTGGGGCTGTGCGCGTGGCTGGTGCGTGATGCGGAGCCCGGGGCGACGTCGGTCGTCGTCGGAAAGCGGCACGCCGAACCGGAAGGTGTCTGGACGCTCTACATCGACCGTGAGCCGATCGGCGCGGTGACCGTGACGGGGTGCGTGAGGCGCCGCGGTGCCGGTGCTGTGCTCACCCTCGCCGAACCGCTACCGGACGGACTGCCAGTTGGCGCCGAACTCGGCCGGGACCTGCTCTCGCGCCGGCGGCTTCACGATCTTCGCCATTCGTCGGCCTCTATCCAGCTGGCGGCGGGCGTGGACATCACGACGATCAGCAAGAGGCATCGTCACTCTTCGCCACACATCACGGGCACCCTCTACGCCCATCTGCTGCGCCCAGCGGGTCAGGCAGCGGCTCGGAAGGCGTCGGCGGCGGTGCCTCGCCGCGCGCGGTGTGCCCAGCCTGTGCCCAGCAAGGGCGCCGTGAGCGGTTCGGCAGGGTTGGACAGCGCGCCCGGTAGTGCAAACATGCAGGTCACAGACCTGTGAACGGGTGGGCCGCCAGGGATTCGAACCCTGAACCCGCCGGTTAAAAGCCGGCTGCTCTGCCAATTGAGCTAACGGCCCGCTGGCTGATCGTACCCGGGCGCGCCGGCCTGCCGGTGGCTTCACCGTGTGCCTGGAGCCGGGTGACGCTGATCAAGATCGGTAGCCGGGTCGTGCCCGGCCGGGGCGGGGTTGACACCACGATCTGTGCCCGGCGAGTCACCCGCGTGGGGCGGATCCGGTTAGTACATGGAGCCGGGGGCACCGACCGGGGTGAACCGATGCGGAGGGAGCGACCCATGACCGCGACCGGAGATACCGGATACAACCTAGCCAGAGGAACCTGGCGGATACCTCGCAGCCGCGGCGCGATGGCCGGTCTGCTGCTGATGGCGCTGGGCGCATGGGGTGCGCTCATCCCGTTCATCGGACCTGCGTTCCACTTCGGGTTCGGCGGTAGCCAGACGTGGTCGTGGACGGCCGCTCGGTTCTGGCTCGAGGTACTGCCTGGCATCGCCTGCTTCGTCGGTGGCGTCATGCTGACGTTCAGCGCCAACCGCGGTGCGACGATGCTTGGCGCGTGGCTGGCCATGGCGGCCGGCGCCTGGTTCATCATCGGCCCGACTGTGGCTGGACCGCTGCACCTGGGGGACCTGGGCTACCCGATGGGCGGGACCACCCGGATCACCTGGACCTGGCTGCTGTTCTTCTACGGGCTCGGGGCGGTGATCCTCTCCGTCGCCTCGATGGCTCACGGCCGGCTCAGTGTGCGCAGCCTGCGGGACGTCGAGCACGCCACGATGCGCGCGCGCAGCAAGCAGCTGGCGCGGCAAGGCGGTGGGCTGTTCGGCGGCGGCGGCGGCGGCGGCCGTGGCCGCGGCGACCGGGAGCGGGAGCCGGCGCGGCAGAACTCCGGCCGGGATGACCGCCTGGACCGCGCCGAGCGCGACTCCCGGGACCGCGACTCCCGGGACCATGCGCCTTACCCGACCGATACCGCTCACGCGGACCGTGCTGGAGGCCCGACCGCACTGCCGGTCGACAGCCGGAGTCGGGGGGACGTCCACGGGTCGGAGCAGGGCCTTCGGGACGAGAATGCCGGCCGGCGCGGGGAGACGACGACCACCGTCTACCCGAGCGAGACCGAGAGCGTGCGGTCGAGTTCGACGGAGACCCAGCGCGGTCGGCATGAGGCCGGGCACGAGGGGTTCAGCGAGAAGATCGGGCACTTCGAGAACGCGATCGGCCGCACGCTTGCCAAGCACGGCATCGGTGGCAGCAAGCAGGACCGCCGGTAGCTTCAGCCGGTTGAGCCGCGGAACCGCATCGTCGGCGGCGGCCAGGGGTTTGTCCCCTGGTCGCCGCCATTCTGATCAGCGGCAGGCCGATTTGGCTGATTTGGGCCCGGAGGTCACAGGACGCCCTTAACGTTGCCGAAGTGGTCGCCGGCGGGGGTGGCCGGGGCGAAGTGGGGGCGACGTGACCACACCCGTGCGGGAAGGGCGCGGCGGGTGGCCGTCGGACGGCCGCGGCGGCACGATCAGCGCCGACGGCACCGGATTCGGCCCTTACTACGGCGTCGGCGCGGGGCAGCGAGCCCCGGACGGCAGCGCGGCCGATGACATCGCGGCGGTGAAGGGCGGCGTCAAGGCGATCCAACGGGCGTTGAACTGGCACCAGGCCACGAGCAAGCCCATCCCGACCGACGGCGTCTTCTCCCAGACGACCCGCAGCGCGCTGATCGCCTTCCAGCAGCAGAAACAGCCCACCATCAACCGGGACATGTACATCCCGGCAAACGAGCGCAGCCCGCTCGGGCTGGTGCACAAGGAGACGTCCTACGCGCTGTTCATGCCGATCGCCGACCGTTACGCGATCAAGTACACCGTTCCACGCGGTCTCCTGCGCGGCATCACGACGATCGAGAGCAACTGGGACCCGGGCGCGATCGGCTACTACACAAACTCCGACTTCGGGCTGTGCCAGTGGAACACCACGTTGCCCGACATCACCAAGGACAACGCCCTCGACCCATTCTGGGCGCTCGACTCGACCGCGCACATGATGCGCACCCGGATCGACGCGACAGACTGGGGCAAGAACTGGATCTACGTGATCGCCGCGCACAACGTGCCGACCTGGGCGCTGCAGTGGGCCCAGGGAAAGCTCGTCCCCGGCAGCGCCGACGATCAGCCCAAGCTCGACCGTATGACCGGCTACGTCACCAACGTGCTCGCCCGCACCTGGTAGAGCGGGCGGTCGCGGCTGGCGTCAGAGGCGGGCGCTGAGGTTGTCGAGCACGGCGGTCCAGAGCTTGCGGACACCAATCGGGGCGAACCGGCGCTCGAAGAAGCCGCCGACGCCGCCCGCGCCGGTCCAGGTCGTCATCACCGTGACGTGGCTGCCGTCGCCTTCGGGCCGCACCCGCCAGACCGTCCGCAGCGTCGAGTTCTGGTCGGCCTCGACGAGGGACTGGGCGTCGGGCGCCGAGACTTCCGCCGCGACGTCGCGGATGCGCTTCTTCGTCGCGTGCAGCCGGTAGCTGATCCGGGTGCCGGGACCCTTGCCGCCGGCGAGCACCTGGTAGTCGGTGATGTTCTCCGGCCACAGCTGCGCCCGGGTTCCGGCGTAGTCGCCGGCCAGGTCGAGCACCCGGTCGGGCGGTGCTGGCAGCGATCGCTGGGTCACCACGTTGATCTGCCCCATTGGTCCCGTCCTCTGTTCGTCGGGCCTTTGATCGGTTCCTCCGGCTCTTGGCAGACGTTAGTCAGCGGCCACGAAGAGCGCGCGGACGGTGGTGGTCGACAGTCCGCCTCGCCGTCGCAACGTGATTGAGAGAATGCGGAGAGTGATTGAGGCGGCTATGGTGCCGGCATGGACTCCGGCGGCGAGCGGCTGATCGACAGCGACGCCGAGGAAGATCCAGGCTACGACCCCGAGCCACCCAGCCAGGCCGAATACAGCGAGGCCGAATACAGCCAGGTCGAACCCGGCCAAGCCGAATACGCCGACGACGGTCACGACCAGGCCGACTACGACTACACGCCCGGGTACGACCGCGGCGTCGACACGGCGGAACCGGGCAGGACCCGGCGCCGGGTGCTACGCCGGCGCCCTCGGCGGTCGGGTGTCGGCGCCCGCCGGACCGCGGTGAACCTGCTGATCGGCTGCACCGGGGCCGACCATCGGGCGGTCACCGAACGGGACCGGTCGAGATACGCCAGCGCGGGCGCGCTGATGCTGTTGACCGCGAGTCTCGCCGCCTACGCGGGGGCTTCGGTCGCGGCGTTCGGCTTCGGCACGTCGACGCTGGCCGCACTGCCGTATGGCTTGTTCTACGCGGCCTTCATCTTCTTCATCGATCGATCGGTGCTGCTGACGATCCGGCCGCTGCGGCTCGCCGGGAAAGGCGACAAGGAGCGCATTCGGCCGCGTCGGCTGTTGCCGACCGGCGTCGTCCGGATCCTGATCGCGATCATCGGAGCGATCCTGGTCGGCGAGTCGCTGCTGCTGCGTTTCTTCGACGCCTCGATCGAGCCGCGGGTCGCCGAGCTGCGCCAGCAGGAGCTCGCTGGCGTGATGTCGTCCTGGGATGCCGGCCAGCGAACCACCGAGGCGGGTCTCGTCGCCGCCCTCGATGACCAGCGGAACCAGCTGGCCTCCGCCGAGAACCTGGTGACCTCGAAGACCGGCGAGGTCGACTGCCAGCTGACCGGTGGCGACGGCTGCCTGGGCGGCCGCGGGCCGATCTACCAGGTCAAGCTCGGCGAGCTGCAGGCCGCGGCCGCGCAGATACCGGGCCTGCGCACCGCGCGCGACGCCGCACAGAACCGGCTGGACTCCTTCCGGGTGACCAGGGACCAGCGCCGCGCGCAGTACGCCGACACGGAATGGCGCTCGATCGGGAACGCCAACGACCTCCTGATGCGCGAGAAGGGATTCTGGCGGCTCACCGCGGCGGACAACTCCGTCAAGGTGTGGCGAATACTGATCAGCCTGCTGATTCTCGGTATCGATCTGGCGCCGCTGCTGTTCAAGCGCAACCTCGACCGCACCGCGTATGCCCGGCTGGAGCGCGGCGCGCTCTGGGAGGGTGAGACCAACGAGGAGGTCGACGCCTTCCAGCTCGATCGCAATGCGAGGGCTCGGCGAGGCAAGGCCGGTGAGGTCGCCGAGCGCATGGCCGCGCGGTACGAGGAGTACGCCGTCGCCCGCGAGGAGCTGAGGCTCGCGGCCTCGCTGGACGAGGACGCGGGGGCCGCCGCGCTGCGGCGCGACGAACGCCGGCTCGGCAACGACAGGCAGGCCGCGGACCTGCGCCGGGCCTACCGGTTGCCCGCGCCCCTCGCCACGCCGCCGCCCCGCGGCGCGGCCACAGATGGTACTGGCTCGCATACCCCGGGTTAATCACCGGCATGCCGGGCATCGACCTCCCGGTCGTCTCCTGAGGCCACACCAGACAGGGAGGCAACATGACGAGGTCGCAACGGTCGACGACGACCGGCAGGATGCCTCCAGACGCCGCGGAGCGCGCGTTCCCGGACGATCGTCTCGACGGCACGACGACGGTGGTAACCGAGAAGACATCGGCGCATCCCGCGTCCGGTGATGTCGTAAGTACCGGGGAGAACCGGTCGGACGTCGGAGCGATGGGTACCGCGAAACGGCGCCATTTCGCCGGTACCACGAACCGCCACGGACTGCATGACGACGAGCCATCGTCCGTTGACAAGCGGACAGTCGTGACAGCGCCGCACACGGACGGCCAGTTCGACGACGGCTTGGACGTCTATCCGGAAGGCTCCGCCCGTTCGACGAGATCCGGGCACGACACCTTCCGGGACGACCGCCACGAGGCACGCGGCGACCGGGATCCTCGGGGCGTCGGCGGCGGCATCGACACCTTCCCGGAGACCTCACGTACGGTCCGGCCCGTCTCGACGACGTCCTCGGTGACCGGCTCGACCGGACGTAACTGGTCCGACGAACCGATCATCACGCGGGCCGGTGAGACTCCCGCCAGCGTCCGTGCGGCCGCGGCACCGCCGGCCACCGCGCAGACAACCGCCTCGCGCACGATGACCGCCGACCGGACCGCCACCGCTGGTCCAGGCACTCTCCCCGGCGGTCGGAAGGGCCGCCGGGGCGCCGGGGCGCTGGTGTCCGAGGTCGCGAGCGACATGTCGATGCTGGTGCGCCAGGAGATCGACCTCGCCAAGGCGGAGGTCCGTCAGTCGGCGGTCCGGGCCGGCAAGGGCGCCGGAATGTTCGGTGGCGCCGCCGGTGCGGGCGTTTTCGCGGTTCTCTTCCTGCTGCTCGCGGCTATGTTCGGCCTTTCGGAGGTAATGGCGCTCGGTTGGGCCGCTCTGATCGTCGCCGCGCTCCTCATCGTGTCGGCCGCGGTCTTTGCGCTTCTGGGCCGGGCGAACGTGAAAAAGGCACATGCCAAGCCGGAACAGACCGTCGAGACGCTGAAGGAGGACATGCAGTGGGCGCACGGCCTGAGGAAATAAGGTCAGAAATCGAGGAGACCCGCGACCGGATCACTGCCGAGATCGACGAGCTGACCGCGCGGTACAGCCCGGGCCGGGTCGCCAGTCGAAAGGCGAATGGAGCACGTGACGCGGCGACATCGATGCGAGCGAAGGTCGGCTCCGGCGCGACGGGCATGAAGCAGCGCCTGGCCCTGCGCTCCAGCAGCCATCACGAGCATTCCAGCACCTGCGGCCATCTCGGCGAGGGGCAGGCCGGCACGGGCCAGGCGCTCGACGTCGGCGCGAGCCAGGCCGCGGCCGAGCGGCGCGGCGAGGCACAGCGCCGGGAGCGCGGCGGCCGGTTGCGCCGACACCGGCAGCACGATGACCAGCCACCCGCGCCTTATCCGGCTGATACGGCGCGGCGGGCCGACTCCTCCTCGTACGACACCGCTTCGAGGCCCGGCTCGGCAGACTTCCGGCCACCGAAACGGCAGGCCGAGGCCGGGGGCCCATCTCATGATCCGTCCGCCTACCGGGCCGACGACCACGTGACGTACGCCCGAGTGCGCAAGCACCTGTCGTCGTTCCCCCGAGGACATCACGGCCACGGTCACCGGCCAGCCGACGAGCAGCGATCTGACGAGCAGCGATCTGACGAGCGGCGGTCGAGCGCTGCGGCCGGCGGGTCGCGGCCGGGCGGCGGGCGTGGGCGCAAGCGCGACCTCGGCCTCGCGGGCGCCTCGATCGTGATCGGTGCGCTCGGCGCCCGGACGGTGCGTCACCCGGGTCGCCGCGAGAGGGACCTGCTGGAGGCGGCGAACAGCAAGCGGCCGTACGCGTCGTCCGGCCCGGCCGACAGCGAGGCGCACGGCGGCTCGCGGGCCGGCGCGATGTCCGGGCTGACGTCGGCTGCGGCGCGGGCGGCCCTGAAGAAGAAGCCGGCCGCGAAGAAGGAGTCGGCTTCGAAGAAGGCGACAGCCTCGAAGAAGGAGCGTCGCGAGACAGCGTCCTGAGACGAGATCGCGTCCTCAGGCAGCACGGCCACGATTCGACCAGGCGACCCACTCGCCGCCGGTTCCGCGGGAACGGAACCGGCGGCGAGTTTTGTCTCTGCCCGGCGAAGCGCCGTCAGACCGCAGCCAGGGACCTGCGGTCAGCTCGCAGCGTCACGCCGGTTTCGGCATCGAACAGGTGCAGCCGGGCGGCGGTGACGTAGAACGGCAGCCGACTGCCGGCGCTGACCTCGGTCCGGGCGTCGAGCGCCGCTGTGAACCGGTGTCGGTCCGGGTCCGTGGGTAGTCCGTCATCTGCCGTGGTCAGCGCGTGCGCGGCCTGGGCCGCGGCCCCGCTCACCGCGCCGGTGACCATCTCCCCATGCACGAGCGTCTCGGTCCCGAGCCGTTCGACCAGGTCGACGTCGACCTCGAGGGTGAGCGCCGCGCCGTCCGGTGGCCGGGTCTCCACGTCGTGGGGCCGCACGCCGACCAGCACCTCCGGCGTAGTGGCGGCGGTGACCGCGGCCGCGAGCTCGGCCGGCAGCACCAGCGTCTGGCCGCCGACCCGCAGCGCCGTCTGCCCGTCCGCCGTGGTCAGCGTGCCGGGAATCAGGTTGGTGGCTGGGCTGCCGATGAAGGCGGCGACGAAGACGTTCGCCGGCTGGGAGAACAGCTCATCGGGCGTGCCGAGCTGCTGGAGCCGGCCCTCGTGCAGCACCGCGATCCGATCGGCCATGGTCATGGCCTCGATCTGGTCGTGGGTGACGTAGAGCGTCGTAATCCCAAGGTTGCGCTGGATACGACCGATCTGTGCGCGTACCTGGGTGCGCAGCTTGGCGTCCAGGTTCGACAGGGGTTCGTCCATCAGGAAGGCCCGGGGTTCCCGCACGATCGCCCGCCCCATCGCGACCCGCTGGCGTTGCCCGCCGGACAGTGCCTTCGGTCGACGGTCGAGCAGCTCGGTGAGGCCGAGGATCTTCGCGGCGCGTTCGACCCGCTCGTCGCGCTCCTTGCGGGAGACGCCGGCCAGCCGCAACCCGAACGCCATGTTGTTGCGCACGGTCATGTGTGGGTACAGCGCGTAGCTCTGGAAGACCATCGCCAGGTCACGCTCCGCCGGCGGGACCCTGGTGACGTCCTCGCCGCCGACGAGGACCTGGCCGGAGGTCGGGCTCAGCAGGCCGGCGACGATCCGCAGCGCGGTGGTCTTGCCGCTGCCGGAAGGTCCGACGAGCACCAGGAACTCGCCGTCCTCGACGGACAGGCTGATGTGGTCGAGGACCGGGCCGACGCCGTAGGTCAGCGAGACGTCACGAAGCTCGATCGTGGACATGGGCTCCCTCTTCCCTTCCACCCCCGGCGGGCTCGGCGCCGGGCGCGCATGCGAACGATGCGCCGGGGTCCGGCGCGGCCCGTCAGCAGGCCGCGCTGGTCAGACCGATGGCTGGACGGTGAGGGAGGGAGTCCCCAGTCGTCCCGGTCTGACGGCGTGCCGCAAAGGGTGACACGGCGGGTCCGGCCGCGTCCAGACGATGACGGGATGTGCGTTAGGTAGTCGACCGACGCCTGAAAGTGCGCGAGACATCTCTGGGCAACTGGCCCTTGACACCAGCGCAACCACGCATCACAGTTCCGAAGCCATGAGAGCGCTCACACGCGATCAGTGCGGTGGGCGTGAAGCCAGAGGGAGGGCTTCATGAGGGCACAACGCGGTCGCTTAGCGGCCATGACCGGGGCATTCCTGGTCACGGCGCTGGTGGCGACGGCCTGTGGCGGCAGCAGCGACAACGGAGCAGGAGGCGGCAACAAGAGCACGACACTCGTCGTCAACGACTTCAGCACGTTCGGCTACAAGGACGCCGGTCTGTACGCGGCGTTCGAGGCCAGCCATCCGGGCGTCAAGATCGTCGAAAACATCAGCGAGTACAACACCCACCACAACAACCTGGTCAAGCACCTCGCGGCCGGGTCTGGCGCGGGCGACGTCGAGGCCGTGGACGAGGGCTTCATGGCCCAGTTCAAGGCGACCCCGGACCAGTTCGCGAACCTGAACGACTACGGCCTCGGCAGCCGCAAGGCCGACTACGGCAGCTACAAGTGGACCATGGGCGAGTCGACCGACGGCAAGTCGCTGTTCGGCCTCGGTACCGATGTCGGCGGCCTGGCCATGTGCTACAACACCCAGCTCTTCCAGAAGGCCGGCCTGCCCACCGACCCGGCCGCGGTCGCCGCGCTGTGGCCGACCTGGGACGCCTACTTCCAGACCGGCCAGAAGTTCAAGGCCGCCAACACCGGCGCGACCTGGTTCGACACCGGAACCAACGTCTACAACGCCCAGGTCTTCCAGCTCAAGGAGAGCTACTACAAGCCGGGAACCGACGACGTCGAGGTCGGCACCAACCCGGGCGTGAAGGCCGCGTTCGACTCGACCGCGGCGGCGATCCAGGGCGGCCTTTCCGGCGGCCTGGTCTCCTTCTCGGACGACTGGACCAAGGCGATCGCGAACGGCGCGTTCGCCACCCTGACCTGCCCCGCCTGGATGATGGCGAACATCCAGCAGGCCAAGCCCGGCGAGGGCATCTGGAATGTCGCCGCGGTCCCGGGCAAGGGCGGTAACTGGGGCGGCTCGTGGCTGACGGTCCCGGCGCAGAGCAAGAACAAGAAGCTCGCCGCCGAGCTGGTCGACTTCCTGACCAAGCCGGAGAACCAGGTCAAGGTCTTCAAGTCGATCGGCAACGTGCCGTCGACCGTCGCGGGCGTCAACGACCCGACGGTCCAGAGCTTCACCAACCCGTACTTCCTCAACGCGCCGACCGGCAAGATCTTCGGCGAGTCCGCGCTCTCTCTGACCCCGCAGTACCAGGGGCCCAAGCACGGCGCCATCCGGGCGGCGATCGAGGCGCAGATCCAGAACATGGAGCAGAAGCACACCGATCCGGCGGCCGCCTGGACAGCCGCCGTCTCGGACGCCGAACGGGCCGCACGCTGACCCGCTGACCGCCTGACCCGGGCCGCCGATCCCCGCCGGCCGGCCGCGCGCACCCCGCCCCTGGTGCGCGCGGCCCCCGGCGCGGGGCGTCAGCCCACACGATTTCCGCACCACCGACCCACCCCGGGAAAGCCCGTCGCGCGGAGCCCCCAGACCGGAGGAATCCCGGTGACCACCCTCGTAACCCCGGCGTCCACCGCGGACGTCGTGCCACCCCGGCGCCGCCCGAGCGCGGTCCGATCCGGAATCCGGCGAGTGACCGGCGTGACGGCCCCGTACGGATTCGTCGCCCCCTTCTTCCTGCTCTTCGCGGTGTTCGGCCTCTTCCCGATGCTCTACACGTTCTGGGTCTCACTGCACGACCGCAGCATGCTCAGCTCGCACAGCGGGAAGATGATCGGGCTGCGCAACTACACCGAGCTGATGGCCGACCCGTACTTCTGGCACGCGGTCCGCAACACGTTCCTGTTGATGTTCATGTGCACGATTCCCCAGCTGGTGCTTGCACTGGTGCTGGCGCACACGCTGAACTCCAGAATCCGGGGCCGGACGTTGTTCCGGATGGGTGTCCTGCTGCCGAACGTCACCTCGATCGTCGCGGTGACGCTCGTGTTCGGGCAGCTCTTCAGCTTCCACTACGGCCTGTTCAACTGGGCGCTGCACACGGTCGGCCTGCCGCGGATCAACTGGGAGGCCGGCACCTGGAGCTCGAAGATCGCCATTTCCTCGATGGTGATCTGGCGCTGGACCGGCTACAACGCGCTGATCTACCTGGCCGCGATGCAGGCGATCCCGAAGGAGCAGTTCGAGGCGGCCGCGATCGACGGCGCCGGTACCTGGCGCCAGCTGTGGCACGTCACGCTGCCGGCGCTGCGCCCGACGATCGCCTTCACCGGTCTGGTCTCGATCATCGGCCAGATCCAGCTGTTCACCGAGCCGCTGCTGTTCGAGACGACGCCCGGCAGCGTCACCGGTGGCACCAGCCGGCAGTTCCAGACGCTGGCGCTCTTCATGTACGAGGAGGGCTTCCACCTCTATCACTTCGGCTACGCCTCGGCGGTCGCCTGGCTGATGTTCCTGCTGACGGTGCTGCTCGCCGGCGGCGCCTATCTGATCACCCGTGGCGGAGCGCTGGTCGGCGGCGCCCGGCAGGCCGGCCGCGGCCGCCGCGTCCGGCGCGTACGGGCGGACGACACCCCGGGAGGGACTCGATGAGCGTCGCGACCCAGGAGCCCGTCGGCGCCTCGGTGCCCCCGACCGGCCCGCCGGGGCCGGTCGCCCGCGGCGCGCGCCGCCGCCGCAACGCCGACCCGAGCGCGCGGCGCCCCGGCCTGCTGCGTTACCCGTTCCTGATCGTCATCCTGCTGATCTCGGTCTTCCCGGTCTACTGGACGTTCCTGGTCCCGTCACGGACGAACGCGGACGTCGCGAAGGTCCCGCCGCCGTTGACCCCGGGCCCGCACTTCTTCGAGAACCTGCGGCGGGTCTTCAACACGGTCGGGTTCGGGAAGGCGCTGACCAACTCGCTCCTGGTCGCCACGTCCATCACGCTGTGCACGCTGCTGTTCTGTTCGCTGGCCGGGTTCGCGTTCGCGAAGCTGCGGTTCCGCGGCCGTAACGCGCTGCTGCTCATCGTGATCGGAACGATGATGGTGCCGGTTCAGCTCGGCGTCATCCCGCTCTACATCGAGATGCACAAGTTCGGCTGGACCAACCACCTGATCTCCGTGATCGTCCCGACCGCGGTGACCGCCTTCGGCGTGGTCTTCATGCGTCAGTACACCGAGCAGGCGATTCCGGACGAGCTGCTCGAGGCCGGCCGGATGGACGGCTGCTCGACGCTCGGCCTCTACTGGCACGTCGTCCTGCCCGGGCTGCGCCCGGCGATGGCCGTGCTCGGCCTGCTCACCTTCATGCAGGCCTGGAACGACTTTATGTGGCCGCTGATCGCGTTGAGCCCGCAGAACCCCACGGTCCAGGTCGCGCTCAGCAGCCTGTCCGCGGGCTACTACCGCGACAACACGCTCGTCCTCGCGGGCACGGCGATCGGGACGCTTCCCGTGATCGTCGTCTTCATCGTGTTCGGCCGTCAGATCATCAGTGGAATCATGGAAGGCGCGGTCAAGGGATGACGATCAGTACTGCCTCGGCGATCGGGGCGGCGGGTACGCCCGAGACCGACGAGCTCGCCGCCCGGATCGTGACCGGCCTGCCCGGGGACTTCGTCTGGGGCGCGGCCACCTCGGCGTACCAGATCGAGGGCGCCACCACGGAGGATGGCCGCGGCCCGAGCATCTGGGACACCTTCGCCCGCACCCCGGGCAAGACCCGCAACGGGGAGAGCGGCGCGGTCGCCGTCGACCACTACCACCGGTATCGCGAGGACATCGCGCTGATGGCCGACCTCGGCCTCGCGGCCTACCGGTTCTCGGTGGCCTGGCCGCGGGTCATGCCGACCGGGTCCGGGGCTGTCAACCGGGCCGGGCTCGGCTTCTACGACCGGCTGGTTGACGAACTGCTCGCCGCCGGCCTCGATCCCTGGCTCACCCTCTACCACTGGGACCTGCCACAGCCGTTGCAGGACCTGGGCGGCTGGGCCAGCCGGGAGACGTCCCACCGGTTCGCCGACTATGCCGACCATGTGGCGACCGCGCTGGGCGACCGGGTGAAGCACTGGTCCACGCTCAACGAGCCCTGGTGCTCCGCGTTCGAGGGTCATCTGACCGGTCGGCACGCGCCCGGCGTCCAGAGCGCGCATGCGGCCGTCCGGTCGGTACACCATCTGCTGCTCGGGCACGCTCTCGGCGTCGAGGCCCTGCGCGCCCGCGGGGTCGGCGACGTCGGCATCACCCTGAACCTCATCCCGGCCGAGTCGCCCGAGGACTCGCCTGTGGCGCGGGACCTGGTCCGGCTCGTAGACGGCCAGACGATCCGGCTCTGGCTCGACCCGCTGCTGCGCGGCAGCTACCCCGAGGACGTCGTCGCGGACCTCGCCAAGGTGGGCGCCGAACTGCCGATCGAGCCCGGCGATCTCCTGCGCATCGGCGCGCCGCTCGACTGGATCGGCGTCAACTACTACGCCCCGCACATCGTCGTCCCGGGACCGGATCCCGACCCGGAACCGATGCCGTTCGTCGGCGGCGCCGACCTGACCAGGGTGAAGTCGACCGACGATGTGACCGCGCTGGGCTGGCCGATCCGGCCGCGAAGCTTCGCCGCACTGCTGCGTCGGCTCGACGCCGACTATCCGGGCACCTCCTGGTACATACACGAGAACGGCGCCGCCTTTCTCGACGAGCCGGTGGCCGACGGCGACGTGCCCGACCCGGGGCGGCTGCGCTACGTGGCCCAGCACCTGGACGTCGTGCGGGAAGTCGTCGGAGACGGGGTGGATGTCCGGGGATACTTCGTGTGGTCGCTGCTGGACAACTACGAGTGGTCTGAGGGATACAAAATGCGGTTCGGCGTGATCCACGTCGACTTCGAGACCCTGGTCCGCACTCCGAAGTCGAGCGCACTGTGGTACTCCCGCCTGATCCGCGACCACCGCGCCGCAAACGGGACAGCGTGAGCCCGGAAACCGGCGTACGAAGGCGGCCTCGGGCCGGGTCGCGGCGGCCGCGACGAAGGGGGGATCGATGAGCGGGGCGATCGGCCTGGCCGATCCGAGCGGGACCTCCGGCGAGTCGCGCGGCGCCGGCCCGGCTCCGCGCCGGGCGCCGACGCTGGAGGAGGTCGCGGAGCTCGCCGGGGTCTCGCGGGCGACCGTCTCGCGGGTGGTCAACGGGTCGTCCCGGGTGTCGCCGGAGGCCCTGGCCTCGGTCACCGCGGCGATCGCCCAGCTCGGCTATGTGCCGAACCGGGCCGCCCGCAGCCTGGTCACCCGCCGGACCGACACCCTCGTGCTGATCGTCCACGAACGGCCGGACACCGTGTTCTCCGACCCGTTCTTCGCGAGCGTGCTGCGCGGCGTCAACCGGGCGCTGAGCCCCACCGATCTGCAGCTCGTCCTGCTGCAGGCGCAGGGGGAGGCCCAGCGGGACCGGGCGCTGCGCTACGTCGGCAACGGTCACGTCGACGGCGTGCTGCTCATCTCGCTGCACGGCGACGACATCATGCCCAACGCGATCGCGGCGGCCGGAGTGCCGCTCGTGATGGCCGGGCGGCTGCTGACCGGCCGGATGGTCGACTACGTCGACGCGGACAACGTCGGTGGCGCCCGCGACGCCGTCGGCCACCTGCTAGCCACCGGCCGCCGCCGGATCGCGACCGTTGCCGGCCCGCCGGACATGAGCGTCGGCGTCGACCGGCTGCGCGGCTACACCGAGGCGGTGCGCGCCGCCGGTGGTGACGCGGCGGCGGGGTGGGTCGTCGTCGGCGACTTCACCGAGGCCAGCGGGCAGGCCGCGACCGAGCGGCTGCTGGCCGAGCACCCGGACCTGGACGCCGTCTTCGCGGCGTCGGACCTGATGGCGCTGGGCGCGCTGCGCGCGCTGCGGGCGGCCGGGCGGCGGGTGCCGGACGACGTGGCGGTCGTCGGCTTCGATGACGCGGCGCTGGCCGCCTACGCCGACCCGCCGCTGACCACCGTCCGCCAGCAGGTCGAGTTGATGGGCCAGGAGATGGTCCAGCTCCTGCTGGCCCGCATCGCGGACCCGGACGGCGAACCCAGAGAGCTGATCCTGCCCACCGAGCTCGTCATCCGAGCCTCGGCTTGACCTTCTCGTTCAAGAGGAGGTGTCAGGATGCGCGACAGGTGCTGGGGGTCTGGCGCGGCCCGGTGACGCTGTGATTCGAGACAGCCTTCTCGTCCAGTCCACTAAAGCCCGAAGAAATCGATATTTATCACGTCGCGTACGCCGCATCCTCCTTTCGTTTGAATAGGAGAAACATCATGCAGAACGACACTGTCGAAGACATAAAGGCTATCTAGCGGCCGTTTCAGAAATCGCTTAGCCAGAGGGCGACCATCCTCCGAGTAGACTCTGGACTGGCCACCACGACAATCACGGTCAATCAAATGTATCGCAAATATGTCATTGCCGTCCCGATGTATACCCTCTGGAGTCGGAAACCCCATCGCGCCGGGTCGCGCGGTGATTCGAAATTGATGAACCTCCACTCTCCAGAATCGCCTTGTCGGGAAAACCGCGCGGACAACTGCAGCGTCGGTTGCAATAAGAAGCAACAAGGACGGGTTCTGTCGGACCGTCGGTTCCAGTTCGTCAAAATATCGCCTGACATCACCTGCATAGGAATTGTATCTCCTAGCCTGCACGAAAGGTGCAGAAGGCGCATCCGCGAGCTTACCTTCGATATCCAGAAAAAATCGCCCGTACCGCCGCCGGCGAAAGTCTGCGCCTTTCGCGAGATAGCGGTCGACTGGGAGATCTCTGAAGCTCGCAGCAAGTTCCCTCCAGTAGTTTGATGCTAGCAGGGCCTCACCATAGAAGGAGCCGCGGACAAATTCGAAACCAGAGTCGCTGACCCTTCCGGCGACCTCCACTACGGAAGCGGGCGCGATATCCGGATAAAACAAGGGTGGGTTGACCTCTAGCCATCCCCTCGGCTGTTCATAGACCAGTTCTAATCCGGCAGTCAAAACTATCAATCTTCACCTCCGTCCGTATCTCTCTAAAATTCTCAGCCTAGAGCCGCTTTAAGGAAGGTCGCTGCCACAACAGGCACCGACGAAGGATGGATCTTTAGAAACAAGTTCGGTTCAACAAGTTCGAGTTCCGCGACGAGAGGAGTCTTGTCGGGTCCGTCTATGAGATCGACTCGCGCATAAAGAGGAACCTCCGCGTCTGGGACTGCCGACAGCGCTTTCTCGGCAGTCGCTATCTCGTGGGCGCTCGGTGCCCATGGTTCGACACCTGGATGAGCCTCTCGAGAGTGATCATCATATTTTCCGTTTGGCGTCAGCACAGCTTGTTTACGGACCGCGTGAAGAAAAACGCCCCGAAGAAAGACTAGCGCGCGTTCTCCGGTCGAGTCAATCTCGTGAATATAAGGTTGTACGAGAGCCGTTAGATTACGCATGTGGAGGTCGCGAATGTGAGATTCAGCTGCCGTCTTGTCTGATGGCACATAACGCGCGGCAAGTTGCGATCCGGCGCCGACCGCCGGCTTAACTACGTACTCATAATTTCCAGGGAGTACTATACGGTCGCCGGGAGCGAGATAACTTGTTGGTACGACTGGCACTGAGCGGCTAGCAAGGTCTTCGAGATAGCGTTTGTCTGCGTTCCACCTCAGTAGCGCCACGGAATTCTCAAGTCTCGAAACACATGCGCACCTAGAAGCCCATGTCAAAAATTCACGCAGTCGCCAGCTGTAGTCCCACGTAGATCGGACTATTGCCAGGTCAAAGCCCGACCAGTCAATCGATGGATCATCCCATGCTGCGACGTGGACCTCGTACGCATGATGCCGCATTTCTTCGCTCAGTAGCGGCATATCTACGTCTTCGTCGACGCCTTGGTAGGAATGAGTGGTTACGAGTGCAATTCTTGGCCCGCCGTCGCGCATGTAGTCCTCAGCCCTTGTCGGATTGGCGAACAGGTCGGCTCGTCATAGCCGTACTTAGCCTCAACTTTACTCCAGGCAGGCAGCTTCCGTGGAGCGGGTGCGCAATCGCTCAATAAACGGTCTTATGCGGCCACGCTGCCGATCATGTTCAATTCTCTTGAGCAAAATTATGGCCTTATAGCGAGGGTGACCGGTACATTGCTCTCATCGACTAATTCATGGGCCGCTATTCAGTCGCCACTGTTGGCGCCAACCGAGGACCGCTAGCGGCTACTCGAGGTTATCTTTGTCATGGCGGTAGGAGAATAGATAAACACCGCCGCCTCCCGCAGCGGCGACTGATCGTGCCGTCGGATGCCATGTACAGCTATGCAGCGGCTGCGCGACGCGAAGAACGGCAGAGCATTTACGTGATTGTATGTCCCAAATGCGCAACATCCAGTCGGAGCCAGCGGAAGCAAGAAAAAGCCCGTCTGGAGAAAAGGCGCAGGATCTTACCCAGTCGGTGTGACCCTCCAGAGTATCGATGGCCTCGCCGGTGTCGGCATCCCATATCTGCAGAGTTCCGTCGGCGCTTGCCGAGGCAAGGATGTGGCCATCGGGGGAAAAGGCGCAGCTTGAAACCCAGTCCGTATGTTTCTCGAGCGTGAACAGGCGCCGATGTGTAAGGGTATCCCAAATTCGAAGAGAGCCGTCTGCTCCTCCGGAAGCGAGGCGAGTCCCATCGGAGGAGAAGGTGCACGCCCAAGTGCCCCCCGCGTGCCCCTCCAACGAGGCGTCCGTAGCCCAGGTGTCTGTGGCTCGAACTCGAACCTTTTGATCCGTACCACAGGAGAGAAGAAATCGACCATCTGAAGAGAAGGTCGCGTTCCAGGTTCCTCCCGCGTGCCCTTCAAGATCGGCGACTATCTCCGCCGTAACAGGATTCCAGACGCGCAGGGCTCCGCTGCTGTATCCGACAGCTAATAGACCTCTCGGAGAGAATCCGCACCCCTGCGCGCTGCCGCTAGCCCAGTCGAGCATCCTGAGTCTACGACCGGACTGAACATCCCATATCGATACGATGCCGGCATCGTCGGTGGATGCGATGGTTTTGCCATCTGGCGAGAATGCACAGCTGCGTGCTGCTGTGGCGATCTTCGCCGAACCGGTCATGATGATCTGGGATGTCTGGGTTGCCACGTCCCAGATACGCACGGTCTTGTCCGCACTAGCGGACGCCACGGACTGTCCATCTGACGAGAAGGTGCATTGCCGAACGAACCCCTCGTGCCCCTGCAGGACAGCAACAAGCTCCTGTGAATCGACGCGCCACAAGCGGATCGATTTGTCGTCGCCGGCGGTTGCTAAAAGTTCACCGCCGGGGCCAAATGTGCAGTCGTTCACAACGCCATTGTGCCCTGTCAAACTACCGGTGAGTTGCCAGGCCGATGTATTCCACAAATTTACGCTGCCGTCACCGCAAGCTGAAGCGAGACGTTCACCATTGGGCGAGAATGCACACCCCCAGACCGCCGTGGCGTGGTCACCTAGAGCAGCGACGAGGTCGCCGGTTTCGGAATTCCAAATACGAACGTTTCGGTCGGCACCACCCGACGCCAAGAATCGCGAATCTGGCGAGAAGACACATTGGTAGACGCCTCCAGCGTGTCCGCTCAATGGCTCCCTCGATTCTTCCAAGGAAAAATCCCAGATTCGAACCAGGCCGTCGGATCCCGCCGAGGCGAGATATCGACCGTTAGGTGAGAATGCGCAGCTCCAAACGCCACCACGGTGTGCCTGCAGGAAGGTGGGACTCGTGTTCTCCGTGATGTTCCATAGGCGGACCAATCCGTCGCCGCCTGCGAACGCGAGCAACTCGCCATCTGGCGAGAAGACGCATGTTCTCACTCCGCCTGTGTATCCATCTCTGGCCGCAACCTCCCGGTGGGCCGCCAGATCCCAGAGACGTACCGACCCGTCTTCCCCAGCAGATGCGAGTAGGCGATCTTTCGAAGAAAAGTCGCAAGCATAGATGCCGCCTGCGTGCCATTCCTGACGGATGGACGGGTCGAACTCCAACCTGTCCGGCAAAGGCCAGATATTCTCGATCTTGGGATTCGGCAACTGCCTGCTGTAAGATAATACGGCCTGCTCGAGGCCATCTACCGAGGACAGTCGGCTTGCTAGCGTTGCTCCGAGGCCCGTGGATGGTGTCATTGGATTGAGCAGTGCAGCGTTGGATTTGAGAGATCGACGCAGGGTATTGGCGAGGCCGTTTTGCACAGTGGCAAGGTCGGCCTCTGCCGGGACAGGCGAACCGAAATGTGCAGTCTTGGCTTCGACCCATTTGAGATCGCAAACCAGTTGCGCCAATTCGTCGATCTGGCCAGACTCCTTGAGGTGGTAAGAAAGGTGTCGCCAAAAATATTCGGCGCTAGCTGGCAGTTCCCACCACGGGAATGTATCGGTTTCAGGATTAGGTGTTCGTCTGATGACTTTGCGCGCGGCATCCAAGAGCGCGGCGTTCGCCGTCGCGCGGCGTTCTTGGGATGTGCAGTGCCGGAGGTATGTGCGTACGACGTCATGCAGGTGGATGGCCGGTGCGCCCGCCTCCCATCGTCCGAAGGCGAGGCTGAGCCGTACTATCTTGGCGCGCAGGCGTTCTGCCTCGATGGCAGTTAGACCACCTGTCTCGGCCCAGAGTAGTACCAAAACATCGCGTGGAATGTAGGTATCTTCGCTGAAGATTGCTAAGTCGAGATAGCGCTCGCGCTCCGTTGTGGTTAATAGTCGGAGGCTCGCATCGACAGTCGCGGCAACTGCGTGGGCTCTGCTTTCAGGGTCATCTAGATCAAGTGCTGTTGGCCCACTTGTCGTGAGTTCGGTTATCGACCATTGGGCGGCGTCGGCAGGTTCGGCGCCGTCCTTGATATATTCAACAAGCGCGCGGTTGACTAGCCCGAGAAGCACCGGCCAGCGCCCAGTCAAATGTACTAGTTCCTCAACTGATCCGTCTGGCAGGCCGTCGATTCCGGCAATAATGAGGTTGGTCGCCTGGTCGGCCGTCATCGCGTCTACAAGGATTGGTAGATTCCCTCGGGGCACAACATTGCGATTCCGGGTCGTGATCAGGCGGCGGCATTGCGCGCCACCGATAAGAAACGGCTGAAGCTGTTCGTATGACCAGACATCGTCGACTACCAATAGTATTGGGGGGCGGGTATCAAGGAGCTCTCCGAGACGCGCTCCAGCGACGATCGGATCTGATGAGATCATCTGTTCACCCGAGAGGATCTCAAACATACTGCCGATTACCGCGGCGAGATCTGCGCCCTTTCGTTGCTCACCTATAGTTGCCCACAGAAGGCCGCCGGGAAATCTCCTCTTCACCTCGTGGTCTTGACAGATCATAGCAGCCAGAGTGGTCTTTCCGAAGCCTCCGGCGCCCTCCAGGGACGCTGTAATGGCGACGGCTGAGGAGTCGTCCGCGAGTACTCTTGTCAATACGCTCTGGGCCAATGCGGGTCTTCGAACTAATTGTCCAGGAACTACGGGCGACATCCATGGACGGCGGTCGGTGCCTCCGGTATCTGAAATCGGCAGAGCGGACTGAGTTACCCGGACCTCATTTAGGGCGTGGAGAATTCCTGCTTCTAGAGCATCTGCATTGGCGAACGTCTGAAGAATCACGTTTGAATCGCGGAGTTGCTGGCGAAAGGCTTCAACTCTGTCTCTGTCTCTATCGACAAGACGAGGAGGAAATGGGGCGTCATCGTCTAGAAGGAAGATTAACCTGGGGATCCCGGCGGTCGTTGCTGTACTAAACTCTAGTTCTACATAGGAGATCGAGTCGACGGTATCTGGAACGATAGATCCGTACCGAAACCCGATGATTCCAATAAAGATTTGAGACTTCCGGACGAGTTCTTCACAGTAGCTGGCCGGAGTTCCGTCCCGTGCCGAGAAGTACGCCATATCCACCGGCCTGTGGCCGGCGCGTAGGATCGCCTCGGAAGCTGCTTGGATGAACGTTCGGTCCTGCGGAAATGAGGCCGTGTCCGAAGCGTGGCTGATGAAAACGTCACTCACACCAGGCGAGCCTAGTAGGCTCCGTCTCCTCTGGAGGCTGATCGGACCAAGTCGCGGGACGATTCTGAAAATTCCAGGTGAGTCGCCGCCTTTCTGGAACCGCTGGCGCGGCCGGCTGCGCCCTGTTCCATCTTCTGGCTGGCATGATTGCGGCAACCGGCGCTCTGGATGGATGTCTCGTCATCCTGCTCGTGTGCATCGGCGGCCTAGAAGGCTTGGTCGGGCGAAGCCGTCAAGGATGGGTCAAGTTCGTGGCCTGTGGGTCAGGCCGCGAGGCCTGCCTGTCGGAGGAGTCGGTCGAGCGCGGAGTCGTAGGTGTCGGCGGCCTGACGTAGTGCGGGGGGATCATCGGTGCGGGCGAGGTCGTCGAGGCCGGTGGTGATGACCCTGTGGTGGAGGCGGGTCAGGAACATCGCGTGGCGTCGGCCGTGGAGGGTGACCTGGTAGCGATGGCTGCCGGGGATGCGTTCGATGATTCCGTGGAGGCGTAGGCGGCGGAGGTCGTAGCTCATCTGTCCGCTGGTGATGGTGCTCGGGTGGCGGCCGAGCAGTAGCGCGAGGTGCTCGTGCAGGTCTCGGTTGGTGAAACCGTCGGGTAGCAGGCGGAAGACGAGGATCGCGGTCAGGAGCGCGTCGACGCGGGGGTCGGTGAACCGCATCCCGGCGACGCGCCGGCCGGTGGTGGTGATGACCGGATCGGTGATCGCTGTCAGTGCGGTGTGGCCGTTGATCGGGTCGTGGCTGATGGTCTGGACGTCGAGGAGACGCCGGTTGGCCTTGAAGCCGACCTGTCGGAGCGCGGGCAGGTTGATCAGCCGTTTCCCGATGCCGAAGTCACGGGTGTCGTTGATGGTCGTTTCGGTGCGCAGGGCCTGGTTCTCCTTGTGGCACTGCTTGATCGTGGCGTGCTTGTAGTCGACGTGCAGGCTCGGGACGACATTCGCGGTAATCACGCGGGTGCGGAACCGGCCCGGGGTGGGCCGTTTCCCGCCGCGGCGTAATTCCCGGTCGAAGATGAGGCTGACCTGGTCGGGGCGGCCGAGGTCGAGGTTGTCGCGGATGACCTGCTCGAAGAACACCCGCCCGGACAGGGGCCGGTCGAGGGTGTGGGTCAGGAAGAACGGTCCGAAGTCGGCGTCGACGCAGTAGACGTAGAACTGGTTGACCAGACCGGTCGTCTTCACGATCCACGGGTAGGTCTTTCCCTCGCGGTCGCGGCGCTTCTCGGTCCGGAACAGCGGGACCTTCTCCTGCGCACGGCCGATGAACAGCACCCGTTCGTCGCCGGTCAACCGGGCGAGGTGTTCGTGCATCACGTCGTCCTTGCGCTGGCCTCGGGCGAAGTCGACGATCGGGATCTCCCGGTCGGCGGCGAACCGGCGGATCGCGGTGACGAACCGGTCCGTGATCGCCCCGAGCGGGGCAGTCGAGGCAACCCGCATCCCGAGCTGGCGGTTCAGATAACCGACGATCCCCTGGGCGAACTGGAGTTGCGGGATGTAGACGTTCAGGTACATCCGGTCGATGCACTCGACCTCGAAGCGCACATGGTCAGACAGGACATCGGCGACAGTGCGCGGTAGCGTCATCGTCAGTTCCGGTCCGGGACGGTCAGCCCTCGGGCCACCGCCGCCGATCAGCGCGGCACCACAACGGGTTCATCGTCAACCCGTCACACCGCCCGGCCGGAGCCCACGATCACAGCCAGACCACAGACACATGCCTCGTCGGGCTGGGGCGAAGCCCCGTTAGTGCTACAGCCGTCGTCTTGTGATCAGTTGGGTTGGTTGCCTCGTAGGCGGTAGTGGTCGCCCGGTCTTGGCATCGACTTGGTGACGACGCCGCTACCAGGTCCGGTCTCCTAGGCGTGGTTCTGGCAGCATTTACGGAGCGACGCTGATCCAGGAGCAGGGCCTCTGGTCAGGGTTCGCTTCGCGTTGCGAGGCATTGGTATCCCCCCAAGGGGCCTTGTGTCGGGACCAGGTGAGGTGTGTTGGTCGCTCTGCGGGCCGTACAGCCGTACGGGATTGATTACCTTGAGTAGTTTCTCGTGGCGGGCGCGGGGGTGGCGCAGAACGGGCGTGTGGGGGTGGTGGGCACTAGCCTTTCGGGACGTGCTGCCAGTGACGAACGACGCGGGACCGGACTCGGCGCAGGCGATTGAACACGTTCCGTGTCGATATCGGGCGCGCGCCTGGTGGGATGGACGGCTGGTCGCCGAGTCGACGGCCGCCGTCCGGGTGAGCGAGCCCGGACGGTCGCCCGAGCTGTACTTCCCGACGGCAGACGTCCGGTTCGAGCTGGTCGGAGCGGCGGGCGGCCAGGCCGTCTGCCCGGTCAAGGGCACGGCCCGGCTGTGGACGCTCGACGGGAAGTCGCCGGCGCCGCGGCCCGAATGGCAGGACCCGGAGCAGGCCGGCGGCGACGGGCTGGTCGACGGCCAGGCTGCGGTGTGGAGCTTCACCGAACCGGCGCCCGGCCTGGACTGGCTCGCGGATCTGGTCGCCTTCGACCATGACAGGGTGCGCGTCGAGATCGTCGACCTCGTCGCGGGTGAGGACCCCCGCGAGGCGTCAGTGAAGCAGTTCCCGAACTGGGGCGACGCCGCCGACCTCATCGACATGATGGACCTGCGGATCGTCGGCGAGCGCCGCCAGGTGAGCGCCATCCGGCCGTTCGCGGCCCGGTCGGTCGTCGAGGCGAGCCAGATCCTCGGCCAGGCGATCGTCGCCGCGATGCGGCACACCGGTGGCCGTCGCGTCGTGTCGGCGCAGCTGGTGATGTACCGGGTCGCCGACACCAGGATTCCCCTTGAGTTCGACCTCGAGGACCTCAGCTCCGGCCGGACGTTCAGCGCGGTGCTGGTGCATGTCAGCCAGGAGGGCAGGCGCCGGGCCAGCGTCAACATGCTGCTCGACGTCACTGCGGCCGACGTCTTCCGGTACGAGGAGCCGACCCCGCCGGTCGCAGGACCGTACGACGCGGTTCCCTATGACATGTCGGTCACCGGCCGTGATCTGCGCGTCGTGGACGCGGCGTACAACAACGACTCGAACGCGCCGGTCGGCCCACCGACCCTCGACGCCTGGGTGAAGTTCCGCGAGGTACCGGCCGACCCGGCCCTGCACGCCGGCCTGCTCGCCCAGTTCACCGGACACATGTCGCTCGCCGCCGCGATGCGCCCGCACGCCGGCTTCGGCCAGGACCAGGCCCACCGCACCCTGTCGATGGGCATCAGCGCGATCGGGATAGCGCTGCACGCCGACATCCGGGCCGACCAGTGGATGCGCTACCACCACCACTCGACGTTCGTCGGCGACGGGATGGCGCACGCGGAAAACCGGGTCTACACCGAGGCGGGCGTCCTGGTCGCGTCGTTCACCGTTGATGCGACCCTGCGGGGCCTTGAGGCCAAGTTCCATCACAGCGACAAGACCGCCATCTGATGGCGTTCGCGACCGTCGACGGCCTGCGGGTCGCCTACGAGCTGGTCGGCGCCGAGAACGACGGGCCCTTGTGGGTGATCACGACGGGTGGGCGGTTCACCAAGGAAACCCCCGGGGTGGCCGATCTGGCCGCGGCGCTGGCCGGCGACGGCGACCGGGCCCTCGTCTGGGACAAGCCCAACTCGGGCGCGTCCGACGTGTGCTTCGCCGGGGCGAGTGAGCCCGAGCTGCATGCCGACACGCTCGCCGGGCTGCTGACCCACCTCGACCTCGGGCCCGCGGTGCTGACCGGCGCGACCGTCGGCACCCGCGTCTCGCTGCTGACCGCGGCCCGGCACCCCGCGGTGGCCGCGGGCCTGGCGCTCTGGTGGATCAGCGGTGGCCCGCTGGGCCTCATGCTCCTGGGAAACGTCTACTACACCGCCAGCCTCACGGCGGCCTGGACGCGGGACCTGGCCGCCGTCGCCGACCTGCCCGAGTGGGCTGGGACGATCGCGGCCAACCCCGGCAACCGTCAGCGGATCCTCGACACGGACCGGGCCGAGTTCCTGGAGACCCTGCAGCGCTGGATGACGGCCTACGCCCCCAGGCCGGACGAACGGGTGCCCGGCCTCACCGACGCCGAAGCCCGCGCGGTCACCGTGCCGGCGCTGATCTTCCGCGGTGGGGCCAGCGACCCGTTCCACCCGAGGGCGACCTCCGAGGCCGTCGCCGACGTACTCCCGAACGCCCGGCTGGTCGAGCCACCGTGGGGCGACCGCGAGTACCTGGAACGCCAGGCCGAGGCCGCGACCGCCGGCAGCGCCTTCACCCGCTGGCCCCTCCTGGTCCCAACCCTGCGCAAATGGGCCCAGGAGGCGCTCAGCCAAGAGCACCCCTGACGACGCAACCCAGCCAAGAACCCGACCCAGATTCCGCTCGTCCCCGGATCTCCGGGCGCCAGGAAATCAAACGTTGGGAGGGCGCTCAGCGCCCGAGGCAGAGCGTCCCGCGGGCGCTCAGCGCCCGTTCGGGACGATCGCCCCTTAGTCCGTGCGCTCCTGCGGGGAGGAGTGTTCCCAGTCGGCGAGGATCGTGCGGATGCCGGTGACCAGCAGGAGCGGCTGGTCGAGCATGACGTGGTGGCCGGCGAGCGGGATCTCGATCACCGGGGCGACCCGGCCGAGCAGGTTGTACATCTGGTCGCCGATGTCCGAGGTGACCAGCCCGTTCTCGGCCCGGAACAGCGCGACGCGGCAGTGAACCTTGTGCAGCGCCTCGGGCGCCGGGGTCCGGTTGCCGAACACGTTCGGGTCGAACTTCCAGGTCCAGCCGCCCTCGACCGAGCCGATCGAGCCGCGCGCGATGTGCTCGATCACGTAGGGCAGGGTGTGCGTCTGCTGCGGGACCGTGCGGAACCGGGCGAGCGCGTCGGCGGCGGTCGTGTACACCCGCAGCGGCCCGAACGCCGTCCGGTCGCGCGCCGCGGCCTCCTCCGGCGTGAACTCGGTGACGGGCGAGTCGATGAGCACGATGCCGGCGACGCGGTCCGGGTGCTCCGCGGCGGTGGTGATCGTCACCCAGCCGCCCATGCTGTGCCCGATGACAATCGGCGGTGAGCTGATGCCCGCGTCGTCGATCACGCCGATGACCTCGGCCGCCCACATGGACAGCGTGTAGTCGTCGCGGCGGTCGCTGTCGCCGTGGCCGGAGAGGTCCAGCGCGACGACCCGGTACTCGTCCGGGATCAGCGGGGCGATGTGGTCCCACCAGCCGGCGTGCGCGGCACCACCGTGCACGAGCACGATCGCCGGCAGCTCGGGTGGTCCGCCCCAGCATCGGTAGGTGATCCGCGCGCCCGCGACCTCGACCTCGAAGTGCTCGGGCCGGTCGTCCAACGCGTGGTCGTACCAGGGCGGCGCTTCCTCGTTCATCTCCCGCTATCCGCCTCTTCGGCTTGTCGACTGCCCGCGCGCTGCTAGGTCTGCTGGAAGGCCCGGGTGGGACCGAACCATCCTGCCTGGTGAGCCTAACGCCGCCAAGGCATGGTCAACACCTTCGTGGGCAGTCGCCTCAGGGACGTGCGGGAGAGGCCGCCGGCCGCCGGTCCGCGAGTAGGCCGCGGTAGAGATCGGCATGGGCGGCCGCGGCCGCGTCCCAGCTGTGCCGGGCGGCGAGCGTGAGGCCGGCCGCGCGACGGGCCGGATCCGGGGCCGCGAGGGACGCGGCGAGCCCCGCGGCGAGCTCCGCCGGCCCGTCGGCGAAGCGGACGGCACCGGCGAAGACCTCCCGCAGCACCGGCAGGTCGCTGGCCACCACCGGCACGCCGGCCGCCAGCGCCTCCAGCGCGGCCAGGCCGAAGCCCTCCTTGACGGACGGGAACGCGAACACGGCGGCCGCCGCGACCAGTGACGGGAGCTCCGCGTGGTCCACCGGGCCGAGCAGCACCGGCCCGACGCCCAGCTCGGCGGCCCGGGCCAGCACCCGGGCGCGGTAGTCCCGGTAGTCGAACAGCGTCTCGCCGCCCGCGACGACCAGCGGCGGCACCGGCTCACCGGCCGGGAGGCGGCCACGCAGCAGGGACATCGCCTCGACGAGGTCCGCGGTGCCCTTGCGCGGTTCGATCCCGCCGACCGCCAACACGTATCGGCCGAGCCGCCCGCGCCACCGGGCCCGGGGCGCGGCCCCCGCGGGGCCCGCCGCCGCGGCGCACCGGGGCGCCGCGCCGCCGTTGGGGGTCACGCGTGGCGCGCTGCCCCCGCCGGCCGCGCGCGCCGCCGCCCCCCCCGCCGCCACGCAGACGTGCGCGTACGGCCGGCGCAGCGCCCGTTCGTGACAGGCGACCAGTTCCGGTGTGGTGAACGCGTCGAGGTGGTGAACGGTCCGTATGCAGTCCGGCGCCGCGTTCGCGCTGATGCAGTCCTGCGCGTGGACGACGTCATACCCGCCGGCCGCATCGTCACCGCCGGCCGCGGGGTGATGGCCACGGAAGGCGGCGCCGAGGACCTCGATCGAGCGCAGCACCCGGTCTCCGACGGACTCGCCTGCCCGGTCCGGGAACGGCACGGCGCGGACCGTCACCCCGGCTTCGACCGGCCGGAAGAAACCGCCGTCACCGCCGCGGGCGAGAGTCCACACGTCGACCCGGTGGCCGGCGCGGGCAAGCGCCTCGGCCAGGCAGAGCGTGGCGACCACCCCGCCGCGCGCCTTCGTCGAGTACGTCAGCAACGCGATCCGCAGCGGGCCGTCGCCGGGGGCGGTCCAGCTCACGGTGACCGGTCTGGCGCCTGGCTGCCGCCCGCGCGGACGAGCGCGGCCTCTGCCGTCGCGACGAGGTCGGCGTGGCTGGGCCCGGGCGCCGGCGTGGGGCGCCAGCCGGAGGCCTGGACGGCGCGGACCCGGGCGACGATCCCCGGGTCGGCGAGCACGTCCGAGGGCTGGGCCAGCAGGTTCTGCAGCCGGGTGAACGCGTGCCAGACGACCGGGTCGCGGGTCGCGGCGAGGAAGGCCTCCCCGTTCGTCACCGCCTGCTGGCCCGCGCCGCCCGGACCGACCTCGTCCGTGCCGGCACGGTCCGTACTGGCATCGTCCGGGCGGCGAGGAGCAGGGGCGACGGCGGTGGACGGGCGCCAGCGGGCGAGGCGCGCGGCGTCCTGGGCAAGGGAGTCGTGATACCAGGGCAGTGCCTCGGCCCGCATGGTGGCGTCGAGGCGAAGCGCGCGCTCGGCCGGGTCGGGCGTGCCGGTGACGACGTCCGTCAGCCACCCGGCGGTGAGCGCGGCGAGCGTGGTGCCCCGGGTATGGGCCGGATTGGTGATCATCGCGGCGTCGCCGATGGGCAGCAGGCCCAGCACCGCCGGCTGGCCGTCGGCGACCCAGGGGTGGAACCGGTTGTGCAGCCCGGCCATCGCGGCGACCGCGCCCAACGGTTCGACGGCCGGTTCCCTGGGGTCGCCGTCCCTGGGGTCGCCGTCCCTGGAGTCGCGGTCCCTGGGGTCGAGGGCCGGCTTCACGTCCAGCCAGGGCGCGACCGGGCCGATCGCCCGGACCGCCGCGTCGAACGCGGCGCCGTGCCGCAGCACCCGCAGCTCCGCGTCCTCGGGCAGCACGCCGAAGGTCACCGAGAAGACGTCGTTGTCGGCCGGAAAGACCAGGCAGGAGTAACGGTCGAAGGACGCGCCCGCGGTGTGGCCGCGGTTGAGCTCGGTGGCGAGCGAGCGGTCGCCACCCCGGGCGTAGAACCGTGAGTAGTAGGTGATACCGCACGGCGCCTCTAGCCCGGCCGGCAGCAGCGCGCCGGTCGCCGCGAGCAGGTCCCGCAGCGGCGAGCGCCGCCCGCCCGCGTCGACGACCAGGTCGGCCGCGACGCTGGTCCCGTCGGCGAGGCGCACGCCGCGTACCCAGGGCACCCCGCCGGCGGAGGCCGGGGTGGTCACCAGGCCGGTGACCCGGCACCCGTCCTGGATCGTGACCCCCGGCTCGGCCAGCGCCGCGGTGCGCAGCACGTCGTCGAGCAGGGCGCGCCGGGCACCGAGCACCACCAGCTCGTCCGTGTCCGCCGACAGCAGCGGGGCGCCGGTGCCCGGCCCGGTCGGGGCGGTCACCAGTGAGCGGCGGATCTCGGCGGGAGCGGTCTGCGCGAGCGAGATCTCGCGCGCGCCCGCGGCCAGCAGCCTGGCCAGCAGGTCCGGCGCCCGCTGCGTGAGCAGCGCGCGGAAGCGGGCCAGGTAGGCGTGTGAATGGCGCGCCTGTGGCACCCCCGGCCGGGGCTCGTCCGCTCCGGGCGGCGTGGCGGGGTCCCGGTCGAGGACCAGGACCTGGCGGCCGGCGCGGGCGAGGAACACCGCGGCCAGCAGACCGGCGGCGCCGGCGCCGACGATCACGACGCGTTCGGTGGCCGCGAAGGTCATGGCGGACATCGTCTCCCTGCGGGCATTGGGTCAGCCGGTAAGCGGGTCAGCCGGTAAGCGGGTCAGCCGGTGCGGGCCGGCGGGACGAGCCGGGGCGGCTGGCGCAGCAGCGGCTCGCCGGCCAGCAGGCACTGGGTGTCGTAGGCATCGGGGCGCCGGTCGCGCAGGTGGTTCAGGCCGCGCCGGGCGACGAACAGCGCCTCGTCGACGTCGAGCTGGGCGACGGCCAGCCCTGGCTCCTCGCCGGTCGCGGCGAGCTCCGTGCCGTCGGCGTGCAGGATCTTCGAGTTGCCGACGAACGTCAGCGTCCCGAACCGGCCGACCTGGTTCGCCGACACGAAGACCACCTGGTTCTCCAACGCGCGGGCCACATCGAAGGTGTCGAATCGGAAGCGCCAGCGATCGCCGGCCGGCGTGTCGGCCGGCTTGGTGCGCGCCATCGGCCAAGCTGACAGGCAGACGATGATCTCGGCCCCGTCGAGAGCCAGGCCGCGAGCCGCCTCGGGGAAGACCTTGTCGTAACAGATCATCATGCCGATCCGCCCGAGCGGCGTGTCGAACGCGTGGAATCCGGTGCCCGCGTCGTACGAAGAACCCTCGGACAGCGGCAGGTGCACCTTGCGGTAACGCCCGAGCACCTCGCCGCCGCCGACGCAGACGGCGCTGTTGTAGCGGCGCGCTCCGGCCCGTTCCGAGTAGCCGATGCAGACGGTCATGTCACCGGCCAGCTCGACCAGGTGGGCGATCTGCGGCCCGTCGGCCGCGAGCAACGGCGCCGGCTCGCCGACGCCGGGGTCGTCGGTCGAGCCGAGCTCCGGCAGGTAGCCGCCGAGCGCAGCCTCCGGCAGCGCGAGCAGCTGGACGCCCCGCGTTCGGGCCTTCTCGATGTAACGGGCTACCTGTTCGAAGCACGTGGCCAGGTCCCGCCCGAACGAATCGGACACCACCCCGATGGTCATGACGCTCATCCGCAGGTCCCCTGCCCCCCACCGCTGTCTGCAGCCGACCACAAGCGGTCGAAGGTCGGCTGTCTCGTTCCCAAACCCGGGTCCCGTCCGGGCTCTGGCTCTGGATCATGCGGGCCCCATCCCGGTGACGTGGCCACCGAGAACGGGGGTCCGCAGGCCGTCCGGCCACAGCAACGAGACGCCGGAGCCGGGCACCAGCCGCCCGCAGCAGGCCGAGACGGCCTGCGACATCGCGGGCATCGGCCGCTCCAGGACGTCCGCCGTGACCATGGCGAAGCCGGGAAAGCAGGTCAGCCAGTCGCCGGCCGGTACCCCGGCCGGCCGGGGCACCCGCGCCACGTCGAGCTCGGCCGAGCAGCCACTGGCCTCGGCGAGCATGCCGAGGGTGCCGACGATCCCGGCCATGCTGACGTCCTTGGCGGCGACCGGCCGGTGGCGGACGGTGAGCGAGAGCATGCCGCGCAGCTCGGCGGTCCGCCGGGTCGAGGTCGAGTCCCACTGCCGGCCGGTGTAGCCGGGGCGCCAGCCGCCGGCCAGGTCGGCGGTGACGGTGATGACGTGCCCCGGCAGGCCGGCGCCGGCCCGGATCGGCTCCTCCGCCCGTCCGACAGCGGTGACGGCGAGCGACGACGCCACTCCGAGCTGGCTGTGCCCGCCGAGGATCGGCACCGCGAACGCGTCGGACGCCGCCCGCAGCCCGGCCAGCACCCGGCTGACCCGGGACTCCGTCGGCCCGGCGACCGCGTCGAGCAGCCCGAGCGGCTGGGCGCCCATCGCGGCCAGGTCGTTCAGGTTGACCAGCACCCCGCACCAGCCGGCCCAGAACGGGTCCCGGTCGACCATCGCTGGCAGGATGGCGTCGCAGGCGGCCACCATGTCGGTTCCCGGCACCGGGGCGCCGTCGTCGCCGACGAAGCCGGTACCGCCCGGACGCAGCCCGCCGAGCAGCGCACCCAGCGGTGCCTTGGTGATCGCGGCGAGCATGGCCACCCGGTGGATCGGCCAGCGCATCAGCGCGTGCGGGGCGCTGTTGACCGTCGTCGGCCCGACCGTCATCCAGCCGAGCCGGCCGAAGAACCGTTCCCGGCTCTGCTGGACGGTCGCGTCGAACCGCAGCGCGCCGGCCGCCTCCGCGTGCGCGCACGCGGCCCGGACCAGCGCGCCGCCGACGCCGGCATAGCGCTGGCGGGCGGCGGCCCGGACGGCGAGCCGTCCACCCTGCCACCAGCCGATGTCGGGGCCCGGCCAGGCCGTCGTCGGGCCGAGCCGGACGCCGCCGATCACCTGGCCGTCCTGGGGCCCGCCGAGCGCCCGGGCGACCAGCACCGTCGTGCGCGGATCCTCGTCGGTCTCGTCCAGGTCGCCGGTCGGCCCGTCGGCGAACAAGCCCTGTTCGTCGACGAACACCGCCCGGCGCAGGCGGTGGTAGGCGGCGATGGTGGTGGCGTCGTACGCCCGCTCGATCCGGTAGGGCGGGCGGCGGCGCAGCGTTCCGGGATCACCCCAGACGGCGAGCGTGTCCACCGGCCCCGGCCGCCCGGCCAGGCCGACCGGGGAGATCGGGGCGGCCGGGATCAGGTCACCGGCGAGCAGCGCGCCCACCATCGGTCCTCAGCCCCCCGCCTCGGGCAGCGCCGAGCACGCACCGCAGGCGGCGCAGCCCGCGGTCTGGTCGGCCCCGCGCATCCCGGCGGCCCGCAGGGCGGCCGCGACGCGGCGGGTCACGTCCGCCACGACCGCCTGGTCCGGTGCCGTGGCGCCGTCGCGGGCGGCGAGGGTGCCGGCGATCGGGCGGAACGGGACCACGAACGGGTAGACGCCCAGGCCGATGAGCCGTTCGGCACCGGCGACGAGCTCGTCCGGGTCCTCACCGAGACCGATGAGCAGGTAGGTGGAGACCCGGTTGCGGCCGAAGACGCGGACCGCCTCCGTCCACGCTGCCTCGTAGGCGGCCAGCGGGACGGTCGCCTTTCCGGGCATCCAGCGGGCGCGGACGGCGTCGTCGAGGGACTCGACGTGGATCCCGATCGCGCTCGCTCCGGCCTGGCGTAGCTCCCGGATCGCCGCGAGGTCCGCCGGCGGCTCGCACTGGACCTGGATCGGCAGGCCCGGAACCGCCGCGAGCACGGCTCGGACCGCCTCGACCAGCAGCCGGGCGCCGCGGTCGGGCGCGGCGGTGCTGCCGGTCGTCATCACCAGCTGCCGCACGCCGTCGAGGCGTACCGCGGCCTCGGCGACCTCGGCCAGCTGGGCCGGGGTCTTCAGCGCGGTGGTGGCCCCGGCGCGCAGCGACTCCTCGATCGCGCAGAACCGGCAGCGGTCCGCCTCCTGGTAGCGGACGCAGGTCTGCAGCACGGTGGTCGCCAGTACGTCGGCGCCGTGCAGCCGGGCCAGTTGTTCGTAGCGGATGCCGTCGGCCGTCGTGAGGTCGTAGAACCGGGGCCGGCGGACCGGCTCGACGGGGATGCCGAGGTCGGTGCCCTCGAACAGCAGCCGGTCGCCGCTGACCTCGTACCGGCTGGTCGCCACGATCGGCAGCGCGACGCCGCGGCCGCCGAGCACGACGTGCCCGTCGTCGCTCGGACCGGCTCCGGCCCGCCGGCTCACCGGGGCGGTGAGCCGCACGCCGTGGACCGCGAGGCCGACCCTGGTCTCCAGGCTCGCCGGCCGGGGGGCCGAGGCCCGTGAGCCGGTGTCGAGGTCGGCCGTCGCGGTGAGGGCCGCGCTGGCCTTGTCGGTCGTGAGGTCGGTCGTGAGGTCGGGGGGACGGGCCTGGCCGGCCGTCGCGGAGCGGGGGGTCGCGGCCGTGGGGCCGCCGCCTGCGTTGACGCTCGCCGCGGAGGGGGTGGGCGGCAGCGTCATCAGAACATGTAGGTCGAGTTGATGACGGCGCCCTTGCGGGCGTAGTGGATCACGCAGTCCTGGATGTCCAGCGGATGCGCCGGGATGACGCCCTCGATCAGGTCTTCCTCGCGCAGCCCGTGCAGGGACAGGCCGAACCGGCAGACGTAGACCTTCCCGCCCTCCTTGATGAAGGTCTCCAGCTGGTTGTTGATGTTGTGCTCGCCGGCGAACGCGGAGTCGCCGGTGTGCGGGAAGCCCCGGGTCGCCATCGCGTTCATCGCGCCCGGCCCGTAGAAGTAGATGACCGACTCGAAGCCCTTCCGCAGGGCACGGGTCGCCTGCAGGATCGCCACGAAGCTCACCGACGACTCGTGCGCGATGCCGTGGATGAGGGTCAGGTAGCTCTCGCCGTTCTCGGCCTGGTAGTCAGGAAAGATCTTGGTTGAGCCGTACAGGTTGCTGCCGGGTGGCAGTGACGGGTGCGGGACCTCGGCGATGCTCTGCTGCTCCAGCTCGGTCAGCTCCATCGGGGGGCGACTTCCCTTCTACTCATCGGCCTGGGTAGTTCTGATCCTTCTGGCACGGTTCAACTGTGAAGTGGAGATCGCCCACCGGTCTGTGATCCCGCTGTGGGCCTGATGGTCGGCCGGTCGGCCCTCGGCCGGTGATCGTCGGTTGGAGCCTCGGGGGCGGGCTTGTCAGGGCGAGTGGCAGCCGTAGAGGGTGTCGAAGTTGTCGGTGAAGACGTGCCGGGCCAGCTCCCCGTCGCCGACGGCCGCCGCGAGCCGGGCGAGCTCCCCCGGGTGGTCGCCCCAGGGCTCGTCGCTGGCGAACAGCAGCCGGTCGTGGCCGAGGCCGCGCCGTTCGATCTCGGTGGCCAGCCAGCGGGGCGCGAAGCCGACCGCCCAGCTGGTGTCGGTGTAGACCCGCTTGCCGGCGGCGATCCAGTCGAAGAACCGGCCGCCGATCAGCTTGATGTGCCCGCTGACGCCGCCACCCAGGTGCACGAGGTGAATACGCACGTCGTCGGCGTACCGGTCGACGAGGTGCCCGACGACGTCGATGTCGGAGGCGGCGCCCGGCGAGGTGTGGACGTGCACCACCAGGTCGCGCGCCGCCGCTGTGGCGAAGATCGCGTCCAGCTGGGGTGCGCAGTCGGCGGCGTCGGCGCGGCCGCCGAGCAGGAAGCTCAGCTTCAGCGCCGCGACGCCCCGTTCGTCGGCGAGCCGGAGCGCCTGCTCGGTGAGCGCCGCGTCCGCGGGCCGTGGCGACACCCACAGGCCGGCCCGGATCCGGTCGTCGGCCTGGGCCGCCTCGACGCACAGCTCGTTGAAGCCGAAGGTGACCGCGACGTCTGGGACGCCGTAGTTCGGGATGACCAGCGCCCTGGCGGTGCCTTCCCGGTCCAGGTCGGCGCGCAGCTCGGCGAGGGTGCCACGGGCCGAGACATCCGGCGTCACCGGCGGCCCGCCGTAGAAGGCGAAGGCGGGAAGTACTCCGAGATGTCGGTGCGCGTCGCGCACCTCTCGCAGCGGCACACCTCACAGTGAAGCAGACAATCGTTTCCGTGAGGCAGCTGAGCGAACACAGTTACCAGATGGTGACCCGAAGGTGCCATCGACGATCTGTTCGGGCGCGTCTAGCTGCTGGAATTCCAGATGTGGGTTGGCGAGAGCGGAACTCGTGTTGCGGAAAGTTGTCGCACCAATTCGGAGCGTAGAAGTAGTACGTCCGCCTAGAGGTAAAAGTAGAGACTTTGGTCCCATCCACCTGGACGTTCGGGGGACGTAGTGTGAAGCCACGCCCCGATGGACCGGATCTCCTGCGTTCCCCCCGTACGTCAGGAGTAAATGGACTGTCGGGGCGTCCACATTTTTGCGGACTTTTGTTCGCTTCTGCGCATTCTCGAACTTCTACGCGCTATTGCCGCCGGTTAAGTCAGATCGGCCGGACCGCCCCTCGCTCTCGCCTTTCCTGGCGGCGGTTCTTTTTGTTCTCGTGAGGCCGTTTTCGGCCGAGGTGTCGGGAAAGGGCCGGAGCAAGCCAAACGGTCCGGCAAAGTCGGGGCTTCTGGATCTCGCGCGACGGATACGACGGGCCGCAGTGGCCGAGAGCGGTTAACGTCTGCTGACGGTGCCGGTGCCGAACGGGGGCGGATCGCGGATCCTCCGGGCGATGCCGCGCCGTCGGCGATCCGGGCGGTCGGCGGTCCGGGGGCCTAGGAACCTGGCCGGCCGCGAGCACCCGAAATCGGTGCGAGGCGCGATCGGGGAGACAGGGGGAACTGGTGCAGGTGCCAGCGGCGAGAATCGTCTTCTCCGAGGCGGACCGTGCCGAGATCGCGGCGGCGACGGCCGAAATCCTGGCCACCGGTCAGCTCACCCTCGGCCCGTACACCCGTGAGTTCGAGGACGCCTTCGCGCGGACGCACGCCGCTCCGTTCGCGATCGCGGTGAACAGCGGGACGGCCGCCCTGGAGATCATCCTGCGGGCCGTGGACGTGGCGGGGGCCGACGTCGTGCTGCCGACGAACACCTTCGCGGCGACCGCGTTCGCCGTGCAGCGCGCCGGTGGGCGGCCGGTGTTCGCGGACGTCGACCCGGACACCTTCGCGCTGTCGGCAGAGACCGTCGCCGAGGTGCTGACCGAGCGGACGAAGGCCGTCGTCGTCGTCCACGTCGGCGGGCTCATCCCGGCCGGAATCGGCACGCTCCAGGCGCTGTGCGGCGAGCGTGGGCTGGCCCTCGTCGAGGACGCCGCGCACGCGCACGGCTCCCAGCGCGCCGGCCAGTACGCCGGCCAGTTCGGCGTCGCCGCCGCCTTCTCGTTCTACCCGACGAAGGTCATCACCAGCGGTGAGGGTGGCATGATCGTCACCTCCGACGATCGGATCCGGGATGAGGCGCTTCTTTACCGGGACCAGGGGAAAGCGGGTTTCCTGGGCAACGTCCACATTCGCCAGGGTTACGCGTGGCGGATGAGTGAGATCCATGCCGTCACCGGGCTCGTACATCTGCGCCGACTGCCGGAATTTCTCGGGGTCCGGGCTCGGATTGCCGCCCGCTACGACGCGGCGATCGACGCGAACCCCGGCCTGGACCGGCCGCGGACACCACGCGCCGACGTGAACAACTACTACAAGTACATAGTGCTGCCGAGTTCCGGTGTGGACCGGACATCTCTGCGCAAGGAGCTCAAGGAAAAGCATGGAGTGGGTCTTGCCGGCGAGGTCTACGAGGCCCCGCTGCACCAGCAGCCGGTCTTCGAGAACCTCGCCGCGGGGGCGCTTCCCGTCGCCGAGGACGTCTGCGCCCGGCATATCTGCCTGCCCATCCATTCGGATATGACGGACGCCGAGGCCGACCACGTTCTCACCGGCCTCTCCGGGGCGCTGAGAGCGCAGTTGCTGACCGGCTGAGGAAACTCCAGGCTTTGTCCTCGCCGACCGGCGGCTCGACGCGTGACGCACGTCCTCGGCCGTCGCGAGCGGGACTTCTCCCGTCTCCCCGCGCAGATCCGCGAGCCGTCGCCGTCGCGGTCGTTCTCGTCCGGCCGTCCCGGCGGAGGTTCCCCCGTTTGGAGCACTGACATGCGAGTTGCTGTTACTGGCGGTTCCGGCTTCATCGGCGCGCACGTGGTCGACCGGCTGCTCGACGCGGGCCACGAGGTACGTGCGCTGGACCTGGCCGTGAACGGCGCCGACACGCGGGCCGACCACCGGGTCGTCGACGTCCTCGACCTCGAGGCCGTGGCCGGCGCGTTCGACGGCTGCGACGCGGTCTTCCACATCGCCGGCATGTCGAACGTCGACCTGGCCTTCGCCGACCCGGTCGGCACCGTGCGGCTCAACGTCGAGGGCACCGGCAACGTCTGCGAGGCCGCCCGCCGGACCGGGGTGCGCCGGGTGCTGTTCGCCAGCACGGTCTGGGTCTACGGCGCCGTGCCCGACGCCGACGGGAGGCCCGAGGTCGGCGCGGCGGGCGGCGAGGGCCTGACCGAGGACTCCGTCATCGAGCTCGGCCGGGCCGGCCATGTCTACACGTCGACCAAGCTGGCGGCCGAGCTGCTGCTGCACAGCTACCGGGAGACCTACGGCCTGCCGTTCACGATCCTGCGCTACGGGATCCCGTACGGTCCCGGGATGCGCGACGAGCTGGTGCTGGCCCGCTTCGTCGCCCGCGCGGTCGCTGGCGAGCCGCTCACGGTCGCCGGCGACGGGCAACAGTTCCGTCGGTACGTCTACGTCCGTGACCTGGCCGACGCGCACGTCCGCGCGTTGACCGCGCCCGCGGCGGAGAACGAGACGATCGCGCTGGAAGGCGCCGAGCGGATCAGCGTCCTCGACATGGCTGAGGCCGTTCGGGCCCACTTCCCGGGCGTCGAGATCGAGCACGTACCGGCCAGGCCCGGCGACTACCGTGGCCGCGAGGTGTCCGCCGAGCGGGCCGCCAGGCTGCTCGACTGGCGGCCGACGACGACCTTCCACGACGGGGTGCGCCAGTACGTCGACTGGTACCGCGCCAACCGGGCCGACGATAAGACGGACAAGCAGGCGGAACAGGCGGGCGTCAAAGGGTCGCCGGCCGGACGGCCGCGCAGGCCGGCCGCGCCCAGCGACGACGCGACCGCCCGCAAGCCCAGCCGGCAGGACGGCGCGCCGGCCACGCCGTCGGCACGCCGCGCCGGCCTGGCGGCCAGCCCGGTGGAGCGGTGATGGCCGCCGAGTCCGCCTGGCCCGCCCGTGGCGCCCGGATCGGGGACCCGGCTCAGGTCCCGACCGTCCCGTTCCGGCCCGAGGACGTGCCGACCCTGCCTGACCCGGGATCCGGTCCCGGGCGGGCGGGCCAGGCCCGGTCGGCCGGTGGCCCGTACCCCGGGGTGCGCGGGTTCGACGTCCCGTTCGCGCGCCCGCGCCCGAGCGGCGGCGCCCTGCTACTGACGGGCTCGCTCGGCATGGGGCACCACGTGATGGCCCAGGCCTGCGCCGCCTCGCTGGAGGCCCGCCAGATGCGGGTCCGCACGCTGGACAGCCTGCGGATGCTCGGCGGGCCGGGCGGGCGGCTCGGCGAGGCGGTGTTCCGCGGGATGCTGGAGGTCCCCGGCCTCTACGACGCGTTTCACTTCAACCAGTTGCGGACCGGCGGCCGGGTCGCGACCGCGATCGACGCCCTGTCCAGCCGCTTCCTGGTGCCGCGGATGCGCGACGAGCTGACGCGGGAGCCGGTGAGCGTCGTCATCTCCGTCTTCGCCACCGGCGCGGCCGCCGCCAGCCGGGTCAAGGCCGACTTCCCCGGCCTGGTCACGGTGGTGTTCTGCACGGACGTCTGCCCGCATCGGCTTTGGGTGCACCAGAACACGGACCTCTACCTGGTCACCTCGCCGACGGCGATGCGCTACGTCCGTCGGTTCCACCCGCGCGCCGAGATCGCCGTCGTCCCGACGCCGGTGCGGGCCCCGTTCTACGAGGCGCCGACGCAGCGGGACGCCCGGCTCGCCTTCGGCATCCCGCTGGAGGCGCGCTGCGTGCTGCTGATGTCCGGCGCCTGGGGCCTCGGCCCGCTCGTCGCGGCGGCCGAGGCGATGGCGGCGGCCGGCGTCTGGGTCTTCGCCGTCGCCGGGCACAACGCCAAGCTGGCCCGCCGGCTCGCGGCGCTGGCCGAGCGGGAGCACCGGGTGATCCCGTTTGGCTTCACCGACCGGATTCCCCAGCTCATGGCGGCCGCCGACCTGGTCGTGACCTCGTCAGGCGACACCTGCAGCGAGGCGCGGGTCGTCGGGCGCGACCTGCTGCTGCTGGACGTCGTGCCGGGCCACGGCCGGGACAACCTGCAGGGGGAGCTGGAGAAGGGCGGCGCGGAGATCGCCGGCCGCGACCCGCGTGCCCTCACCCGCTCGGTGCTGGCCGCGCTCGACGGGGTGCGGCCGCCGACCACACGGGTAACCCGCGGGCCCCGGGAGTGGGAAGACGCCTTTGGCAAAGCGTTGGCCGTCGTCGGCCTGACCCCTGGTCGGTGATCGACGCTTCTCGCGGGCTCGGTGGGGGAGGTCGGTGAGCGCGGCAATCGGGTACGGGCTGCCGGCGACGATCGGTTCGGCGGCGTTGTACG
The DNA here is from genome assembly GCF_016786355.1 of Frankia sp. AgB1.9. Classification (GTDB taxonomy): domain Bacteria; phylum Actinomycetota; class Actinomycetes; order Frankiales; family Frankiaceae; genus Pseudofrankia. Next base: position 159,014 of record NZ_JADWYX010000001.1, read on the forward strand.
GGGTCGCGCCGTTGGTGCAGGCGAGGGCGGCTCGTCGCGAACAGGCCGGCCGCGGGCTCGGGCTCGGCCTGCTCGCGCGGCTCGTCCGTCGGCCGCTGTGGCTGGTCGGCCTCGCGGTGGAGACGGCCGCCTTCCTGCTGGAGGTGTACGCGTTGTCGGTCGCGCCGGTGGCGCTGGTCGGCCCGGTGATGGCACTCGACATGATCGTGTTCACCCTGCTGGCCGGTCGCGCGCTGCGTGAACACCTCAGCCATGCCGGGGCGGTGGCGATCTGCCTGATGGTCGCGGGAGTCGCGCTCCTTGCCTACGCGTTCGCGCGGCACGGCGGTGTCGGATCGATGGCCAGCACGAGGGTTCTGCTGCTGTTCCTGTCCATCGGGCTGGTGTTCGCGCTGCTGGCCGCGCTCGGCGCGAACCACGCCGCCCTCGGCGGACGGGTGACGACCGCGGCGTTCGGGTTCGGTGTCGCGGCCGGGGTCGCCTACGCGATCGCGACGCTCGCGACCCGCCAGTTCGGACTGGCCCTCGACGAGCGCCGCTCCAGCGGGGAACTCATCGCCTCCTACGCGTTGGATCTGCTGAGCGGGCCGGCCTTCTACCTGCTGATCGTGTTCTCCGTGCTGGCGATCGGCCTGGAGCAGCGCGGCCTGCAGGGGCAGGCCGCAGTGATCGCCTTCCCGGTGACCAGCGGCATCTCCGCCTTCCTGCCGGTGGTGCTGGGCCTGACGCTGTTCGACGAGCCAGTCCCGACCGGCCCGCACCTCGTCGCCTTCGTCGCCGCGCTGGTGCTCATCGCGGCCGGGATCGCGGGCCTCGCGCGGGACAGGGTGGCCGCCGTGGCCGAGAGCGACGGACAATCGGCCGGTATGCCGCGTCCTGGGGGCACCCGTCGCGCAGATGGCACGCCGGCCACCAAAGCGTGACCGGCCGTGTGCTTACTGTTATCAATGGTTCAGGCCGGCCGCCCGGGTTCACCCCCCGATCGCCCGGGCGCCCGGCCGTCCACCCGTTGCCCCGACTGTCTGCCGCCCCCGCTGTCGATGCGGTGTCGGGCGCAGCATCGCCGGATGCAGCAGCGGCGCGGCGCCGAGGCGGAACAGTTCGGCGGGCCGGCCGCCGTCCACCCGGCTGGTCTGGCCGGTGGGGACGAGAAACCCGGCCGACGACGTCACCTTGCGGTGAAAGTTGCGCGGGTCCAGGCGGGTGTCCCAGACCAGCTCGTAGACCCGGCGCAGCTGGGCGACGGTGAACTCCGGCGGGCAGAACGCGGTGGCCACCGGGCTGTATTCGATCTTGGAGCGGGCCCGCTCCACCCCGTCCCGCAGGATCTCCAGATGGTCGAACGCCAGCGCGTCCGGCTGGCTGCCGCCCGCGAGCAGCGGGCTGACCGGGGCCCAGTGGCTGGCGGCCGCGTCCGTGCCGGCAACCGGGTTGGGCAGGTCGGGCGCGAGCGCCAGGAACGCCACCGACACCACCCGGCCGCGCGGGTCGCGGCCCGGGTCGGCGTAGGTCGCGAGCTGCTCCAGGTGGCCGGGCTGCTGGTGGACCCCGGTCTCCTCGGCGAGCTCCCGGGTCGCGGCGTCCCGCAGCTGCTCGTCCGGGCCGACGAATCCTCCGGGCAGGGCCAGCCGGCCGGCGAACGGCGGGTACGCGCGCCGGACGAGCAGGGTGCACAGCTCGTCGTCCCGCAGCGTCAGCACGACGAGGTCGACGGCCATCAGCACCGGTGCCGGGGGCTGCACTGTCATGGAACCGACCCTACCGCTCCATCTCGTCACCTTGACGATAACGGACAAACCCGGTTATCGTCGCCATGACGAAAAGGGGTGGCCACATGGCCGACATCAGCCGGCGACCGTTGCTGAACCACCTGCGGGGCACGCCGACCACCTATGTGCGCTTCGTGCGCGGCGGTGCCGTGCGCCGGGAGGGCGTCGGCCAGTCGTTCTGGTACCGGCCGCGCACCGCTGTCCTGTCGGAGGTCCCGGTCGACGACCGGGAGCTGCCGCTGCTGTTCCACGCCCGCACCGCCGACTTTCAGGACGTCGCCGTCCAGGCGACGATCACCTATCGGGTCGCCGACCCGGGCCTGGCCGCCACCCGGTTGCCGTTCGACATCGACCCCGACCGCGGCGGCTGGCGAACCGGTGTGCTGGAGCAGGTCGCCGGCATGATCACCGAGACCGCCCAGCAGTACGCGGCCGAGCTGATCGCCCGTGAGCCGCTGACCTGGGCGCTGGTCGACGGCGTCGGCGCGGTGCGCGAGCGGGTCGGTGCCGGGCTCGTCGGGGATCCGCGGCTGGCCCAGACCGGGCTCGCCGTCGTCGGCGTGCGCGTGGTCGCGATCCGGCCCGAGCCGGAGCTGGAGAAGGCGCTGCGCACCCCGACCCGGGAGCAGGTCCAGACCGACGCCGACCGCGCGACCTTCACCCGCCGCGCCCTGGCCGTCGAACAGGAACGCCGGATCGCCGAGAACGAGCTGCAGAACCAGATCGAGCTGGCCAAGCGGGAGGAGCAGCTCGTCATCCAGCGCGGCGCGAACGACCAGCGGCGGATGACCGAGGAGACCGCCGTCGCGCGGATCAGCGCCGACGCGGAGGGTGAGCGCAAGCGGCTGACGGCGACCCTCGACGCGGAACGGGTGCGCACCGATGCCGCCGCGCGGGCGGACGCGCTGCGCGTCGTCGGCGCCGCCGAGGGCGCGGCCGAGGCCGCCAGGGTCGAGGCGCTGCGCGGCCTGGACCAGGCGACGCTGGTCGTGCTGGCGGTCCGGGAGCTCGCCGCGAACCTTCCGGAGATCGGCGCGCTGACCATCACCCCGGACCTGCTGACCCAGGCGATCGGCAAGCTCGCCGGCGCGACCGGGCCGGGCGGCGGCGCCGCGTGAGCACGCTGCCGCCGCGGGTGGTGGTCGTCCATCGCCGGTCCGAGTACGACGAGCTGCTCGACCGGCACGGCACCGCGGGCCAGGCCGCGTTCTTCCTCGCCGGCCGCGGCCGGGACCTCGCCGACGTCGTGAGCCGGCACGAGGCGCAGCTCGCCGCTCGGCGGGCCGTCGCGGCGGCGGCCCCGCCGGCCTGGCGGCGCGGCGAGGTCGAACGGGCCGACCTGGACCGTTTCCTGTTCGGCCCGGAGGACATCGTCGTCTGCGTCGGCCAGGACGGGCTGGTCGCCAACGTCGCGAAGTACGTCGAGCATCAGCCGGTCGTCGGGATCAACCCGGAACCGGGCCGCAACCCGGGGGTGCTGGTCCGCCACGAACCGGGGCAGGCGGGGAGCCTGCTCGCGGCCGCGGCCCGGCTGCTCCCGCCCGGCGCCGGGCCGGCCGGGCCACCTCCGTTGACCATGGTCGAGGCGGTGGCGGACGACGGGCAGCGGCTCGTCGCGCTCAACGAGATCTTCGTCGGCGACGTCAGCCACCAGACGGCCCGGTACCTGCTGACGGTTCCGGCCGACGGCCCGACCGTCCCGCCGGGCCGCGGCCAGGCACCGACGGCCGAGCGGCAGGCGTCGTCCGGGGTGCTGGTCGGCACCGGGACCGGCGCCACCGGCTGGTGCGGGGGGCCGGGGGGGGGGGGGGGGGGGGCGCCGCCGCCCCCCCCCCGACGCCCTACGCAGACTTCTCCTGGCGGGTGTTTCGCTTGGCCGCGCTGATGTCGCGGGGCACCAGGGTGGGGTTGACGTGCTCCAGGACGACCTCGCGGGTGACGACGACGCGGGCGACGTCCTTGCGGCTCGGGATGTCGTACATGACCGACATCAGCACCTCCTCCATGATCGCCCGCAGGCCACGGGCGCCGGTGCCGCGCAGGATCGCCTGGTCGGCGATCGCCTCGAGGGCGTCGGAGGTGAAGTCGAGGTCCACGTTGTCCAGCTCGAACAACCGCTTGTACTGCCGGACCAGCGCGTTCTTCGGCTCGGTCAGGATGCGGATCAGCGCCTCCCGGTCGAGGTTCTGCACGCTGGTGAGGACCGGGAGGCGGCCGATGAACTCCGGGATCATCCCGTACTTGAGGAGGTCCTCCGGCATGACGTCGCCGAACACGTCGGCCGCGTCCGGGTCGTCCTTGCCGTGCAGCACCGCGCGGAAGCCGAGCGACTTCTTGCCGATCCGCGACTCGATGATCCGGTCGAGCCCGGCGAACGCGCCGCCCACGATGAACAGCACGTTCGTGGTGTCGATCTGGATGAACTCCTGGTGCGGGTGCTTGCGGCCGCCCTGCGGCGGGACGCTCGCGGTGGTGCCCTCCAGGATCTTCAGCAGCGCCTGCTGCACACCTTCGCCGGAGACGTCCCTGGTGATGCTGGGGTTCTCCGACTTCCGGGCGATCTTGTCGACCTCGTCGATGTAGATGATCCCGGTTTCGGCCTTCTTGACGTCGTAGTCGGCCGCCTGGATCAGCTTGAGCAGGATGTTCTCGACGTCCTCGCCGACGTAGCCGGCCTCGGTGAGCGCCGTCGCGTCGGCGATCGCGAACGGGACGTTGAGCATCCGGGCCAGCGTCTGGGCGAGCAGGGTCTTGCCGCAGCCGGTCGGCCCGAGCAGCAGGATGTTGCTCTTCGCCAGCTCGACGTCGGCCTTGGCGCTGTCGCTCGGGGCCGAGCCGCCCGCCTGGATCCGCTTGTAATGGTTGTAAACCGCGACCGACAGGGTCTTCTTCGCGGTCTCCTGGCCCACCACGTAGCCGTCCAGGAACTCGTAGATCTCCCGGGGCTTGGGCAGCTCGTCCCATTTGAGCTCGGAGCTCTCGGAGAGCTCCTCCTCGATGATCTCGTTGCAGAGATCGATGCACTCGTCGCAGATGTAGACGCCGGGACCGGCGATGAGCTTTTTCACCTGCTTCTGCGACTTCCCGCAGAACGAACACTTCAGCAGGTCGCCGCCATCACCGATGCGTGCCACCGAGGACTCAGTCCCTTCGTCCAGACGATGGGGTCGCCTGCAAGTCGGGGGCGGCTCGCACCGCCCGGTCGTCGCGTGCCGAGACTGTCACTGGCCTTGCCAGGTGCCCACCGTGGCCGGCCCCAGGGCCGGCGCTCCAGCTCGGGCGCCACTCAGGCGGGGCCGGGAGGTCGCCCTCCCGTGCCTGGCCTGTCCTGCCTCGTACCGCCCCTTCGGGGGACGGTACCCCGCCCGGCCGCCCGGTGAGAGCCCTATCGCGCGGCTCATACGGGTCAGCCTACGGTCGTCTGTCCCGTCAGCGGGCAGCCGACAGGCGGGACGACTTACGGGTCTTGATCACCTCGTCGATCAGGCCGTACTCCTTGGCCTCATCGGCAGAGAGAATCTTGTCCCGCTCGATGTCCCGGCGGATGTCCTCTTCGGCCTTGCCGGTGTGGTCCGCGAGCATTTTCTCCAATAGCGAACGCATCCGGAGGATCTCACGAGCCTGGATCTCGATGTCGCTCGACTGGCCCTCACCGGAACCGGACGGCTGGTGGATGAGGATGCGGCTGTTCTGCAGCGCGAACCGCTTGCCCGGGCTCCCTGCGGCCAGCAGCACGGCCGCGGCGGACGCCGCCTGGCCCATGCAGATGGTCTGGATGTCGGGGCGGACGAACTGCATCGTGTCGTAGATCGCGGTGAGCGACGTGAACGACCCGCCAGGCGAGTTGATGTAGATCGAGATGTCGCGGTCCGGGTCCTCGGACTCGAGGAACAGCAGCTGCGCCATGACGTCGTTGGCCGAGACGTCGTCGATCTGGACGCCAAGGAAGACGATCCGCTCCTTGAGGAGCTTCGAGTACGGGTCCATGCCGTACTCGCCACGGGACGTCTTCTCGATGATGTTCGGCAGCACGTAGCGGCCGGTCTGCTCGTAACGGGACATGTTCATGCCCTCCCGGAGGTGCGGTGGTACGGGGCCGACGAGAGTGGGAGCGCCGACGAGATCACTGGCCGGACGGGGTGCCACCGGGCACCTGGCGCACCCGCTGGACGACATGGTCAACGAAGCCGTAGTCCTTCGCCTCTTCGGCGGTGAACCAACGGTCGCGGTCGGAGTCCCGCTCGATCTGGTCGATCGGCTGACCGGTGTGGAAGGCGATGCGCTCCTGCATCATCCGCTTGGTGTAGAGCATCTGCTCGGCCTGGATCGCGATGTCGGAGGCCGTACCACCGATGCCGCCGGACGGCTGGTGCATCATGATCCGCGCGTGCGGCAGCGAGTACCGCTTGCCGGCGGCGCCGGCGCACAGCAGGAACTGGCCCATCGACGCGGCGAGGCCCAGCGAGACGGTGGCGACGTCGTTCTCGACGAACTGCATGGTGTCGTAGATCGCCATGCCGGCGCTGACCGAACCACCCGGCGAGTTGATGTACAGCCAGATGTCCCGGTTCGGGTCCTCGGCGTTCAGCAGCAGCAGCTGCGCACAGATCGCGTTCGCGATGCTGTCCTCGACGACGGTGCCGAGGAAGATGATGCGCTCCCGCAGCAGCCGGTTGTAGACCTGCTCGTCGAAACCTGGGCCGCTCTGGCCCGCCGACCGGAGGCTGGGGCCACCCGGCGCGGCCAGACTCGGCACTGCGAACTCACTCACGTTCGACTCCTCGGCTTCACTGACCTGCTGGCTTCACTGACCTGGCTTCCGTACCCGCGAGGTTCCGGTACCCGCGAACGCCCCCACGACGGTTGCGTGCCGGGACGGTGCCCACGAGCGACGACAGCTTGACCGGCTCGACACTATCTGTGACCCGCGCCAGTTCCGGCCCATCCGGCTCGATGTTCGCGCTAGGCAGAGGGCCGCGCGATCCTCCGTGCACCGGCCAGGCCGATGGAGTGAGCAATGCAAACAGCTCGGCCCCCGCGGGGAAGCCGCGGGGGCCGACGGTCCTGCCGGGGCGAACCCGGCAGGCAGGAACGTCCAGGGCGAGCCCTGGAGCCAAGGTCACGCCCTAGTGGTTGTGGCCTTCATGGTCATGGCCCTCGTGATCGTGGCCCTCGTGGTCATGGTCGTGATCGTGGTCATGACCGTCGTCCTCGAAGCCCTCGAGGTCCGCCGGGTCCGGCCGCTCGGGCAGCTCCAGGGTCACCGCGTTGTCGTCGTCGTCCACGACGGTGGCCTGGCGCAGCAGGTGCAGCAGCGCCTTGTTGCGCATGATGTCGGACATCAGCGCGGTCAGCCCGGCGCCGTTGCCGCCGGCGAGCTGCTGGGCGTACTGCTCGGGCGGAACGCCGGAACGCTGCGCGAGCATGACGATCTGCTCCATCAGCTCGCCCTGGTCGATCCCGACCGACTCGGCGCGCACCACGGTGTCCAGGATGAACTGCGACTTGATCGCCTTCGTGGCCGACTCGCGGACCTGCGCGTCGAACTCCTCGGGCTCCTGCTCAAGGGTCTTCAGGTAGGTCTCGCGGTCGACGCCGTAACGCTCCAGGTCGTGGCCGAGGCGGTGTTCCCGGGCCTCGATCTCCGACTCCAGCACCGAGTCGGGCACCGGGACGTCGACGGACTCGATCAGCTGCTCCAGCAGCTTCTCCCGCGCCTGGTTGACCTGCTCGAACTTGCGGGTCTGCTCCAGGCGCTGGCGCAGGTCGGCCTTCAGCTCGTCGAGGGTGTCGAACTCGCTGGCGGTCGTCGCGAAGTCGTCGTCGAGCGCCGGGAGTTCCTTCTCCTTGACGCCGCGCACGACCGCGGTGACCTGGGCGGTCTGGCCCTGCCGGTCGCCGGCGAGCAGCTCGGTGTCGAACGTGCGGCTGTCGCCCTCGCTCGCGCCGATGATCGCCTCGTCGATGCCCTCGATCAGGTTGCCGCTGCCGACCTCGTAGGACATCCCGGTCGCGGTGGCGTCCTCGACAGGCTCGCCGTCGACCGTGGCCGACAGGTCGAGCGACACGTAGTCACCGGTGGCGACCGGCCGCTCGACCGGGGTGAGCACGGCGAACCGCTCGCGCATCGAGCCGAGCTGGGTGTCGATCTGCTCGTCGGTGACCTCGATCTTGTCGACCGTGATCTTGACGCTGTCCGCCTCCGGCAGCGCGAGCTGCGGGCGGACGTCCACCTCGGCGGTGAACACGATCGGGCTGCCCTCGGCGAACTCGGTGACGTCCACCTCCGGCCGCGACAGCACGTCGACGTCCTCGGCCTCGACCGCCTCCGAGTAGAACTGGGGCAGCGCCTCCTGAAGGGCCTCGTCGAGGATGGTCGAGCGCCCGAGGCGCTGGTCCAGAATCCGCGGCGGCACCTTGCCCGGGCGGAACCCGGACACCCGGATCTGCCTGGACAGCTTCTTGTAGGTGGCGTCCAGGGAGGGCTTCAGGTCGTCGAAGGGCACCTCGACGGTGAGTTTGACCCTGGTCGGGCTGAGTGACTCCTTGGTGGCCTTCACGGCGCGGATGTCTCCTGGTACGACGTCGGACGGGGGACGCGCCGAGATTACCGCCACGCGGTGACCCCGGACCGCTTCACGGCCCCCCGGGAAGGTGCAGCAAACGGCAACCCCGGACAGCCCCTCGATCAAGCGAGCTCAACACCGGCGAGCCAAGGCCACTCCGGCATCCCAGCCGAGCAAGCCCGACCCCGGAAAGCGAAGCCACCTCAACCCCCCGATCGAGCGAACTCGACACCAGCGGGCCAGAAGCCACCCCACCACCCCAGCCGAACAAGCCGACCACCGAGAAGCGAAGCAACCTCGACCCCCCAGCCGAGCAGAACTCGACACGGAAGGGCCAGAGGCCAGCCCACCCCCACCCGAGCCGAACAAGCCGACCATCGAGAAGCGAAGCAACCTCGCCCCCCCGGTCGAGCGAAGCTCGACACCGGGGGTCCGGGGGTCGCCCCCCGGAGCAATATCGCGGCCCCCGGGCAGCTGACGAAGTCAGCAAACACGGTGAGCCAGCACGTCGGGGCGGGGAGACTCGAACTCCCGATCTCCTGCACCCAAAGCAGGCGCGCTAGCCACTACGCTACGCCCCGAGGCGTTGCGCCTTCATCCTACGGGCTGGCGCCTCCTCGATCGCGGCCCGGCCCTCACGACCATCGACCACCGTCACCAGCGGCCACACCAACGTCACCACCGGGCAGCCGTCGACGATCACCAGCGTTGGTTCGCTCCTACGCGACGCGCCCGGTTCGCCCCGATCTGTCGCCACAACGTCAGGCCAGAAGAGGGACGACCGCCAGATCGTCGCCGAGACTCGCCCTGCGGTAAGCTTCGGCGCGATCACCATGCGGGTGTAGCTCAATGGTAGAGCCCCAGCCTTCCAAGCTGGTCATGCCGGTTCGATCCCGGTCACCCGCTCCACCTGCGGTTTGACGGCTTCCGCGCCTCAGGCACATTCGGCGCCCGAACCACCTGTGCGCGTAATCGTTTCTTGCCGCCCGCCTCCGAGCCGACCGTGGCCTCCATCACGCCCGCGACCGCGAGACGCCGATAGGACCCGCTCAGGGCCCGATGCCGGCGCCCAGCGGCGCGACCGGGTCCGGTGGCTTGTCGCCGACGGTGCGAAGCTTGGCGGTATGCCGGAAGTAGGAGTGGGGGCAGCCGCGAGCCTGCTGGCCGACCTTGTGCCGGCGAAGGCCGTCGCGGCGGAGACGCGAGTCGACGAGGCGGAGGCGGAGCTGTTCCCCGCCGAGGAGGCGCTGCTCGCCCGGGCCGTGCCAAAGCGCCGCCGGGAGTTCACCGCCGGCCGGGTGTGCGCGCGACGGGCGATGGCGCGCCTCGGGGTAGCGCCCGCGCCGCTGCTGGCCGGGCCGAACCGGGAGCCGCTGTGGCCGGCCGGGCTGGTCGGCAGCATCACCCACTGCGAGGGATACCGGGCCGCCGCCGTCGCGCGGGCCGGGGACGTGCTGTCCATCGGGATCGACGCCGAGCCGAACGGGCCGACGCCGGACGGGGTCCTCGATCGGATCGCGCTGCCGGCCGAGATCTCCTGGGTACGGGCCGCGGCCCGGGTCGAGCCCGAGGTGCACTGGGACCGCCTGCTGTTCTGCGCCAAGGAGTCCGTCTACAAGACCTGGTTCCCGTTGGCCGGGAGCTGGCTGGGCTTCGAGGACGCGCTGATCACCCTCGACGACCGCCCGGACGACAGCGGGCCGACAGGCGACGCGGGACGCACCGCGGGCGCGACACGATGGACCGGCGCCTTCACCGCGAAGCTGCTGGTGACGGGTCCGATCCTGCCGGACGGGCGACGGCTCTCGTCGCTGCGCGGCCGGTACCTGGTCACTCAGGGCCTGATCCTCGCCGTGGTCGCGATCAACCCGGATGACCGGGTGGACGGAGACAGTGCCTGATGAACCGAGGTGTGCTGCCGGCGGCCCTGACCGCCGGGATCGTGATCAACACGGCTCGGCTGCGCCGTCGGCTGGCCGCACTGCCGGTGATCGAGCCCTCGGACGACCGGGTCCACCACACCCACGTCTTCCTGGCGGCCGACGGCGTCCGGCTCGATGACGCCCAGCAGCGGGCCGCGAGCGCGTACGCGTGCCGCCACGGCCTCGACGTCCTGGACCTCGTGCCCGACGAGCTGAGCCCCGACCGGCTGCTCGACCTGGCCCGGCTGGTCGACCCGGCCCGGTACCGCACCGACCGGCTGGCGCCGGGCCGCGGCGCCTACCAGGCCCTGCTGATCGACCGGGACGTGCTGGCCCGCGCGGGGCTGCACCCCAAGGAGGTCACCGAGGTCGGCCTGGTCGCCGTCACCGCGACGCTCAAGCGGTACGCGCCGCTGACCACCGGGCTCGCGGTGCTGCCCGGGCTGCGGGCCGCGCCCCGGACGGGCCAGCAGCGGCTGGCCGTGCGGCAGGCGACGTCCCGCTGGGACCCGGCCCGCCCGCTCGGCCCGATGCTCCGGGACCTCGCGCTGGCCCGTGGGCTGACCCGCGCCCCCCGCTGGACGCTGACGGCGGCGGCGGCCAGCTGGCTGCAGCCCGTCGCCGCAGCGGCGGGCGGGCCGGTCCGGCTGCGCCCCGCCGACGCCCTCACCGCACCGCTGCTGCGCCGGCGAGCCGCCGCCGAGTTCCTCGCCGACGCGTCCGCCCTGGGTGCTGCGGCGGCTCGAAGCGACCGCGTGCGCACGCCGGCCGAACCGGGCGGCGCCGACGCGGGCCGCCTGGCGCGCTGGGGCTTCGCGCGCCCGCATGCGTTCCCCGCCGACGACGCGGAGCACGCCGCCGAGCTGCGCGCGATCTACCAGGCCGACCTGGCCGGCGGCGTCGAGCGCTTCCTCGCCGCGGCGCGGCCCACCTGCCCCTGGTGCGGCGGCGCCCGGCTGAGCAAGGTCACCGACGCCTTCGACGCGACGCTGGCCAAGCCCGGCCGGTTCCGCTACGACCGCTGCGCCGACTGCCGGCACGTCTTCCAGAACCCCTCCCCCACCGACGAGGGCCTGGACTTCTACTACCGGGACTTCTACGACGGCCTGGGCGCACCGATCATGGAGGTCATCGGCGACGCCGGCCGGGCGGGCTACCTCGCCCGCGCCCGGTCGGTGCCCCCGACGCCGCGCGACTGGCTGGACGTCGGCACCGGCATGGGCCACTTCTGCCTGATGGCCCGCGACGTGTGGCCGACCACGGTCTTCGACGGCCTGGACCAGGGCGAGGCCCTGGCGGAAGGGGCCCGGCGAGGCTGGATCGACCACGCCTACTCCGGCCAGCTCCCCGACCTGGCCCCGTCGCTCGCCGGGCGCTACGACGTGGTCAGCATGTTCCACTACCTGGAACACACCCGGGACCCGCGCGCGGACCTGGACGCCGCGATCACCGCGCTGCGCCCGGGCGGCCACCTGCTGATCGAGGTGCCCAACCCGGAGAGTCTCTCCGCCCGCGTCTACGGACCGCTGTGGTCGGGCTGGCTCGCGCCACAGCATCTGAACCTGATCCCCGCGGACAACCTGGTAGACGTGCTGACGGCGCGCGGCCTGCGGGTCGAGCACGTCGAGTTCGGCCGGGCCCACCTCGACGGCGACGGGATGTACGCCTGGTGGGCGCTGTGCCAACGGCTAGCCCCGTCGCTGGACCTGCCCTGGCGGGCCCAGCCGGGGTCGCAGGGTGGGCAGGCCCGGCGGATGGCGAAGCTGGCCGCGCTCGGACCGCTGTTCCCCGCCATGGTCGTCGCCGACGCGTCCGCCCGGCCGTACCTGACCGGCGGGCGGCGGTCGAACGCCTACCGGGTCCTGGCCCGGCTGCCGTGACACGTCCTGACGATGACACCGCCTGACGATGACACCGCCTGACATCGGATCCCGCGGCCGGCCGGCCCGGGCCGCAGTGAGTCGCTCCCGCCCGCTGGAGGTTCCGTGAACCGTCGGACCTGGATCTCGGCGGCCGTGGCCGCCGGCGTCGGCCTCAACACCGCCCGGCTGCGGCACCGGCTGTCCGCGCTGCCGCTCATCGAGCCGTCCGACGAGCCGGTGCACCACGCGCACGTCTTCCTGACCGCCGGCGGGGTCCGCCTCGACGAGGCCCAGCGTCGGGCGGCGAGCGCCCACGCCCGCCGGCACGGCCTGGACGTGCTGGACCTGGTGCCCGAGCAGCTGACCCCGGACCGCCTGCTCGACCTGGCCCGGCTCGTCGACACCACCAGCTACCAGGCCAACCGGCTCACCCCGGGCCGGGGCGCCTACCAGGCGCTGCTGGTCGACCGGGAGATCCTCGCCCGCAGCGCGCTGGACCCGAAGGACCTCGGCGAGACCGACCTGGTCGCGATCACCGCCGTGCTCAAGCGGCACGCGCCGACGACCACGGCCCTCGCGGTGCTACCGGGGTTGCGGGCGCTGCCCAGGACGGGAGCCGAGCGGTTCGCCGTCCAGCGCGCCGCCTACGCGTGGCAGCCGCCGAGCCTGGTCGCTCCGGCGGTCCGCGACGCGCTGCTCGCCACCGGGGCGCGGGCGGCGCCCGGCTGGACGCTCGCCGCGGCCGCGCTCAGCTGGCTGCAGCCGGCCGCCGTCGCCGCCGGGGGGCCGTTGCGGCTCGACCGGGGCGACCTGCTCGCCGGGCCACTGGTCCGGCGGCGCGGCGCCGCCGAACTGCTCGCCGACCTGGTACCGACCCGGGCCGCCGAGCGGCTCGGCCGCTGGCGGGTGTCGTTACCTCCGGCCTACGCCGCCGACGACGAGGCCGGCCTCGAGGCGGCCCGCGCGGCCTACCGGGCCGATCTCGCGGCCGGCGTCGAGCGGTTCCTGGAGGAGCCCCGGACCACCTGCCCGTGGTGCGGCGGCCCCCGGCTGCGCCGGATGACCGTCGGCGTCGACACGATGCAGGTCAAGCCGGGCCGGTTCCGCTACGACCGGTGCGCCGACTGCCGGCACGTCTTCCAGAACCCGCGGCTGACGCCGGCCGGCCTCGACTTCTACTACCGCGACTTCTACGGCGGGCTCGGCCGGGACTCGATGGAGCAGGTGCTGGGCTTCGGCCCGGGCTCGCACCCGGCGCGGGCCCGCTCGGTTCCGCCGACGCCGCGGACCTGGCTCGACGTCGGCGCGGGCCACGGGCATTTCTGCCTGCTGGCGCGGGATGTCTGGCCGAGCACGGTCTTCGACGGCCTGGACCTGGGCGACGGCATCGAGGAGGCCGCCCGGCGTGGCTGGGTCGAGAACGCCTACCTCGGCCAGTTCCCCGACCTCGCCCCGTCGCTGGCCGGCCGCTACGACGTGGTCAGCATGTTCCACTACCTGGAGCACACCGGCGACCCGCGGGCCGAGCTCGACGCCGCGGCGCTCGCGCTGCGCCCGGGCGGCCATCTGCTCATCGAGGTGCCGAACCCGGACAGCGTGACCTTCCGCGCCTACGGGCCGCTGGCCTCCGGCATGCTGATCCCTCAGCACCTGAACCTGCTGCCGGCGGACAACCTCGTCGAGGCGTTGACCGCGCGCGGCTTCGTCATCGAGCAGGTGGAGTTCGGGCAGGTGCACATCTCCGGCGACGCGCCGCTCGCCTGGTGGGGGGTGTTCCAGCTGCTGGGCCCGTCGCCCGACCTGCCCTGGCGGGACGTGCGCCGCCCGCTGCTCGGCTACGCCCGGCGGGCGGCGGCGTTCGCGGCGCTCGCGCCGCTGATGCCGGTGGCCGCGGTCGCCGAGGCGGCGAGCCGGCCGTTCCTGACCCGAGGCAACCGTGCGAACGCGTACCGCATCCTCGCCCGGCTCCCTGATCCTGGCGCCGCGGCGCCGGTCATCGGGTAGCCCACCCCCGCCCGGACCGTTACCCTCCGTAGCCACAGCTCCCCGTCAGGTGACGGGGACCGGGCCGGCGAAGGAGGCGCGGCGGTGTCCGTGTGCGAGGTCTGCGGCAACGACTACGCGATGAGCTTCGAGGTGCACGCGCAGGGCGCGGTGCACGTCTTCGACAGCTTCGAGTGTGCGATCCATGCGATGAGCCCGGTCTGCGAACACTGCGGCGTGAAGATCAGCGGTCACGGCGTCGAGGCCGACGGCCGCTTCTACTGCTGCGCCCACTGCGCCCGCGGCGAGGGCGTCGACAGCGCCCTGATCCGCGACCACGCCGACACCGGCCGCCTGGCCCAGGCCTGACCCCCGGGGGGCGTGGCGTCACCCCGGTCCCCACTCCGGAATAATCAGTGGGGACCGGAGGAGATCATCTGTGACGACGACGTCCACCGTCCAGGTCGCCGCTGTGCCAGCAGAGGCTGCCAGGAGGTCCATCGAGGGCCGGATCGCCGACGAGCTCGGGGTGCGCGAGACCCAGGTCGTGGCGGCCGTCGGGCTGCTCGACGGCGGCTCGACCGTCCCGTTCATCGCGCGCTACCGCAAGGAGGTGACCGGCACCCTCGACGACACGCAGCTGCGCACGCTCGAGGAGCGGCTGCGTTACCTGCGGGAGCTGGAGGAGCGCCGGGCGGCGATCCTGGAGTCGATCCGCTCCCAGGGCAAGCTCGACGACGGGCTCGAGGCGCAGATCAACGCCGCCGACTCGAAGGCCCGGCTGGAGGACATCTACCTCCCCTACAAGCCGAAGCGCCGCACGAAGGCCCAGATCGCCCGCGAGGCTGGTCTGGAGCCGCTGGCCGACGCGCTGCTGGGCGACCCGACGCTGGACCCGACTGCGACCGCCGCCGGCTACGCCGACGCGGAGAAGGGCGTCGCGGACGCCCCTGCCGCGCTCGACGGAGCCCGCGCGATCCTCGTCGAGCGGTTCGCCGAGGACGCCGACCTGATCGGCGAGCTGCGCGAGCGGATGTGGGGCCGCGGCCGGGTGGTCTCCAAGGTCCGCGAGGGCAAGGAGGAGGCCGGCGCCAAGTTCTCGGACTACTTCGCCTTCGACGAGCCGTTCACCTCGCTGCCGTCGCACCGGGTGCTCGCGCTGCTGCGCGGCGAGAAGGAGGAGATCCTCGACCTGGATCTCGATCCGGAGCCCGAGGACGCGGACCCGACCGCCCCGGTGGTGCCGTCGGGCTACGAGACGGCGATCGCGGCCCGGTTCGGCGTCACCGACGCCGGCCGGCCGGCCGACCGGTGGCTGGGCGACACGGTCCGCTGGGCGTGGCGGACGCGTGTCCTGGTCCACCTCGGCATCGACCTGCGGCTGCGGCTGTTCCAGGCCGCCGAGGACGAGGCCGTCCGGGTCTTCGCCACGAACCTGCGCGACCTGCTGCTGGCCGCGCCCGCCGGCACCCGGGCGACGATGGGCCTCGACCCTGGCTACCGGACCGGTGTCAAGGTCGCCGTCGTCGACGCCACCGGCAAGTGCGTCGCGACCGACACGATCTACCCGCACGTGCCGGCCCGCCGCTGGGACGAAGCCCTGGTCAAGCTGCACAAGCTGTGTGCCGCGCACCAGGTGGAGCTGATCGCGATCGGCAACGGCACCGCGTCCCGGGAGACCGACAAGCTCGCCGAGGAGCTGGTCCGCGGGGCGACCGAGCTGAAGCTCACCAAGATCGTCGTCTCCGAGGCCGGGGCCTCGGTCTACTCGGCCAGCGCCTTCGCCTCGAAGGAGCTGCCCGGGATGGACGTCTCGTTGCGCGGCGCCGTCTCGATCGCGCGCCGCCTGCAGGACCCGCTGGCCGAGCTCGTGAAGATCGACCCGAAGTCGATCGGGGTCGGCCAGTACCAGCACGACCTCAGCGAGCTGAAGCTGTCCCGGTCGCTGGACGCCGTCGTCGAGGACGCCGTGAACGCCGTCGGCGTCGACGTGAACACCGCGTCGACGCCGCTGCTCACCCGGGTGTCCGGGATCGGGGCGACCCTCGCCGAGAACATCGTCGCCCACCGGGACGCGACGGGGCCGTTCCGGACCAGGACCGCCCTGCGCGAGGTGCCACGGCTCGGCCCGAAGGCGTTCGAGCAGTGCGCCGGCTTCCTGCGCATCCCCGACGGCGACGACCCGCTCGACGCCTCGTCCGTCCACCCCGAGTCCTACCCGGTGGTGCGCCGCATCCTGACCACGACAAACGGCGACCTCCGCGAGCTGATCGGGAACTCCACGGCGCTGCGGGCGGTGAAGGCGACCGACTTCGTCGACGAGACCTTCGGTCTTCCGACGGTGACCGACATCCTCGCCGAGCTGGAGAAGCCGGGCCGCGACCCGCGCCCGGCGTTCAAGACGGCCACCTTCGCCGACGGCGTGCACGAGATCTCCGACCTGGTCGCCGGCATGGTGCTGGAGGGCGTGGTCACCAACGTGGCCGCGTTCGGCGCCTTCGTCGACGTCGGCGTCCATCAGGACGGCCTGGTGCACGTGTCGGCGATGTCCAAGACCTTCGTGCGCGACCCGCGTGAGGTCGCCAAGCCGGGCGACATCGTCAAGGTCAAGGTCCTCGACGTCGACGTCCCCCGCAAGCGCATCTCGCTGACCCTGCGCCTCGACGACGACGCGGCCGCCGGTGGCGGTGGCGGCGGCGGTGGCCGCGAGGGACGTGCGCAACGCTCCGGCCCACGCGGCGGTGGCCAGGCGGCCGGCGGCCAGCCGGGCGGTGGGCGACCAGGCGGCGGCCAGTCCGGCGGCGGACAGGGCAGCGGTCAGAGCGGTGCCGGCCAGGCAGGCGGCCGGGACGGCGGACGAGAGGCTCGCGGCACGGACGGCCGCGGCCCACGGCGGGACGCCGGCACCCGTGGCGCCCCCGCCGACGGACGTGGCGGTGGCGGCCAGCGCGGCGGCGCGAGCCGCGGGAACGGGCAGCGCGGCGGACGGCCAGCCGCCCCACCGAACGGCGCGATCGCCGACGCGCTGCGTCGGGCCGGTCTGGTCGACGAGAACGGCAAGCCCCGCACCGGCAGGTAAGCCCGATCGCTGAGGACCGGTCCAGGTCAAGATCTACCTGGGCCGGTCCTCAGACGTTGAGCGGTCGACTCATACCCGGCGCGTGCGCGTGAACCTCCATACCGGCGCGAGGTGGACGGGCGGCCGTGTCCGCTCGGTTCCCGCCCGAACCCCGCTGCGCCCGTCTCCCGGCAACTACAGCAAGTAACCTGCCGGCTGCGACGGACGACGGAGTGGCGGACGGGGGCGGGCAGTGCGCAGGCGCGACCGAACGACGGCGAGTCGACAAGACGAACCGAAGCCGGCCCGTGAGGCTGCCCTGGCGTCAGCCAGGACCATCTCGGTGACGGTCGCGGCCGGGGTCACCGTGGCCGTCGCGCTGGCCGGCTGCGGTGGCGGCCATCCGCCGGTGGCGGGGCCGAAGCCGAGCGTCTCGGCCAGCCCGACCCGGCCCGTGGCGAAACCGCGCGTGGCCGGCCTTGACCCGGCCCATCTTCCGGCCGGGTGGAGCCTGGTCGCGTGGCCGGCGGCCGGCACCGTCCCGGTCTTCGGCCAGTCGGCGCCGGCGACGGCCGCCGACGCGCCGACCACACAGGCGCCGGCCGTCGCGCCAGTCGGCCGGTCCGCCGACCAGCCGACCAGCACGCTCGCCAACCCGAACGCCGAGGGCGCGCCGTTGGCACTCCTGGTCAAGCGCTACCAGCCGGACTGGCTGCAGGTGTCACTGCCGGTGCGCCCGAACGGGACGACCGGCTGGATCCGGACCAAGGACACCCGGCTGACAGCGACCCCGTTCTCGCTCACCGTCGACAAAACACGCCACGAGCTCACCGTCTTCAAGGACGGCAAGCCCACGGGCGTCTATCCGGTCGGCATCGGCACCGGAACGACACCGACACCGCTCGGGCATTTCTATCTGGCCGAGCTGCTGAAACCGGCGAACCCGGCGGGACCCTGGGGTCCATACGCGTTCGGGCTTTCGGGATTTTCTGACGTCATCACGAACTTCGACGGCGGCGACGGCATCATCGGCCTGCACGGCACGAACCAGCCGGACCGCGTGGGCACCGACGTCAGCATGGGTTGTATTCGCCTGCGTAACTCCGACATCACCGCGCTCGCCGCCCTGCTGCCGGTGGGGACGCCGGTCACGATTACCTGACCTGGACGGCCCGCCGGGTGGGCCGTCGGAGGGCCCTGAGCGGCGCGACACATATGGGGCTGAACTCGTCACCTACAGCGGATCGGGCGGGCCCCCCGGCCGGCCCGGGCGGCGCCGGGGAGGCCGAGGCCGGGCAGGCCGCCGCCCTCCAGAGGGGCGCCGCCGAGGCGCGCGCCGCGGGCCACCGTCGGGTCGGCGCGGCGCGCGATCGCGAGCGCGTTCGCCCGGGGCGCCTGGCCGGCCTCCGGCTCGGTCAGGGCTCGCCGCGCCCAGGCCGTCGCGGCGGCGTCGCCGGCCACGCCGCGCAGGAAGTCGACCATGAGCGGCGACATCACCCGGGCGCCCAGCACGTCGCCGCCACCGTCCAGGTCGTCGACGTCAGCCAGCCGCTGGGCGGCCGCCGCGGCGACCAGGTACTCCATCACCGACTGGTGGATGAAGGTGAAGCCGCCGTCGTCGGCGCGGACCAGCAGACTGCCCGAGCCGACCATGTGCGCGGCCTGGCTGGAGTCGAGCTGGCCGGCGTCGACCCGGTCCGTCATCGCGTCGAGGGCCGTGCTGGTCGTCGCGGTGAGCTCCGAGAGGTTGATCACCTGGTCGGTCGTCCGCCAGAGCCGCAGCGCGAGCGCGGTGACGGCCTCCCGGCGCTCGCCGGCCGTCAGCGCCGGCCCGGCGCCGGGCGGGCGGGCCCGGCGTTCCTCGTAGCGCAGCCACTCCTCGATCAGCTCGCCGTACAGGTCCGCTGAGCTGATCACACCGGTTCTGGCCTGGACGGCCCGCAGCCGGTTCGTGTCGAGCGACGCGATGAAGCCGAGCATCCGCGGGTTGTGAGACAGCCCGAGCAGGTCCCTGATGTCGTGGATCAGCTCGAGCCGCTCCCGGGCCTTCGCGGCGTCGCCGTGGTGCAGCCGGATGAGGAACTGCTCGATCTGGCGCTCGGTGAAGTCGCCGACCTCGGCGATCCGGCTGGCCGGCAGCAGCTCGACCCGGGCGCCGAGCGCGCCGCGGACCTGGCCGTGAGACAGGAAGTGCTGGGTCCGGCTGGTCACGACGACCTTGGCCTGGCCCTCGACGGCGTCCAGCAGCCGGCCCAGGTGCTCGGCCGCGGTCTCGTAGGTGACCCGCAGCGCGAGCTCGTCGAACCCGTCGAAGAGCAGCACCAGCCGGCCGCGGCGCAGCATGTACCGGAAGACCGACACGTCGACCCGCTGCTCCCCGGAGGCGACCAGGTGGGCCGCGACCAGCTCGTCGACGCTGTGCGCCTTCTCCATCGCGCGCAGGTCGATCAGCAGCGGGATCAGGTGTGGGCGGCGCTCGGGCAGGGTGCGGGCCAGCTCGTGCAGACAGAACGTCTTGCCGCGGCCGAAGTCGCCCAGGATCAGGACGAACCGCGCCGAGTCGGCGGTCAGCCAGTCGACGAGCTGGCCGAGCAGGTCACCGCCGTCGGGGCCGCCCGCCTGGTCGGCGCTGCCGTCGCCGGTTGGCACCATCCCGTTGAGCGTGCCGTCGAGCATGGTGTCGGCTGGGGCGGTGTCGGCCGGGGCGGCGTCGGTCGGGTCGGCGGTGACCGGGCCGCCGTCGATCACCCGGAACCGCTGCGGCAGGTAGAGCGCCGGCGGGTAGAGCCGGTCCGCGGCCAGCCGGTCGCTCTGCCGGCGCAGGTAGCCGCGTAGGTCCAGCAGGCCCTGGTACTCCACGAAGCTGCGCAGCCGCACACCGCGCACGGACGCCTGGCGGACCAGCTCGTCGGGCGCCGGCATCGGGCCGCCGTAGACGAGGTCGGAGGTGAGCTGGGGGTCGGTCGCCGCGTACTGGCGGTGCACATGCTCGACGAACCGGTCGACGGCGTTCTCGTCGACGCCGTCCTCGGCGATCCCGACCGGGCGCTGCTCGAACACCGGCCCGTGCGGCACGGTGACCCTCAGGTACTCGGGGGCGACGCCGGTCGGCGAGATCCTGGTGATCGTCGCGCCGGGGGAGGAGAGCTCGGCGATCTCCGCGACCCGGTCGGCGAACGTCTCGCCGCGCCGCGGGCCGGGCCCCTCCGCGCCGTCCGGGTCGTCGGTTCGGTGCTCGCCGGTGGGCTTGCGCCCGTTGCTCGCGAGCGCGGCGGCCTTGCCAGCCGAGCCGGGGCCCTCGATGGCCGGCGACCGGCGGGTTGGGCGGGGGAACGTCGTGGCGGCGTGCTCCCAGCGGGTCCGGTAGGTGACGGTGCCCGCCGCGCCGACCTCCTCGGCCGGCCGCCAGGCGCCGGCCCGGCGGGAGAAGCGCCGGTCCAGCCTGGTCACCTCCGCGCGGCCGATCCGCAGGACCTGGTAGCGCAGCGCGGTGTCGGCGGTCGGGACCGGGTGCGGCGGGTGCGCGCTGATCAGCGTCGTCCCGGAGCGCGGCAGCCGGGTCGGCACCGCCGGCAGCGGGCCGTCGGGCGTCGGCGCGCCGTGCCCGTGCGCGGCGAGCAGGAGGTTGACGTGCCCGCCGAGGATCAGGTCGACCCCGTAGGCATCGGTCGCCTTCGCCGAGTGGACCCGGTCGGCGGCCAGTGGGGGGTGGTGGCCGACCGCGAGCCGGAACCAGCCGGCGCGCTCGTAGCCGGCGAGCCGGTCGGCGAACCAGCGGGCCTGAGCCTGGCCGACCTCGCCGCGGTCGTCCGCCTGCAGGTGGCTCATCGCCATCGTGGAGTTCAGCCCGGCGACGACAAGCCGCAGGTCCGCCATCGGGTAGAACGTCCACTCCTGCCCCACCGCGAACGTTCGCTCACCGAGCTCCCGGTAGAGATTCGCGTGGAAGTCAACGAAGTGCCGCCACTTGCGCCAGTACGGCGCCGTCGGCTCGATCTCCTCGTCCTCGCAGGCGGCGAAGTAGGCGCGGGCGGCAGCGGCGCTCACGTCGCCGCGGCCCGGGACCAGCGCGATCCGGTCGACCGGCAGACTCAGCCGGTCGGCGAGCACCGCCAGCCGTACCGCGGCCTGCTCGTACTCGCCACGCCGTCCCTCCAAGGCCACCCCGGTGACCACGACGAGGTCCGGGGTGAGACCGGGGCTGGCGGCGAGCACGGCCAGGTCGTCGAGCAGCGCGGCGCCGAACGGTTCCGGGCCGGTGTCCGGCGCGTGCCCGGGCCGCGTCGGCGCGGCGAGTGCCGGCAGGTGCAGCAGCGTGATCGACGTCCGCTCCCCGCCGCGGTCGGCCGCGGCGAGCGTGGCATCGGCTCGTGGCTCCGGCAGGGCCGGCACCGACGCGGTGAATCCAGGCGTCGGCGTGGTGGGCCCGAACATCGGCGTGGTGGCGCCGAGAGCCGGCGTGGTGGGGCCGAGCGTCTCGGGCGGCCCGGCCATCAGGGCGGGCAGCGCGGCTCCGCCGGCCGGCAGCGCGAGCCGCTGGGCCGGCCCGGCGATCTCGTAGCCCGGGAAGGGTGGCTCGTGCTCAGGTTCGGGCCGGCCGGTCGCCGGCTCGACCAGCCCACGCAGCACCGTCTGCACCGCCTTCGCGCGGTCCAGGCCGAGCAGAACGATCATGTTGATCGTGCCGAGCAGCGGCGGCAGATCGCACTGCTCGACCAGCACCGGCAGCAGGAAGCCGTCCCGGGTGTGTGCCAGCCGCATGCCGGCCTGCCATTCCTCCCGAACCCAGGAGGACCGGTCGAGGTAGGCGGGCGAGACGACCGCGATCATCCGGTCGGCGCGGGTGAGCGCGGCGTCTATCTGGTCGACGAAGTTGGCGCCGAGCGGGAACGAGCGTCGGTAGAAGTCGACCTCGTAGCCGGCGTCGCGCAGCACATGATCGAGCCAGCTGCCCCAGCGTTCGTCCGGTCCCGCCACGCTGAGAAAGATCCGCCGCACCTCACCCGCGGTCGGAGCAGTCTCTCCCCACACGCCCCGATAGTCCCAGAATCACGCAACGCGCAAGGGAAATCGGCAAATGCGTGCCCGGTAGAACGTGATGCCCGCGTCGGCCGGCCCGGCGAGGATCCGCCAGACCGGCCGGCGCGCGGGTCGTCAGGAGGAGGCAGGTGAGCTCGTCGCCGAGGCCGGGACGTCGGGCTCCCCGCTCGGCCGCGGGACGTTGACCGTCGCCGCGGGGCCCACGGCCGGGCCGGCATCGCTCAGGCCGATCCGGTTGTGCAGCCGGCGCAGCGGGGCGGGTGCCCACCAGTTGACGTCACCGGCGACCCGCATGAACGCGGGAACCAGGACGCCACGCACGAGGCTCGCGTCGAGGACGATCGCCAGCGCCGTCGCCAGGCCGAACATCTGCATGAACCGCACCGAGCCGGTCGCGAACGCCGCGAAGGTCACGGCGAGCAGCAGCGCGGCGGTGGTGACGATCCGGCCGGTGCGGGCGAGGCCCGCGGCGACGGCCTCGGCGTTCGGGGTGCCCGCGTCGTGCTCCTCCTTGATCCGGGAGAGCAGGAAGACCTCGTAGTCCATCGACAGGCCGAAGGCGATGCAGAACAGCAGCACCGGCATCGAGGTGTCCAGCGGACCCGGGGTGAAGCCGAACAGCCCGGAAAGGTGCCCGTCCTGGAAGATCCAGACCGAGACGCCGAGGACCGCACCGAGCACCAGGCCGTTGAGCACCAGCGCCTTCAGGGGGAGCACGACGCTGCCGGTGAACAGGAACAGCAGCACGAACGTCGCCAGCGCGATCAGCCCGATGGCCAGCGGGAGCCGCGAGCCGATCGCGTGCTTGCCGTCCACGAGGCCGGCCGAGACGCCGCCGACCAGGACCTGGGTGCCGGGCGGCGCGGGCAGCGCGCGGGCGGCGTGGGCCATCCGCTCGCCGCTGGCCGACATCGGGTCGATCGAGGGAACGACCTGAAGGAAGGTCGCGCCGTCGGCCGCGAACCGGGCGTCCGCGGGGCCGGGCGCACTGGTGCGGGCCCCGTGCTGGAACGCCCCGGCGGCGCTGTCGACCCGGCCGACGCCGGGCAGCCGGGACAGCGCGGCCGCGTAGCTCGTCAGGGTCGCGTCGCTGGTCGGGCCGTTGACGACGATGTTCATCGCGCCGCTGACGTTGGACCCGAAGTCGGCCCGCAGCACGTCGCCGACCTGCCGGCTCGGCGCGGCGTTGAGCACGCGGTCGTCGGGGGTGGCGAAGGAGACGTGCAGCACCGGCGCGGCGAGCAGGAGCAGCAGCGCCACCACCGGCAGGCCGGCGAGCAGCGGCCGGCGCATCACCCTCGTCGCGATGCCCCGCCAGAACGGCGACTCGGTGGTCTCGCGCGGGATGTCGCCGGCCGCGCCCGGCGTGGCGGTGCGGCGGCGGCGGCGGACCAGGCCGATCAGCCCGCTGACCGGCAGCGCGTTGACCCGCTCGCCGAGCAGCAGCAGCACGGCCGGCAGTGCCAGCACCGCGGTGAGCATCGTGACCAGGGTGACTGCGATGCCGGCGTAGGCCATGGACTTCAGGAAGTACGGCGGGAAGACGAGCATCACGGCGAGCGCGACGATGACGGTCGCGCCGCTGAACAGGATGGTCCGGCCCGCGGTGCGCACGGTCGCGATCACGGCCGCCCGCTTCTGGGCTCCGGTCAGAGGCTCCCCGCCGCCCCGCCGCACCGCCGCGAGTTCCTCGCGGTAGCGACTGACCATCAGGAGGGCGTAGTCGATGCCGAGGCCCAGGCCCATCGCGGTGGCCAGGTTCACGGCGAAGATCGAGACGTCCGTCAGGGAACCGATCACCGACAGCGCGGCGAAACCGCCGAGGATGCCGATGAGCCCGACGCCCAGCGGCAGCGCCGCCGCGACCACCCCCGCGAACGCGACGACCAGCAGCACCAGCGTGATCGGGATCGCGATCGACTCGGCGGTGCTGAGGTCCTTGGTCACCTGGGCGTTGACGTCCCGGTTGACGCCGGCTCGCCCGCCGGGTCGCACGGTGATCGGGCCGTCGTCGGCGGCCTTCTCGATCTTCGTGACGACGGCCTTGGCGTGGTCGTCGTCCACCGAAGCGACGACGAGCGCCTCACGCCCGTTGGTGGAGCGCAGCGCGGCCCCGGCTCCGGTCCAGTAGGAGACGACGCCTCGCACGCCCGGCTCCTTGCCGAGCTCGGCCGACAGCGAACGCCCGGCGGCGGCCACGGCCGGGTCGTCGACGCTGCCCGAGCGAGCGGTGACGAGCAGGACGAGGTTGGGGGTGCCGCCGAAGCGGGCGTCCACCTCGTTCGCCGCCCGGGTCGAGTCGGACTTCGGGTCGTCGAAGCCGTTGGACAGCAGCTTGCCGAACGCGCCGACGCCGAGCACCGCGGCGCCGAGTACGAACAGCAGGGCGACGGTCAGGACGATCCGGGGCCGGCCGGTCACACCCCGGGCAAGACGAGCGAACACTGTTGCCTCCTGAGAGCTACACTCGCTGAAGAGAACAGTGTTCGCTCTCGTGAGCCCTGTCAATACCGTGAACGCTGTCAATAGAAAAGTTTGGTGCTTGCTGGAAAGATGGCCGAGATGAATCCACTGGCCCCCCGCCGCGAGCGGTTGCGCGCAGCGACGATCGCGGAGATCAAGCAGGCCGCGCGCGACCAGGCCGCCACGGGCGGGGTCGGCGCGATCTCGTTGCGCGGCGTGGCCAAGGCCATGGGGATGGCGCCGTCTGCGCTGTACCGGTACTTCGACAGCCATGACGTGTTGGTCACCGAGCTGTGCGCGGACGCCTTCGCGTCACTCGCGGACGCGCTGGAGGCGGCGTACGTCGTCGAGCGGAACGTCGACCATGCCCGCCGGTGGCTGTCGCTCGCCCGTGCCTACCGCCGCTGGGCACACGAGCACGAGACCGAGTACATCCTGCTGTTCGGCCCGCGCTCGACGCTCGACCTGGACGACAAGTCGGGCCGATGTGGGGCCGAGATGCGCCGCGCGGTCGGCGTGCTGTTCCAGTGCATGATCACGGAGATCGCCGCGGGCGTCATCGACCCGTCCCATCTGGACGCGGGCCTCAAGCCGGGACTGCGGGAGCGGCTGGCGGCCTGGGGGGTCGAGGAAGGCGCCCCGATCTCCTCGGCTGCGCTGGCCGGCTGCCTGATCGTGTGGACCCAGCTGCACGGGTTCCTGTCGCTGGAGCTGTTCGGCCACCTGCCGCCCGTTCTCGGGGACGTCTCCGACCTCTACGACCAGCAGATGCTGGACGTGATCGTGCGGATCGGCTACCGCGAGCCCATCGACCTGGCCGCGGTGACGGCCCCCGGCCCCAGCGAGCCAAAAGAGTTCAGCGAGCCTTGAGAGCCCTGCCAGCCAGGCGAGCCGTGCGAAGGCTGTCAGCCCAGCCAAGAAACCGACCCCGCTATGCCCTGGACCCCAGACATCCACGGATTGCCCCGTCCGGCGTAGGGAGGGCGCGCAGCGCCCGACCAGGTGAAGCGGCCGGCGGGGGCGCGGCGCCCCGGCACGTATAAAAAACAACCCCCCCCCCCCGCCCGCCCAAAAATGGGGT
>NZ_JADWYX010000200.1 GCF_016786355.1 Frankia sp. AgB1.9
TCCACGAGGACGGCGGCCCGCAGCCGGCGGGCGCGGGCGGCGGACCCGGGGGCGGGGGGCCTGCTCGCCGCCCGGGTCGACTTCGCCCGGCGGGTAGCCGGCACGACGCGCCGGCTCGGCCGGCTCGACGCCCTCGTGGTGGGCCATCCGGACCTGGTGAAGGCCGCCGCCGGAGCGGCCTCCCTCGGTGGCGCCCGCCGCGTCCCGGTGCTCTGCTACGGCGCCGACATCTGGCGGATGCCACCGGCCGACCGGGCACTGCTCACCCGCCACCCGCTGCTGCGCCCGGTGACGATCAGCTCGTTCAGCGCAGGCGCGCTCGCCGGACTGGGTCTCGCCCGGCTGCTGCCGCCCGGGGTGCCGGCCGCCTGGCGGGCGGCCCTGCTGGCCGAGGGAGGCCGCCGCCGCCCGCACGCCCCGGTGCCGACCGTGCTGTCGGTGTTCCCGCTGGCCGCCTGGGAGGACAAGGGACTCCCGACGCTGGTGGAGGCACTGACGGCGGTCCGGGCCGAGCTGGGCCCGGTCCGGCTGGTCGTCGCCGGCCGCGGCCCGGCGCCGGGCGCGCTGCACGAACTGCTGTCCGCGACGCCCGACGCCGAGCTGGACGAGTCGCCATCGGACGAGGCGCTCGCCAGGCAGTACGCGACCGCGGACCTGTTCGCCCTATGCACCAGGACCAGGCCGACCGGGCCCCGGCCGTGCGGCGAGGGCTACGGCACCGTGCTGCTGGAGGCCCAGCTGGCCGGCTGCGCCGTTGTCGGTCCCGCGTTCGGCGGCTCCCGGGACGCCTACCAGGAGGGGGTCACCGGAGCGACGCCCGTCGACGAGTCGCCCGCGGCGCTGGCGGAGGTCCTCGTCGGGCTGCTGCGCGACCGGGCCCGGCTGACGAGGGCCGGCCGGCGCGGCGCCGAGTGGGCCGAGTCGGTCACCCGCCCCGAGGACCACCTGCGAGCGGTGTTCCAGGTGCTGCTCGACCGCGCGCCGGCCCCGCCCGATCCCGCCGTCCCGGCCGGCGGCACGGCGCCGGCGGCCGCGGCCACGTCACCGCCCCCGGAGCAGCGCTCGGCGCCGGACCGGCCCCGCACGCTCCCGGCGGCCTCCGGCGGCTGGCCGACGCGGGAGTAGCCCCCGAGGGGGTAGTCCGCGAGTACCTCCCCGGGGGTATGCCAGGCCAGGGATCTTCCCCGCGCGGCCCATGGTCCGTAGCCGGGCGTAACGCGTACAACATCTCCAGGCGAGCCAGAGGGCCGTCCGTGACCGGGAGAACCGGCCGCGACCAGCAAGCCAAGGAGATGGCAATGGCCCGCATCGTGGTCAACCCGGACACCCTGATCCACCTCAAGGCCAGCTTCAAC
This sequence comes from Frankia sp. AgB1.9, assembly GCF_016786355.1. GTDB lineage: Bacteria > Actinomycetota > Actinomycetes > Frankiales > Frankiaceae > Pseudofrankia. The sequence goes on from NZ_JADWYX010000200.1 coordinate 1,356, forward strand.
ACCCAGAGCACCAACCTGGACACCCTCACCCGGGCCCTGCAGAGCGACGTCGACAACACCCAGGAGGACTGGCAGGGCAACGTCCCGACCATGTTCCGCAACGACTGGCACACCCAGTACGCCCCGATGCTGCAGAAGCTCGCCGCCGCGCTGGTCGACGCCGGCCGGGACGTCGACACCGCGCTCCAGAACGCGCTGCACGCCGACCAGCAGGCCTGACGTGTCGCCGCTCGACCCCGCGTCGATCGAGCGGCTGGCGGCCCTCACCGAGTCCACGGCCCGCCGGATCGCCGACATCGGTGACGACGCCACGCGCCGCGCGAGCCAGGCCCAGTGGCAGGGCACCTCCGCCGAGAAGTTCCGGTCGTCCATGGTCGACCGTCAGCGGGAGTGCAACACCGAGGCGGGCAAGCTGTTCGATCTCGCCACCGACCTGCGCCGGGCGGCCGCGAACTACCGCGAGGAGCTCGCCCGTCTCCAGGGGCTGGAACGCCGGATCCTTTCCGCGATGTCGGGCATCGGTGGCGAGTTGCTGCACGCCGCCGGCATCACCGCGGCGAGCCTGCCGGCCAGCGGCAGCCCGGCCTGGGGCCCGCTGGCCTCCAGGATCGCCTCTCTGGGACTGAGGTTCTGACGACGTGGTACGCATCGTTGTCGATCCCAACGAGATGACGACGCTCGCTTCGGGATGCGCCGCCGACAGCGGCGAGATCATGTCCTTGTCCACGACGCTCGGCACACACGTCGTCAGCGCGGGGCTGTCGCTGCTGGCGGCCTATGGAATCCACATCACCCATGTCCTGGACGAACTCGCCCAGGTAGCCGGCGGCCCCAGCGGCGTCCTGCATATCGCCCACGGCTTCGGCGACGCCTCCGCGAGCGTCGAGCGGTCCCGCGACGCCTTCGCGGTGGCGGACAAGATCGAGCTGGCGCACCACGAACTGGACTTCTTCGACAAGAGCAAGGACGCGTTGAGCTTCCTCAGCACGGCCTTCCTCGACCCGAAGTCCAAGGAGTACAAGAAGCTCGAGAAGCTGCTCAAGAATCCGAGGGCGCTCAGGAAGTTTCTCGCCGACCGCGAACACCGGACGCAGGCAGGCGATGCCGGTTTCGCGTTCGCGGCCCTGCTCGGCGGCGTCACCGGGCAGGACTGGCTCTCCAGCGGCAGCCAGATCGCCGGCTACGGCTGGGACATCCTACGCAAGAGCTACAAGGATTCGAACGCCAAGGTCTTCAAGGCGTGGGACGAGGCGGCGAAGGCCGCCAAGGCAGGTGGCGAGGCCGGGGACGCCGCCAAGCTCGGTGCCCTCGCGAAGACCGGCAAGGTGCTGAAGCTCGCCGGGCCGTTGGCACTCGCCGGCGACGGAATGGACATGTACTCCTTCGCCCACGACTTCTTCCCCCCGGACGGCAAGAAGATCGATGTCGTGCAGACCGGGTTGGACGGCGCGATGGTCGCGGCGGACGTCGCGATGCTGGTCCCGTTCCCGCCGGTTCAGATCGCCGGCGGGCTCGTGGCGGCCGGGATCACGGGCTACGAGTGGTACGAGAAACACGCGCCGGCGGTGAACCATGTCGCCGCGGAGGTCGGCTCCGGAATCGCCTCCGGCGCGAAGAGCGCGGCCAGGAAACTGGCGAGCATCTTCTGACCGGCCCGTGGGCGAGACATCTCAGCAGGAGGAACTTGTGGGCAACAACGGGTCCGGTACCGAGGCTGGGTCCGGCACCATATCCGAGGCCGTGACCGAGACTCCGGTCGCGCCCGAGCCAACTCCGCCGCCAGCGCATTTCCGCGTCAGCCGGGAGGAGTTGCTCACCATCGGTCGCATGCTCGACCTTCCCAGCGAAGGGTTCGCCGACCTCGTCGCCGGCCCGGTCGAGTGGCCCACCCGATCCGTCGCCCTCGCGGCGATGCACGGTCTGATGGCGAGAGGTCTGCTCGCGGAGACGCCCGACGGGGTCGGGGTCGACGCGCGGCTGGCCGCGATGGTCACGATCGTGGCTCGGCCCCAGCTGGTCGTCTGGCTACAACGCACGTCGATCGAACTGGGCCGGCTGGCCGACGGCCAGCCCGGCCCGGTCGGCACCATCCAGCTTGTGCTCTGGTACGCGACGCCCGACGTCGCGATCCAGGTCCAAGGGCATTCCGGCGCCGTGTACGAACTCGAGGAAATAGCGCTGAGCGCCCTGCTCGAACGGGTCGTCGACCACTCGAACCTGCGTGCCATCGACGCGGTCGCCGTCGGCGCGGCGACCGGCCCGGCCGCCCGCCAGTTGCCCGTGCCGATGTCGGCGCTGTGGGTCGCCGGCCCGGCCGCCGACCGCGGCGACTTGGCGACGGCCGTCGCGGCGCTCACTCCATCGGTCGGCGCGGACGCGGCTAGGCCGTTGGCCACGGCGCTCTCCGAAGGCGCGACCGCCTACCTGGTCGCGACCCGCTACCGGCCTGAGAACGGACGAATCGAGGGAGCCGTCACCAACTGGCTCGACGCCGGCAAGGCCGGCCTGTGGGAGGTGCCTGAGCCACCTACCGACCCGACGGATCCAGACGCCGTCATCACCTTCGTTCCGGCCTCCGGCAGCCAGCTCTTCGACAGCATCCAGGAAGGCCTCCCCGGCGCGGCCTGAGCCTGGCCGGGGCGCCGAGTCCTGGGACTGACCACCGGCGGGCCCAGGACTCGGCGCGTCACGGTGTGGCGATCTGGATGGCGCTGAGGCGGCCGCGGACGACGAGCAGGCCGCGGCCCTCGCCGACCAGGCCGGTCGAGCCCGGGACGCCGCGGGCCAGCGCGGTGCCGAGCTGGAACAGCTCGCCGTCGGCCGAGGTGCGCGGCCACAGCAGCACACCGGTACGGGCCTGGCGGACCTCCTCGCCCCAGTTGCGGAACGCGCGGGCCCAGGCGTCCGGCCGGCTCGCGGCGACGACCACGATCTGCTGGTCGTAGGCGTCCTTGACGAGCGCGTTCAGCACCCCGGCCGCCGGCCCGTCGAAGAACCGGTCCGCGTCGTCGATGACGAGGACCACCCGGGCCGCCGCCGCGCCGATCAGGTCGGTCAGCTTGGCGGCGACGTCCTCCGGCCTGGTGAGCACGGGGAACTCGGGCTCCCCGCCGCCCGCGCCGGCCGCGAGGTCACGGACCGGGCCGGGCCGGGGCGCCAGCACGATCGGCGACCAGCCGCCCCGGGCGGTCAGCGAACGCAGCACGGTCAGCAGGGCGGTGCTTCGCCCGGACATCGGCGGCCCGGAGATCACCAGGAAGCCGCCGGTGGTGTCGAGGTCGAGGTCGACCGGGCCGAGAACGGTACCGCCCGCTCCGAGAGTCACGACCGCCCGGCCGGCCGGCGACGGGCCCATCCGCAGGTGCTCGAGCTGCGCCGCGGTGATCGCGGCCGGCAGCGGCTCGATCGTCGCCGGACGGGCCGAGCTCGGCAGGTTCGCGTCCCGGGCGACCAGCGACGTGGCGAATCCCGCGATCGCCGCGGCCTGGTCGGCCTCCGCGACGACGGCGACCTGCACCTCCTGCTGCTCCGGCAGCCGGTAGCCCCGGCCCGCCGACGTCGGGGCCGGCAGGTCCAGGCGCAGGCCGGCGTTGGACGCGTCGTCGCGGCTGGCCATCGGCAGCAGCAGCCGGTCGCGGATCCCGAGGTTGTTGCGTACCGCCAGGCCCGCGCCACCGGTGGTGACGACGCACCACACGCCGGCCGCCGGACCGTCGCGCAGCAGCGTGTCGAACTGGGTCACCAGCGCCCCGTTGTCCTGCTCCCAGTACTTCTCCCAGAACAGGTCGTACCGGTCGACGAGCAGGAGCACGTAGGGCAGGTCGGTGGCCCCCCGCTCCCGGGCCTCCGCCAGGTCGGCCACGCCGTGCGCGGCGAGCAGCTCCTGGCGGCTCCGCAGCTCCTCGACGAGCAGCCGCAGCAGCCGGGCGACCCGGTCCGCGTCCTCCAGCTCCACGAGGGTGCCGACGTTCGGCAGCGCGCCCAGGTCGCGCAGCCCGGCGCCGGCGAAGTCGGCGACGTGCAAGTGTAGGTCGCTCACCCGGTACGCCGCCGCGGCGGCGAGCGCGACCGAACGCAGCAGGGTCGTGCGGCCGCTGCGCGAGCCGCCCTGCACCAGCAGGTGGCCCTCGTCGCGTGGACGGAACCAGTAGGGCGGCTGCGCGAGCCGGCCGGGGATGTCCTCCAGGCCGAGCGCCAGCCGAGGCGGCCCGGCCAGCCACGGGCCGGGCTCGTCGGCGGCCGCCGGCCCGAGGTCGGCCACGTCGCCCAGCAGCAGGGTCGTGGGCAGCGGCGGGTTCAGCCCGCGCTCGGGCCGCTCGCCGGCCGCGTCGGCGGCGGCGCCGAGCGCGGCGAACACGACGTCCCGCTCGGTCGCCAGCGCGTCGGCGGCCGGCTCGGCGCCGCCGGCCGGCTCGCCCGTCCCGCTCGGCGCGCCTGTCCCGGTTGGTTCGAACGGCTCGATGGTGCACAGCGCGGCCGGGCCGGCGGCCACCGGCGCCGGCGCGCCGAGCCAGCCGGCCTGGAAGATCGCGTAGCCCATGTCGGAGCGGGCCGCGGCCCGGCCGGGGACCCGGTCGGGCCAGATCGCCGGGTCCCGGCTGTTGACCACGGCCTGGCTCTCGGCGGGGTCGTCGACGGTCAGGCAGATCTTCAGGTTCGCGTTGCCGGCGATGTCGCCGGTGACGTGCCGGCTGATCAGCTGGGTGCCGAGGACGAGGTGGATGCCCGCGCTGCGGCCGAGCCGGGCCATCGAGATCAGCCGGTCCAGGGCGTCGGGGTACTTGTCGCGCAGCTCGGCGAACTCGTCGACGACGACGACCAGCCGAGGGATCTCGACCGGTCGGCCGCGCCGGTTGGCCACGTAGTCGTCGTAGTTCGGGTTGCCGCCGCCCGCCGTCAGCTCCTGCTGGCGGCTGGTGCGCATGGCGTCCAGCGAGGTGAGCACCCGTTCGACGTTCGTCGAGGCGTTGCCGACGTTCGTGACGAGGCCGAGGGTGTGCGGCAGCGCGGCGAACGGGGCGAGCCCCGAGCCCTCCTTGAGGTCGATGAGCAGGAAGGCCAGGGCGCTCGGCGGCAGCCGCAACGCCAGCGAGGTGATCATCGTGCCGAGCACCTCGCTCTTGCCCATGCCGGTGCGGCCGCCGACGAGCAGGTGCGGGCCGTCGTGGCCGTTGCGCAGGTCGATGCTGTACGCGCCCTTGCCGGACGCGCCGAGCGTCGCCACCGGCAGCCGCTCTGGATCGTCGGACCAGCCGCGCGCGACGTCGTCGGCGGTCAGGGCCGTGCGGCCATGGACGGACAGGAAGCCGATCCTCGACGGGATGGACGCGCCGGTGGCGGCAGTCGAGACCAGTAGCGGCGCGAGCGCGCGGGCCAGCCGGGCGGCGTGGGCCGCCGTGACGCCGTCGGCGAGCAGCTCGATCTCCGGCCGGCCGGTCCGGCGCAGGGTCGCGTGGCCGTCGTCGGCCAGCTCGCAGGTGGCCTGGCATTCCTGTGGCAGGGCGGCGCGCTGACGTTCGAGCGCGATGACGAACACCCCGTTGGACGGACCGTCGCGCAGCAGCACCCGCAGCCGGGAGTTCTCGCGTAGCGCGCGGGCGCCGTCGACGATGAGCACGACCGGCGGGGTCTCGGCGGCGGCGTCGCCGAACCCGCCGCCGCTCGCGGCCAGCGACGGCAGCGGGCTGTCCCCGTTGCGGCGGGCGGTGGCCGCCGCCGTGGCGACGAGGCGGTTGAGCTCCGCCGCGATGCTGGCCTGGTCGCACGCGACGGTGACCCGGCCGTCGGGCACGTCAAGATGCTCCCGGGCGTGTGGCAGCCACGACGCCCAGGCCCAGTCCGCGGCGCGGCCCGGCGCGAGCACGGTCAGCCGCAGCTCACTGGGCGCGTGCAGGCCGGCGAGCTGGCAGACGAGGCCGCGGGCCACATGCCTGCGGGCCTCGTCGTCGCCGGCCAGGCCGAGAACCCGGACCTCGGGCAGGCTGACGTGGACCGGCACGTTCGGCACGGTTGGCGGGTCCGGCTGCTCGGTCACGCCGGGCACGGCCGGCGGGTGGCGGACGCTGGTCCCGGCCGGCAGCGCGGCGGTGCCCAGGCGCAGCCGCAGCGCGTCGTCGTCGTCAGGGCGGCGCTCCCACAGCCGATGGGTCGGCCCGGTCGCCGCGGCGAGCACGGTCGCCGGGTCGGGCGAGCGGTCGCGGCGCAGCTTCGCCTCGGCGTCGAGGGAGAACGTGAGGTCGGCCTCGGCCCGGGCCAGAGCCGCCTGGTACTGGATGTTCGCCCGCTTGGCGTCACGGCGGCCGGTATGCCGCTGCCCGAAGAACGCGAGGAGCCCGGCGAGCGGTGCCAGCAGGATGATGTACACGAACGCGCCGTGCAGCGCGTGCATGAAGTACAGGATCGCGAAGGTCGCCAGCGGGACGACCAGTGCCACGGCCGGCACCACGAGGCTCTGGCTCGGATGCGGCGACGGCGGGGTCGGCATCGCGATCGTGCGCCAGCGAGGCTGGTCGAGGGTGCGGGGTGGCCGGTTGAAGCGGACGAACGGTCCGTCCGCGGCCAGGTCGGCGTCCCGGCGCGGGGCCGGTCGCACGGCGAGCACGCTCCCGCCCAGCTCGACGACATCGCCGTCGGTCAGTTCGGCGACGTCGATTCCCTGGCCGCCGACCCGGGTTCCGTTCGTGGAGCCGTTGTCCCGCACCCTCACCCGGCCGCCCGACGTGTCGAACCGGGCGTGCGCGCGGGAGAGGTTCGGGTCGTCGACGCGCAGGCCCGCCACGGAGCCACGGCCGACGACGACCTCACCGGCGCCGAGTGGCGCCGCCGCCCCGGCCCACAGGCCGCCGACGACCGCGACCTCTCGCTGGCCGGGTCCGACGTCGAAACCGTCGCGGCCGGTGTCGGGCGCCGCGAGGGCGGCTCGCGGGGCGACCAGCACCCCGTGGCGCAGCACGGCGGTCAGCGGCTCGGCCGGGTCCCGGTAGCGGCCGTCGACGAGCAGGCCGGCCTCCGGATCGACCCGCTGGCGCAGCCACCCTCCGGCGGCCGGCGCCGCTCCGGGCTCCTCGCCGGCGAGGGCAGCCCGCAGGTCACCGATGGTCGCGTCTCCGCGGAACCGCACGACAATGTCCCGCCAACGCGGGCCTTCGACGCCGGAGACGACCGCGGTGAGCAGAACGGAGGTGATCCGGGTGAGGCCGGCGGCCGGGGCGGCACTCTCGGAACGGGCGGGGTTAACGACCACGGTCATGCCTCATCGGGGTTTCCTGTCTCACAGTGGTCAGACCTCGTCAGGAAAGAGGCCACGGGCGGCGTCCAGCAGCGCGATCCGGGAACTGACGTCCAGGCCCTGGCGCTGGTAGAGGCGTCGCACCTCCTGAATCTGCTTCTTGACGGTGCCGACGCTCACGCCGCGGCTGCGGGCGATCGCCGCGTTGTCCATTCCCTTGGCGACGAGCCGGACCGTTTCGACAAGCGCGGCGGACAGCATCGGGGAGGCGCTCGGTGCCCGGGCGCTCAGCCGTTTCACGACGACGTCCGACCGCAACCGATCCCCGGCCGCGGCCGCCTTGATACAGGACCGCAGCAGCGAGCCGTCGCCGGATTTCCCGAGGTAACCGCTCGCGCCGGCCTCCAGGCCGAGCCGCAGCCGCTCGGCGTCGGTCTCGGCGGTGACCAGCAGGACCCGATAGCCCTGCTGGCACAGATAGCGGACCGCTTTTGGCCCGGTGATGCCGCCGGCGAAGTTCAGCTCCGTCACGACCACGTCCGGCGGTACACCGGGATGGATGTCGAGCTCCTCGACGCTGCCGACCGAGGCGACGACCTCAAGGTCGTCGAACTCGGCGAGCAGGGCCGCGAGACCTACCCGCAGGAAGGAATGGTTGTCGACAAGCGCGACCCGGGTTCCCCGGTCACGCCAGGAATCGGCACGATACCCGTCCACTGCCATGTGACCCCCGTCACAGCGGACTACCTGCATAGCTGCTTGCCTGGCCCCGACCACCGCCACACCGAGCGGGCCGAGCAGGCCGAGCAGGGCCGCCAACACGTCGAGCAAACGATCGTGCGCGCAAGACTATCCAACCCGCGCCACCAAAATGACCCTGCGCCACCGCAGGGTTGCCGTCGCGGCGACCCACTACCACCACCGAGCCCAGGAAACACCGAACAGCGCAACCCAGCACCACCGAACCCAGCACCACCGAACAGCGCAACCCAGCCAAGAAGCCAACCCAGATACGCCACCAGCCCCCGACATCCACGCCATCGGATGTCAGGGGCTGGAGGGCGCTCAGCGCCCGAGGTGAACGGCCAGAGGCGCGAAGCGCCGTCTCTGGCCGGTCACCCTATTCGAGGTAGTCCCGCAGCTTCTGCGACCGGGACGGATGACGCAGCTTCGACAACGTCTTCGACTCGATCTGCCG
>NZ_JADWYX010000201.1 GCF_016786355.1 Frankia sp. AgB1.9
GTGCATCGCGCACGGCGTCACGCTGTCGATGTACTACCGGGACCCCGACCGGAACATGGTCGAGATCCAGGTCGACCCGGTCGCCCCACCCGCCCCCGCCCCGCCCCGCGCCCGGGTGATCGTCCTGCTGCTGGGGTGCCCTGTCCTAATCGTTGTCGACGGCGAGGCCTGCCTGGCCGTCGTTCTCGCGCAGGCCGGCCTGGTGGTCGGTGCGGGGGGCGAGCCAGTCGGGCCAGGGGACCGGGGGATTGGGGAGCGGCTCGATGCCCCGGGAGGCGAGAAGCTCGGCGAAACCCTCCGGGTCGGCCGGGACCGCGCGTGGATCGCCGGTCATCACCTCGTAGAGGGTCGCGCCCTCAGGGCCGGCGACCAGGGGGCCGAACTGGGCGCCGTGCTCCAGCGTGAGGTGCGTGCCCGCGGGGCACGGCCGGTCGCCGACGAGCACCTCACCGGCGACGACGTAGACGAAGTGGTCGGAGGCGTGGCCGTGCCGCTCGACGACCATGCCCGGGTCGTAGCGCGCGTAGATGACCATCCGCTCCGGCGACCACTCGAGGAACTTCTCCCACACGGACACCCGCCGCCCGCCCGGATGAGCCTGCGCCTTCACCTCCTGCCACGGGAGATCCCCGACCGACACGATCTTCAGCTCCGCCATGCCGCCGTCCTTCCCTTCCGCGCCTGTCCGCGACCTCCTGACAGGGCAGGGGTCGCCGGGTAGCTTGGTGAAAAGTAGCTTTTTGGAAAGCGATCGGCAATCCAGCTCTGAGCAGGGCGAACGCGCCCGGGACCGAGGGGGCCGGCAGATGACAGTGACCGACGACAGGACGACACCCGGGACCGTCACCCCAGCGCCGCACGACTTCCCGAAGATCATTTCGGTGGACGACCACATCCTGGAGCCGCGCGAGTTATGGCAGCGGGAGCTACCCGCGTCGATGCGCGACCGCGGCCCCAAGGTCGTCCGCGACCGGCTGAAGCTGCACTTCTCCGGCGGCCACTACGGCTTCGAGCGCGGCGTCCCCGATGGGCGCTGGTGCGACCTGTGGCTCTACGACGACCTCGTCTACCCGACCGGCCTGCTGCACGCTTCCGCGGGCGTCCCGCCGGCCGAGGTGCAGAACCTGCCGGCCGTCTACGAGGACTTCCGCCCCGGCACCTACGACCGGGACGCCCGGCTGCTCGACATGGACACCAACCACGTCGAGGCGGCGATCAACTTCCCGAACACCTTCCCCCGGTTCTGCGGCCAGGGCTTCTCCGAGCGGCCGGACAAGGAGGTCGCGCTCGCCTGCATCCAGATCTACAACGACTGGATGATCGACGAGTGGGCCGGCGGCTCCGGCCGGGGCCGGCTGATCCCGCTCACCCTCATCCCGCTGTGGGACCCGGCGCTGGCCGCCGCCGAGGTGCGCCGCTGCGCGGCGAAGGGCTCGTACGCGGTGTCGTTCTCGGAGAACCCGAGCAAGCTCGGCTTCGCCTCGATCCACTCCGGCGCCTGGGACGTGCTCTTCCAGGCCTGCGAGGAGACCGGCACGGTCGTCACGATGCACATCGGCTCGTCCTCGACGCTGCCCTCGACCTCGCCGGACGCGCCGCTGGCCGTCAGCATGTCGCTGTCGTCGCAGAACGCCGAGGGCTCGCTGTGTGACTGGATCTTCTCCGGCACGCTCGACCGGTTCCCCGGCCTGACCATCGTCTACGCCGAGAGCCAGGTCGGCTGGATGCCGTACCTGCTGGAGCGGATGGACCTCGTCTGGAAGGGCGACGTCGGCGGCGGCGCCCGGCTGCCGAACCCACCGAGCAGCTACGTCAGGGGCCGCGTCTACGGCTGCCTGTTCGACGACCAGCACGGCCTGCTGTCCCGCGCCGAGGTCGGCCTCGACCAGATCGTCTTCGAGACCGACTACCCGCACACCGACGGCACCTGGCCGAACTCGCTGGCCGTGGCCCACCGGCTGTGCGCCGGCGCGGACATGACCGCCCCGGAGGTCTACAAGTTCGTCCGCGGCAACGCCATCCGCGCCTTCGGCCTGGAGCGTTTCGGCATCCGGGAATGAATCCGTATCGAGGAATGAATCCGTAGAGTCCCGAGAATGTCGAGCGGGCCGGCCATGACCCGCGGCGAGCGCACGTCGGCGCGCGCCGCCGGGGCGACGGTCAGCGAGCCCGGCTGGGTCGACGAGGTCGGCCTGACCGGGCACGCCGGCCTGCTCGCCCGCCTGGTCCGGCTCAACATGCTCGTCTCCGCCGCGCTCGACGGCCTGGTCGAACCGTGTGGCCTGACGGTCGCGGACTACCTGGTACTCGGCGCGATCCGCCGCTCGCCCGGGGGCCAAGGCGCGCCGAGCCGGCTGTGCCGGGTGCTCGGGCGTACCAGCGGCGGCATGACCCTGACGCTCGACCGCCTCGCCACCGCCGGCCTGGTCCGCCGGGCGCCCGACCCGTCCGACCGCCGCCGGATCACCGTCGAGCTGACCGCCGCCGGCGACACGCTCAGCCGCCAGGTCAACGACCGGCTGCACGCCTGGGAGTCCGAGCTCGACCTCCCGGAACCGCTGCGGGCCGAGCTCAACGTCGCCCTCGACACGGTTCTCGACGCTGTCACGCCCGGCGGCGCGGACCGGTAGTCGCGCCCAGGGCGCCGCGGAACCCGTTGCCCCCCGGTCAGCCAGTTCCGGCCGGGGCGCTGACGTAGGGGACGGTGCCGCCGACGACCTGCAGGCCGAGGCGGCGCAGGATCGGCCGGCTGTCGTCGGAGGCGTCGACCTGCAGCAGCGGGTAGCCGAGCGCGACCGCCCGGGCGGCGCGGTGCGCGACGAGGGCCCGGTAGAGGCCGCGCCGGCGGTACTGCTCCAACGTGCTGCCGCCCCACAGCCCCGCGACCCGGGTGCCGGACAGCGGGACCAGCCAGGCGGTGCTCACCATCCGGGCGCCATCCTCGACGGCGAAGATCTCGACGGGCTCGGTGGCGCCGCTCAGCCGGTTCTCCAGGTCGTCGGCGAGCCACGACCAGTCGTCGTCCCAGACCGCGCTGGCCAGCGCCGCGACACGTTCCAGGTCGGCGCGGGCCGAGACCTGCCGCATCGTCAGCCCCGCGGGCAGCACCGGTGTGCCCGCGAGGGCCGCCGACTCGCCGAGGACGAGCGCCTCATGAGCCTCGGCCACCGCGCCACGGGCTGTCAGCATCGGGCGCAGGTCCGCCCGGTCGTGGTCGAACGTCTTCCACTCGAAACCGAGGCCACGCACCGCGTAGTAGGCGAAGGTCCGGTCGACCAGCGACTCCAGCGCGTCGGCGCCGAGGCCCTCGGCACCCTCGGTGAGCATGGCGAAGCCGCCGTTGATGGTCAGGCACCGGGTCAGTGGGCCGTCCCGTTCGCCGAGCCACCCGGCCGGCAGCCGGTTCGGGAACGACCCCCGCACCTGCGCGTCGTACACGTCCAGCAGCTTCTCGGCACACACGCGGACGAGCGTCGCACAACGGACGGCACGGCCCGAAATTGTTTGCCACTCCGGAGCCGATCGGCGCGGCGGCGCCGGGACGAGCACGGAGCGTGTCCGGATACCGGCACGAGGAGGCCGGGGCGCTCTGTCCGGTGTCCCGCTCGCCATCGCGGTCAGGCCCCGGCGGGGCGCGGCCGTTCGTCCAACGGTGCGCCGCGGCCGGCGCCGCGGCGCGATGATGAATCGGTGAGCATCGAACAGAGCCGTCCGGTGGAGCTGGCGAAGGCGCTCGGGAGCTTCGAGCAGCTGTGGAGCCCGCGCATCGTGACCCGGGTGAACGACTACGACGTGCGAGTCGCGAAGGTAGCCGGCGAGCACGTCTGGCACGCCCACGACGACACCGACGAGTTCTTCCTGGTCATCGAGGGCGAACTCCACATCGCGCTGCGCGGCGCGGAGGCCGCCGGCGGCGTGGGGGAGCGGACGGTGGTCCTGCCGAAGGGCGCCGTCTTCGTCGTCCCGCGCGGTGTCGAACACCGCCCGTCGTCGCCCGGCGGCGCCTCGATCCTCATGTTCGAACCCACCGGAACGCCCACCGTCGGCGACCGCCACGACCCGATCCCCGACCACGTCGACGCCACCACCGGCCACGCCTTGGACCTGACCGAAACGGCCAGCTGACCGGGCGCGACGCGTCGAAATGCTGACCGTTGTCGGCGCCGGAGTCCGCGCGTGCGCCGAGTAGGATCACCGGTGTCGGCCACAGGTTCAGCTGTCTGGCCGCCGTGACGGGGTGCCGGAGACGGCGCGGGGAAGACATTGTGTCGCTGCGAGGTGGCACACGGGGGCGTGACGCGTGAACCTTCTGAGTGACGACGAGCTGGCCGAGCTGGCGCGGGTTTACTGGCAGCCGCTCAACGTGTCCCAACTTCTCCAGCGCGCTGGCATCGGTCCTCAGCAACAGCCGGTGATACTCACCGCGTATACGTCGGTCTCGTACTGGCAGGCTGTGAACGTATACCTCAGCGCGAGTCGCAACGCGGAGCTGCGGGGTCGCATTCTCGGCCAGGCACGCGCCGACTACCCAGCCAACCCGGTCTTCATCCGGGGCGTCGCGGACGCCGCGGCGGGACGAGCCTGACCGATGAGCACCTTCAATGCGGACCAACTTGGCGAGTTCGCGCGGGTGTATTCGGACCCCGTCAGTGCGCGTCAGCTGCTCCTCGGCGCGGGCATGGATGCGGGCCGGATACCGACGAGCACCGTGTTCTTCAACTCGGCGAGCTTCTGGGACGCGGTCAACGAGTATCTCTCGAAAGGACAGAGCGTCGGGCTGCGGGACAGCATCCTCGCCCGTGCACACGACGAATACCCTGACAACTCGTATTTCTGGTCGGAACCGACGGAGCCCAGTGTCCAGCGTCAGCAAGCTTCTGGCCGTTCCGGCCCCGGAGCGCCGCCCGGACCGTCCATGTTCGGCCTCATCATCGGCGTCGACGCCGAGCGTTACAGCGACCTCGACGCGATTGCCCAGCGCGACCTGCGGGAGCGCCTACGGAAGATCTTCGGGCAGGCCCTCGCCGAAGCCGGAATTGGCTCCTCGGGCTCGCTTCAGGACCAGGACCGCGGGGACGGCTTCCTCGGCGTCGTCGCGGCGACGGTCCCCGCTGAGCGGGTCGTCCGGGACTTCGTCCACCGGCTGAGCGGGGCTCTCCTCACGACCAACCACAACCGGCACGGGCCGGGGCGGATCCGGCTGCGCCTCGCCCTTCACCATGGACACGTCATCCCGGACGGGTCGGGCTGGGCCGGGGACCCGATTGTGGAATGTGCCCGCCTCCTTGACGCGGACCTGCTGCGTGGGGTGCTCGAGGATGACCCGCACATCGATCTGGCGCTTCTCGTCTCCGACCGTCTGTACGAGTCGGTGATCAGACCTGGGATCGCCGGGATCGACCTACGTGCGTTTCACCAGGTCGACGTCGTCGGGAAGCGCTTCCGAGCCGTGGGATGGCTTTCCATCCCCGAACGAGGGATCGCCGGGCCCGTCAACGGCTGGCCGGCGCGCCAACCCGCCGGTTCCGCGGGCTCCCGCTCAGCCGACCCGGCCGGGGAGCCGCCGGTGGGAGCCGCGCGGTCCACGCGGTCCGCGCCCGATCCGCCACCGGCCGCGGGGAAGACCGACAAGGGCGAGCGGTGGGACTTCCTGGTGTCGGCCGCCCCGGACGACGAGGGCTGGGGTGACTGGATCGCCTGGCACCTGAAGGCGGAGAACTACAGCGTTCGACTGGAGTCCTGGGACCTCTTGGCGGGCGACGAGTCGGTCGACGTGCTGGACCTCGCGGTTACCTCCTGCGATCGGACGATCGCCGTGCTGTCGCCGGCCTACCTGGAGTCCCGCGCCGTGCGGGCGGCCTGGCAGCAGGCCTGGCACAACGCCTGGCTGCGGGATCCGAACGGCCTGAAACGCACGCTGATACCGGTCCGGGTCAAGCCCTGCGAGCCGGCGGGCCTGCTGCGTGGCATCCGGTACATCGACCTGGTCGACCGTCGTGAGGCGGACGCGAAGGCGTACCTCAAGGAGCAGATTCGTCGCTCCGTCACGGGCAACGGGCGTCCCACGGAGCCGCCGCCCTTTCCGGGACCCAGGTAGGCGGGAGGAGGCAAGGTCGGCCCTGTGTTGGGCCGGTCGGGTGGGCCGGGTCGACCAGGTCAGCCGACCGCGCACGCCACCGCGCGGCCGGCGGCGCGGCCGGAGAAGAGGCAGCCCCCCAGGAAGGTGCCCTCCAGCGCGCGGTAACCGTGGACGCCGCCGCCGCCGAAGCCCGCGACCTCACCGGCGGCATAAAGACCGGGAATGGCGTCCTGCCCGTTCGGGCGGATGACCTGGCTGTCGAGGTTGGTCTCCAGGCCGCCGAGGGTCTTGCGGGTCAGCAGATGCAGCTTGACGGCGATCAGCGGGCCGGCCTTGGGGTCGAGCATTCGGTGCGGCGTCGCGACGCGGATGAGCTTGTCGCCCCGGTAGCGCCGTGCCCCGCGTAGAGCGGCGATCTGCAGGTCCTTGGTGTACGGGTTGGCCATTTCCCGGTCGCGGGCGACGACCTGGCGCTCGACGTCGTCGTAGCGCAGGAGCGGCGTCGGCGTGAGCGCGTTCATCCCGTCGACGAGGGAGCGCAGGTCGTCGCGGACGACGAAGTCGACGCCGTGCTTCTTGAACGCCTCGACCGGGCCCGGAGCACCCTCGCCGAAACGGCGGCGCAGCAGTAGGCGGATGTCCTTGCCGGTCAGGTCCGGGTTCTGCTCGGAGCCGGAGAGCGCGAACTCCTTCTCGATGATCTTCTGTGTAAGGATGAACCAGGTGTAGTCGTAGCCGGTGCGCTGGATGTGGGCGAGTGTGCCGAGCGTGTCGAAACCGGGGAACAGCGGTGGCGGAAGCAGGGCGCCGGTCGCGTCGAACCAGAGTGACGACGGCCCGGGCAGGATGCGGATGCCGTGGCCCGGCCAGATCGGGTCAAAGTTGGTGATGCCCTCGGTGTAATGCCACATCCGGTCGCGGTTCACGATGCTCGCGCCGGCGGTCTCGCTGATCGCGAGCATCCGGCCGTCAACGTGGGCCGGGACCCCGGTGAGCATGTGTTTCGGCGGCTCGCCGAGCCGCTGCGGCCAGTTGGCCCGGACCAGCTCGTGGTTGCCGCCAATCCCGCCCGAGGTGACGATCACGGCCTGCGCCCGCAGGGAGAACTCACCGACACCGTTGCGCGACGAGGCGAGGCCGCGTGCGGTGTCGGTGGCCTCCAGCACGGTGCCGTGCACGCCGTCGACCTGGCCGGCCGTCACCGCCAGACCGTCCACCTGGTGCCGGAACCGGAACGTCACCAGGCCGGCATCGGCCGCGGCGCGGACCCGCCGGGCGAACGGCTCGACCACGCCAGGCCCCGTGCCCCAGGTCAGGTGGAACCGCGGTACCGAGTTCCCCGGCCCGTCGGCGCCCCAGCCGCCGCGTTCCGCCCATCCGACGACCGGGAACCACCGCACCCCCATCGCGTGCAGCCAGGCTCGCTTCTCCCCGGCGGCCCACTCGACGTAGGCCCGCGCCCACTGACGCGGCCAGTGGTCCTCACGTTCCCGGTCGAACCCCGCCGTTCCCAGCCAGTCCTGCCAGGCGAGATCGAACGAGTCCCGGACGCCCATGCGGCGCTGCTCCGGCGAGTCGACGAAGAACAGCCCGCCCAGCGACCAGAACGCCTGCCCTCCCAGATTGGCCTCGTTCTCCTGCTCGACGACGATCACCCGGCGCCCCGCGTCCGCGAGCTCAGCGGTCGCCACCAGCCCGGCCAGGCCCGCCCCTACGACGATCACATCCGCGTCGTAACCGCCGTCCGCCACATCCGCTCCATCCCTGAGCCCGAGCCAGCATCGCGGCTCCACCGTCCCACCGAACTGCCGTCGGCCGGTACCGGCCACCCTCCCGCCCACGACGGACCAGGGTCAACCGTGCAGCTGGGACACGCGTCGACCGTGCAGACAGACCGGCGGTTGGCCCGGCTCGGCCGCGAGCGCCCTACCGGGAGCGGAACCGCACCGCGAAACGCGGAGATCAACCGCACCGCGGAACGCTTCGGGCGCCGGGGACGCCCTGCCGGTCGCTCCAGCAGAGGCGGTCGGTCCGTCGGGCGACCGAAGCTTCGAGCGCCATTCCGCCCACCCATCTGGCGATCTTCGGGCGGTGAAGCGGTGCGCGACGGCGGTGATCGCCAACTGCGCAGGGATGAATACGACAAACTGGGGCACGAAACGACCGTTTCCCCTACCAACTGGCGATCATGAGGAACCTTGCCGGTGCCAGAGCGCGATGATCGCCATTTGCGCAGGGGAAACTGCGGCCACCGGGTGCGCGGAGCACCGACCCGCGGAGGATTGACACGCTGGACAGGCGTCCGCCCCCCGAGACAGGCGTTTGCTCCCTAGCGCCGGATCCGGCGAGGTCGGTCCGCTGACTTGATCGCCGTCTTGGCAATCACCTGGTCACAAAACCGCCGCGGCCCCAGCCGCGCGAGGACGAAAACAGCGATCTTGATGGTCTCGGCACGGGGCGAGTCCAGCTGTGGGTCGCCGGATCTGGCGATACAACCGGGCCAAGCCGACCAATCCCTTGTCTGACGGGACCCGGCGATCGACGATCCACGTTCAGAAGGGTCAGATCGGACCGTTCGGCAGGGAGCAGGCGATGTTCGAGAGGTTCACCGACGAGGCCCGACGCTCGATCATCTGCGCTCAGGAGGAGTCCAAGGCGCTCGGTCACGACCGGATCGGCACCGAGCACCTGCTGCTTGGCCTGTTCCACGATGACGTGGGCGGGGCGGCGGTGACCCTGCAGTCCTTCGGCGTCACCCTCGAGGCGGCCAGGGACGCGGTCGTGGCGTTGGTCGGTCGTGGCGATGGACCGTCGAGCGGACATATCCCGTTCACGCCGCGGGCGAAGCGGGTCCTGGAGCGTTCGCTACGCGCGGCACTTAAGCTCGATCACAGCTACATCGGGTCTGAGCATCTGCTGCTGGGGCTGGTCGACGAGGGTGAGGGCGCCGCCGCCGACCTGTTCGCGCGGCTCGCGATCGACCCACGGGAGGCGCGGCGGCGGGCCAGGTCCGCGCTGGCCGCGGCGCCGCCCGCTGGCTCCACGCTGCCCGGGCCGTCCGGCCCCCCGCCTTTCGCCGCTTACGACCAGGCCAACAAGCAGGCCCGCGAGCTCGCCCGCCAGCTCGAGACGGTGCGCGCGGCGAAGGACGCCGCGCTCGACGAGGGAGACGTCGACCAGGCGGTCGCGCTGCGCAAGCGGGAACGGATCATCCTCGCCGTGCGCTCCGGCCTGCTCCGGGACATCGCCGCGGCTGAGACACCGCCCGCGCCGCCCTCGGAACAGCCACCGAACTGACGCGAGAGCCGGGGCGCACCCCCGAGCCGGGGGGGGGGGGGGGCGGGGCCGCCCCCCGCCCCCCCCCCCCCCCGCCGGGGGGGGGGGGGGCGGCGCGCCCCCCCCCCCCCCGCCGCGGATCAGCCGCCGTTGTTGGTCGTCGTGAAGGTCACCGACGAGCTCACGGCCTCCTGAACGTAGTTGC
>NZ_JADWYX010000202.1 GCF_016786355.1 Frankia sp. AgB1.9
GGCCCCAGGAGGGGTCGGCGCCCACTCCGGTCACCGGGATACCGGCGGTCGCCAGATAGTCCGCCGATCCGGCGCCGGCGCCGGCGCCCGCCCTGACCCCCCACACCGTCTGTTGGTCCCCGCGCCGGTGGGCCGCCGCCCCGGGGAGGGCGTCAGGCGATGTCGGGAGGCAGCAGGAGGGACGCCACGGCACGGTGTGTCGAGGCGCAGGGGGTGTGCCGGGCGCGGCCGTCCTCCCAGCCATGACCGCAGTCAGGGCAGCGGCGGGGAATGACGGTCAGGACGCGGGCCATCTGGGAGGTTCGCCGGAGCCTGCGTGCGGTGATCGTCGCGCCGACGGCGGTCACGGTTGCCAGGACCAGGGCAGCCAGAGCGAGGGTGACGGCGGCCACCATGTATTGCCTCCTAAGACAGGGAAGGCGGGGGACTGGACTGCGTACCCCCGCCTTCGCCCGGACCCGTCGCGCACGCCGATTGCTTCGGCGGGCCTGATCACCACCTCGTTGTAGTGATCTGTCTGCGGACAGTACGCCCGTGCAGACGCCTTTGCATGCGCAATGCCACACCCGGCCCACTCGCTGCCCACGGGGATCCAGAAAGCAGGTGGGAGTTGGCTGACCAGTGGATTTCAAACTGATGCACAACTGGCAGGTAGCTGCTTCTGGCGATCGGCTTGATCTGCCTATTCTCGTTCGGCCGTCATTCGATCTGTGCTCGACGTCACAACTCGACGGGGCGCGATCAATGAATGCGTGCCACTGATTCCCGCGCGTCAAAACCGGACATATCCGGAAGTATTGCGGTGTCCGACGTCACAGCCGGGCCGCCGCGGTGATCCCCCGAAGGCCGTGGATCGCTGCGCCCTGGCCGTTTCGCGGGGGTGCGTGGCCCAGGCCCGGTCGCGACTGGCGTGGTGTCCCCGGCGGGCTCGCGTGTCTCCGGCGTCGCTCAGCCCCGGGTGACGGTTCCCTGGGTGTCGGTGTACGTGGCGGAGCACTGCTTGTGGCCGGCGTCGGTGACATTCCAGATGCAGATGTGCACCGAGAGCTTGTAGTAGCCGAAATACAGGAAGCCGCCGGGGGCGGAGTTCTTCTCGGCGTAGTTCTCGGCGGTGAGCCTGACCGTCGAGTCGCCGAGGGTGTCGCTGGTCGTGATGACATCGGCGGCGCAGGAGGCGGCGCCGGCGGAAAGCGTCCCGTAGAGGATGTCGGAGAAGTCCAGCCAGCCGGCGCAGCCGGCGACGCTGACCGAGGAGCCGGCCTGATAGTTCGCGTCGGTCCCAGGACCAGCGGGCCCTGCCTGGCCGGCCTGGCCCGAACTGGCGGCCGGGCGGGTGGTGCCCGGCGCGGTCTGGGGCTGGCCGGTCGTGGGGCCCGCGCCAGCCGACGAGACGACGGTCTGGGGTGTGCGGGCCGACGTGGCGCCGGTCGGCGTGGCAGCCGGTGTCGTGGCCGGGCCGGATGACGGGGTCGCCGGGGCGGACGTGGCCGTCGCCGTCGGAGGCCGCGCGCTGACCGACGTGTCGGTCGCGTTCTTCGCCGCCGCGTGGCTCCCGCCTGAGCGGATGCCCGCGTCGAGCAGACCCACCGGCACGGCGACGGCGGCCAGCACGAGGGCGCAGACGAAGGCCAGCCGCGTCAGCCTGCGCCGCGACCCGCCCCTCGCGCCGGGCGGCTCGGTCCCGCCCGCGACGTTCCCGCCGGCGGTGACGGGCGGCGGGGTACCGCCGGCCGCCGGCCCGGCGCCATCGGCTGCCCTGTCCTCATCGGCGGCCGGCGCGGCCGGGGCGACGCCCGAACTGGCTACCACGCCCGAACTGGCTACCGCGACGGCCGGCTCGGCCACGGCGACAGCCGCGCCGGCCACCGCGACAGCCGGCGCGCGTTCGGCGGGGGCCAACCCGGCTCCCAGGGCAGCCAGCTCGCCTCCGACAAGTCCGACCAGGGGCCGATCAGACTCGACGGTGGCGGTGGACGTGTCGGTGTCGGTGTCGGCGGCGGCGCGGACGGCGTCGTCGAGGTGCAGCGGGACCGCGGCGCGAGCGGCCCAGCCGGCGCCGAAGGCCTGGGCGGCCGCCCCCGCCAGGTCCACCGCGAACGCCCGGGCGTCCTGGTGGCGGTCGGCGGGGTCCTTGGCCAACGCGCGCAGCACCACCGCGGCCAGCCGCGGGTCCACGCCGGTCAGCGGCGCCGGCGTCACGGTCAGCTGCTGGTACAGCATGGCGTGCACGGGCTGCTTCGGATCGAACAGCGGGCGCCCGGCCAGCAGCCGGTAGAGCGCGACGGCCAGGGCGTAGAGGTCGGTGCCGGGGCCGAGCCGGCCGCCCTGGATCTGCTCGGGCGCCATGTAGAGGGGGGTGCCGACCGTTCCGCTGGCGGTGGCTGCGGACCCTTCGAAGACCTTCGCGAGCCCGAAGTCGCTGACCTTGGGCGTCCCGTCCGTGGCGAACAGGATGTTGTCGGGCTTGATGTCGCGGTGCAGCACACCCTGGCCGTGCGCGTGCTCCAGCGCCGCGGCGACCGCCAGCCCGACGGCGCAGGCCTGCTCGGGGCCGAGCTCGGCCAGCCGGTTGGCCAGCGTGCCCCCGGCGAGCAGCTCCATCACCACCAGGCAGAGGCCCTCGGCCTCGACATAGTCGTGCACGCGCACCAGGTGCGGATGGTCCAGCCTGGCCAGCAGCCTGGCCTCGGAGATGAAGCCGGTCGCGACGCCCGCGAAGCCGTCGGCGTCCATCACCTTGATCGCTACGGAGCGGCCCATCCGGCGGTGCTGGCCGCCCACCACCAGGCCGAACGCCCCGGCCCCGAGCCGCCCGGCGACCCGGTAGCCGGGCAGGGCCTTCTCCAGCCGCTCGCGATCGACGATCACCGAGCACTCCGGTGGCCTCGCGGCTTGACCCACTGCCCCGTCATGGTCACCGGAGTCTAGTCGCGAGGCCACATATCGCCGCAGAACGGCCACGCCGGGCGCCGCGTCAGGGCTCCATCTTCTGCAGGAGCGTCAGCAGGTCGTCCGCGTGCTCCTCCTCCTGCTCCAGGGACGCGGTTCACCGGTCAAGCAGGACAACTCTCCCGCCGGGGTTACTGGCGTGACCGAGAAGTCACTGATCGTAGTGTCGCCCGGTTATAAAGAGGCGACCTCGCGATCATGGGAAATCGATGGCCCATGACGGACACGACGGTCGCTAGGGAGGAGACCGGTGATTCGGCTGACCGACCGGGCGCGCGCGGCACTGCGCGACGGCGAGATGATCGTGTTCGACTGGGCCGCGCTCGGCGTCTGCTGCGGGTGCACCGGCCATCCGTGGCTGCGCACGGCTCCGCGCGCGGTCGCGCTGAGGTCCCGCCGCCTGCGCCCGGTGGAGGCGGATCCAGCCGGCAGCGTGCTGGCCCACCCGCGTGCCTACCCGGACCTGGTGGCCCGGGACGTCGTGGTCGACTGCCGGTCCCGGTTCGGGTTCCGGCGCTTCAGCAGCGATCTTCCCCAGGGGCTCGACCTCATCGGCTCGCGCGGGCGGCCCGTTTCCACCGCCGGCTCAGGCGGTCGGGCATGAGCGCGCTGCGCGAGGCGTCCGGCGTCCACCACCCGTCCGGCGGCGGCACAGCCCAACGCCTTCGGTCGATCGCCGGCTGGGCCGCGGTGTCGGTGGCCGGCGCGATCGGCTGGGCCGTGCTCGCGCTTTCCCGGCACGAGTCGGTCTCCGCCGCCTGGATGCTGGTCGCGGGCCTCGGGTCGTTCGCGATCGCCTTCCGGTTCTACGCCCGGTTCCTGGCCACCAGGGTGCTGCGAGTCGATGACGGTCGGGCGACGCCGGCCGAGCGCCTCGACAACGGCGTCGACTACCAGCCGACCGACCGGCGGGTCCTGTTCGGGCACCATTTCGCCGCCATCGCCGGGGCCGGGCCGCTTGTCGGCCCCGTACTCGCGGCGCAGATGGGCTACCTGCCCGGCACGATCTGGATCGTCGCCGGAGTGATCTTCGCGGGCGCGGTGCAGGACATGGTCACGCTGTTCTTCTCGATGCGGCGCGACGGCAAGAGCCTCGGCCAGCTGGCTCGTGACGAGATCGGCCCAATCGGCGGCGCGGCGGCGCTGGTCGGGGTCTTCGCCATCATGATCATCCTGCTGGCGGTGCTCGCGCTCGTCGTGGTCGGGGCCCTCGCGCATTCGCCCTGGGGGGCGTTCTCGATCGCGATGACGATCCCGATCGCGGTCTTCATGGGCGTCTACCTGCGGGTGCTGCGGCCCGGGCGGATCGCCGAGGCCACGGCGCTTGGCGTCGCGGCACTGCTCGCGGCCATCGTCGGTGGCCACTGGGTCCAGGAGTCCAGCCTCGCCGCCGCCTTCACGCTCAGCCCGAAGGCGCTGGTCGGCTGCCTGGTGGGATACGGATTCGTCGCCTCGGTGCTGCCGGTGTGGGTGCTGCTCGCGCCCCGCGACTATCTCTCCACCTTCATGAAGGTGGGCACGATCGGGTTGCTCGCAGTCGGGGTTCTCGTGGAGCTACCGACACTTCAGGCGGACGCGATCAGCCCCTTCGCGACCCGTGGCAACGGGCCGGTGTTCGCCGGCAGCCTGTTCCCGTTCCTCTTCATCACCATCGCGTGCGGGGCTCTGTCCGGCTTCCACGCGCTCGTCGCGTCCGGCACCACCCCGAAGCTGATCCAGAAGGAGTCCCAGATCCGGCTGGTCGGCTACGGCGCGATGCTGACCGAGTCCTTCGTCGCGTTGATGGCGCTGATCGCGGCGGCGGTGCTCAGCCCCGGCCTGTACTTCGCGATGAACGCGCCGGCCGGGGTCGTCGGGAGCACGGCGGCGTCGGCCTCGACGGCGGTCGCGCACCTGGGATACACCGTCACGCCGGACGCGCTCGCCACGGCGGCCAGGGCCGTCGGCGAGTCGTCGCTGGTCGCCCGCACCGGAGGCGCCCCGACCCTCGCGGTCGGCATGTCCCACATACTTTCCGGCGCCTTCGGCAGCAGCGCCCTGTCCGCGTTCTGGTATCACTTCGCGATCATGTTTGAGGCGCTGTTCATCCTGACCACGATCGACGCCGGCACCCGCGTCGGCCGGTTCATGCTGCAGGACATGCTCGGAAACGTCTGGAAACCGATCGGCCGGGTGAGCTGGTGGCCGGGGGTCTGGCTGAGCAGCGCCCTGGTGGTCGGCGCCTGGGGCTATTTCCTCTGGGCCGGGGTGACCGACCCGCTCGGCGGTATCAACCAGCTTTTCCCGCTGTTCGGGCTGGCCAACCAGCTGCTCGCGGCCATCGCCCTGACGGTGGCGACCACCCTGTTCGTCAAGAGCGGCCGCGCGCGGTGGGCCTGGGTGACCGGGGTTCCGCTGGCCTGGGATGTCGCGGTCACCTTCACCGCCACCTGGCAGAAGGTGTTCTCGGACGATCCCAGGCTCGGCTTCTTCGCGCAGCGCGACCGCTACGCCGCCGCGCTCGACGACGGGAAGCTGCTGGCGCCGGCCAAGAGCGTCGGTGACATGCACAAGATCGTGCAGAACTCGACCGTGGACGGGGTCCTCGCGCTGACGTTCGGCCTGCTGGTCCTCGTCGTGCTCGCCGACGCGACCCGGGTCTGTCTGCGCGTGGTTCTCGCCCGGACGCCGACGCCGACCACGGAGACGGCGTACGTGGCCTCACGGCTCGTCGTGCCTACCGGGCTCTTCGCGAGCGAGGTGGCGGGCCGGCCGCGCGTGACCCCGGACGACGCGGCCGTTCCGCGGCAGTCCGACCCCGTCCTGCCGCCGGTCCACTGACCAGGACCAGGCGTCAGAAAGCGTGCCAGCCGTCCGCGCCGACGCCGCCGGGGATGGGCGCGTCCGGCTGGTAGGGCGCCCGGGTGAAGACGAAGCTGCCGAGGTCCAGGTGGGTGCCGGCGGCGTCCGGCCCCCGCACGACCCGCAGCGTCTCGCCCGCGTAGTAGCCGTCCAGGCCGGTCCAGGTGCCGTCCGCCTCGGCCCGGAACCGGGAGCCGCGGCCGGTCTGGCCGACGGGGGTGAGCTCCAGCCCCCGGTCGGCCAGCAGCCGCAGCAGGTGCGGTGCCGGGCCCCAGTACCAGGGCCCGGTGAGCGCCAGAAGCTCCGGGTCGGCGGTGGTCAGCAGGCGCCACGGCTCGGGAGGCCGCGGCTCGTGCTCGGCGACGATCTGGACCAGGTCGGCGGCGAGCGACCCGACCGCCGGGCCGGAGGTCACGTTCGCCAGCACGACGGCGGCGACGTCGTCGCGTTCGCTCACCCACAGCGCGGCCAGGAATCCCGGCATCGAGCCGGTGTGCCCGAACAGGACCTGCCCGCCGTGGCGCCGCAGCTGCAGGCCGAGCCCGTACGCGGTGGCCCAGTCGTCCGTCTCGTCCGGCCCCGACGCGGGCCGGCGCATCTCGGCGATCGTGGCGGCGCGCAGGACGCCCTCGGCGCCGCCGGCGAGGAACGCCGCCCAGCGGGCCAGGTCCGCGGCGGTCGACCACAGCTGGCCCGCCGGCGCCATCACCCCGGTGTCCGTCAACGGCTCGGGCAGCATCACGTCCGCCCACGGATGTACCGCGAAGCCCCCGGCGTGCGGGGCCTGGGGCGACAGCGAGGTCCGGGCCATCCCGAGCGGGGTCAGCAGGTCGCCGCGCAGCGCGTCGGCCCACGACGTCCCGCGCAGCCGGCCGACCAGCGCGCCCAGCAGGGCGAACCCGGGATTCGAGTAGTGGAAGCGGCGGCCGGCCGGGTGCCGCGTCGGTGGCTCACCGAGGACATCGCCCAGCTGTGGTCGCGTCGTTCCCGGCGTGCGCTCCCACCAGGGCCCCGGCGTCTCCGCCGCGAGCCCGGAGGTGTGGCCCAGCAGCTCGGCGATCGTCAGCGGCCCGGCGGCGGTACCGGGCAGATGGCGCTCCAGCGGGTCGGCCAGGTCCAGCCGGCCCTCGTCCCGCAGGCGCATGACCTGCACGGCGACGAAGCTCTTCGTGATGGAACCGATCCGGTACTGGACGTCGGCGTCAGGCGCGTGGCCGTCGATCATGCTTCGGCCGCCGGACCAGACCAGCTGCCCGCCGCGCACCACCGCGCCGAACAGCGAGGGCGTGCGCCCCTCGGCCTGCCCGGTGGCCAGCCGGTGCAGCAGCGCCCGGCGCGTGCCGGCCAACAGCTCATCGGGAGGCACGTCTTCCCCTCTCGTCCGACCGGCTCCGTCCGACCGTACCGGCCACCCGTGCGCTCGGCGCGGCGGTCGCCGCCGCCGGCGGCGCGGCGGTCGACCGGCGTGAGGGGGTTTTGATACCTTCTACAATATCCAAAATCCACCTTGCGACTCGGTGCCCTGACGGGCGCCCTGACGCGGCGCACCGACCAGAGGGGCACCGGATGGAATCCCGCAGGGACACCTTTCGTGGCGACGCGGAGCCGATCAAGATCGGCTGGCTTGGTTCGGCGCTCGACGGTCCCGGCGGCGGCTACGACAGGATCCACCGGATGGCCTTCGACGAGGCCATCGAGCAGGGCTTCCTCGATCGGCCGGTCGAGTTCGTGCTGCACGCGGAGAACGGGCTGCCCCGCGGCTCGGCCCGCAACGCCACGGACGGCTTCCGGTACCTCGTCGACCAGGGGTGCATCGGGGTCGCCGGCGCCTACAGCTCGGACAACGCGATCGCGGTGGCGCCGCTGGCGAACGAGCTGCAGGTGCCGCTGATCAGCTGGGCCGGCACCGAGCGGCTGGCCGGGGACTACTGCTTCCGGCTCGGCAACGGCGACTGCGGCGGTGACGCGGCCCTGTGCGCTGCCTGGCTCGCCCGCAACGGCTACAAGCGGGTGGCCGTCCTCAGCGAGGTCTCGCCCAACGGCGACGAGTACTTCCGCTACTTCCGCCAGGAGTGCCGGATCCAGGGCCTGAGCATCGTCGCGCTGGAGACCGTGGGGCAGAGCCCGACCCACCTCGCCGACAACCTCGCGAGCCTGCGGCAGTCCAACCCGGACGCGCTGTGCTACATGGGCTACGGCATGCTCGCGCTGCAGGGGCTGCTGCGCGCGGCGCTCGACGAGCTCGCCTGGGACCCGCCGCGGATCATGGGCACGGCGTTCATGTTCTACCTGATGGGCTTCGAGAAGTTCGAGGGCTGGGTCGGCATCGACCAGTTCGACCCGAGCAACGCGCTCGTCCACGGCTTCCACGACCGGTACGTCGCCCGCTACGGCGAGGCGCCGCCGCTGTGGCCGAACGCGATCCCGGTCCTGGCCTATGACACCGCCCGGGTGCTGGCCGCGGGCCTGTTCCGGGCGCCGACGCTGTCCGGCGTCGGCCTGAAGGAGGGCCTGGAGCGCATCCGCTTCATGCCCAGCACGACCGGCGGCCCGCGTACCCACATCGCGGGCTCGCCCCACGAGCACGGGATGTTCCGCGGCGACTGGCTGCTCTACGGCCGGGTCCGCAACGAGAAGCTGGAGTTCGAGGGGCTCTTCGAGCCGGGAAACTGACGCGCGGGTCCCGCGCCGCGCTCGTCCGGGTGCCCGGGGTCCACCGTTCGGTGGACGGCGCCGCCCACCTCGCGGTGGTTCCACCCGGGTCCCGGGTGGCGAGATCATGGTGGCATGCCAGCGATCGAGATAGCCGCACTGCGCAAGGCCTACGGCGGGCGGCCCGTCGTGCGTGACCTCGACCTGACCGTCGAGGCCGGCGAGTGCTTCGCGCTGCTCGGCCCAAACGGGGCGGGCAAGACGACCACGGTCGAGATCCTGGAGGGTTTCCGCTCCCGCGACGGTGGCCGGGTCACCGTGCTCGGCCACGACCCCGCCGCGGCCACCCGGGCCTGGCGGGCCCGCACCGGCGTCGTCGCGCAGACCACCGGCGCGGCGCTCGACCTCACCGTCGCCGAGGCGGTCCGGCACTTCGCCAGGTACCACGCCTCGCCGCGGCCGACGGACGAGCTGATCGCCGCGGTCGGGCTCACCGAGCAGGCGGGCACCCGGATCGAGGCGCTCTCCGGCGGCCAGCGCCGCCGCCTCGACGTCGCGCTCGGCGTGCAGGGCCGCCCGGAGCTGCTGTTCCTCGACGAGCCCACCACCGGCCTGGACCCGCAGGGCCGCCGCCAGGTGTGGGAGCTGGTCGAGGCGCTGCGGGCGCAGGGCACGACGATCCTGCTCACGACGCACTACCTCGACGAGGCTGCCCAGCTCTGCGACCGGGTTGGCGTGATCACGCACGGGCAGCTGATCGAGACCGCGCCGACCGCCGAGTTCGGCGGCCGGCTGCGCGACAGCGCGACCGTGCGCTGGCGCCACGGCGGCCAGGTCCGCGAGGTCAGGACCCTGACGCCGACCGCCGTGGTCCGCGAGCTGCTCGCGGCCACCCCGGACGGCGAGATCGAGGACCTGGAGATCCTCCGCCCGACCCTGGAGGAGATCTACCTGGCCCTGCTCGAACAGGCCGACCGCCGCGCCGACGACCCTGCCGCCGACACACC
>NZ_JADWYX010000203.1 GCF_016786355.1 Frankia sp. AgB1.9
GCGCGGCGGCCCCCCCCCACCCCGGGAGAACCGCTGCCGCCCGGGCGGGAAGGGGGGGCCGGGCGGCAGCGGTTGGGGATGGAAGTCCGCCTGCCAACGGACGTTCCGATCGCCGGTATGGCCAGGCAGGTGCCTGGCGAAGCCTTGCTGGTTTAGGTGGCCCGCTCGCCCGGCTGGGGGGGGTTAGCGGGGGAACAAGCGGGCCAGAACACCGACCGAACCTCCTGGCGCGAACTCCGTTCGGCATTCACGTGGTAGTTGCTCGGGAGGCCCGTCAGGTTGCCGTCATTTCGGAAGATTTTTTCCGTCTTGACCGGCGATGCCCTGACCTGCGCACTCACCGACGGGCCTGGACGGCGGCCGGCGGTACGTGAGGCGTGACCTACCACCGCATCCCGCCAGCCCGGGTCGGGGGTAGCGTCAGGGATGTGCGCAGGGTGCTCAAGCTGTTCTCGCCAGCGTGGTTGCTGCGCCACTTGCTCGCGCTCGGCCTCATCGCGTTCTTCATCTACATGGGCCACTGGCAGTGGACGAAGGGCGAGTCCAGCCACGGCACCCTGCAGAACCTCTTCTACGGCATCGAGTGGTGGATCTTCACCGCGTTCGTGCTGTACCTGTGGGGCAAGATGATCGGCGAGGAGATCCGCCCAAGCCAGCCGAACCCGGCGCCGGCCGCCGCGCCCGGCGCCGAGCCGGCCGACCCGGCGGTCACGGACCTGAGGCCGGTGACCGGCCTGGCCGGCGCGACCACGGCTGTCGCCCGGGCGGACGCTCCCCTGGTCTTCGCCGCCGTCGCCGTGCCGGCGTCTCTCACGGCGACTCCAGCCGACGACGAGGACCCCGAGGACGAGGACCTGGCGGCGTACAACGCCTACCTGGCCAACCTGCGCACCCGCGACTCCGCCTGACCCCCTCGACGCAGCCCCCTCAACGACGCCCCGCACGACGACACCCGCCTGCCAGGCCGCACCCGCCGCACCGGTGCCACCACGACGATCCCGCCGGAGACCACGATGACCGCACCCAGCCAGGACCCGGCCGCCGTCGCGACCGCGTCGCCCGTGCCCGGCACGCCACCGGCGCCGGCCACGCCCAGCCGCGCGGGCGCGGGTCCGGACGCCCTCGCGAAGGCGTACAGGCCGTACCGGGTCCTCGCCTACGTCGTCGGCGTCATCCTCGTCGTGCTGGTGCTCGTCGCGGTGCCGCTGAAGTACGCGGCGGACGTCCCGCAGCTCGTCCAGATCGTCGGCCCGGTCCACGGGGTGCTCTACATCGTCTACCTGCTCGCCACCTTCAACCTGGCGACCAAGGCGAAGTTCTCGCTGCGGCGAACGATCCTGGTCATGCTCGCCGGCACGATCCCCTTCGTGTCCTTCGTGGCCGAGCGATCGGTCACCCGCGAACTGAAGCCACGGCTGACCGGCACGGTCACCGAGCGCTGACCACGGCGTCAGGCCCACTGCTCACGATCGCGACCGCGGCATCACGGCCGCCGAGTCGCGTCCACCCTGCCTCGGCTTCGGCTCAGTCCTGTTCGATCCGGTGACGGTCGGCGCCGTCGGGGGCGGGCGGGCGTGGCACGAGCCGCAGAGCGGCCGGCCGCGACGGGCGCGGGCCGCGGCGGGCAGCCGTCACCGAGATCGAGATCCCCTCGCCGACCGCCAGCCGGCGTACCAGCCGGCGGGGTCGGCCGGATCCGTCCAGCCGCGGACCGACGACCTGCGCGGGGGCAGGCGCCCGGAACGCGGCCAACAGCTGTGCCGGCTCGGTGCCGAACGCGAGGTGCCGCCCATCCGACCAGGTCAGCAGTTCGACGGCGAACCGCCCGGTGCGGGTGGCCAACAGCCGTCGCGCGCCCGAGTCCCAGACGAGCACGAGCCGGTCCGGCGGTAGCTCGCGCAGGCAGCGCTCGCCGCTGGCCCGGTAGGCCGCGGCGACGCCCACGGCCGCCGTGTCCTCGTCGCGCGACGCCCCCCTCGGCCCGTCGGCGTCGGCAGGGCGGCCCGCCGGGTAGGCCGGCCAACCGGCGAGCCGCAGGTGGCCGCGGCCCGCGAGCACGACGGCCATCAGGCCGCCGTCGTCCACCGCGATCGGTGGGATCGGGCCGCCCGCCCTTCCGGCGGCGGTGACGACACCGAAGGGCCCGTCGAGATGGACGCCGCGGGCGGCCGGCAGGCCCAGGGAGGACGAGGCGAGCATCGCCGTCAGAGTGGACCGGCGGACATCCGCTCCGTCCAGCCGCAGCAGGCCGCACAGGGTCACGCCGGCTTCCTCCCGTCCGCCGTGGCGACCGACCGCGCGGGGCGGCGCGGCGGCGACTGACCCCCGCCGCGACTACCCCAGACGGCCAGGCGGTACCCGCCGCGCAACCATCGGCCCTAGCACATGCTCAGCGACGGAAAGTAGCAGGTAGCCGGGTCTCCGTCCGGCTCCTTGACCGAATTGAGGTCGCCGTTCCCGATCGCGGCGAGCCGGTGAGTCCGTGCCTTCTGGTGGTCTTCCCCAAGCCAAGACGGCCGGGTCCGGGATAGGACACACAGTGACAACGATGTCACCGAGCAAGGAATCGCCATGACTGTTGCCGCCGCTGTCCCCGTTCCGCACCTGACATCGCTCGCATCCGGACTGGCGGCCAAGGAACAACTCTCGTCGTCGTGCGGTCCAAGCATCGCCGTGTCCTACCTGCTCGCCTCCGCGGCCGCGCTCGCGGCGCTCACCTGTGCCGCCAGAATCCGGCTGACCCCGGACGGCCGGAGGTCCCGGAGAGTGCGCGGTGCCGGCTGGACCGCCGCCGCGGCGGTCGCGGTCGGCGCGGCGGTCTGGTCGACCCAGCTCGCCGGCACCGTGTCCTGCGAGTACGGCGGCACCGCGCTGTTCGACCTGCGCCTGATCGTCATGAGCGCGCTGGTCGTGCCGCTGGCCACCGGAGCCGGCCTGGCGATCGTCGCGACCAACCCGGCCAGCTCCCGCCGGCTGGTCGTCGGCGGGATCCTCAGCGGGGCCGGCTGGTCGGTCGCGTCCTTCATGACGATCGCCGCGTTGCGGACCACCGGGACGCTCGGCTACGACCTCGTGCTCGCGGCCCTGTCCGTGGTGATGAACGTGGCGACCGCGACGGTGCTCTGCTGGGTGGCCTTCCGCCCGGGTCAGCGGTACCTGCGCGCCCTCGTGGCGGCCATGCTGCTCGGGGCGGCCATCCGGGGTGGTTACTACACCGCTCTGGCCGCGACGAGGACCATCCCCGACACGAAGGAGGGCTGGTCGCAGGGGCTCGACCCGTTCGCGCTGGGTCTCGTGACGGCGGCTGGGTCGACGATCGTCCTGATGTTCATCGCGGTCGCGGCCGTCGGCGGTCTTCTGCAGCCTCGGGTCGCCGGTTTCGGCACCACCACTCGGCCCTGGGTCCCCCGTCGCGGCGGGGCCGCCGGTAGGAAGCCGACCCCCGGTTTCGGCCCGGACGACGCCCCCGCGGCGCGGCCCGGTGACGGCCTGATGCCGCCGGGATCCGAGCCTCCGGCCGCCGCGGCCCAGGTGGTGAGCAACCATGCCCGGGTCCTGGCCAAGAGCGCCGGCGACTCCCAGGCGCCCCCGCTGCCTGGCGGTTCGGCGGCGCTGCCGGCGCTGGTGGGCTCGCGGGATGTGCCCGCCTCGCCGCCAGGAAGGGCGCCGGCTCAGGAGCCAGGCGCCTCACTCGCGCACGCCGAGCTGACCTTCGAGGAGCTCGCCTACGTCGGGCGGTCCTTCACCGGCTCGGTCGACGACGCGGTCGAGCTGCTGGAGCTGGCCGACGACGAGCCAGCCGACGCGCGTCCAGCCCCGAGCCAGGCCGCGATCGACGATGTTCCCGCCGTCGACCCCGGGGACATCGCCCCGTTCGACGACGCCATCCGGCCGGTCACGGTCACGGCGGCGCGGCCGACACTGCCGCCGCCGGGCGGTCGCGAGCAGGCACCGACCGGCCCGCCGCCCCGGGCCGCCGACCCGGATTCCGGTGAGCTGGTCTCGGTCCTCGTGCCAGCACTGCTCCGGGCCCCCCGGTCCGAGCCGCCCGCGGCCGCCGAGCCGGCGACGACCTCGGAACCGGTGGTCGGGAGTGGGCCGATCCGGCGGCCGACCGTGTTGACACCCAGCTCGCCCGTCTGGACCGCCGCGCTCCCGGCCGGGGTCCCGGCGGGACCGCCGACCGTGCTGGCAGGCCGACGGCTACCGCCGCTCCCCTCGGTGCCGCCGCCCGCGCCGGGCACCGTCGCGCCGGCCGCCGAGCACGCGGTGCCGTGGTCCGCCGATCCGCTGGGGATCTCCGTGACGACCGCGGAGGGCGCACGCCACGACGGAACGCGCGCCTCGGCGGAAGGGCCGTGGACCAGCGGTCACCTCGGCGGCGTGGGGCCGCAGCCGAGGTGGGCCGTGCCGCTGTGGTTCCCGCCCCCGGCCTGGTGGTTCCTGACACCGACGCTGGGCCGGCGCACCGTCACGCGGCATCGCGCGGACGACCCGAGCGCTCCAACCAGGCCGCTGCGCCTCGCGCCGGCACGTCCGGAGCACTGAGGCGTCGGCGTCGCCCGTTCGACGCTCGCCGACGGCGGGTCAGGAGGCCTTGCGCGCCCGGCTGCGGCTCGGTGGCACGAACGAGACGTAGGCCGGGCAGGCCGGCAGGTGCTCGTCGAAGCCGGCGAGGTCGGGCCAGTGGCCGTGGCAGCCCCGGCAGTGCGTCGCAGCCTCGTCGGTCCATCGCTGGTCGCAGCCGCCGCAGCTGGCGATCACCGGAACGTGCCTGCCCCGACCCGGCTGGCCGAGGCCGCGCAGCGGCACGGGCAACGCCTGCTGGACGCCAGCCGCGCGACGCGCCGGCCGGCCGGCGCTCACAGCGACCGCCCTGGCTGCTGACTCCCGATAGCCCGCAGCCGAAGCTGACTGGGCCGGCGGGGACGCGACCGGCGGCGCTGACACCAGTGATGCGGACGAAGGGGACCGGCGGGCAGGCACCGGGCCATCCTGTCGCACGGCTGCTCGACGGTCACGTGGCCCCCTCCCACTTCGGCCCCTTCGGCCGTCCCCATCGTGCCGGATCTCCGTTATCTGGTCATATGTCGACCGGCCGACCCGGCCATCCGACGGTCCCGCCACCGCCAGCCGGCCCCTACCCACCGACTCGACCGCCGGATCATGGGCTTCGCCTGGGCCGCAGCACCAACGGCGCTTCGCTGAGCGGCCCGACCAGCCTGACCGGCGGGCCGCCGCGACACCCCGGGTGACCAACACCACGGGATTCCGCGCGGATTCCGCGAAATCGCCGGCCGACCGCAAGGTTCCCCGCACGGCGTGCGGACCGGGCGAGTCGATGGACCATCCCGACAACCCGGGGCAGCGGCGCCGAATCGCCCGGGGCAAGATCGCAGGGGCAGACTGCGACCAGTCGTTACCGCTTGGCCGCCATCTGGCCCGAAAAGGGCGCTGAATCCGGGTCGACGGCGACGACGAGGCACCACCGAGCGGGGAGAGTGATGATCGACGCCCGCGGGCTGACCAAGCGTTACGGCCGCACGCTGGCGGTCAACGACCTGTCGTTCACCGTGCGGTCCGGCCGGGTGACCGGCTTCCTCGGCCCGAACGGGGCGGGCAAGTCGACCACCATGAGGATGATCCTCGGGCTGGACCGCCCGACCGCGGGCGAGGTCCGTATCGGCCGGAAGCGCTACGTGGACCTGACCGACCCGATGCGCCACGTCGGCGCCCTGCTCGACGCGAAATGGGTCCACCCGAACCGGTCCGCACGCGCGCACCTGCGCTGGCTGGCCGCCGCCAACAGGCTGCCGGACCGACGGGTTGACGAGGTGCTCGACATCGTCGGGCTGACCGACGCCGCCCACCGGCGGGCCGGCGGCTTCTCGCTGGGCATGGCCCAGCGGCTCGGCATCGCCGGCGCCCTGCTGGGCGACCCCGGGGTGATGCTGTTCGACGAGCCGGTCAACGGCCTCGACCCCGAAGGCATTCTCTGGATCCGGCGGCTCATGCACCGGCTGGCGGACGAGGGCCGCACGGTGTTCGTCTCCAGTCATCTGCTGTCCGAGATGGCGGTGACCGCGAGTGATCTGGTCGTCATCGGCCGGGGCCGGCTGATCGCGCAGACCACCACGGCCGCGTTCACCGACCAGGCGTCCGGCGCCACGGTCCGGGTCCGGGGGCCCGAACCGCACCGGCTGCTGGCGGTACTCACCGCCGGTGGGCTGGCCGTCAACGAGGTGCCCGCGTCCGACGCGGGTCCCGCGGCCTTCACCGTGCACGATGTGACCACCGAGGCGGTCGGCGAACTCGCCGGCGCCGCCGGCCTCGTCCTGCACGAGCTTGCCGCCCAGCGTGGCTCGTTGGAGGAGGCGTTCCTGCGGCTGACCGGCCAGGACGTCGAGTACCGGGCCGGGACCGGCGGGAACGCGACACCGTCTGGCAAGCCGGCGGCGGCCGACTACCCGGAGCCGGCTGGCTACTCGGAGCCGGCCAGCGGCGTGGTCTGGGAGGCGGAGACCTCATGGCCAGCCTGACGTTGCTTCGGGTCGAACGGATCAAGCTGTTCTCGACCCGGTCGCCCTGGTGGTGCCTGGTGATCGCCACCGTCGCGACCATCGCCCTGGCGATGCTGGTGGCGGGGACGGTCACCAAGGACGACCTGCCAACCTTCACCCCGGCCGCGACCCAGTTCGCCGGCAGGTTCGGCTCCGTCATCATGATGGTGATGGCCGTCCTGGCGGTCACCACGGAGTACCGGTTCAGCACGATCCGGGTGACCTTCCTGGCGTTCCCGCGGCGCACCGACGCCCTGCTCGCCAAGACCGTCGTCGTCGCGGGGCTCGCCGGGATCACGGGTGAGGTCGCCGCGATCGGCTCCTGGGCCGTCTCGGTGGCCCTGCGCCCGGACGCCCCGCTGGCGCTGCGCCACGCGAGGGACTTCCGGGTCGTCATCGGAAGTGGACTGGTCTGGGCGATCGGGGCGGTGATCGCCGTGGCCGCGGGCCTGCTCATCAGGCACTCCGCCGGCGCGATCACCGGCCTCCTGATCTGGAACCTGCTGCTGGAGACCCTGCTGCCGGTCATCCCCCGGATCGGGCCGCATCTGCAGGACTGGTTGCCGTTCACCGCCGCCAGCGACTTCCTGTACGACGGCCAGCCACTGGGCACGGACTCGGCTCTTGAACAGCAGGCCCGGCTGGGCCCGTGGGGCTCCCTCGCGTACTTCGCCGCGTTCGCGGCCGTGCTGCTGGCAATCGGCATCGTCGTGGCCAAGCGTCGGGACGCTTAGCAGCCGGCCCGGCATGACTCGACATTGCCGACTCGCGATCAGGCGCCGAGGCCCCAGCGGTCGCGACCGGCCTTGTCACGCTCGGCGGCCTTCATCCGAGCCTCGTGGACGTGGCGGCGCCCGCCGGTGAACCTGGTCCGGATCCGCTCGTCGCACGCGAGGAAGGGCTGGTAGTAGAGCTCGTCGTACTCCTCGACGATCTGGAACGTCCAGCGCCCGTCGAGCACGTTGCGCCCGTGCAGCTCTCGGCGCAGCTGGGCGGCCGACCGCGGGTGCCCCGCCGCCGCCAGGTCCTCGATCGCCTCGGCGAGCGTCCGGTCCGCGTGGCCGGACAGCTGGTGGAACTCATACAGCGCCCCGCGGGCCCGTTCCACCCACTCCAGCGCCTCGCCGAGCTTCCCGACCGCCGCGCTGGTCGCCTCGTCCAGGCGTGGCACCGTCATCTCGTCCCCGGCCCGGCCAGCGCCGGACGACGTCGCACCGCTAGTCACCTCCGGGCAGTACCCGGCGGGGCGGCCGGAAAAGCATTCGCCAGCGACACGTTCGCTGGCCACCATGAGAGGCATGTTCCGGCACGACGCCTCTTCGCCCGCCGCGGTCGCGGGCGCCGTCGTGCTGACTTCATCGGCACTGGTCTCGCCGGAGCTGGCCTTCTCGGCGTTCTCGGCTCCCTCGGCCGACGTGCTGCCCGGCGGCGCTCGACGCTGACTCTTCCCGGATCGTCCGGAGCCCCGCAGGGGAAGGGTCGGTAGGACCCAGGGGCTCACGGACGTCCAGCACAGAGGAAGAGATCATGGCCAAGCAGGCCTACGTCCGCACCAAGCCGCATCTCAACATCGGCACGATGGGTCACGTCGACCACGGGAAGACCACGCTCACCGCCGCGATCACGAAGGTTCTCGCCGACGGCGGGTCCGGCACGTTCATCCCGTTCCACCGGATCGACCGCGCCCCCGAGGAGATCGCTCGCGGCATCACGATCAACATCGCGCACGTCGAGTACGAGACCGCCAACCGGCACTACGCGCACGTCGACATGCCGGGCCACGCCGACTATGTGAAGAACATGATCACCGGTGCTGCCCAGCTCGACGGCGCGATCCTGGTGGTGTCGGCGCAGGACGGCATCATGCCGCAGACGACCGAGCATGTGCTGCTGGCCCGGCACGTCGGGGTCAGGCACGTGGTGGTCGCGCTGAACAAGGCGGATGCCGCCGACCCGGAGCTCGCCGACCTGGTGGAGCTCGAAATCCGCGAGTTGCTGTCCGCGCACGGCTACCGAGGTGAGGAGATTCCAGTGGTCCGCGTCTCCGGGCTGCGCGCGCTGGCGGGCGACCCGGCGTGGACGGCCTCGATCTCCGCGCTTCTCGACGCCGTCGACAACTACGTCCCCGTCCCCGACCGCTACACCGGCGCGCCGTTCCTGCTTCCGGTGGAGAACGTCCTGACGATCACCGGCCGCGGCACGGTCGTAACCGGGGCCATCGAGCGGGGAACGGTCCGCGTGGGCGACCGGGCCGAGGTCAGCGGTCTCGGAACTGCGCTGACGACGGTGGTCACCGGTCTGGAGACGTTCGGCAAGCCGATGGACTCCGGTCAGGCCGGTGACAACGTCGCGCTGCTGCTGCGCGGGGTGCAGCGCGGGCAGATCCGGCGGGGCAACGTCGTCGCCGCGCCGGGCAGCGTGACGGTCCACCAGCGGTTCGCCGCGCAGGTTCACCTGCTCACGGCGGCCGAGGGCGGCCGGCGCACCGCGATCGCGTCCGGCTACCGCCCGCAGTTCTACCTGCGGACCACGGACGTCGCCGGCGAGGTCGACCTGGGTGAGGCCGGACTCGCGCTGCCGGGCGAGACCGCCGAGCTGACGGTCGAGCTCAGCAAGCCCGTGCCGCTGGAGAACGGGCTCGGCTTCGCCATCCGCGAGGGCGGCCGGACGGTCGGCGCCGGAACCGTCGTCACCGTCCTCGACTGACCAAGCCAGCCGGGTCAGCCGGGGATGACTCCAGTCCGGGTGGGGGGGGGGCGGCCCGCGCCCCCCCCCCCCCCCCCGCCCCCGGGTCAGGTCGCCGTCGTGGCGGCTCCAGCTGGGACGGCCGAGTCGAGGCCGGTGGCCGACAGGCGCCCA
>NZ_JADWYX010000204.1 GCF_016786355.1 Frankia sp. AgB1.9
CCCGGCTGGCGGGGCGGCGGAAGGAGCGGGTGCCCCCCGGGCAGGCCGGGCGGCGGGAAGCCGAGGCGCGCCGCCGTCGTTCCCGGCGCCGGGAACGCCGGGTTGCCGCTCGCCGCCACGGGCGGTGGGAACGCTGGGTAGCTCTCCCCGGGGGGCGGAATATGCGGCATCGGCCCCGTCGGCGCCGGCCCGGCAGGCGCCGGCCCGGCCGGAGGCGGGGGCGACGGCGGCCCCGAGCGGCTGGTCGCCGGGATGAGCACCGGCCGACCGACCGTCGGCGGCCCCGTCGGAGGTTGGGCACTCGGCGGCGGCGCCGCACTCGGCGGCGGCCCTGCCGGCGGCGGGGGAGCGACGGTGGGGCGCGGGCCTGGTGGTTCCGGCAGGTTGCCCGGCATCATCCGGCCGTCCGGCGCCATGACCGGGTGAGCCCCGGTCGCCGGGCCGCCAGGCCGCCCCGAGTTCATGATCGGCTGCTGGCCCCTGGGCGGCTGGGCGGCCGGGATCGGCTGGGCACCGGTCCGCGGATGGGGGGACGCACCGGGGATCGCGTGAGCGCCCGACATCGCGTTGGTGATGGCCCGGCGGGTGGCGCCGGGCAGGGGACGCGGCGGGGCCACCTCGTCGTCGATCCCCGGAAGCTCGGGCGGCAGACCCGTGACGGCGACGACGGAGGCACAGGGCCAGAGCCGGTCGCAGCCGAGGCAGACGTCGAACTCGTTGGGCTGGTGGAGGTCGATCAGGGCGAGCAGGGAACGGATGTGCTCGATGGTGCGCGGGCCGGCAAGCACCGGACCGCTCCTGATCATGTCAAGTTCCGAGCAGAGTCGACCGTGATAACGCTCGACGTCGGAAACGTCCTGATCCTCCATTATGACCAAGCATGCACCATGCGTCGGCGCGACGCGCGGGCGGTACCCGGCAAGCTGGACGAATCCGCCCCTGACGGGTCACTGCGGCCGGTGTTCGCCCAGGCGCCGGGCCCCTGGCATCCGGCGCGGCCCGGCCGGCGGCCGGTGGACCCGGAGAACGGGTCCCTGGCCGCCGGCCGGGGTGGGCCTGCGCGGCTACGCGCGCTCGGGGCGGACCTCGTCGTTGCGGCGGACCTGACGCATCAGGCCCTCCTGGAGGCGAGCGAACTCCTCGATGTACGGGCTGTCCGCCGGGTTGCCGCCGGGCAGCTCCTTGCCCGGCGCGCCGCGGTCGAACGCGGGCTCGAAGCCGGCATACGGACTGCCGCCACCGCCGCCGGGAAGACGGTCAGGCTGGCCGTTGTCGAACGAGGGGTAGTGATTGCCGCCCTGCTGAGGCGCCCCCCGGTCGGCCGGCGCGTCATAGGCCGGGTAGGACGGCGGCGGGCTCGACGGCCGTTCGGGCGGCGCGTTGTCGAACGCCGGGTAGTGCGAGCCGTTCGAGGGCGCCGAGCGGTCAGGCGCGGACTCGTAGCCGAAGGGCGCCGAGCCGTTGGTGGCCGGCGCCGCGCTGATCGACAGCGGCGACGAACGCAGCGCGTCCGAGCCACCGTCCGGCTCGACCGCCAGGAAGCCGTCGGTCTGCGGGAAGATCCGGGCCGAGAGGCTGACCGACATCGGGTCGCTGCCGTACGTGATCACGTCGACCTGGTCGTCCGGGCCGATGCCCCCATTGCGGGCGAGGTCGACGAACCGGAACAGATCGGCCCAGCGCAGGCCGTCAAGGTCCACACTGATGCGGAGTGCCATTTTGTGTCCCGTCCCGTGAGCTGCGTCGTGTTGCCGACCGGCGCATGGCCGAAGCGTCCCCCGCTGATCCGCGTGCGCCGATCGGCGGGCCCCCGCTCGAGGCGGGATGAGCCGGCTCGTCCGCGGGTGCCTGCCCGCGCCCCCCGGTGTGAATCTGACCAGCTAGGTAAATCTGACCACCTGCGTGGATCTGGCCAACTCCGGGCGATGGGCGGCAGCTTATACCCCGTTGGGAATGTGCCTTCGCGGCGGGCGCCTTCCGGGACATCCGACACCTTCCGGGCGGGCCGCCTCGGCGCGGGCGGAGGACCGCCTTCGGCCGGTTTCCGCCGGTGGCCGGGCGGCCGGGCGAACCGGATGCCGACGTCAGACCAGCGGGGACGGTGCATTGGTCAGCAAGCCCGGCAATGGGACCGGCGACCGGCGGCGACCGTGGGAGTAGTCTGCCGCCCGTGACAAGTCTCTCCGGTGGTGTCAACGGCCTCGGCGGCCCGGCCGGGGTCGACATGCGCTCCGGTTCGCTGCCGATACGGCTCCTGCATGACCGGGTGCTGGTCGAACCGCGTGAGGACTCGATCGACCGGCGCTCCAAGGCTGGCATCGTGATTCCGGCCACGGCCCAGATGGGAAAGCGGCTCTCCTGGGCCGACGTCGTCGCAGTCGGAACCGCGGTGCGCACCATCCAGATCGGTGACCGGGTGCTGTTCGACCCGGAGGACCGCGCCGAGGTCGAGCTGCACGGCTCCACCTATGTCCTGATGCGGGAACGCGACGTACACGCGGTCGCCGCCGAGCGTCTCGACGACGGGCTGACCGGGCTCTACCTCTGACCGGGCTCTATCTCTGACCCGGCGCTACCGCTGGCCCGCCGGCGGCGGATCGTCGCTGATCTCGTCGTAGCCTGCGCGGACGGCGAACCGAGTTAGCTCGACCCGGTTGCGCAGCTGCAGCTTGCTCAGGACGTTGTGGACGTGGTTCTGCACGGTCCGTGGCGAGACGCCGAGCCGGGCGGCGGCATCCTTCGCGGACAGGCCCTTGGCCACCAGGCGCAGTACCTCGATCTCCCGCGCCGTCAGGCTCGGCGCCCCTGGCTCCGCCGGCCGCCTGGCCGCCCGGGACAGGTCACCGAGGACGAGCGCCGCGAGGCCCGCGCCGAACACCGGGACACCGTCGGCGGTCCGGCGCACCGCGTCGACGAGCTCCTCGGGCCGGGCTGACTTGACCAGGTAGCCGGACGCGCCGGACTTCACCGCGGCCAGCACGTCGGCCTGCTCCCCGGACGCGGACACCACGAGCACCGAGCCGGTGAAGCCGCTCTCGTGGCCTGAGCCGAGCAGCGCGCGGATCACCTCGACGCCCGAACCGTCCGGCAGCGACAGGTCCAGCACGACGAGGTCGGGCCGGGTCGCGGCGACCACCCGCAGCGCCTGGGCGACGGACCCGGCCGTCCCGACCACCGGAAGACCGGCCTGGTCCAGGTCGCGGGCCAGCGCGTCCCGCCAGAGCGGATGGTCGTCCACGACCACCACCCGCGGCGGCTGGCCGGCGGCGCGCGTCCCGGTCCGCGGCGCCTCGCCGTGACCTGGGGACACCCCGTCACCTGGGGACACGTAGCTCCACCTCCGTTCCAAGCCCTGGGCCGCCGAGGACGGTGACGTCGCCGCCCAGGTCCCGCACGCGGCCGCGGATGCTGACCGCGAGTCCCAGCCGGCCCGCGGCGGCGGCCTCGTCGGCGCGGCCGGGCGCGATGCCCACCCCGTCATCCCGGATGGTCACGAGCACCTCGTCGCCGTCGTCCTCGACCAGCACCCAGGCGGACGCGGCCGGCCCGGCATGCTGGGCGACGTTGTCGAGCGCGGCGCGCACCGCGGCGACCACCTCGGCGGCGCGGTGGCTCGCCAGCGGCACCGGGACGCCCGGCGTCGCGACCGTCACCCGGGGCACCCCCGGCCGGCCGGGGTACACCGTCGTGCCCAGCGGCTCGTCGGTGGAGCCCGCCGGTGGATGCACGAGCCGGACCAGCAGCTCGGCGAGGTCGGTCCGCGCGCCGGCGTCCGCCGTGTCCGGCGAGATCGGGTCGACGGGGGCCTCGCCCGGGCTGGCCACCCGCAGCAGGTCGCGCAGCACCGACTCCTGCTCGGCGGCGAGCCGGGCGACCTGGTCGGCCGGCATGCCGCGCGGCGCCTCCCGGGCGATCAGCGCGAGCACCTGCAGGACGCCGTCGTGCACGGCCCGGGCGAGCCGCGCCCGCTGCGCGTCGGCGGCCCGCGCGGCGAGCATGGCGGCCACCGCGGCCTCCGCCCGCAGCGCTGTTCGGGTCAGGTACCCGGTGACCGCTCCGGCGAGCAGCACCTGCAGGGTCGTCTTGACCAGGGAGTCGGTCAGCGTGCCCCACTCGGCGAAGAACGCCGCCGCGATGAGCAGTCCGCCGACGACACCGCCCACGGTGCCCCAGACCAGCGCGGCACCGAAGACGCCGCTGATCGCCCAGATCATCGGCAGCGCGTGGCTCGACCGGGGGCCGACCAGCTCCGCGCCCACGACGAGGGCGGCGCACACGGCGAGGTCGGCCAGGGCGAGCGCCCGCAGCAGCCGAGGCCGGGAGCGGGTGGCGGTCGGTATCGCCACGGTCAGGGCCACCGACCAGGCGGCCATCACCCCGATCAGGGCGAGCCCGAGCGCTGGCCGGTCGGCGTAGCGGAGCCGGACGCCGGCCGCGATCGCCGCGTAGCCGAACGCCACCCACCGGAAGACGGCCAACGACCGCCACAGCGCCCCGCGAACGCCGTCCGGGCCGGCCGTGTAGGCCTCCGGGCTGACGGTCGGGAACACCGCTGTCTCCTTTGGTCGTGCCGCCGTGCGTCCGAATGGCGCACCGAGGCCGCCGGGAGCAGTGTGGCAGAACCGGGTGGTTACGCCCTGAGCGTTCTTACTCAGGACTATTCGGGTGTTCGTGCTCAGGCCGGACGCCGGCCGGGTCCCGAAACTGGCCGCATGACTACCAAGGCGCCCTCGTCGCGGGGCACTACCGCGTTCCTCGTCCAGTCGGCCGTCTCGTTCGGGATCGCGCTCGTCGCGGTGCTGTGGGCCGCCGCGCACCTGCCGGGCGACGGGTGGATGCGCGCGTTCGTCTTCCTCGGGTTGCTCTACGTCGTCACGTCGTCCTTCACGCTGGCCAAGTGCGTGCGTGACCAGCAGGAGGCGGCGAACGTGGTCAGCCGGGTCGACCAGGTCCGGCTGGAGCGGCTGCTCGCCGAACACGACCCCTTCCAGGCGCAGCTGCACTGAACATCCAGCTCGACTGACGCTCGATGTGACGGGTCAGACACGAGGAGACCCCGCCGAGATTGGCCCAGGGCGGCTCCCGGCCCGTATCCTTCGCACCGTCCTCGGTGATCCAGGTGTGGTCGGCCCGCTTGGGCGGGCATCGCCATGGCGAAATGCGGACATATGGCGCGGGGATCTCTGCGCGCCAGAGGCGTTGCGTATTGTGACCATCCGATCCCGTTCGGGTAAGCAAGTCCGGGCGTAGCGGTGGCCGCGGCCCAGGCCGGGCGTGCCGCTCGCGAGCGGCGGGCCCGGGATGAACGCCTCGTCTGGCGCGGTGAGATCGTCCCGCCGATAGCGGGACCCCAGATAGCGGGACCCCAGATAGCGGGACCCCAGATAGCGGGACCCCAGATAGCGGGACCCGGATAGCGGGACCCCAGTGGCGGCCGGCCGCCGCGCGCGGCCGGCGCCACCGGCAGTCGGAAGCGGACGGAAGGAAAGGAGAGGCATGGCTCGAGACTTCGACGCCCCACGAGGCGGCGATGGGGACGACGACCTCCAGGAACAGAGCCTGGAGGCGCTGAAGGCACAACGGGTCGGCGCGGCCGCCGACCTGGGCGACGACGTGGACGCCCTCGAGGCGGACCTGGACCTGCCGGACGCCGAGGTGCGCGACGACGAGCTCGCCCTGCGCGTGCTGCCGCGCCAGGCGGACGAGTTCACCTGCACGAGCTGCTTCCTGGTGCACCACCGCAGCCAGCTGGCCGACGTTCGCCGGACGGTCTGCTCGGACTGCGCGGCCTGAGGCGCCTGGGCGCCGACCCGCCTGGCTCCGGCTCGCCCCTGGTTGGCCCAGGTTGGACCGCCTCCCCGGGATTGCCAGGAGAGGCGGTCAATGCCGCCGGGGGCGCCAGCGAAAGCCCGCGGTAGCGACCCGCGACCGCGACAGAGGGTGACCTCACAGCTACCGTACGGTGGGAGCTGGGGGGTGGTGGGATGCCGGGCGAGCGTGACAACGTTCCCGGAGAGCAGGGCGACGGTCCTGGAAAGCAGGGCGACGGTCCCGGAAAGCCAGGCGACGGTCCGGGGGAGCGGGGCGAAGGCCCGGGCGGATCTGGACGCGGCCGGCCGAGTGGTCCGGTGGGCGCGCCGACGCTTCGCGCCGCGGCGGCGGGCCTGCGCCCGCTGCGCAGCCGGCTCACGCCACCAGCGCTGCCCGTTCCTCATGTACCCAGGCCGCGGCTCTGGGAACTTCTCGACGCGGCCAGCGGCCAGGCACTGACGATCGTGCGCGGGCCGGCGGGCTGCGGCAAGACGGCCCTGCTCGCGTCCTGGTACCTCGCCCGCCGCGACGCGCTGCCGGTCGTCTGGCTTCAGGTCGACCCGGCGACCGACGCCGCGCCGGCACCCGCCACGCCCGACGACGGGGCGCCGGCGGCGACCGGCCTTCCCGCGACAGCTCCCGCCGGGGGAACTCCCGCGGCGCGGGCCTCCTTCTGGGAGCACCTGCTCGTGGCCCTGCGCGCCCACCCCGAGGCGGACCCGGACGGCGCGCTGGCCCGGCTGAGCCCGCCGGTACCGGGGGGCGCCAGCGACCTGTTCTGCCGCGAGCTGCTCGACGCGTTGGCCGGCGGCCGGCCCCAGCCGTTGGTGCTGATCGTCGACGACCTCGGGCTCATCGGTGACCCGGCGGACATCGCCGGCCTGGAGCTGCTCGCTGCCGGGGTGGTCGGGTTGCGGCTCGTACTCTCGGGCCGGCGGGTCCCGGTCTCCGCGCACCGGACCCGGGCGGCCGGCCAGCTGACCGAGATCGGCCCTGAGCTGCTCGCGTTCGACGCGACCGAGACCGACCGGCTGCTCGCGGCGATGCGGGTGCCGGCCGTGGCGGCACCCGGCCTGCTGGCCGCGACCGCCGGCTGGGCCGCCGGGTTGCGCCTCGCCGCCGCGGGCCTCACCACCGCCGCCGACCTCGCTGCCCTGACCGCCAGCCAGAACCGGTCGCCCGGCGCGCGCGCACTGGCGGCGGTGACCGCCGGGACGGGGCCGGCGCGGGTCGGTGCCCCGGCCTCGGCCGGCGGCGACCTGGCGGACGCCGACCGGGACGCGGGCACCGAGCTCCCGCTCCCGCCGGCCGCGTTCGCGCCGGTCGCCGAGTACCTGCGGGCGGAGGCGCTCGCGACGTTGCCCGCGCCGGTGCGCCGCCTGCTGCTGCGCACCAGCGTGCTCGACGCGGTGTGCGCGCCGCTGGCCGACGTCGTCGCGGCCGAGCCGGCCGCCGGCGCGCGGCTGCTGGCCGAGCTCGCTGCCGGTGCGGTGCTCGCCGCGCCGCTCGCCACCGCGCCACGGGCCCACGGCCCGGCCACCACCGACGCCGGCTACCCGGGCGACTTCGGCTACGGGACGGATCCACCCGGCGCCGGCGCCCTGGCCGGCTCCGCCCCGGCCGACGACGTCTGCTCGGCCGGCGCGGTCGCGGTCACCCCGACCTCCTGGTATCGGTACCACCAGCTGCTGCGCGGGATGCTGCGCGAGACCCTGCGACGTGACCCCGCCGAGGATGAGGCCGAGCTCAACCTGCGCGCCGCGCTCTGGTACGCCGCGAACCGGCGGCTGGTCGACGCGGCGCGCCACGCCCGCCGGGCCGGTGACTGGCGCTACCTGGCCTGCCT
The DNA here is from genome assembly GCF_016786355.1 of Frankia sp. AgB1.9. GTDB lineage: Bacteria > Actinomycetota > Actinomycetes > Frankiales > Frankiaceae > Pseudofrankia. The sequence goes on from NZ_JADWYX010000204.1 coordinate 7,658, forward strand.
GGTCGCGCGCGGCACCGTCCCGCTGATCCTGCAGGGCGAGCTGCCCGACCTGGCCGCGCTCGTGGGCGGCTTCCCGGACCGTGCCGCCGGCCTCGGCCCGGAGTGCGCCATCACGGCCGCCCTGGCCCGGGTGCTCGCCGGTGACGCGGCGACCGCCGGGGAGCACCTGGAGCTGGCCCGTTCCGGGCTGGCCGCGTTCCCGTCGGCCGGCCCCGCCGGGCCCGGCGCCGCGCGCCACGGCCAGGTCGGCCCGCCGGGCCTGACCGACAGCGCCGGCGCGGCGGCTACGGCTCGGCGGGTGCTTCTCGTCGCGATCGAGGCCGTCGAGCTGCGCCGCGCCGAGCTGGCCGGGGATGTGGAGGCCACCCTGACGGGCGCCCGCCGGGTACTGCGGGTGCGCGTCGCGTCGGAGCTCGGCCCGGCGGCGGGTCTGCCGGACGGCCTGCGGCCGCTCGCGCTGGCCGCCCGTGGCCGCGCCGAGCTGTGGCGCGGCCGGCTCGAGACCGCGGAGGACGCCCTGCGGGTCGCGCTCGCCGAGGCCAGGCGGGCCCGGCTGGGCGGGGCCACCGTCGGCTGCCTGGGCGCGCTGGCGCTCGGCTATGCGCTGCGTGGACGGTTGCGGCAGGCCGACGAGGCCGCCGCCGGCGCCCTCGCCGCCGCCGTCCGGCTGCACGAGGTCGATCCCGCGAGCCCAGACCGGGCGGCGATGCCCGCCACGGACGGCTCGGCCCTTGGACCGGGGGCGACGGCCTTGGGCGCGGGTTCCGGCGACGGCGCCGCGGTACTCGGCCACGCGGTCGCGGCCCGCCGTGCCGCGGATGAGGGCCAGGTAGACGCCGATCGGCTCGCCTGGCTCGCCGAGGCGCCGGCGCTCACCGGAGTCGCCGAGGCGCTGCTGGCCCTGGCGACCGCGGCCGGACATCGGGGGGACACCGCCGGCGGGCTCGGCTGGGCGGACCTCGCCGCGCACGCCGCCGGCGAGTCCGGGCAGCTGCCCGACCTGGTGAATCTGCTGCGGGCCTGGCTGCGGCTCGGCCGGCGGACCGGGGAGGACCTTCGGGCCGCCAGGCGCGCGCTGGCCGCCTTCCCGGCGCGGGAGGCACCGGCGTTGCTCGCCCTGGTGCGCGAGGCGACGCAGGCGGACCTCCTGGTCGCGGGCGGCAACCCGGACGCGGCGCTGCGGCTGCTCGGGGCACCGGATCCGACCGGCCGCCGCGAGCGGCCCACGGCTCGGCTGGCCAGGGGACGCGCTCACCTGGCGCAGGGGGACGCGGCGGCCGCGGCGCTCGCGGTCGCGCCGCTGTTGCGGGCGGACGGCGGCGGTTCGGCGAGCGTCGTCGCCGCGTGCGCGATCAGCGCGGTCGCGGCGGCGCGGCGCGGCGACGGGGCACAGGCGGGCGGGCTGCTCGCCCGGGCGTTCGCGCTCGCCCAGGACGAGCTGCTGGTGCGGCCCTTCCTGGAGCTCGGGCCGGAGATCATGACGTTGACCGACGCACACCCCGGCCTGCCGGACGCGGCGCCGGGCCTGGTCGCCGCGTTGCGTCTCGCCGTCACCCGGGAGGCGCCGCGCCGGCCGGCCGGCGCCCGCCGGCCCGGGGGGCCCCCCCCCCCGGGGGGGCCCCCCCCCCCGGGGGGGGGGCGCGGGGGGGGCCCCCCCCCCCCACGGCCCCGACCAGTCCACCCCGAAGAGCGCCGCGCCGTCGTGGTGTCTCACCCACGGCCAGGCGCACCCGGACGAC
>NZ_JADWYX010000205.1 GCF_016786355.1 Frankia sp. AgB1.9
GCTGGGGGGGGTCTGGCCGGCGGCGCGGGGGGGGTGGGCTGGTGCCGGGGGCCGGGCGGGTTTACCCGGGGGCGACTGCGGGGTAGTCGGCCGGTTGTGTCTGGTGAGCACCGCCACCCCCGCTCACGCCAGACGTCCGGAGCCTGAGAGCGGCGGATCCCCGAGACGCGCGACACGCGCGAGTGGCAGATCCGGGTCGTTCCCCGGCATCGGGTCTTGGCGAAGCTGGCCGAAGGCCAGCGAGCAGGCGTGGAGTCCTCTTTGGGGCGGGCAGGCGGTCGTGCGGTCCGGATGGATCCGGCTCGGCCGGACGTAAGACCTCAGAAGCCGCCCCTGACCCGCTCGGGCCGCGCGTAGCGCGACACCGGGTCCGGGAACCGCCCCCTGGCAGACGTCATGGCCTCCGGCGAAGCTGTCCCTACGGGAAGCAAGCCGGCGAACCGGGCGCGCTGTTCCCGGTCATCGCACGGGACGCATCAGACGCCGGTCCCGGCGGAGATGGCGGGGCGCCGACGGCCCAGCGGGAGGGATGCCGGCGAGACCACCACGGGTGGCGGGAACGGATCTGACAGGCCCAGTGCAACGAAAAGGACAGCGCAAACTAGCAGTGTAGCCTCAGGCCGCACTGCTGACAAGCCCCGTCGTCATGTTCGTGGTGCACACTCTCGCGCTGTATTTCGGCGATCTTGCTGCCTGCGTCCGACCTGCCGTGTTCCCGCCTGTCCCGCCTTCCTGTGAGCTGTGAGTCGGGCGCCCGAGGGCGCCTCTCGACCGTTTCCCCGGCCACCGCTTCGACTCGCCGCCGCCACGACCAGCCGGCCTCGTGGAGGCCCGGCACGTCCGGCTGCGGGTCGCCTGGCCTCCGCCGGGTTGTCCGTCCCGCGCGGCGCGCCCCCTACGGGGCGCTCCTCACAGGGCGTTAGCCTGCCCGACTTCGCCAGATCGCGGTGGTGGTCCGCCAAATGATGGAACTCCGTTGTGGGCGATGCAGTCAACCCCTCAGACGGACCCCATGAGCGGTTAGTTACCGATCTGCCGCTCGTGCCGCCCCTGGCACACTCGCCCGGAAGGCCCGCCGATGCCGCGCGAGCCGCGCCATCCCACCAGCCCGAGCCCATCCGCCGGACGTCCAACCAGCATCGGACAACTCCGCTGGGCCGGCCACCGCACGGCCACCCACCGCGACGTCGATCCACGTCAGCGGCCGCCGAGGCCTCTCGTCGGGCGCGGCCTCGATCCCGGTCCGCCGCCCCGCCGCCGGCGGCCGGCACGCGCCCGCCGCGGCCACCCCCGTTGGCTCCCACCCGCAGCTCCGGGAGCGCCGGTGATGGACCGTAACCCATCTCACCTGGACCGAGCCAGGACCGACCTCGGCGCGTACCGGCCGGCGTGGGCCCGGCCGCGCCGGCGACGACACCGCGCACCGACCCGCGGGCGAGGAGGCTCTCAGCGCGTCGACAGCGCTCGGGGGTAGCCGTCCACCTCGCCGGGCCTCATACGGCCGCCAGCGGCCTACTCCGCCGCACAGGGCCGACTACGAGCGGCGACCGAGGCACGGGCAACCGCTTAGCGCGCCAGGGGCGGCCCTGGGCTCAGGTGCCGGGCGCGGCGCCCCTGCAACGACGTGAGCCGTGCCAGGCCCGGTGGGTCCCCGAGAGCTCGGAAGCTCCAGGGCCACTGTGGGGGCCGGCACGGCTCACGGAGACCGTGCCGGGCCGGCGACGCGGATCGCGCCGTCGGCCCGACGGGTATGCGGCGGGTTCCTCCCGGATCAGGATTCGCCGATTCGGGAGGACCCGCCGCGGAACTACTTGACGGTGACCTTGGCGCCGGCGCCCTCAAGGGCGGCCTTGGCCTTCTCCGCGGCTTCCTTGGCGACCTTCTCCAGGACCGGCTTCGGCGCGCCGTCCACGAGGTCCTTGGCCTCCTTGAGGCCGAGGCTCGTCAGGGCGCGCACCTCCTTGATGACCTGGATCTTCTTCTCACCAGCGGCCTCGAGGATGACGTCGAACTCGTCCTGCTCCTCCTCGACCGGGGCGGCCGCGGCAGCGCCGCCACCGGCGACCGCGGCGACCGCGACCGGGGCGGCGGCGGTGACGCCGAAGGTCTCCTCGAACTGCTTCACGAACTCGGACAGCTCAAGCAGCGTCAGTTCCTTGAACGCGTCGAGCAGCTCGTCCGTCGAGAGCTTCGCCATGATGGCGGTTCCTTCCTCTACTGATCTTCGATCGTCTGATGCGGACGGGCCCTCGTGGGGAGGACCTGGGCCCACGGTTGGTACGTGGCGGTCGACTGTGTCGGGTGCCCTCGACTACTCGGCGGCGACAGCCGGCTCAGGCTGGGCAGACGCCTCGGCGGTGCCCTCCGCCTCGCGCTTGGCGCGCAGCGCCTCGGCGAGCCGGGCGGCCTGCGACAGCGGCGCGGCGAACAGTCCGACGGCCTTGGCCAGCGAACCGTTCATGGCCCCGGCCAGCTTGGCCAGCAGGACCTCGCGAGACTCCAGGTCGGCGAGCTTGCGAATGTCGTCAGCCGACATCGCCTTGCCCTCGACGAAGCCGCCCTTGACGATCAGGGCCTGGTTCGCGCGGGCGAACTCCCGCAGAACCTTCGCCGCCTCGACCGGGTCACCGCCGACGAACGCGACGCCGGTCGGGCCGACGAGCAGGTCGTCGAGGCCAGTCACGCCGGCACGCTCAGCAGCGATCTTGGTGAGGGTGTTCTTGACGACCGTGTACTTGGTCTTCTCGCCCAGCGACCGACGCAGCTCGGTGATCTGGGCGACGGTCAGGCCGCGGTACTCGGTCAGGACAGCCGCGGTGGAGTCACGGAACTCCGCGGTGATCTCCGCCACGGCGGCGCTCTTCTCAGGGTTCGCCATGGGGCTCCTTTGGGGAAAGGATGCCGGCCGTCTCCCAAAGGACCCATGAAACGACGAACGCCCCGGCGCAGGGCTCGGGGCGTGAAACCTGACCTGGCGGCTCGAACACCCCACGTGGGGCGCCGCACCTCGGCGGTTCGCGTCCGTCACCTGCGCGGGCCGCCCGGAATGTCCCGGGGCCTTCGGCCGTCTCCTGACAGGCAGGTGGACGGCGACCAGCGGTCTTCGGTGTGGAACTACGTTCAGGTTATCAGCTAGCCGGTAACCCGGTACCTGGTAACCCGCCGCCCCGGGCGGCCGCAGCCTTCCCAGAGCGGCGCGGCGGCCTCCCGAGTGCGGCGCGGTGGCCGAAACGCGTCCGGCGTAACAGCTCTGGCCCGTCGACCGTGCGCCCGGACGCGCTCTGCGCCCAGCCCTCCCTCGGCTCCCACCACGCGCTCGCCGCGATCTCGGTCCTCGACACCACCTGTGGGCGTTGATCGCTGTTTCAGCCTTCGGGTGGTCGTCGACAGGGCCAGATCACGACCATCCGAGGGCTGAAACGGCGATCAAGCCGCTGCCGATCAAGGTCGGCCAGTGCCGGCGACGGCGGTGCCCGGCTCAGGCGGCGCTGCACCAAAGACGCGAGCCGTGCCGGTCTGGGACCGGCACGGCTCGCGGAGGAGAGGGACGAACGTCAGTTCGTGGCGTCCTCAAGGAGGTTGCGAAGGCGGTTCGGGTCGACCTGGATGCCGGGGCCCATCGTGGTCGTGACCGTGATCTTCTTCAGGTAACGACCCTTGGCCGCGGACGGCTTGACCCGGACGATCTCGTCCAGCGCCGTGCTGTAGTTCTCGACCAGCTGCTCGACGGAGAAGTTCGTCTTCCCGATGACAATGTGCAGGTTGTTCTGCTTGTCGATCTTAAAGTTGATCTTGCCGCCCTTGATCTCCTTGACGACCTTCGTGACGTCGAGGGTCACGGTGCCCGTCTTGGGGTTGGGCATGAGGCCGCGCGGGCCGAGGATACGGGCGATCCGACCGACCTTGGCCATCTGGTCCGGGGTCGCGACGGCGGCGTCGAAATCCAGGAAGCCTTCCTGGATACGCGCGACCAGGTCGTCACTGCCGACGATGTCGGCGCCGGCGGCCTGCGCCTCGGCGGCCTTCTCACCGGCGGCGAAGACGGCGACCCGCGGCGACTTGCCGGTGCCATGCGGCAGGTTCACGGTGCCACGGACCATCTGGTCGGCCTTGCGGGCGTCGACGCCGAGCCGGAAGGCGACCTCGACGGTGGCGTCGAACTTGGTGGCCGACGTCTCCCGCGCGAGGCCGACGGCCTCCAGCGGGGTGTACAGCTTGTCCGCGTCGACCTTCTCGGCCGCGGCGCGGTAAGCCTTGCTGCGCTTCATGTGTGCTCCTTGTGGTTCAGGCGGACTCCCCAGACGCTGTCCGAGGGCCCTCCCACCTGTGTGGCGTCCGCCGTCGGCCGAAGCGCGAGGCGGGTGTCCGGGGCCGGAGCCCCTCGCGGTCCGCGTCAGCGGACCGGCGGACGAAGACCTACTTCTCGACCGTGATGCCCATCGACCGGGCGGTGCCGGCGATGATGTTCTCGGCTGCCTCGATCGAGACGGCGTTGAGGTCGGGCATCTTCATGGTGGCGATCTCGCGCAGCTGCGCGGCCGACAGCTTCGCGACCTTGTCGCGGTGCGGCGCCGCGCTGCCCTTGTCGACACCGGCGGCCTTGAGGATCAGGCGCGCGGCCGGCGGGGTCTTCGTGATGAAGGTGAAGGAGCGGTCGTCGTAGACCGTGATCTCCACCGGCACCACGTTGCCGACCTGCGACTCGGTGGCGGCGTTGTACTGCTTGACGAACTCCATGATGTTGACGCCGTGCTGGCCGAGCGCCGGGCCCACCGGGGGCGCCGGGGTCGCCTTGCCGGCGTTGATCTGGAGCTTGATCACCGCAGTGATCTTCTTCTTCTTGGGAGGCATCTCGTTCTTCCTTCGGGTGGGCCGGCCCCTGGTTGGACATCTGAGGCGGGCCCTCGGGGTAGCTACTTATGAAGGATAGCTACCGGCCAGGCCAGGCCCGCCTCACCCGGACGGTTCAGATCTTGAAATGACCTGCCGGTCAGATCTTCGCGACCTGGTTGAACTGCAGCTCGACCGGAGTCTCGCGGCCGAAGATGGAGACCAGCACCTTGAGTCGCTGGGCGTCCATGTTGATCTCGCTGATGGTGGCCGGCAGGGTGGCGAACGGCCCGTCCATCACGGTGACGGACTCGCCGACGTCGAACTCCTGAACCTTGACCGTCTCGACCTTCTTCTCCTTCTTCGCCGGCGGGACGAGGATGGAGAAGACCTCCTCACGACGCAGCGGGGAGGGCTTGTTGGTCAGGCCGACGAAGCCGGTCACGCCGGGGGTGTTGCGGACCGCGGACCAGGACTGGTCGGTCAGGTCCATCCGGACGTAGATGTAGCCCGGGTACTTCTTCTGGGTCACCATCTGGCGCTTGCCGTTCTTGACGACCGGCACCTCCTCGAGCGGCACCTCGATCTGGAAGATGTAGTCCTCCATGTTGAGGCTGGAGATCCGGGTCTCGAGGTTCGTCTTGACCTTGTTCTCGTAGCCGGCGTAGGAGTGGATCACGTACCAGTCGCCGGGCGCCGCCTCGAGCGCGCGGCGCAGCTCGTCCTCGTCGTCCTCGTCGTCGGCCACGGCTGGACTGGGAGCGGGGGCGGGCGAGCCGGCGGTCAGGTCGTCGGCCGGCGCGGCGGACGAGCCATCCCCATCCAGCTCGGCACCGGCGTCCGTGCTCGCCACCTCGTCGTTCTCGAACGCCGCGAGCGGGTCAAGGCGTTCGACAGCCTCCCCCTGCTCGGAGGCGGGCTGCTCGGGAGACTGGGACACGGGGACGATCCTTACTCCTATGGTCGCCGCGTGGCGCACAGACTTTCGTGTGCGTCCCTCGGCGGCTGCGCTGTTTCGTGGTGGACTCGGACTCGCTGGTCGTGGGCTTCCTCTGGTTGACCTTGCTGGCTGACGCCGTGGGCCGGACGCCCGTCGGCCCGCGTACCGGTGGTACCCGGCTCACGTCGGGCATCGACCCGACCGGACACCGCCGCGCGCGACGACCAGCTCGGTCGGTGCCAGTCGGCGAGCGGGCCCGCCGGCTCCACCGTTCCCGGTGGGCGCGGGCTCGGTCAGCCGAAGATCTGGAGCACCAGCTTCGTGAGGCCGAAGTCGAGGGAGGCCACGATCGCGGTCATCACCGACACGAAGACGAGCACGACCACCACATAGGTGACCAGCTCCGTCCGGCCCGGGTAGATGACCTTCCGCAGCTCCGCCACGACCTCGCGGTAGAACCGCAGCGGTGTCATACGACGCCGGCCGCCAGCGCGCGCGGGCTGCTTGGCCCGCGGTGCCGCGTCACGGGTGTCGGTCGCCACAGCTCCACCACTCTCGATCGTCTGACCTACGCAGGGGCGACAGGACTCGAACCTGCAACCGCCGGTTTTGGAGACCGGTGCTCTACCAATTGAGCCACGCCCCTAGGAACAACCCGGCCCTGTTCCGGCGGCGGCCCGCGCCCCTCGGGCTGCCGTCCTCTAGAAACTCTCTGGAGGACGGGGACTGCCGACTGCGTTGCCGCGTCGGCTGGTCGCCTAGTCGCCTAGCACTACCGGAACTAGAGCCGTGGTGGGCGCGCGGGTATCCCGTCGATGACGGCCCGAGCGGATCGAGCATACCCCCTCGACGCGGGCGCACCGCGCCTGGCTCACACGGGGGACCCAACATCTCTGGCAGCATGGTCCTCCATGAGCCGGATCTCGCGCCGCATCGGCGGCATCGCCCCCTCTGCCACCCTGGCCGTCGACGCCACCGCCAAGGCCCTGAAGGCCGCCGGTCGCGACGTCATCGGGTTCGGCGCGGGCGAGCCGGACTTCCCGACCCCCGATCACATCGTGGCGGCGGCCGAGAAGGCCTGCCGAGACCCCAGAATGCACCGCTACACCCCGGCCGGCGGCCTGCCCGAGCTCAAGGAGGCCGTCGCCGAGAAGACCCGGCGGGACTCCGGCCTGGTCGTCGACCCGAGCCAGGTGCTGATCACCAACGGCGGCAAGCAGGCCGTGTACGAGTCGTTCGCCACGCTGCTCGACCCGGGCGACGAGGTGCTCCTGCCCGCGCCCTACTGGACGACCTACCCGGAGGCGATCCGGCTGGCCGGCGGCGTGCCGGTCGACGTCGTCACCGGCCCCGAGCAGGGCTACCGGGTGACCGTCGAGCAACTGGAGGCGGCCCGCACCCCGCGGACGAAGGTCCTGCTGTTCTGCTCGCCGTCGAACCCGACCGGCGCGGTACACAGCCCCGAGGAGGTCCGCGCCATCGGCCAGTGGGCCGCCGACGCCGGCCTCTGGGTCATCACCGACGAGATCTACGAGCACCTGGTCTACGGCGACGCGCGCTTCAGCTCGATGCCGGTCGAGGTGCCCGACCTCGCGGACCGCTGTGTCGTGCTCAACGGCGTCGCCAAGACGTACGCGATGACCGGCTGGCGGGTCGGCTGGCTGATCGGCCCGGCGGACGTGGTGAAGGCCGCGTCGAACCTGCAGTCGCACCTGTCGTCGAACGTCGCGAACGTCTCCCAGGCGGCCGCGCTGGCGGCGGTCTCCGGCCCGCTGGACGCGGTCGCGCAGATGCGCGAGGCGTTCGACCGGCGCCGGCGCCTGATGCACCAGCTGCTCAGCGACATCCCCGGCGTGCGCTGCCCGCTGCCGGAAGGCGCCTTCTACGCGTACCCGTCGCTGGCCGACGTGGTGGGCAAGACGATTCGCGGCAAGACGCCGACGACGTCGAGCGAGCTGTGCCAGGTGATCCTGGAGGAGGTCGGCGTCGCGATCGTGCCTGGTGAGGCATTCGGGACACCTGGGTATGCCCGCCTGTCCTACGCGCTCGGCGACGGCGACCTGGCCGAGGGCGTGCGCCGCATCGGCGCGCTGCTGGGGGAAGCGTCCTGACCGAGCGGTGAGAAGCGCTGTCGGGGGGGGGGGGCGCCGGCCGGCGGCGCCGCCCCGGGCCCGCCCCCCGCCCCCGGGGGGTCCCCGGGGGGCGCCCCCCCGCCCCCGGGCCGGGCCCCCGATGCGCGTCCAACAGCTCGCTTCCGCTGAACGCCCGGGCCCGCCTGGTTGCCGTGCTTCCCCGGGCCTCGCGGACCGTGCCGTCAGGCGAGGCCCGCGCCGTCAGGCGAGGCGGACGGTGGCGCGGGCGGCCATGAGGACCTTGTTGCCGTCGCAGCGGACGACCAGGTTCACGACGACGCGGTTGCCGTCGAGCTTCTTCTCGACGGTGCCGCGCACCTCGACGAGCGCCCCGGTGTCGTCGTTCGGCACGACGACCGGCGACGAGAACTTCACGCCGTACTCGCAGATCGCGCCGGGATCGCCAGCCCAGTCGGTGACGACCCGGCCGGCGGTGGCCATCGTCAGCATTCCGTGCGCGATGACGCCGGGCAGGCCGACCTCGGCGGCGACCTTCTCGTTCCAGTGGATCGGGTTGAAGTCGCCCGAGGTGCCGGCGTAGCGGACGAGGTCCCCGCGGCGGAGCCGGAAGGAGCCCGCCGGGAGCTCGGTGCCGACCTCGACCTCGTCGTGGCGCACCGTGGCGGCCCGCGCCGCGCCCTCGAGCCCGCCGGGAGCGGGTGGCGCCGGGACCTGGACACGAACCGGGCCGGCGCTCGGGTCGGCGGTGCCGCGGGAGATCAGCCCGCACAGGCCCGTGGCGACCGGCTCGCCGGTGGTGGCGCGGAAGTCGTAGCCGGCGGTGAGCACCTCGTTGGCCGCGACCGTACGCAGGCCGGTCAGGGTCGTCACCGCGGTCAGCTCGTCGCCGGCCACGACCGGTCGCGACAGGCTGAAGCGCTGCTCGCCGTGCACGATCAGCGAGAAGTCCATGCCGAAGGCCGGGTCACCGATCGGCAGGCCCAGCTCACCGGGAATCGCGGCGACAAGGAACGTCGGGGGCGCGACCAGGTCCGGGTAGCCGGCGGTCCTGGCGGCCTCGAGATCGTGGTAGAGCGGGTTCGGGTCCCCGATCGCGCGGGCGAACTGTCGGATGTGCTCACGGCCGACCAGGAACGGCGTGCTCGCGGCGAACTCCCGCCCGATGAAGGCCTGGTTCAGCGGCATGAACGACTCCGATCTGTCCGATGACCCGGCCGGGTCCGACCATCCCCCTACCACTACCACGCACCGCCCGCACCCACCCGAAGCCGCGCACCCGCCGTAACTCCAGGTTGTCGGGGTACCGCGGCCGGATCCGAACTTGCCCGCGAGCCCTTCGGGTCCGGGCCCGAACGGCGCCATGTCGACCAACGCGACAAGGCCGGCGCCCGCTGGTCGCCGGCCGCTCGCCTAGCGGCGGGGCAGCGCCCGGCCGCGGTCCGCCGCACCCCCACCAACCCCGCCGGGGGCGCCGCGCCTTCCGG
>NZ_JADWYX010000206.1 GCF_016786355.1 Frankia sp. AgB1.9
GCCTGGGGAGCACCCCTGCTCGGCTCCCAGGCGGTCGTCCACGCCCCCCTGACGGCGCCGTCACCAGCCGCACCGGGGGCCACCCCCCCCCCCCCCGCCCCCCCCCCGGCGGGGGCCCCCGGCGCCGCGCCGGCGGCGACCGACAGCGCGGCGGTAGCTGACAGCGCGGCGGTAGCAGGCGCCACGGCGGTAGCCAGCGGCACAGCGGCTGCCGGACCCACCCAGGTGCTCGCCGAGGCACCCCTCAGCGAGGCGTCCCCCGATCTCCAGCCGGCCGAGGTCGCGAGCTCCGAGCAGGAGGCCACCCTGGTCGCCATCGGAGCCGACGAGGCCCGGATCCCGACCACCGTGATCATGAAGGACGTGCTGGCCGACGAGGCGGCCGGGGACGGGTCACGCCCAGGCGCGGACGAGGCCCAACCAACCAGCACTTTGGTGGGTGGCCCGTCAGTCAGCCAGCCGACGCCGGACCCGACCGAGGTCCTCCAGCCGCGGAGCGAAACGGGCGAGCTCGACGACCTCGCCCGCTACTGGGCCTCGGGGTCCGCCTGGACGTCCAACCGGCCCACCCGGCCGCCGGACGACGTCCCGGCCAACGGAGGCGAGGCCGGCCCGGTGGAGGACCCGCCCCGGCCGCCCCGCCCGAAGCGTCCCGGCGAGGAGACGCCACCCCGGTCCCAGGCGGAACGCCGCGCGGTGATCGTCTTGGCTGTTCTCGTCGTGGTGCTCGCGCTCGCACTGGTCGTGGTCCGGCTGTCCGCCGACGACGGCAAGGACGATCGGCCCGCGAGCGCCCCCGCCGCGGCCACCTCCGACCTCGGCTCGAGCGCTCCCGCGAGCGCCGTCCCGGACGGCCCGCTGGCGGCCGCCACCACCGCGGTGACCCCGCCACGCGGCTGGGTGTCCTACGTCGACGCGGCCGGCTGGTCGCTCGCGTACCCGTCGAGCTGGAAGCGCGCGGCCGGCGCCGGCGGCGCCGGAACCGTCGACTTCACCAATCCGACCACTGGTACGGTTCTGCGCGTCGGAAGCGTGGGGCAGGCACCTGCCTCGATCCTGCGGGACTGGCTGACGAACTTCGAGACCGCATCACAGGGCGGTCCGATGGGGCTGACGGACTACCAGCGGCTGAGGCTCGCGCCGGTCGGTACGGGCGACGGATCCACCGAAGCCGACTGGGAGTACACGTACAGCAAGGACGGAGGCAAGGTCCATGTGCTCTCCCGCGGCGCCGACCGGGGCGGCCACGGCTACCTGCTCTCCTGGCAGACCGAGGACAAGCAGTGGGCCAGCGACCAGGGACTGAGGCGGCAGCTGTTCGCGACCTTCCGCCCAGCGCCGTGACGGCCACCGGGGCGCCCAGCGCGCACGTGGGCCGCCCGATCTGTCAGACTTGACTCGATGGCCAGATCGGCGAGTGTGCCGCCGGGGACTTCTCGGAACGCGGAGACTTCTCGGAACGGCACCCCAAGCATCGTCGCCGGACGATACCGCCTCGACGCACCGATCGGTCGAGGCGGCGCCGGCGTCGTCTGGAGCGGTGAGGACGAGGTCCTCCAACGTCGCGTTGCGATCAAGGAGATCCTCGTCCCGTTGGCGGGCGCCCAGAACGAGCGGGACGCGCTGCGCGCGCGGGTGCTGCGGGAGGCGCGAGCGCTCGCGCGGCTGAACAGCCCCTCCATCGTCGCCGTCCACGACGTGGTCGAGGAGTCCGAGCGCCACTGGATCATCATGGAGCTCGTCGACGCGGAGAGCCTCGGCGACGTGATCCGCACCAACGGCCCGCTGCCCCCCGACCAGGTCGCGGCGATCGGGCTGGAACTCATCCACGCACTCGGCGCCGCCCATCAGAAGGGCGTGCTGCACCGGGACGTGAAGCCGGGCAACGTGCTGCTGGGGCGGGACGGCCGGGTCCGGCTGACCGACTTCGGCATCGCGGCGACCGAGGGCGACATGACGCTCACCGGCACCGGGGCACTCGTCGGCTCGCCGGCCTACATCGCGCCGGAGCGGATCCGCGGCTCGTCCGGCACACCGTCCAGCGACCTGTGGGGCCTGGCCGCGACGCTGTACTCCGCCGTGGAGGGAACCCCGCCCTACGAGGGCCCGGAGACGTACGCCGTGCTGTCCGCGGTCGTCGAGGGGCGCCGGCGGGCCTTCCGCAACGCGGGGCCGCTGCGCAGCCTGCTCGGCGACCTTCTCGACAAGCCGGCGGAAGAGCGGCCGGACGCCGACGAGGTCCGGCAGCGGCTGACGCCGATCGCCCGTGGCAGTGAGCCGGTCCCGCTCTTCGTGATCAACGGCCCCGGCATCGAGGACGCCACCGCGGTCGACGACGGCCTGGAGAAGGTCAGCGACGGCTCCGGCTTCCCGGCCCCCGACGCCGATGGGGAGGCCGACTCTCCGTTCGCCAAGGCCGCCGCGCTACGGGCGGTCGAGGACGAGATCTCCAGCACCAGCTCCGACGAGCTGTCCGGACTGGAAGCGGTCTCCAGCGGCCCGTTCCCACGGCCGCGCCAGCCGGCCCGGCGGCAGTCCGATCGGCGGCCGTTGGTGTTCGCGGCGCTCGCCGCCCTGGTGGTCCTGGGAGCGGCGGTCGCGGTCAGCCTGCTGCTGACTCACCGCGGCAACGGGAGCAACCAGCAGCCGACCTCGGTGACCGGCTCGCCGACCGCGGCGACCGCCCCGGCCGGGACGCAGGGCGGTCTGCAGCCCATCGACGTCCCCACGTCGGAGGTGCCGGCGACCGAGCCGTCGCACCATCCGTCCCTGTCGCACACGTCGTCGCCGGCGCTGGCCACGACGCCGCCAGTGATCACCTCGACGCCGACGCCACCGCCGGCGACGACGCCGCCGGCGACCACACCGTCGCCGACCAAGACGGCGCCACCGACCAAGACGGCGCCACCGACCGGCAGCGCGAGCCCGACCTGTTTCTTCACGCCCTGCCACACCTGAGGCCGGGCCGCGCGTCCGTTCCGCGGTGCGGTCGGGCCAGTAGAAAGACCTGAGCCCTCTAGGACAGACCCCTTGCGTGGGTTGTCCTAGAGGGCTCAGGTCTGCCGGCGCTCAGCTCCAGGGTGCGCGGGCCGTTCGGTGCGCCTGGCCTGGCGGCGGGTGGTCAGCTCGCGCGGGGCATCAGATCCGTAGCGCGCAGCACGCGCAGCAGGTCCTCGGGGTCGATGATCAGGCGGCCGGTCGGCGGGTGGGTCGAGTCGGCCTCGTCGTACTGGAGGTCGGCTGGCAGGCTGTAGAAGTCGGCGAGGTGGCGACACAGCTCCCACAGCCGACGCTCGGCCGCCTTCTGGTCCCGCCAGCGGCGCTCGGCGTCGACGTCGGTCTCCGCGCTGCCTTCTCGCTCAAGCCGATGCGACCGGCATAGCCCCTGAGAGTCGCCGGCCAACGCCTTCTTGCTGCATCGGTGCGCGACATACCCTCGACCACCGCCCATGACCATCGCCGTGCAGCGGTCGTCCTCTTCCCACACCATCCCGGCCCGTCACCGCCTTCGCTGTTCGCCAGTCAGAAGAAGCCGTGTAACCAGGCTAGGGGCTTTCAGCCAGATGTCCATGGTTCGGGCATTGAGTTCACAACGCCGATACACAAGACGGCCGACGTGACGACGCCGGTCACGAACTTGCTGCCACACAAAGGAATCTAGCTAGCCGACCGCAGGCAGCCGGGTACGCTCGGCACCGAATCGCGGACCAGAAGGTGACAACCTCGGGACCATTCTCCAACCCCGTCCCGGTGATCGCGTCAACCGCACATGATGAACGACACCCAAAGAATGTGACGCGTACCACTTGGGCGCAGGCCATCCAGAAATAGCCGCGACCTTGTCTCCGAGAAAGACATATAGCCCTCCACGGACGACCCTCTTCAAGCGGCATAGTTATAGCGCACAGAAAGGCCGAGCCCGCGCGAACCACCGGAGCGCGCCGAGATGCCCCCGGCAATTCGTGACCCAGCGTGACGCTCGGGGTCAGAGGAACCGGTGCATGATGTGCATGTCGACCTCGCCGTGGACGGCGTGCCGGAAGCCGCGCGGCACCGTGCCGACGATGATGAAGCCGAGCGATCGCCACAGGTTGAGCGACGCGACGTTGGTGGTCACCACCGCGTTGAACTGCATCGCGCTGTAGCCGAGGTCCCGGGCGGCGGCCAGGCAGTGCAGGCCCAGCTGGCGCCCGACGCCCAGGCCCCTGGCCTGCGGCGCCACCATGAAGCCCGCGTTCGCGACGTGGTCGCCGAGGGTGAGCTGGTTCGGCTTGACCTGGTAGGTGCCGACGATCCGCCCGTCCGGATCGAGCGCGACCCAGGTCCAGGCCGGCGGCGGCGCGAACCACATCGCCTTCCCCGCCTCGCTCGACGTGGCCGGATCGTACGGGTAGGTCTCGCCAGCCGCGATGACCGTGTGCCACAACGGCCAGAGCCCGGCCCAGTCGTCATCCACCGCCGGCCGGATCAGCACCTCGACGCCCACCGCCCCATTGTTCCGCTTTGGCCGGGATTGCGCGGGCGTGGCTCAACCGGTCTCGACGGCCAGCGCGAACGGCAGGACGGCCGTGGCACCGGCCTCGCGCAGCAGGCGCGCGGCGACCGTCATCGTCCAGCCCGTCGCGACCACGTCGTCGACCAGCAGCACCGGCCCGTCGGCCCGCGCGATCCCGGTGGCCACCGCCGGCGGGACAGTGAACGCGCTGACGAGGCCAGCGAGCCGGTAGGCGCTGTTGTGCGAGGCGCCGGCGGACGGCCCGTCGGCGATCCGGTCGAGCGCGCCCAGCAGCGGCAGCCGGCCGATCGCGGAGATCCGGCCGGCGACGCTCTCCACCAGCCGCGGCCGAGAGCGCGACGGCAGCGCCACGACCGCCGCCGGGCGCCGCTTCCAGTCCCACGCCTTCAACGTCTCGACGATCGCCTGGACCAGATCATCCGGGATCGGCTGGTCAGGGGCTCCCGGAGCGAGCATCGGGCGTAGCCGATTCCCCCAGCCCACATCGTTGAGCCGGGCGAGCACCCGGCCCGGCTCGGCCCCGGCGCCGGCCGGAATCCGCCCGGACAGGCTCACCCCGAGGGTCTTCATCCCGGTCGGCCACATCTTGCGCGGCTCGAGCACGACGCCGGGGCGGCGCAGCTCGGTCCTGGCCCGCTCCCGGGCCGCGTCCGAGACGTCCGCGTCCCAGCTCTGTCCGGTGCACCGGTCGCAGCGGCCACAGGCGGCCGCGTACGGGTCGTCGAGCTGACGGCGCAGGAACTCCATCCGGCAGTCGCGGGTTGCCAGGTAGTCGAGCATCGCCTGCTGCTCGGCGGCCCGCGCCGCGGCGAGCCGGGCATATCGCTCGGCGTCGTAGTGCCACGGCCGGCCGGTCGACTCCCAGCCACCGCGGACCCGGCGGACCGCGCCGTCGACGTCGAGCACCTTGAGCATCGACTCCAGCCGGCCCGAGCCGACGTTGACGGCTGCCAGCAGGGCCTGCGTCGACATGGCCCGCCCGGAGCCGGCCAACGTGCCCAGGACGTCACGGACGATCGCCTCGGGCGGGAAGGACGTGTCCGCGAAGTACTTCCAGATGTCCCGGTCCTCGGCGGCCGGGAGCAGCACCACCTCGGCCCGTTCGACGCCACGGCCCGCGCGGCCGATCTGCTGGTAGTAGCTGATCGGCGAGCTGGGCGCGCCGACGTGGACCACGAAGCCCAGGTCCGGCTTGTCGAAGCCCATGCCGAGCGCCGAGGTCGCGACCAGCGCCTTCACCCGGTTCGCGAGCAGGTCCTCCTCGGCGGCGATGCGCTCCGCCGGCTCGGTGCCCCCGTGGTAAACGGCGACGGTGTGTCCCTGCGCCCGCAGGAAGCCCGTCAGCTCCTCGGCCGCCGGCTTGGTGAGCGTGTAGACGATGCCCGACCCGGGCAGCCGGTCGAGATGCTCGGCGAGCCAGCCGAACCTCGCCTCGGCCGACGGCAGCGTGACGACGGCCAGGCGCAGGCTCTCGCGGTCCAGGGCGCCGCGCAGCACCAGCGTCCCGGCCGCCTCCCCCGTTCCGTCGGCGGGTGCGCTCCCGGCCACTCGGCCAGCCCCGGCAGCGCGCGGGGTGACGCCGTCATGGCCGCCGGCTCCGAGCTGCTCCGCGACGTCGTCGACGACCCTGCTGTTCGCGGTCGCCGTGGTGGCGAGCACCGGGACGTCCGGGCCGAGACCGGCGACCAGCGTGCGCAGCCGGCGGTAGTCGGGCCGGAAGTCATGGCCCCAGTCGGAGATGCAGTGCGCCTCGTCGATCACGAGCAGGCCGGTCGAGGCGGCCAGCTCCGGCAGGTAGTCGTCCCGGAAGGCCGGGTTGTTCAGCCGCTCCGGCCCGACGAGGAGCACATCCAGGTCGCCGGACCGCAGCGCGGCGTAGACCTCGTCCCACTCGGTGACGTTGCCGGAGTGGATCTCCCCGGCCCGGATGCCCAGCCGGGCGGCGGCCTGGGCCTGGTTGCGGATCAGCGCGAGCAGGGGCGAGACGATGACGGTCGGGCCGACCTTGTTGCGTGCCGCGGCGTTCCAGCCGGGCCGGCCGAGCGCCGGCACGCCGGGCTCGACCCAGCCGGCGGCAAGGTCCTCGGGCATCTGTGGCACCGACGACGCGTCGTGGTCCGGTGGCTCGAACCGGTCGTCGTCGGGCTCGTAGCCGAAGTCCGCGTAGCCGTCCTCGTCGTCCGGCGGCTCTACCGGCCACGGCTCGTCGTTCCAGGCCCCCGTGGGCACGGCTGCACCAGCGGCGCCGGCTACGGCGGCCGGCAGGGCACCGCGTTCGCGCAGCAGGGCGGTCGCGAGGAAGTAGACGGCCGACTTGCCCCAGCCCGTCCGCTGCACCAGCAGCACCCGGCGGCGCCGGTTGACCAGCGCGTCGATCGCCTGCCACTGGTCCTCACGCAGCCGGGCGTGCGGCCCGGCCAGCTGCCGCAGCAGTTGCTGCGCCCGCTCGCGGGTGTCCAGGGCAGCCACCTCGACGGAACCCACACCGGAACCCGTGGCGGCAGCCACCTCCGGCGCCAGCCTGCTCGCGTCCACCGCCATCACCCTGTCCGAACTCGTCCGAAGGAGCTGTGTCCGAAGGAGCTGTGCGCCCAGAAGCTGCGCGCCCAGAAGCTGTGCGCGCAGGTACCGTCCGCCGCCATCGCCCGTCGCCGCCCTGTCTATCCCACGCGTGCGACAGTCCACGACCTGGCCCGGCGGCCGGCCGGGCGCTCGCTAGTGGGCGGAGTCGACCAGGTCGCGATCCGGCTCACCGGTGGATGCCGGGCCGCGAGCACCCGCGCGAGCGCGCAGGAGGCCACGGGCGCCGAGCCAGGCGACGGCGGTGCCGATCGCCAGCGAGACGACCGTCAGCACCAGATGGACCAGGAAGAAGCCGGTCGGCCCGTCGTGCCAGGCGCGCGGGTCCTTCCAGATATTGCGCAGGAAGGTAGGCCAGATCACCCACGACCAGACGCCCACCAGAACCAGGAACCAGGCGGCCCGTTTCGACAGTGTCACCCCTCCACCATCGCAGCCGGTCCACCCGGGTGGCCAAGGCGCCCGCGTCACACCGGGCCAGCGCAGGCGCGTCCCAGGCCGGGAGTGGGCGACGTCACCGCCCGCGGTGGCCGGAGCCGGACATGTCACGCTGCCGTCGACGGCCGCGCGGGCCGGTGCCGGGCCGCTGCGGCGGGAGGCGCCGCGCCGCCGCCAGATGCCGCGCCCGGGCGCGCTGCGCGTGGCGGCGCGCTCGTACCCGTTTCCACCGGTGCCCGGCGGCCGTCAGCAGACCGGCGAGAACCGTGGCGCCTAGCGCGAGCCAGGTGATCCAGCCGGGACCGGAACCCTCGTGGTGCCGGTCGGCGCCAGACGCGGAGACCGGACCGCCGGCGAGCCCAGCGAGCCCGACGCCGGTGGGCCGCGTCTCGTCCCCGACCGTGGGGGCGGGCGGCGGCGCCGGCAGCATGCCGACCGGCGCCGCCACGCCGTCGTTCGCGAACCCCCAGTCGAGCAGGGCCCGGGCGTCCGCCGCGTAGTTGGGCGCGGCCCGCAGCAACGCCACGACCAGCGTCCGCCCGCCCCGGCGCGCCGCGCCGACGTAGGTCGCGTCGGCCGCGACGGTGTAGCCGTTCTTCACCCCGAGGGTGCCCGGATACTTGCCCAGCAGCAGGTTGTGGTTCTGGATCTCGAAGGAGCCGCCGTTCGGGGTGGGCAGGACGGCCCGCGGGATGGTCAGGTACCGGCTGATGACGGGCTGGGCGATCGCGGCGCGGCCGAGGATCGCCAGATCACGCACGGAGGACAGCTGACCGGGCGCGTCCAGGCCGGTCGGGTCGACCGCGTGGGTGTCGGTGGCCCCGAGCGAGGCGGCCAGCGCGTTCATCCGCGCGACCACGGCGTCCCGGCCGCCGACGGCGTCGACGAGGGCTACGGTCGCGTCGTTCCCGCTGGCGATCAGCATCGCCGTCGCGAGGTCGCGCACCAGGTAGCTCTGGCCAGGGACCAGCCCGACCTTCGTGCCGTCGACGGCGACGGCGTCCCGGCCGACCGTCACCCGCAGGTCCGGCGCCAGCCCCGGCAGGACGACGAGCGCGGTGAGGATCTTCATCGTGCTCGCGGGCAGGTCGCGGGTGTCGGCACCCTTGGCAGCCAGGATCTGGCCGGTATCCGCGTCGGCGACCAGCCAGCCCGCCGACGTCAGCTGCCCGGGCAGGCTGGTGGCGCCCGCGCCGACCGCCAGCGCGGACGGTGGCACAGGTCCGGCGGGTGGCCCGGCCCGCGGCGGTCCGGCGCTGGATGACCCGGCTGGCGCGGCCGCGGCCGGTCCGCCCGCCAACAGGAGGACGACCGGAGCGAGCATCGCCAGGATGACGGCGACGAGAACCCTGGCAAGCCGAGCCCGTCCCGCCGCACCCGCGGTGGCCATCAGCGGGCTCACCAAACGTGAGGGGTCGAGCCAGCAGCGTTCACGGTGTCACCGTACGTGGTAACGCCAACACTGTGCGACACGGGTGGTCGAGGGCCTCGTCCGCCAGGACCTCTGGCCCGGCGGCGGTGCCGGCGCCTCGCCTAGCCGGACTGGTCGCCCAGAAGGTCCGGGCCGCGACGACAGTCAGGCGAAAGGAGCGCGGACGCGGTGCTGGCGGCCGGGCCCGACGCCGCGCGGCGTCGCTCGCCGCCGGTCCGGTGCCCGCCGGTCGAGCGGGTCGCCGCCGCCCGGCTCGCCCGTCGGCCGCGGCCCCCGGTCAGTGCCGGGGCGGCGGCGGCCGCGGCGCGGGCCCGGGCGGGGGCTGCACCA
>NZ_JADWYX010000207.1 GCF_016786355.1 Frankia sp. AgB1.9
GCCCCGCCGCCGGGGGGGCCGGGGGGCCGCGCCTCGGCGGCGCCCATCTGGAGGGCGCCGACCTGACCGGCCTCGACCTCACCGGCGCCGACCTGGCCGGCGCGAACCTCACCGACGCCGACCTCGACGACGCCAACCTCACCGGCGCGAACCTCACCGGGGCACGGCTGACCGGAGTCCGCGCCCGCCGCCTGCGGCTGACCCGCGCGAACCTCACCGACGCCGACCTGCGCCGGGCCCGCCTCACCGACCCCGACCTGACCGACACCGTCCTCACCGGCAGCCGGTGGGAACGGGCCGCGCTGCTCGGCGCCACCCCGCCGGACCGGGCACGGACCGTGCCCGAGCTCGCCGCCGCCGCGGTCCCGGGCCGCGACCCCGTGGAGGTCGTCATCGACTCGGGCCTGCGCTGGACCCGGGCGCTCTCGCCGTCCCACGACCTGCTCGCCTACGGAACCGGGCAGCACGTCGTGCTGGAGGACCTCGCCGACGGGCGCGTGCTGGCCGTGCTGCGGGGGCGGGGCGAGTGGATCCGCGCGGTCGCGTTCTCCGCCGACGGCGCACGGCTCGCCGCGGGTGACGTCGCCGGTGGCATCCAGCTCTGGAACGTCTCCGCGGCCGAGGAGATCGCGAGCTTCGTCGGGCACGCCAGCCGGGTGCGCGCGCTCGCGTTCTCGCCCGACGGCTCGCTGCTGGCGACCGGCTGCTGGGAAGGCAGGGTGCACGTCTGGGAGCTGGCCACGCTGACCAAGGTCGCGACGCTGCACAAGTCGGCGGACCGCATCAAGACCCTGCAGTTCTCCCCGGACGGGACGCTGCTGGCCTACGGCGACGAGGTACGCCTGTGGGACGTGCGCACCCGCAGCGACCTCTCCGTGCTCGGCAAGCCCACCGAGCACGCGCGCACGCTGCGCTTCTCCCCCGACGGCACCATGCTGGCCTGGGTCAACGGGGAGAACACGGCCCGGGTCTGGAATCTCGCCGCCGGGCGCGAGGTGGCCCGTCGGCGCGGCGACGATCATTTCGCCCAAGCCCTCGCGTTCGACCCGACCGGCTCGCTCCTCGCGATCGGCACCGACGACGGCACGATCCGGGTGTGGGACCTGGTCGGCGACAGCCTGCGCACAACGCTGCGGGCGGCGCGCGGCTGGGTGACGATCCTGGAGTTCGTCGGCGCCGACGGGGAGGCGCTGATCGCGGGCACCAGAGACGGAACCGTCCAGGTCTGGAAGGTCACCGACGGCTCCCCGCCGGGACGGACGCTGCTCACCGGACGCACCGCGGACGTGCTCGCGACGGCCTTCGTGCCCGAACAGCCGCTGGTCGCGGCAGCCAGCGAGAACGGCTCGCTGCGGCTCTGGGACACCAGGACCGCCGCCCAGGTTCACGTCGGCTCAGGCGAGAAGGCCTGGTGCTACGCGATGAGCCTGACCGACGACGCGTCCCTGCTCGCCGCCGGTGGCGGCGACGGCCTGGTCCGGATCTACGAGCTGTCCCCCGGCCGGGCCGGCGACGGCCGAGGCGACCTGGACACCCCGGTGCGCCGGCTGAACACCAGGCGGATCCCCGTGCGCGCGCTCGCCTTCTCCCCGGACACGACGATTCTCGCCGTCGGTCATCCCGACGGAACCGTAGGCCTCTGGAACCCGTGGACCGGCCACCCGATGGGGACCCTGAAGGCTGGCGGCCTACGGGTGCTCACGGTCGCGTTCTCACCGGACGGCGAACGGCTCGCGGCCGGCACCGACATCGGGACGGTGCACGTCTGGGACGCGGTGGCGGCGCGCGGTGCGTCGGCGCCGGCCGCCCGCCGCCTCGTCGGCCACACGGACTGGGTCAACGCGGTGGCGTTCTCACCTGACAGCGAGCTGCTCGCGAGCGGCTCGGGGTCGGGCACGGTGCGGATCTGGGACGCCGCCACCGGGGCGCTGCGCCATCGCCTCGTCGGCCACGGCGGCCGGGTACGGACCCTCGCGTTCGCGCCGGACGGCCGGCTGCTCGCGTCCGGCGGCGAGGACGGCATCGTCCGGCTCTGGGATCCGGGCACCGGCGGCGAGCTGGCTCGGCTGGCCGGGCACACCGAGGAGATCCGGTCAGTCGCGTTCAGCGCGGCGGGGGACGTGCTGGTATCCGGCGGCGCCGACGGCACTGCCCGATTGTGGCAGGTCGGCGACAGTCACCCGAGTGACGGAAGCCGGGAGCTCGCCACGATGCTCGGGCTGGCCGGCAACCGGTGGACGGCGCTGTTCCCCGATGGCTCGTACAAGACCTCGGAGGACCGGGACGCCGACTCCGTCAGGACCGTCTGGTGGTCGATCAGGCTGAGCCGGTTCGACCCGGACGAGCTGACGCCCTACCTCCCGCGGATCCGCCGGCGCTCATTGGAGGCATCGCTGGCGACCCCGCCATCCTGACGGGCACCGGCCGGTCGGTCGCCTCCCGTGCCTGGGCGGGGGTTGGCCGCGGGAGTCAGGCCGCCGACGAGGAGCAGTGAGCCTCGGCCGCGGCCCGGCCCGCGTCGGGCTGGGGCGCGGGCGACGCGAGGACGCAGCGGTCGCGGCCGGCGGACTTGGCCGCGTAGAGCGCGCGGTCGGCGCGGTCGACCAGCTCGGCCGGGCTGGCCGGCAGCGTCGCGGCGGCGGCACCTACCGACACCGTGACCGGCAGCGCGGTGCCGTCGTCGACGGCGACGGGGCTCGCGGCGACCGCGAGGCGCAGCCGCTCGCCGAGCACGTACAGGTCGTCCTGGCCCAGGTAGGTGGTGAGCAGCGCGAACTCCTCGCCTCCGTAACGGGCCACGACGTCGGCGGACCGGGCGACCTCGCGCAGCCGGCGGGCGACCTCGGTGAGCGCGCGGTCGCCGGCCGGGTGGCCGAACCGGTCGTTGACCGCCTTGAAATGGTCGACGTCGATGAGCAGGAGCGCGAGCGTGGCGCCCGGCCGGCCGGCGCGGACCGACGCGAGCGCGAGCCGCGTCTCCAGGAACCGCCGGGTGCACAGGCCGGTGAGCACGTCGGTGTTGGCCAGCCGCCGCTGGCTCACCTCGGCGTACCGCATCCGGATCATGATGAGGGCCGTCGAGATGACCATCGCGACGGCGCTGACCAGCTCCGTCACCCCGTCCGCGTGCCCACGCGGCACGACCAGCGAGAGCGGCGGAATGATGCCGGCCAGATAAAGCCCGCACAGCCGGGCGCGGCCCAGCCCGGGCGGTCTGGATGACGGCTGGGCGATCCCGGCCATCGTCGGATGCAGCGCCGCGGCGCCCAGCGCGAGGCTGCCCGCGAGCCAGATCCCGTCGAGCGGGCCGCCGACCACGTAGATGGCGTGCAGCTGCCGCAGTCCATAGCCGGTGTCCGCGACCAGGATGGCGAACAGGCTGGCACTCAGCAGGATGAACGCGGGCGGCCGGAAGCCCGCGCTGGCGACGAGGCGAACCCCGATCGTGAGCAGGACCAGATCGGCGATCGGGTACCCGGTCGCGGTCCAGGTGACCAGGCGGGGGATGTTCTCGTGCAGGCCCGGTCCGATCAGGTGCAGCACCGAAAGCGTCGTCGCTCCGGTGGCCACCAGGAGCCCGTCCAGCAGGGCTGGCAGGTCACCGCGGGGTGCGCGTCGACGGACGATCAGCAGGAGACCGGCGGCCAGGACCGGGTAGTGCGCCAGGTACAGCAGGATGGAGATTCCGAGCATCCGCTGGTCACCCGACAGGAACTCGGCGGCGTAGAAGACCACGCTGGCGCTGGTGAAGAGCAGCTGGGAGAGTCCGATGAGCAGCCAGGGCCGGCGCGGCCGCGGCTGGTGGCGGCGCAGGCCGACGAACACGGCGACGACCGACGAGGCGCCGATGCCACAGCCGCCGACCATCCGCGCGACCAGCCAGCCGCCGGACGCCGGGACCGCGCTGTAGCCGAACGCGGCCACCGCGCCCGCGCCCAGGTAGCCGAGCCACAGCCAGCCCGACCACGGCGCCGCCGTCATCATGGCGCGCGCGGCGGAGGCCGAGCCGGTCAGCCCGACCGGGCTCGGCGGCTGACTGCCGGCCGGGCCGGGCCCGGGATGAGGCGACGGCGCCATCGATTCCGGGCGGGCTCGGCGTAGGTCATGGGCCGGGGCCATGCGCAGCCTTTCGCATGTCTTCCTGATGGCCGGGAGGGCCGTTGTCCCCGTGACCCGGTGTCGGGTCAGTCGGGCGCGCTACCCACCGGGAGCGAATGTTCGCCACTGGGAGTGGGCAATCCGCAGGTTCCAACCCAACCGTACCGAGTCGTCGCTCTTCGTATAGCTGTGGGGAGGGAACATGTGACACCTTTGGGCCCCTCTTGTGCAGGTACGCTCACTCAACGTTCGAATAAGTCCTTTAGGGACCAGCAAACCCACCGGCCGTCCGTGAGCCGCCACTCAGCGCGCTACGTGGGCTGTGAACGCGTCTGGTCGCCGACAGAGGCGTCGGCGTTCTGGCAGCGCGACGGTCGCGCAGGCGACTGCCCGGTGGCGGGCGCGGACGTCACAGTCCGAGGGCCCGGCTCGTCATGTCCGGGACGACAACCGGAGAAGGGGACGAGACGATGTCCGGGTTCTTGCGCCGAGTGGGTGGGGCCTGCGCCGCCCACCCGTGGCGGGTGATCGGCACCTGGGTCGTGGCCCTGGTGCTCGCACTGGGGCTGGCCAGCCTGTCCGGCGGGACGCCGCGGGACAACTACGACACCCCTGGGCTGCCATCCCAGCAGGGGACCGACCTGCTGCGGGCCGGCTTCCCGCAGTTCGCCGGGGCCGACGCGCGCATCGTGCTGCACAGCGCGCACGGCCGGCTCGACGCCGCCGAGCTGCGGGACGTCGGCGGGCGGCTGCGCGGCGTCCAGTACGTCGACCTGGTCGCCCCGCCGCGGCTGTCCGAGGACGGCGACACCGCGCTGATCACCGTCTACTACGACC
The DNA here is from genome assembly GCF_016786355.1 of Frankia sp. AgB1.9. Lineage (GTDB taxonomy): Bacteria > Actinomycetota > Actinomycetes > Frankiales > Frankiaceae > Pseudofrankia. The sequence goes on from NZ_JADWYX010000207.1 coordinate 4,936, forward strand.
GCCCGGTGACCGACGTCGGCGGCAAGAAGGCGCTCGACCACCTGGAGACGGCGCTCGCGCCGACGCGGGCCGCCGGGCTGCGTGCCGAGATCGGCGGCCAGGTCTCCGAGAACATCAGCTCCGTCGACGGCAAGGCCGAGGCGATCGGCATCGTGGTGGCGCTGGCCATCCTGCTGGCCGCGTTCGGCTCGGTGATCGCCGCCGGGGTGCCACTCGCCGTCGCCTTCCTCGGCCTCGGCGTCGGCTCGGCCGGGATCACCCTGATCGCCGCCAGTACCGACGTCAGCACGATCGCGCCGACGCTCGGCTCGATGGTCGGCATCGGGGTGGGCATCGACTACGCGTTGCTCCTGGTCACCCGGCACGTCGAGGGGCTGCGGGCCGGGCTGCCGGTCCGCGAGGCCGCCGCGCGCGCCACCGCGACCGCCGGCACCTCCGTGGTCTTCGCCGGGGCGACCGTGGTGCTCGCCCTGATGGGGCTGCGACTGGTCCGGCTGACCACCTACGCCTCGACGGGATTCACCACCGCCGTCGTGGTCGTCGCCGTCGTCACGTCGTCGCTGACCCTCGTCCCGGCCCTGTGCGGCCTCGCGGGACACCGCCTGCTGGGGCGCCGGGCCCGTCGCCGCGCAGCCAAGCTGGCGGCACCAGCTCAGCCGGGGACCGGCCAGCCGCGGCTCACGGGCGCCGCGAGCCAGGCCGGCGGGGGGCTGACCACCCGCTGGGCCGCGCGGATCGGCCGCCGGCCGCTGCCCTGGGCGCTGGCGGCCCTCGTCCTGCTGCTGACGCTCGCGGCGCCGGTGCTGGCGATGCGCACCTGGCCGCAGGACGCCGGCAGCCAGCCGACGTCGACCACCCAACGGCGTGCCTACGACCTCGTCGCGGCCAACTTCGGTCCTGGCGCCAACGGGCCACTGCTGATCGTGGCGGACCTGCGGGAGCTGCCGAGGACCCAGCTCGACCCGCTCGTCCGGACGCTGCGCACGACCGGTGACATCGCCGACGTCCAGGCTCCGATCGTCTCCGCCGACGGCTCCACCGCGGTGATCGTCGCCGAGCCGACGGTCGGCCCGAGCGACGCGAAGGCGTCCGCTCTGGTCCGCCACCTGCGCGCCGACGTGCTGCCACCTGGCGTCAGGATCACCGGCTGGACCGCCGCGTTCACGGACATCTCCGCCTACCTGGCGGGGCGGATCTGGGTGGTCGTCGGGTTCGTCGTCGGCGTCTCGCTGCTGCTCCTGCTGGTGATGTTCCGGGCGCCGGTGGTCGCGCTCAAGGCCGCGGTGATGAACCTGCTGTCCATCGCCGCCGCCTACGGCGTGATCATCGCTGTGTTCCAGTGGGGCTGGGGGGTGCGGGCGCTCGGGCTGCCGCACGCGGTGCCGATGTCGAGCTGGCTGCCGCTGCTGATGTTCGTCGTGCTGTTCGGCCTCAGCATGGACTACGAGGTGTTCCTGCTCTCCCGGATCCGGGAGGACTGGAGGGCCACCGGTGACGCCCGCGGCAGCGTCGTGCGGGGGCTGGCGAAGACCGGCCGCGTCATCACCAGCGCCGGCCTCATCATGATCGCCGTGTTCGCCGGGTTCTCGCTGGACCCGGACGTCACGGTCAAGATGCTCGGCCTCGGCATGGCCGTCGCGGTCCTCGTCGACATGACCGTCATCCGGATGGTCCTGGTCCCGGCGACGATGGCCCTGCTCGGCGGCGCCAACTGGTGGCTCCCCGGCTGGCTCGACCGCCTCCTCCCCCACATCGACCTACACGGCGACGCGACGGCGACGACGGCGTTGGAGCCTGTTCCGCTCCCCGCACCACGCGACCAGACCCCCACCGAAGAACCGGCACCCATCGCGTAGCGCCGCCTCCGCCAAGGCCGACCCGGCCGGTCGGCCCGGCCGGTCGGCCCGGCGGCATGATCGCCGTTTCGACCCTCAAGTGGTCACAAAACCACCACCGCTACAACCACACGAGGGCCAAAACAGCGATCTTGCCGGCCCCGGCAGGGGCCAAACGAAACGCAACCACGCTGCCAGCCACGCAAAAACACTGACCCCGGTCCTACAGACCGACCTCGGTCCACGTAGGGAGGGCGCTCAGCGCCCTACCGGCGAAGTAGCGGGAGATGAACTCCGCGACGCAGACCGGCTTGGTGCCGCCCTCGCGCTCGATCGTGACCTGGTTGACGACCTGGACGCCGCCGGTGACGTCCTCGACCGTGAGGTTCTTGATCTGCGCCCGCAGCTTCGAGCCGACCGGCACCGGCGCGGGGAAACGCACCTTGTTCAGCCCGTAGTTGACCGCCATCGAGATGCCCTCGACCTGCACCACGTCGTGGAACAGCACCGGGATCAGCGACAGGGTGAGGAAACCGTGGGCGATCGGGCCGCCGAACGGGCCGGCCTTGGCCTTCTCGACATCGACGTGGATCCACTGGTGGTCACCGGTCGCGTCGGCGAAGGTGTTGACCTGCTCCTGGGTCACCTCGACCCAGTTGCTCGTCCCCCAGTCCTGCCCGGCGAGCGCCTTGGCGCCGTCGATCCCCTGGATGATCCTGCCCATCGCGCTCCTCCTAGATCAGCCCAGCCAGGGCCTGGCTGGCTTGGCCACGGCGTCGACGCACGGTTCCCGGTCGGGGCGCCGGCCCAGATCGACGCAGTGGCCGCGGCGAGCAGTATCCCAACCTTGCGCCCCACATGCCCGCCTCAGCCCCGCCCTGCCCGGGGCCGGGCGCTCACGGTCTGCGGGGCACCCGGCGGGCCGGCGGGCTGGTGAGGGTGTCGCTCTGCGGGCTCGCCAACCGGCGTTCGAGGAGGGTGAATGCGTCGATGGCCTCCGGGGCCTCGAATGCCCGGTTTCGCCGGCCGACCGTCACCTGTCGCAGCACGCCGGCGTCGACGAGCCGGCTCACCGCCAGGTTGGCCGTCTGCGCGGACCGACCGAGCAGCCTCGCGGCCGACTGCACTGTGAGGACCGGCGCGGCGGGCAGCAGGCCGAGGAGCCGCTCCAGCGTCGAGTCGGGTCGGATCTCGCCGAGCCGCTCGCGCCAGCCACGCTGGATCTCGTCGATGCGCGACTCGAAGTCCGTCACATCGGCGCAGGCACGGATGCAGGCGCCGGCGAACAGGGAGATCCACTCGTCGGCCGAGGCGCGGGCCTCCTCGGAGCCGGCCGGGCCGACGAAGCGAGTACGAGACAGCGCCTGGATGTAGTCCCGCGACCGAGTGGCGAGGATCAGCGAAACCGGCGGCAGCACGTCCGTCGCGAGGCCGCGGCGGCGCAGCACCATGTGGATCAGCGCCCGCCCGGTTCGCCCGTTGCCGTCCACGAAGGGATGGATCGTCTCGAACTGCGCATGCGCGATCGCCGCCTGCGCGACGGCCGGCAGGTCGTCCTTGACGCAGAAGGCAGCCAGGTCGTCCAGCAGCGCGGGGACGGCGTCCGGTGGCGGCGGGACGAACGCCGCGGCGCAGGGGTTGTAGCTGCTGCCGCCGACCCAGTTCTGAGCGGTCCGGATCCGGCCGCCGTGTTCCTGCAGCCTGCCGCCCGCGAGCAGGCACCGGTGGACCTCGAGCAGCCCGTCCGTCGTGATCGGGTCGCCGACGTTGACGAGCTCGGTCGCGTAGGCCATGGCGTCGATGTTGCCGAGCACCTCGGAAGCGGTCACATCCGTCACCGGCTCGCCCAGCTCACGGCCAGCCTCCGCTCGTAGCACCCGGCGGCCGCCGACTTCCAGCCCCTCGATCCAGGACGAGCCGACGGACTCCGCCCGCAGCAGCATTCGGGCAAGCACCTCTGTGCCGCGCAGGGCGACAGCCTCCCGGTTGAGCGAAGCGATCGCGTGCTCCGCGTCCACAAGGTCGGCGACCGTCCGGCCGTCGAAGCGAAACTCCCGCGCCACCAGCGGATCTGGCAGGTAGGCGTCGTACTCGCAGGACATTCGATCCCGCCGCGACATGCCGGCGCCGAGATCACTCTCCCAGCGACGCCGCAGGAGCTCACCCAAGACGACCTCCATAATCAGGAATCATGAGCATAGCCTGAATATGGAGGGTCGTTAATCAGGTCGGCCAGCCGACCGCCCGTCCTTGATTGCCGCTGAGGCCGTCCCGACCGCCAAGCCGTTGGGCGGCAGTGATCGCCGTTTTTGCCCTGGGGTGGTCGTGAATGGGCCGCGGCCGCAGCCACCCCAGACATCCCATGGTTTTGGGTGTCAAGCGGCGGTGTCGAGTGTGACGGTGTGTGGCCAGGCGGTTGCTTC
>NZ_JADWYX010000208.1 GCF_016786355.1 Frankia sp. AgB1.9
AGCGCAGCCGGTCGGCGAGTGTGGCGAGTTCGATCCACAGGGCGTCGGGAAGGCGGGTTCCGAGGCTGGTGAAGTATCGGCTGATCAGGACGGTTTCGCGTTCCCAGGCGGTGCGGTCGACGGACAGGAGCAGGTGGAGGTCGTCGGCGGCGACGTCCAGGCCGTCGGTGTTGAGGGCGTCGGGCGTGGGGATGACGCCGAGTGGTGTGCGGCGCCCGTGGGCGGTGCCTTCGAGTCGTCCGATGATCCAGGCGAGGACGCGGCTGTTCTCGCCGTAGCCGGGCCAGAGGTAGGCACCCGTGTCGGGGTGTTTGCGGAACCAGTTGACGTAGTAGATAGGTGGGAGTTGTGCCCCGGGGTGGGTGGCGAGGGTGAGCCAGTGGGCGAGGTAGTCGCCGATGTTGTAGCCGCAGAACGGGAGCATGGCGAACGGGTCCCGGCGTAGTTCGCCGACGGTGCCGGCCGCGGCGGCTGTGGTCTCGGAGGAGACGGTGGCGCCGAGGAAGACGCCATGTTGCCAGGAGGTCGACTCGACGACTAAGGGCACGGCAGTAGCGCGGCGGCCGCCGAACAGGATGGCCGAGATCGGTACGCCGGCCGGGTCCGCCCATTCTGCGGCGATCGTCGGGCACTGGCTGGCGGGGGCTGTGAACCGGGCGTTGGGATGCGCCGCCGGGGTCGCGGATTGGGGTGTCCAATCCTGCCCCCGCCAGTCTGTGAGGTGCGCGGGGGCTTGCTCAGTCAGTCCCTCCCACCACACGTCGCCGTCGTCGGTTCGGGCGACGTTGGTGAAGATCGTGTTGCGGTGGATCGTGTCGATGGCGTTGGGGTTGGTCGCGCGGCCGGTTCCGGGTGCGACGCCGAAGAAGCCGGCTTCGGGGTTGATGGCGTAGAGCCGGCCGTCTTCGCCGAACCGCATCCAGGCGATGTCGTCGCCGATGGTCTCGACCTTCCAGCCGGGGATGGTGGGGACGAGCATGGCGAGGTTGGTCTTGCCGCACGCGCTCGGGAAGCCGGCCGCGAGGTAGTGAGCGTTACCCTGCGGCCCGGTGAGCTTGAGGATCAGCATGTGCTCGGCGAGCCAGCCGGCGTCACGGGCCATCACCGAAGCGATCCGCAGCGCGTAGCACTTCTTGCCGAGCAGGGCGTTGCCGCCGTAGCCGGAGCCGTAGCTCCAGATCTCCCGGGTCTCCGGGAAGTGGGCGATGTACTTGGTGGTGCTGCAGGGCCACGTGACGTCGGGTTGCCCGGGCTGCAGCGGCGCGCCGACGCTGTGTACCGCGGGGACGAAGAAGCCGTCCTCGCCGAGCTGCTCGAGGGCGGGCGAACCCATCCTGGTCATCACGCGCATCGAGACCGCGACGTAGGCCGAGTCGGTGATCTCGACACCGAGCGCGGAGATCGGCGAGCCCAGCGGTCCCAGGCAGAACGGGACGACGTACATCGTGCGCCCACGCATACAGCCCGCGAACACCCCCTGCAGGGTGGTGCGCATCTCGCCGGGGTCGGTCCAGTTGTTCGTCGGACCGGCGTCGTCCTGGCTCTTCGAGCAGATGAAGGTGCGGTCCTCGACCCGGGCGACGTCGCTGGGATCGCTCGCGGCGTAGTAGCTGCCCGACCGCTTGTCCTCGGCGAGACGGACGAAGGTGCCCTTCTCGACCAGCTCGGCGCAGAGCCGGTCGTACTCCGCGTCGCTGCCGTCGCACCAGTACACCTGGTCGGGACAGGTGAGGTCGGCAATCGCGGCGACCCACTGCGACAACGCCGCATGCCGCGTCGGTGCCGACTGCAGGCCCGGGACCGTGACAGACATCCCCTACCCCTTCGACAGGCTGTTAGGAAGTCGAACTATACTCCTGCTACCTGATAGAATTGTCAGGTAGTCAAGCATGGGGATCATTGAATGTGACGTCGTCTGCCTGGGCGACGGCTGACCGTGTGGCGAGGGAGGACGTGTGTCGACGCCGCTGTACGAGCTGAAGGCGCAGTTCTTCCGGACCCTTGGCCACCCCGCGCGCATTCGGGCGTTGGAACTGCTCAGCGAGCGCGAGTGGTCGGTCGGCGAGCTCGTGGCCGAGATCGGGCTGGAGACCTCGCACCTGTCGCAGCAGCTCGGTGTGCTGCGCCGCGCTGGCCTGGTCACCACCCGCAAGCAGGGCACGACCGTCTACTACGCCGTCGCGTCCCCGGAGATCGTCTCGTTGCTGGCGGTCGCCCGCTCGATCCTGACCGGCGTCCTCAACGAGCAGGCGGACCTGCTTCGCGACCTGCTCGCCACGGAGCCTTGACCATGCCTACCCCACGGACGTGGACGGGTCACGACGACCGCCTGGAACGACGAGTCATCTCGAGAGGACCATGGGACTGTTCGCCGCAATCCGACGCGTGGGCCGCATCGCCGAACCCGCCCCGCCACAGCCGGAGGCCGCGGCCGCACCGGCGCTCCTGCGTGGATCCCTCCAGCTGCGGCACGTCGACGCTGGCTCGTGCAACGGCTGCGAGATCGAGCTCGGCGGGTGCTTCTCGCCGGTGTATGACGGCGAACGGTACGGCGCGCGGCTGGTGGCCAGCCCACGCCATGCCGACGGACTACTGGTGACAGGTGTCGTCACCCACAACATGGCGCAGGCGCTGCGGGACACCGTGGAAGCCACCCCACTGCCACGCGTGGTGATCGCCGTGGGCGACTGCGCGCGCCACTGCGGGGAGTTCGTCGGCGGGTACGGGGTGCTGGGGCCGGTCAGCGACGTCGTCGCCGTGGACGCCGAGGTGCCCGGCTGCCCACCCACCCCGACGGAGATCATCCACGTGCTTCGCCAGGTCACCGGGCTGTGAGTGCCGCCGTTCTCGCCGCGATCCTGGCCGCGGCCACCGTGTTGGCGTGCCTGGCGGTCCTTACCGCGCCGTCCCGGGCGCTGCCCACGGTCGCCGGCGGCGGGGTCGTCGTCGTCGGCGCGGTCGGCGTGGTCTACGGCGTGGCGGCGATCGGCGGCGGGCTCGCGCCGGTGAGCGTCGGCTGGCTGCTCCCGCTCGCCGGGCTGCGACTGGCCGGCGACGCGACCGGTGGGCTGTTCATGGTGGTGACCGGCGCGGTGGGAGTTGTCGTCGGGATCTACACCGTCGGGTACGCCGCGCACGGCCACCTGGGCCGGATGCCGCTGTCGGTGCTGCCGGTGTTCCTGGCGTGCATGCTCGGCGTTCCGCTGGCCGACTCGGTCACGACGTTGCTGTTCGGGTGGGAACTGATGGCGCTGAGCAGCCTGCTGCTGGTACTCGCCGACGCGCGCCGCCGCGAGGTGCGAGACGCCGGTCTGTGGTATGCGGCCATGACCCACCTGGGGTTCGTCGCCGTCCTGGTCGGCCTCGGCGTGTTCGCCGCCGCCGCGGGCGCGCAGGGGTTCCCAGACCTTCGCACCGCCGCGGCCGGTCTTTCTCCGGCCACTAGGACGGCGGTGTTCGGCCTGACCGTCGCCGGATTCGGTTCGAAGGCGGGGCTGGTGCCGCTGCACGCGTGGCTGCCTCGCGCGCACCCGGAGGCATCCGGGCCGGTGTCGGCCCTGATGAGCGCCGCGATGGTCAACCTCGGCGTCTACGGCATCCTGCGCGTCGATGTGATCCTGCTCGGTCCCGGCCCGCGCTGGTGGGGCCTGGTGCTGCTGGGCGCGGGGGCGGTCACGGCGGTGTACGGGGTGCTGCAGGCGTGCGTCGCGACGGACCTCAAACGGCTGCTGGCCTACAGCACCGCCGAGAACATGGGCCTGATCTGTGTGGCGATCGGGGCCGCGATGGTGCTCACGGCCCCGGGTAGCCCGGCGGTCGCCGCGGTGGCTATGACTGCGGCGCTCGTGCATGTGGTCGGCCATGCGGCGTTCAAGTCGCTGGGTTTCCTCGCCGCCGGCGCGGTCACCACCGCGACCGGCCGGCGTGACCTCGATGCCCTCGGCGGGCTCGCCTCCCGGATGCCGACCACGACGGCCGCGTTCGGCCTGGCGGCGCTCGGCGCGTCCGGGCTGCCACTGGGCTGTGGCTTCGTCGGCGAATGGCTGCTGCTGCAAGGCCTCATCCACGCGCTGCCTGCCGGGGGGACGACGGTCGCGCTCGTCATGCCGCTCACGGTCGGCGTCGTCGCGCTGACCACCGGGCTGGGGGTCGCGGTGATGGTGAAGGCGTTCGGGGTGGGTTTCCTCGCCCGGCCCCGCAGCACCGAAGCGGAGCGGGCGGGTGAGGTCGGTCGGGCGATGGCGATCGGCATGGGCCTTGCAGCGGCAGCCTGCGGCGTGCTCGCGGTCGCGCCCGGCGTGCTGGCCCCCGCGTTGTCGCGGGTCCTGCCCGAGCTGTCCGCCGGCACGGGTACCCCGTCCCCGCAGTTGGGCGTCCTGCTGCGGCTGCCCGGTGTCGGCGGGTCGATGTCCCCGGCGTTGCTCGCCCTCGGCGTCGCCGCCGGGATGCTCGTGGCCTTCGGGGCGACGCGGTGGCGGGCGCGGCGCCGCCCGCCGCCGCGGCCAGCCGAGCTGTGGGCGTGCGGCGGCGGTGCACTTACGGCGCGGATGCAGTACACCGCGACCGCGTTCGCCGAGCCGCTGCAACGGGTCTTCGACGGTGTGCTGCGCCCGGACACCGAGCTGGTGGTCATCCCCTACAGTCAGGCGCCCTACCTCGTGGCGAAGGTCACCTACCGATCGCAGCTGCGGGACACCCTCGAGACCTCGCTGTACACCCCGGTGATCCGGACAGTCGCCGCAGCCGCCCGGATCGCGCGGCGCGCACACAGGGGCAGCATCCACCTCTACCTGGCCTACGGCGCGGCCGGCCTGATCGTCGCGCTGCTGGTGGCCCGGTGAGCGCCGCCGGTGCCGCCGGCCTGGTGCTGCAGGTCGCCGCGACCGCCGCCGGGGCGCCACTGGTCGTCGGCGGCATGCGCCAGGTCCGCGCCCGTCTCGAAGGTCGGGCCGGGGCCGGTTGGGCGCAGCCGTGGCGCGACCTGCGTAAGCAACTCGGCAAGCAGCGCCTCGACCCGGCCGGCACCACCGTCGTGTTCGCCGCCGCCCCGCTCGTGCTGGCGGGCACCAGCCTGCTGATCGCTGCCGTCGTGCCGGCGGTCACCACCGCATCCCCGCTGGACCCGGCGGGTGACCTGTTCGCCGTGGTCGGGCTGCTCCTGGCCGGCACGGTCGCATTGGCGCTGGCCGGGATCGACACCGGCACGGCGTTCGGCGGGATGGGCGCAAGCCGCGAGATCACGATCGCCACACTCGTCGAACCGACCGTCCTCGTCGCCGGCTTCGCCCTGTCCGTGCCGGTCCACTCCTCGAACCTCGGCACGATCGTCACTGCCACGATCAGCGACCCCGGCCGGGTCGCGTCACCCGCCGCGCTGCTCGCGCTCGCCGCGTTGGCCGTCGTCGTCGTCGCCGAGACCGGCCGGCTGCCGGTGGATAATCCCGCCACGCACCTCGAGCTGACGATGGTGCACGAGGCGATGATCCTGGAGTACACCGGACCGCGGCTCGCGCTGATCGAGTGGGCGGCGGCGATGCGCCTGACCGTGCTGCTGGCGCTGCTGGCGAACCTGGCCGTCCCGTGGGGGGTCGCCGGCGCGGGCAGCGGGGCCGTGGGCCTGCTGGTGGGCCTGGTCGCGGTCGCGGTCAAGGTCCTGGTGCTCGCCGTGGCGCTCGCCGGCGCGGAGGTCTTTCTCGCCAAGTTGCGGCTGTTCCGTGTCCCGGAGCTGCTGGCCGGGTCGTTCCTGCTGGGGCTACTCGCGGTGACCGCCTCCTACTTCCTCGCCACCCCGACAGGCTGAACGGACGGCGGATGACGACAGCGACCTACACGGACCTGCTGTACCTGGCCGCCGGCCTCCAGCTGCTGTGCGCGGTCGCAGCGGTGGGGCGCCGCCAACTCGGCCCCTCGATACGTCTGCTCAGCGCACAGGGCACGGCACTGGCCGCGATCCCGTTCGTCAGCGGGCTGTACCGACACGAAGGACACCTGGTGGGCGTCGCGCTCGCCGTCCTCGCACTGCGCGCCGGCGTGCTGCCCTGGCTGGTTTCCCGGCTCGTCCCCACGACCGTGCGACCGGCCGCCCAGTGGACCGACAGCGACCGGGACACCGACGGCGAGCCACTCCCCGGCCATGCTCTGGGGATCGGCAGCGCCACAGGTCCCGACACGCACGCTCACGACGACCCGCAGGAGACCCGCGAGCCCACCCCACTGGTCAGCACCGCTGCCTCCCTGCTGCTGACCGGAGCGTTGACCGTGCTGGCCTACGCCGTCAGCCGTCCGCTCGTCAGCCTGGATCCCAGCCCCGCCACCCGTGCCGCACCCGCCGCCCTAGCCGTCATCCTCATCGGGCTGCTCGTCCTCACGACCCGCCGCCGCGCCGTGTCCCAGGTGATCGGTTTCCTCACGCTGGACAACGGCATCGCCGCGCTGGCGTTCCTGCTCACCTCCGGCGTCCCGCTCGTCGTCGAACTCGGCGCGTCGCTGGACCTGCTTCTCGCCGTCCTGGTCGTGGCCGCCCTGACCGGCCGCATGCGGATGAAGTTCGGCGGCACCGACCTCGGAGAGCTCCAGGAGCTACACGAATGACGACCACCGCGACCGCCGTGTCCACCGCGGTGACGGCCACCCCATGGGTGACAGCGGCGATGCTCGCACCGCTGCTCGCACCGCTGGCCGCCGCCTCCGCCGTCGGCGCCGCCGGCTGGCGCCGCGCGACCGGGCACGCCACCGTCGCCGCCGCGCTCGCCACGCTGGCCAGCGGCGGCATCCTGGCCGCCGCCGTCGACCAGGGGCATGTGTTCGCGGCCGGGCACCTGCTGCGGGCCGACGCCCTGAGCGCCGTCATGACGATCGTCATCGGCGCGGTCGCGACCCTCGCCACCTGGGGCAGCATCTCCTACCTCGACACCGAACGCGCCCGCGGACACACCACCCCCGCCCGCACCCGCACCTACGGGATCCTCGTCAACCTCTTCCTCGCGACGATGGCCCTCGCCGTCCTGGCGAACAACCTCGGTGTCGTCTGGGTCGCGATCGAAGGCACGACCGTCGCGACCGCCTTCCTCGTCGGCCACCGCCGCACCCGCGGCTCACTGGAAGCCACCTGGAAATATGTGATCATCTGTTCGGTCGGGATCGCGCTGGCGTTCCTCGGCACCGTTGTCCTGTACTTCGCCAGCGTCCACGCAGGGGCCGACGGGGGCGGGGGCGAGGGCGGCCTGGACTTCGACACACTCGCCGCGGCCGCCCCCCGCCTGGATCCGGACGTCACCCGTCTCGCCGTCGCCCTGCTGCTGCTCGGCTACGGCACGAAAGCCGGCCTGGCGCCCTTCCACACCTGGCTCGCCGACGCCCACTCACAAGCCCCGGCGCCCGTGTCGGCGCTGATGAGCGGCGTCCTGCTCTCCGTCGCCTTCACCACCCTGCTCCGCGTCAAAGTCATCTCCGACGGCGCGCTCGGCCCCGGCTTCCTGCGCGCAGGCCTGCTCACCCTCGGCCTCGCGACGCTCCTGGTCGCCGCACTGCTCCTCGTCGGGCAACGCGACTACAAGCGGATGCTCGCCTACTCCTCGCAGGAACACATGGGCCTGCTCGCGATCGCCGCCGCGGCCGGCACCACCCTCGCCATCGCCGCACTGCTGCTGCACGTGCTCGCGCACGGCCTGGGCAAAGCGGTGCTGTTCCTGTCCGCCGGCCACCTACAGCTCGCCCACGACTCCACCGCCATCGCCGACGCCCGCGGTGTCCTGACTCGCGGGCCGCTGCTCGGGACCGTGTTCGGCGCCGGGCTCGCCGCCCTGCTCGGCCTGCCCCCGTTCGCCCTGTTCGCCTCCGAAGTAGGCATCGCCCGTGGCGCGGCGAACGCGCACCTCACCTGGCCGCTCGTCGCCGCCCTGATCGCCGTGCTGGTCGCGTTCGTCGCGCTGACCCGCCACGGCATCGACCTGCTGGTCGGACCCGCCGCACCAGACGGGCCCGAACTACGGCTACGGCCCACCGCCGCCGCGCCACTGGTCGTCGGCGTCGTGGCCTGCGTCGCGCTCGGCCTGACCGCCGGCCCGCTCGAGCACCTCCTGACCACGGCCGGTGGCCTGCCGGCACCACGGTGACCCGATCCGGCCACCAGCACCCGGGCACGCCGCGCCCCGTCCGCACTCCATGCGCCCGCACACCCGAGCGAGAGACCCGTGACCGTCCCCAGCCCGCACCCCGCAGCGCTTCCACGGCCCACCGGCCCCACCGCCGTCGAGGTCACCGCCTCCGAACTGCACACCCGGACCGAAAGTCTTCTCGCCGCCGGCTACCGACTCGCCCTCGTCGCCGCCCACCACGACACCCCCGCCACCCACGGTGGCACCGCCCGCCCCTGCGCCATCCGCGTCGTCTACCTGCTGGTCGCCGGACCACCCGACTCCCGGATCGAACTCCACCTCCACCTGGACCCGGACACCCCGGCCGCGCCCAGCCTGGCTGACCTGTCGTTCCCAGCCGGCCGGTTCGAACGCGAGATGCACGACCTCTACGGGATCGAACCCACCGGCCATCCCTTGCCTCGCCGGTTGATTCGTCATCCCCACTGGCCGCACCACTGGTATCCGATGCGCGCCGACGCCGGCCCGCCGCCCCCGTTCGGCGACCCCGAAGGCCCCTACCCCTTCCTCACTGTCGAGGGGCCCGGCGTGTACGAGATCCCCGTCGGGCCCGTCCACGCCGGACTGATCGAACCCGGCCACTTCCGCTTCTCCGTCGTCGGCGAAACCATCCTGAAACTCAAAGCCCGCCTATGGTTCCTGCACCGAGGAGTCGAGAAACTCTTCGAAGGCCACCCGCCCGCCGCCAAGCTGCCGCTCGCCGAACGCATCAGCGGCGACACCGCGGTGGGCCACACCCTGGCCTACTGCCTCGCCGTCGAAGACGCCCAAGGCCTCGCCGTCCCCGCCGAAGCCCAGCGCGGGAGGGCGCTCCTACTGGAACTGGAACGCCTGCACAACCACGTCGCCGACCTCGGCGCCCTGTGCAACGACGTCGGCCACAGCGTCCTACACGCCCACGC
>NZ_JADWYX010000209.1 GCF_016786355.1 Frankia sp. AgB1.9
ACCGCGACATTGCCCTGATCCGCCACGACGGCTGCGCCCCGGGCCCCACCACCGACGATGGCTTGGACGGGCCCGCCCCCCGCCCCCCCCCCCCCCCGGCGGGGGGGTCCGGGGGCGCCCCCCCCCGACGACGAGCTGTTCGCCGCCCTCGACGAGGAGCTGGGCTTCGACCCCTCCGACTCGCCAGCCGGCACGCCCAGGGGAGCCTGATGACCACGCCTGATCTCGACCGGCCGGCCGCCGCGAACGCGGAGCCGGGCGCGGCGGCCGGCGCCACCGAACGCAAGCTACGGGACTACCTGCGCCGGGCCGCGACCGACCTGCGGGAGACCAAGGCCCGCCTGGCCGAGCTGACCGCCGCCCGCGACGAACCGATCGCCATCGTGTCGATGGCCTGCCGCTACCCGGGCGGCGTGCGCTCACCGGAGGAGCTCTGGACGCTGCTGGCCGCCGGGCGGGACGCGACCGGCGACCTCCCGGACGACCGGGGCTGGGACGTCGAGGAGCTCTACGACCCGGACCCGGCCGCCCGTGGCCACTCCTACGCGCGGCGCGGGGGCTTCCTCCACGACGCCGCGGACTTCGACGCGGAGTTCTTCCGCCTGCCGCCCCGGGAGGCCCTGGCCACCGACCCCCAGCAGCGGATCCTGCTGGAGCTGGGCTGGGAGGTGCTCGAACGGGCCGGGATCGACCCGACCACCCTGCGCGGCAGCGACACCGGCGTCTTCGCCGGCGTCATCGCGGCCGACTACGCCCCTGACAGCCCCGCCGACAGCGCCGCGGACGGTGCCACCGACGGCGGCCCGGGGAGCGCGGCGGTCGAGGGTTACACCCTCATCGGGTCGACGCCGAGTGTCGCCTCCGGCCGGCTCGCCTACACCCTGGGCCTGGAGGGCCCGGCGATCACGGTCGACACGGCCTGCTCCTCGTCGCTGGTCGCGATCCACCTGGCCGTCCGGGCATTGCGTGCCGGTGAGTGCGGCCTGGCCCTGGCCGGTGGCGTGACCGTCATGCCGACCCCACGGTCGTTCGTCGAGTTCAGCCGGCAGCGTGGGCTCGCGCCCGACGGCCGATGCAAGCCCTTCTCCGCGGCGGCCGACGGCTTCGCGCTGGCCGAGGGGGCCGGGCTCCTCCTGCTGGAACGCCTGTCCGACGCCCGCCGGCGCGGCCATCGGGTGCACGCGGTCATCCGGTCCAGCGCGGTGAACTCCGACGGGACGAGCAGCCAGCTCACCGCGCCGAGCGGCCCGTCCCAGCGGCGGGTGATCCGCCAGGCGCTGACCGCGGCCCAGCTCACCGCGGCCGACGTCGACGTCCTGGACGCGCACGGGACCGGCACGACCCTGGGCGACCCCATCGAGGCCCAGGCCGTGCTGGCCACCTACGGCCAGGACCGGCCGGCGGACCGGCCCCTGCTGCTCGGCGCCGTCAAGGCGAACATCGGCCACACCCAGGCCGCCGCCGGCGTGGCCAGCATCATCAAGCTGGTCGAGTCGCTGCGGCACGGCCTGCTGCCGGCGACGCCGCACATCGACGCGCCCAGCCCGCACGTCGACTGGACCGACGGCGCGGTCCGGCTGCTCACGGAGGCGAGCCCGTGGCCGGCGGGCGGACGTCTCCGGCGGGCGGCGGTGTCGTCGTTCGGCATCAGCGGCACGAACGCCCACCTCATCCTGGAGGAGGCGCCGGCGGCAGACGCCGTTGACGGCGGCCCGCCGGCCGGCAACCCGCACCCGAGCGCCGCCGGCCCCGCCAGGCAGGCGCCCTCGCTGCCCTGGCTGCTGAGCGCCCGCTCGCCCGCGGCGCTGCGGGCGGCGGCTGGACGGCTGGCCGAGCACCTCGACTCGGCCACCGGCCTCGCGCCGGAGGCGACCGCGGCGGCGCTGCTGCACACCCGGGCGCCCTTCGAGCACCGCGCGGTCGTGGTGGCAGCCGACCGGCCGTCCGCGCGGGACGCCTTCGCCCTGCTCGCGGCCGGCTCGGCCGGCTCGGCCGCTCTAACCGGCGAGGCCGCGGGGAACCGGCGCCTCGCCGTCCTGTTCACCGGGCAGGGCAGCCAGCGGCCCACGGCCGGGCGGGAGCTCTACGAGACGTTCCCGGTCTTCACAGCCGCGCTCGACGAGGCCGCCGGCCACCTCGACCCGCTGCTCGGCCGGTCGCTGCTCGACGTCATGTTCGCGCCGGCCGGCAGCGAGCCGGCCACGCTCCTGGACCAGACCGCGTTCACCCAGCCGGCGCTGTTCGCCCTGGGCACCGCGCTGTACCGGCTCGTCGAGTCGTTCGGCGTCCGCCCCGACCACCTGATCGGCCACTCGGTCGGCGGTCTCACCGCCGCGCACGTCGCCGGTGTCTTCTCACTGGCCGACGCCGCCACGCTCGTGGCCGCCCGCGGCCGGCTGATGGCCGAGCTGCCGACCGGCGGCGGGATGGTCGCCCTGGAGGCGACCGAGGCCGCCGCCCTCGCGGCCGTGGCCGAGCTCGGCCTGGCCGGCCGGCTGGGCCTCGCCGCGGTCAACGGGCCAGACGCGATCGTCGTCTCCGGCGACCTCGACGCCGCCCTCGTCCTGGAGCGGGAGTGGAAGGCCCGGGGCGGTCGGGCGAAGCGGCTGACCGTCAGCCACGCCTTCCACTCCCACCGGATGGAGCCGGCGATGGCGTCCTTCCGGGCCGTCGTCGCCGGGCTGCGCGCCCACCCGGCCGCCATCCCCGTGATCTCCGACGTCACCGGCCGGGTGGCCACCGACGCGAGCCTCGCCGACCCGGACTACTGGGCCGGGCACATCCGCCAGCCAGTGCGCTTCCACGAGGCCGTCGGCGAGCTGGACCGGCTCGGCACGACGACCTACCTGGAGCTGGGCCCGGACGCCGTGCTGGCGGCACTGGCCGCCGACACCCTGGAAGAGCACGCGGACCCGGACCGGGCAGACCGGCCCAGGGTCGTGGCGACGCTGCGGGACGGCCGGCCGGAGCCGGCGGCGGTGCTGGCGGCGCTGGGCGAGCTGCACACGCACGGGGTCGCTATCGGCTGGGACGCGCTGCTGCCGGACAGCGCCGCGGCCCGCGCCGTCGAGCTGCCGACGTACCCGTTCCAGCGGACCCGGTTCTGGCTCGGAAGCCCGTCCGCCGGCCGGGCAAGGCCCCGGCTTCACCGGCTCGCCTGGGAACCGATCGCCGACGCCGGGACCGGCGACGGCGGGGAGATCGCCCGTTTCGGCGACACGACCGCGTTGCTCGCCGCGCTTGCGGACGGGCGCCCCCTGCCGCAGGTGGTCGTCGTGGACGCCCCGACCGGGCACGCCGACCAGGGTGGCGCTCCGCCGGACGCCGAGGTGTCGGTAGGCCGCACGCTTGAGCTCCTGCAACGGTGGCTCGCCGACGACGCGCGGGACGGCTCGGTTCTCGCCCTGGCGACCCGGGGCGCGGTCGCCGCTGAGCCCGGCGCCGAGGTGGCCGACCTGGCCGGCGCGGCCGTGTGGGGCCTCGTCCGTTCCGCCCAGAGCGAGCACCCGGGCCGCTTCCTCCTGGTGGACTTCGCCGCGGCGGCCAACCCGGCCACGAACGACGAGGTGGTGGCGGCCGTCCGGGCGGCGCTCGGCGCGGGCGAGGCCCAGATCGCGGTCCGCGACGGTGTCGCGCGCTCGCCCCGGCTACGCCGGCTGGCCGCGAGCACGGCGGACCGGCCCGCGCCCACCGCGGCATCGGGCGCTGGGCTGAGCGCTGAACCAGCCGCGGCGCCGGGGGCCGCGGCTGGCCCGCGACCGTGGAACCCCGACGGCACCGTTCTGATCACCGGCGGGACCGGCGGCCTTGGCGCACAGGTGGCCCGCCATCTGGTCGCCCGGCACGGCGTGCGCCGGCTGCTGCTCGTCAGCCGCCGCGGCGAGGCAGCCCCAGGAGCAGCCGAGCTGCGTGACGAGCTGACCGCCGCCGGTGCGGCCGTAACGATCGCCGCCGCCGACGTCGCCGAGTACTCGGCCGTGGCCGACCTGCTGGCGGCCATCCCGGCCGGCGCTCCGCTGACCGCCGTCGTGCACGCCGCCGGAGTGCTCGACGACGGTGTGCTCACCGCGCTGACGCCGGATCGGGCCGCGGCCGTGCTGCGGCCCAAGGCCGACGCGGCGCGGCACCTGGACGCGCTGACCGCCCACGCCAAGCTGGCCGCCTTCGTGCTGTTCTCCTCGGTCGCCGGCATCCTGGGCACGCCGGGCCAGTCCAGCTACGCCGCCGCGAACAGCTACCTCGACGCACTCGCGACCCGCCGCCAAGCGGCCGGGCGCGCCGGTACCTCCATCGCCTGGGGCCAGTGGGCCGAGGCCGGCGGGATGGGCGACCGGCTCACCCCGGGCGACGCCGCGCGCCTGCGCCGGGCCGGCGTGGCCCCAATGAGCGTGGCCGCGGCCCTGGCCCTGCTGGATGAGGCCCTGACCACGTCCGAACCGGTACTGGTGGCAGCGCACCTGGATCCGGCCGGCCCGGCCGCCGCCGGAGCGGACGTCAGCCACGGGCCGCTGCGCGAGCTGGCGACGCCGGGCCGCCCGCCTACTGGGCCAGGCGGCGGCCCGGCGCCGTCCACGGGCGCGGGCGACGAGGGCCTCCCCCAGCTCGTCCAGGCGCTGACCGGCCGGTCCGGCCAGGAACGCGGCCAGCTACTGCTCGGGCACATCCGTTCGGCCGCCGCGACAATCCTCGGCCATCCGGACGCGGGTGCCGTCGCGGCGGACCGGGGCTTCCTCGACGGTGGCTTCGACTCGCTGGGCGCGGTCGAGCTGCGCAACCGGCTGGCCATCGCGACGGGGCTCCGACTGCCCAAGACCCTGCTGTTCGACCACCCGACCCCGCGTGCCCTGGCCGAGTACCTCGCCGGGCTGGTCGGACCGGTGGGCGCCGCCCCGGCCAGCTCTCCGGTCGAGGACCCGGTGGCGGCCCTGGACGCGCTGGCCGCCGCCCTGTCCGCCACCCCGCCGACCGACGAGGCGCGAGCGACGCTCGTCGGCCGACTGGAGTCCCTGCTGGCCGGACTCAGCGTCGAGCGCGACGACCTGGACGTGGCCAGCACGGTCAGCGACGCCACCGACGAGGAACTGATCAGTTTCATCGACCGGGAGCTCGGCATCTCATGACCCGCGACGAAAGCAGCCAGCCGACATGAGCGACGAGAAGATCCGCGACCTGCTCAAGCGGGTGACCATCGACCTACACCGCACCCAGCGGCGCCTGCGCGACACCGAGGCCGCCGCCGGCGAGCCGATCGCGATCGTCGGGATCGGCTGCCGGTTCCCCGGCGGGGTGCGCGACGCCGAGGGCCTGTGGGAGCTGGTCGCCGCCGGCGCGGACGCGGTCGGGGAGCTCCCCCGCGACCGCGGCTGGGACGTCGACGGCCTCTACCACCCCGACCCGAGCCACACCGGTACCAGCTACTCCCGGCACGGCGGCTTCCTCTACGACGCGGCCGGCTTCGACGCGGCGTTCTTCGGGATGTCGCCCCGGGAGGCGGCGGCCACCGACCCGCAGCAGCGGCTGCTGCTGGAGGTGGCCTGGGAGACGATCGAGAACGCCGGCCTCGACCCGGCCGAGCTGCGCGGCAGCGACACCGGCGTGTTCGTCGGGATCACTGCACAGGGGTACGGCGCGGGCGCGTCGGCCGAGTCCGAGGGCTACGCCCTGATCGGGACGACCGGCAGCGTGGCGTCGGGGCGGATCGCCTACACGCTGGGCCTGGAGGGCCCGGCCATCAGCCTGGACACGGCCTGCTCGTCGTCGCTGGTCGCCATCCACCAGGCCAGCCGGGCGCTGCGGGCCGGCGACTGCCGGCTGGCGCTGGCCGGTGGGGTCACGGTCATGGCGACGCCGAGCACGTTCGTCGAGTTCAGCCGGCAGCGCGGGCTGGCCCCGGACGGGCGGTGCAAGTCGTTCGCCGCCGCGGCCGACGGCACCGGCTGGGGTGAGGGCGTCGGCCTGCTGCTGCTGGAGCGCCTGTCCGACGCCCGCCGGCTGGGCCACCGGATCCACGCGGTGGTCCGCGGCAGCGCGATCAACCAGGACGGGACCAGCAGCCAGCTCACCGCGCCCAACGGCCTGGCCCAGCAGCGGGTGATCCGCCGGGCCCTCGCGGCGGCCAGGCTGTCGCCGGCAGACGTCAGCGCGCTGGAGGCGCACGGCACCGGGACGACGCTGGGTGACCCGATCGAGGCCCAGGCACTGCTGGCGACCTACGGCCAGGGCCGGCCGGCCGACGCCCCGCTGTGGCTGGGCTCGGTCAAGTCCAACATCGGCCACACCCAGGCCGCGGCCGGGGTGGCCGGCATCATCAAGCTGATCGGGGCGCTGCGCCACGGGCTGCTGCCGCAGACACTGCACGTCGACAAGCCCACGCCCGACGTCGACTGGGACGCCGGTGCCGTCCGGCTGCTCACCGAGCCCCGGCCCTGGCCGCCCGGCGACGAGCCACGGCGCGCGGCGGTCTCCTCGTTCGGCGTCAGCGGCACGAACGCGCATCTCATCCTTGAGGAGGTGTTGGAACCGGAGCCGGAAGTCCCGGCGCCGGGGCGCCCAGCGGCTGTGCCGGCCCAGCGGACGGCGGACCCGGTGACGGCCGGCGCATCGCCCTCACCGCAGCTGGACGACGCGGACGCGGGGCCTTCCGGACCGCCATCGGTGGCCTCGGTGGGGGCAGTCCGCCCGCCGTGGGTGCTCTCGGCACGCGACCCCGACGCCCTGGCGGCGGCGGCCGGCCAGCTGGCCACGCACGTGCGGTCCCACCCCGAGCTGGACATCGCGGCAGTGGCGTACGCGTTGGACCGGCGGGCCCGGCACGCACGGCGCGCGGTCGTCATCCCGGACCCCGAACGATCCGAGCCGGCGGACGCCTACCTGGCCGCGCTGGACGGGCTGGCCGCGGGCGATCAGCCGACGGGCCTGGTTCTGGGCCAGGCCTGCGAGCCAGGCCGGGTGGTGTTCGTCTTCCCCGGCCAGGGCGCCCAGTGGGACGGGATGACGACCGAGCTCCTGGCCACCTCACCCCGCTACGCCCACCACCTCCACCAGGCCGCCGACGCCCTCGCGCCCTACGTCGACTGGAACCTCCTCGACGTCCTGCACCAACGACCAGGCGCCCCCACCCTCGACCGCGTCGACGTCGTCCAACCCGCCCTCTGGGCCGTCACCACCAGCCTCGCCGAGCTCTGGAAAGCCCACGGGATCACCCCCGACGCCGTCCTCGGCCACAGCCAAGGCGAAATCGCCGCCGCCACCACCGCCGGCATCCTCACCCTCGACGACGCCGCCCGCATCGTCGCCCGCCGGTCCCAGATCATCAGCCGCCTCGCCGGCACCGGCGCGATGGCCTCCATCCCGCTACCCGCCGACACCGTCCAGGCCCACCTGGACGCGGACCGCGCCACCAGGTTGAGCATCGCCGCCGTCAACGGCCCCCGGACCACGGTCGTCTCCGGCGACGCCACCGCCGTCGGCGAGCTGGTCGAGCACTACACCGCCCAGGGCATCCGGGCCCGGGCCATCCCCGTCGACTACGCGTCCCACTCCCCCGCCGTCGAGCCGCTGCGCACCGACCTGCTCGCCGCCCTCGGCGACATCACCACCCAGGCCACCCAGGTCGCCTTCTACTCGACCGTCACCGCCGCCGTCGCCGACCCGGCCACCCTCACCGCCGACTACTGGTACCGCAACCTGCGCCAGCCGGTCCGATTCGCCGATACGGCCCGTGCGTTGCTCGCCGACGGGCACACCACCTTCCTCGAGATCAGCCCCCACCCCGTCCTCACCACCACCCTCACCGACACCCTCGAAGACGCCGCGACCGTCGCCCCCACCCTGCGCCGAGGCGACGCCACCCTCACCCGCTTCCACACCTCCCTCGCCGACGCCCACACCCACGGCATCCCGGTCCTCTGGAACCCGGACCCGGCCCCGAAGCCCGAACCCATCGACCTGCCTCCGTACCCGTTCCAGCACCAGAAGTACTGGATCACCCCCGCCACCCCCACCAGCCAGCCCGCCCCGACCGCCGCCGACGGCCAGTTCTGGAACACGATCCACACCGGCGACCCCGACGCCGTCGCCACCCTGCTCGGCGCGACCGACCCCGCCACCCAGACGGCCCTCACCACCGCCCTGCCAGCCCTCACCACGTGGCACCGCACCCACACCACCCGCGCGACCATCGACAACTGGCGCTACCGCGTCGCCTGGCGACCGGTCGCGCCGACCTCGGGACGGGTGCCTGGCTGCTGGCTGCTGGCCGCGCCGGCCGACCGCGTCGACGCGCCGGCTACCCAGGCCCTGGTCCGCGCGCTGGTCGGGCGGGGCGCGCGGGTGACGACGGTCCGGGTCGGCGCGGACGTCGAGCGGGCAGCCGTGGCGGCGGCGATCCGCGCCGCCCTCGCGGCCGTCGACGCTTCGCCGACTGAGCGGGTCGCCGGGGTCCTGTCCGTGCTGGGCCAACGAAGCGACCTGCTGCCGGACCACCCGTCGGTGCCGTGGGGGCTGGGCGCCACCGCCGGCCTCGTCCAGGCGCTGCACGACCTCGGGCTGGACGCTCCGCTGTGGCTGACGACGAGCGGCGCCGTCACCACCGGGCCGGGAGACGCGGTCCGGGAGCCGGAGCAGGCGATGGTCTGGGGCCTGGGGCCGGTACTGGCGGCCGAGAACCCGGCCGGCTTCGGTGGCCTGATCGACCTGCCCGCCGAGGTGGACGAGCGGGCCGCCGCGCGGGTCGCCGACCTACTGGGCGGTCACCACGGTGAGACAGAGCTGGCCATCCGGGCCGGTGCCGTTCACGCCCGCCGGCTGGTGCGAGCGCCCGTCACCGAACCCGACACCGGCAACTACATCCCGACCGGCACGACCCTGGTCACCGGTGCGACCGGTGCCATCGGCCAGCACCTCACCCGCTGGCTCGCCCGAAACGGCGCACCCCACCTCCTCCTCACCTCACA
>NZ_JADWYX010000020.1:0-43300 GCF_016786355.1 Frankia sp. AgB1.9
CTCGGGTACGCCCGAGCGGGCCGGCGGCCGCCCTCAGCCGGTAGCCGACGCGCGCGCGTGCCGCTCGCGGTCGGCCCTCGCGGCGGATTCGGCGGATTCGGTGGCGGCCACGCTGGCCACGGTGGGCGCGGCCGGCAGGTCGAGCGCGACCAGCAGACCGCCCGACTCCGCCTCCGCCAGCCTGACCTGGCCTCCGTCGGCCGCGACCAGCGCGTGCACGACGGCCAGGCCGAGGCCGTTCCCGCGCCGGTCGGCCCGGACCGCGCGGGACTTCGCCGTCTCCGACCGGAACCGCTCGAAGGCCCTGGCCCTCGCGGCCGCGGGCATTCCCGGCCCGTCGTCGGCCACCGTCAGCCGGAGCATCGGGACCTCGCCCACCAGGGCCGGGGCCGGCGCGGTCGCCACGACCACCCGGCCGCCCGGCGGGCTCGCCTCCAGCGCGTTGGCGAGCAGGTTGTCCAGCACCTGCTCCAGATGGCCGGGGGTGAGCAGCGCGGCGGTCGTGTCGCGGACGTCGGTCCACAGCTCGACGCCGGCGGCCTGGGCGACCGGCCACCAGGTCACCGCCCGCTGGGCCACCACCTCGTCGACGGCCACTGGCAGCCGGGCGGTGTCCCTGGCGTGCGCCCGGGCCATCGCGAGCAGGCCGTCGACCATCCTGGACAGCCGGTGCACCTCCGTCAGCGTGCCGCTGACCTCCATGGCGGCGACCGGGTTGTCCAGCAGGTCCTCGGTGAGCAGCTCCAGGCGCAGCCGCATGGCGGTCAGCGGGGTGCGGATCTGGTGGGAGACGTCGGCGAGGAAGGCCCGCTCGCCGCCGACCAGCCCCTCTATCCGGTCGGCCATCGCGTCGAAGCTCGCCGCGAGCTGGCGCACCTCGCCCGGCCCGCCGACCGCCCGCGCGCGGGCTGACAGCTCGCCGTCGCCGAGAGTCGCGGCGGCCCGCTCCAGCCGCCGCAGCGGGCGGCTGACCCACTGGGCCAGCAGCACCGACAGCGCCAGCGCCACCAGGCTCGCCAGCCCCGCGCCGCCGAACAGCCGGATCCACCGGTTGCGGATCGCCACCTGGGTCGAGTGGTCGGACCGGGCCAGCACCAGGACCGCCAACAGGCCCTTGTCGCTGTTGACCGGCGTCAGGACGATGACGCGCCGGCCGTCGGTGGCCGAGGGCGACAGCACCACCCGGGTGGCACAGGCGGAGTGCAGCTGCGCGGCCGTCAGCGGGATGGGCCGGCCGGACGAGGAGGTCAGCACGCCGTCGGGGCTGTAGAGCGCCATGTCGTCGTCCTCCTCACTGGGCAGCGTCGACTTCCCGGTGGACAGCCGACGCCACTTCACCTCGGAGGCGTAGGCGTCAGCGGCCGCCGCGGCACGCGCCGTCAGCAGGTCGCGGTCGTGCTCGGCCGCGTCCATGCCCAACGGGATGCACACGCCGACCAGCAGCAACGCGATCAGCAGGAGCTGGATGGCGATGACCCGCTTGCTCACGGCTGCCTCGTTCCCGGGTCAGCCGGCCGGCTCGGCCGGGTCGGCCAGCCGGAAGCCGACGCCGTAGACGGTCTCGATCAGCTCGGGCCGGCCGAGCTTGCGCCGCAGCGACCCGATATGAACGTCCAGCACCTTCGTCGAACCGAACCACGGGCCCCAGATCTCCTGGAAGATCTCCCGGCGGGTGCGGACCCGGCCCGGGTCGGCTGCCAGGTACGCCAGCAGGTCGAACTCGCGCGCCGTGGCGGCCACCGACCGACCGGCCAGCGTGATCCGCCGGGTCCGCCGGTCCACGACCAGGGTGCCGTGCCGGATCACATCCGGGTCCAGGCCGCCCCCGCCCGTGCCGTCTGACTCGGCGGCGCGGGGTGCCGGCGAATCGTCCTCGGCGGCCAGCGCCGCCGTGACGCCGGAGGTCGCCGCGCGGGCCGCGTCGACGAGCGCCTCCGCGCGGGCGAACCGGCGGCGGACCGCCCGGATCCTGGCCAGCAGCTCGGCGAACCCGAACGGCTTGACGAGGTAGTCGTCGCCGCCAAGGTCGAGCACCTCGACCCGGTCGGACTCGTCGCCCCGGGCCGTCACCACGATCACCGGGATGTCGGCGTGGGCGCGGATCCGCCGGCAGACCTCGGTGCCGTCCAGGTCCGGCAGGCCCAGGTCGAGCAGGACGAGGTCCGGCGGCCTGGGTCCCTCGACCGCGGCCAGCGCCGCGGTCCCGGTGGCGACCCGCGTCGCCGTGTAGCCGGCGCGGACCAGCCCGCGCACCAGCTGGACGCCGACCGCGTCGTCGTCCTCGACCACCAGCACCGCCGCGTGGTCCGCGGTGGCCTCCGGTGACGCCAGGTCCAGCACCCGAGCCGTCATCGTCACGGTCGGTCCTCCTCGCTCGCCCGCGCGCCGCCGCGCGGGGTGGCTGTGGTCGCCAGCAGGTTGGTCGCGGGCCGGGTCGTCACCGCGTCGGCGGTTTCAGCGTCGGCTGTTCCAGCGTCGGCGGTTTCAGTGTCGACGATCAGGGCGTCGGCGGTCTCGGCCGCGGCGGCGAGGACGGCGGCGAGCGTCCGGCGCGGCAGGTCGACCAGCCGGGCGGCCAGCACGTCGGCCGCGGCGGGTACGCCAGCCAGCGCGGCGGTGACCCGCTCGCCGGCCTCGCGACGGGACAGCTCGGCGCCCGTCGCGTCGCGGGCGAGCCGCACGAGGCCCTCGCGCCAGACGTTGCCGACCCGGCCGTGCGCGCGGTCCAGCAGGTACCGCGGTAGCTGGCCCGCGCCCGCGCCGGGACTCCGCCGGCTCTGGTCGGCGTCGACGGCGGTGTAGGAGACCACCCACAGCGGCTCGGTCCGGTCCTGGCTGGAGCCGGCCGGGCGCGGCGGGCGCGGGCGCCACTTCGCCGCGAGCAGCGGCTGCCCGGCGGCCAGGACCGGATGGTCGGCCCGGACGAGCGCGGCCACGCCGTCGGCGTTGGCCGCCAGCAACAGCCTGGGCAGCCAGCCGCCCGGGTCGTCGGTCAGGTCCGCCGCGACGGCGACCCGGCGCGGCCCCTTCGCCGCCGGCAGGCCCTTCACGAGCAGCGTCGCCAGCCGGGTGTGGCCGGCGCCCGCCAGCTCGGCCGGCGGGGTGTCCGCAACGACCACCAGCCGAAGCTCCGCGCCGCCGGGCACGCCGCCTGCCTCGGCCGCGGCGTCACGCAGGATGGCGACGGGCGGGCCCGCCAGGGCGGCGGGTGCCGCGGCGGACTCCAGGGCGGCCCGGCCCCGCGTGTAGATCGCGGTCTGGCCGGCCCACGGGCCGGTGGAACGGTCCAGCTGGCGCCAGGTGTGCGGCGTCGGCCGGCAGACGTAGTGGTCCGCGCGGGCGCCGATCGCCTCGGCGCCGTCGTAGGCGTGGAACCCGGGCAGCATGGCCTCGATCACGAAGCCGGCGTCGGACAGGGCCCGCTGGACCTTCCAGCCGAGCGTCGGCGTCCGGTCGGAGAACCCGTAGGCCAGCAGCACCCGGCCGCGCTCGCGGTCGCGCAGGGCCTCGGCGCCGCGCGCGCAGAACAGCGCGACCCCGTCCGGGGTGTACGGCGGGTCGGTGAAGACGAGGTCCGCGTCGCCGGCGACCGACGGCGGCAGGCCGAACCGCAGGTCGGCGAACAGCGTCCGGACGGGCAGCCGGCGGCGCGCCGCCTGCTCGCCGACGAAGTCGAGTAGCTCCTCGTCGACGTCGACGACGGTGACCCGCAGGCCCGGGACGAGACTGGCGGCGGCGAGCGAGGTCAGGTCGTGGTCGCCGGCGCAGAGCAGCCGCGCCCCGGCGAGGTCGTAGTTGTCGCGCAGCCAGACCGCCCTGGCCAGCGCGGTCGTCGCGGTCGCCGCCACGTGGTCGAGATCGGCCCGCGCCCGCGGCGCGGCGGCGATCAGCGCGCTCAGGTCGTCGTGGATGGCGCCCTGGTCGGGTTCCTTTCCCGGCGCCCCGCCGGCTGGCCCGAGGGAGCCGGACCAGCCTGGGGCGAGCAGCGGGCGGTAGGCGTCCACCCGGTCGGGACGCAGCCGCGGCCCAGCTCCCGGGTCCTCGACGACGTCGTCGCCGAGCGCCGCGAGCACCTCCTCGACGGTCCGCCGGGGCAGCCCGACGCCGCGGACCAGCCGGGCCACGCCGGCCGAGCCCGCCTCGCCATCCAGCGCCGTGGCGGTGACCAGCCGCGCGAGCAGGGACCGCAGCGGCCGGCCGTAGGGGCCGTAGGCGCCGAGCAGCTCGGCCAACCGGGCGGGGCCGTCCGCCGGCGGCGCGTCGGTGGCGGGTCGATCGCCGGAGGTCACCCTTCCAGCGTGCCACCCCCCGCCGCGCGGCCGGGCGCCGCGTGCCCGCACCGAGCGTCGGATACCCGACTTTCCCGATCGTGCGCGCCGCCGGGGCCCGTCGGCGGCGGCTGATCGGTGGCTGACCGATGCTCACTGTGAGACCACTGTGTGATATCGGTGCACGGGAGATCCGCGTTTCTCGTACGCCGGCCGATACCCTCGTGTGCGTGTGGAGAAGGCTGGACCTGCGCGGCGACGCCGCCACCGTGACCAAGCTGTCACCCGTCGAGATCCGTCGGCGGCTGCCTCGCGCGGCGCTCGACGTCGACGTGGCGGTCGAGACGGTGCAGCCGATCTGTGACGACATCCGGGACAGGGGCGACGCCGCCGTCCTGGAGTACACCGAGCGGTTCGACCAGGTTCGCCCCGCGAGCCTGCGGGTGCCGGCCGAGGCGCTGCGCCGCGCGCTCGACGAGCTCGACCCATCGGTTCGGGATGCCCTGGTCGAGGCGATCCGGCGGACCCGCGTGGTCCACCGGGCCCAGCTGCGCGAGGCGGTGACGGTCGAGGTCGCCCCGGGTACCACCGTCACCGAGAGGTGGGTGCCGGTCGACCGGGTCGGGCTGTACGTGCCGGGCGGTCGGGTCGCCTACCCGAGCAGCGTGGTGATGAACGTGGTGCCGGCGCAGGAGGCCGGGGTCGGCTCGCTCGCCGTCGCCTCCCCGCCCCAGCGCGACCTGTCCGGCCCGGGCGGAACACCCGGCCCCAGGGACGGCCTGCCGCACCCGGTCGTCCTCGCAGCCTGCCAGCTGCTGGAGGTCGACGAGGTCTACGCCGTCGGCGGTGCCCAGGCTGTCGCGATGTTCGCGTTCGGTACCGAGAGCTGCCCGCCGGTCGACCTGGTCACCGGACCGGGCAACGTGTACGTCGCCGCGGCCAAGCGGCTGCTGCGCGGGATCGTCGGCATCGACGCCGAGGCCGGGCCGACCGAGGTCGCGATCCTCGCCGACCACACCGCCGACCCGGCCTACGTGGCCGCCGACCTGATCGCCCAGGCCGAGCACGACCCGCTGGCGGCCTGCCTGCTGGTCACCTCCTCGGCCGACCTCGCCGACGCCGTCGAGGTCGAGCTGGGCAAGCAGGTCCCGGCGACGCGCCACCGCGAGCGGGTCGAGGAGGCGCTGAACGGCCAGGGCGCCGTCGTGCTCGTCGACGACGTCGACGCCGGCCTGCGCGTCGTAGACGCCTGGGCCGCCGAGCACCTGGAGATCCAGACGGAGAACGCGGCGGCGGTCGCCGCCCGGGTCCGGCACGCCGGTGCGGTGTTCGTCGGCCCGTACGCGCCCGTCCCGCTCGGCGACTACCTGGCCGGCTCCAACCATGTGCTGCCGACCGGCGCGACCGCCCGCCACTCCAGCGGGCTGGCCGTCGGCGCCTTCCAGCGCCAGGTGCACGTCGTGGAGTGCACGAAGGAAGCACTCGCGGCCGTCGCGCCACGCATCGCCGCGCTCGGCGCGGCCGAGGACCTGCTTGCCCACGTAGACGCGGTGGAGGTGCGCTCTCAATGACGAGGCCCACGACCAGTTCCCGAGTCCAGGCCACCGGCCACGCCGCGGCGGTGCCACCGCCTTCGGCGCTCGGACCCCAGCAGACGCAGGCGGTGGCCCGGTGAGCCCCTTGAGCCGTGACAACGTGGACGTGTTCGGGTCGGGCCGCCCGGTGGTCCGGGTCAGCGCCCGGCGCCCGGACGAGACGACGTCGACGGACCGGCCCTGGCGGCCGGTGACCCTCGACAGCCTGCCGCTGCGCGACGACCTGCGCGGCCGGTCGCCCTACGGCGCGCCCCAGCTGGACGTCGCCGTGCGGCTGAACACCAACGAGAACCCGTACGCCCCGTCGGCCGAGCTGGTGGACGCGCTGGGCAAGGCCGCGACGCTCGCGGCCACCGAGGCCAACCGCTACCCGGAGCGGGAGGCCGAGGCGCTGCGCGCCGACCTGGCCTACTACCTGACCCCGGACGCCGGCTTCGGGCTGCACACCAGCCAGCTCTGGGCGGCGAACGGCTCCAACGAGGTCCTCCAGCAGCTGCTGCAGGCGTTCGGCGGCCCGGGCCGGCGCGCGCTCGGCTTCGAGCCGTCGTACTCGATGCACCGGCTGATCTCGCTGGCCACGGCGACGCAGTGGATCGCCGAGGACCGGTCCGACGACTACACCATCGACCCGGTCGCCGCGGCCGACGCGGTCCGCCGCCACCAGCCGTCGGTGGTGTTCCTGTGCTCGCCGAACAACCCGACGGCCACCGCGCTGCCGCTGGACGTCGTCAAGGCGGTCTGCGTCGTGGCCGAGGAGATCGGCGGCTGCATGGTCGTCGTCGACGAGGCCTACGGCGAGTTCCGCCGCGAGGGTGTGCCCAGCGCGTTGACGCTGCTGCCCGAGCAGCCGAAGCTGGTCGTCACCCGGACGATGAGCAAGGCGTTCGCGCTGGCCGGCGCCCGGGTCGGCTACCTGGCCGCGCACCCGGCCGTCGTGGACGCGCTGCAGCTCGTCCGGCTGCCGTACCACCTGTCGTCGTTCACCCAGGCGGTGGCGCGGACCGCTCTCGCGCACGCCGACGAGCTGCTCGGCACGGTCGAGGCGGTCAAGGCACAGCGGGACCGGATCGTCGACGAGCTGCCGACGCTCGGCGTGCGGGTCGTCCCGTCGGACGCCAACTTCGTGCTGTTCGGGCTGTTCAGCGACCAGCGCGCGGTCTGGCAGGGACTGCTGGACGCCGGTGTGCTGGTCCGCGACCTCGGCCTGCCCGGCTGGCTGCGGGTCACCGCCGGTCTGCCCGGCGAGATGGACGCCTTCGTCAACGCGCTGCGCACCGTGCTGGCCACCAGCCCGTCGTTGCTGGCGGGGGAGTAGGGGACATGGCAGGAACCCGGACCGCCCGGATTGAACGCAAGACGCTGGAGTCCGACGTTCTCGTCGAGCTGGACCTCGACGGGGCCGGCGTCTGCTCCGTCGAGACCGGCGTGGGCTTCTACGACCACATGCTCGCCCAGCTGGGCAAGCACGGCGGCTTCGACCTGACCGTGCGGACCAGGGGCGACCTGCACATCGACGCCCACCACACCGTTGAGGACACCTCGATCGCGTTCGGCGAGGCGCTGCGGGCGGCCCTCGGGGACAAGGTCGGCATCCGCCGGTTCGGCGACGCGATGGTGCCGCTCGACGAGGCGCTCGTGCAGGTGGCCGTGGACCTGTCCGGGCGGCCGTACTGCGTGCACGTCGAGCCCGACCTGGCGCCGATGATCGGCAGCTACGACACGACGCTGACCCGGCACATCTTCGAGTCGATGACCGCGGCGGCGCGGATCGCGCTGCACGTGCGGGTGCTTTCCGGGCGCAACGCCCATCACGTCGTCGAGGCGCAGTTCAAGGCGGTCGCCCGGGCGATGCGCGACGCGGTGGCGTACGACGCCCGGGTCACCGGGGTGCCCTCGACCAAGGGCGTCCTGTGACCCTCCGGCACGGGCGGCCGATGACCCTCCGGCAAGGGCGGCCGATGACCCGTCGGCCCGCGGGGACGGCGCCGTGAGCCAGCCGAACGTCGTCGTGCTCGACTACGGGTCGGGCAACCTGCGCTCGGCCCAGCGGGCCGTCGAGCGGGTCGGTGCCACCGTCACCGTCACCTCCGACCTGGCCGCGGCAGCGGAGGCGGACGGTCTCGTCGTCCCTGGGGTCGGCGCGTACGCGGCCTGCATGGCGGGCGTGGAACGGATCGGCGCCGGGCCCGCGATCCGGGCCCGGGTGGCGGCCGGCCGGCCGGTGCTCGGGATCTGCGTCGGCATGCAGATCCTCTACGAGCTGGGCGACGAGCACGGCGTTCAGACCGAGGGCCTCGGGCTGCTGGCCGGTGAGGTCCGCCGGCTGGCCGCCCCGATCCTGCCGCACATGGGCTGGAACACCGTGACCGCGCCGGCCGGCTCGACGCTGTTCGCCGGGCTGCCGGCCGAGACCCGGTTCTACTTCGTGCATTCCTACGCGGCCAAGCCCGATCTCTCGGCCGGGGACACGACAGCCGAGCACGGCGAGCCGTTCACCGCCGCGGTCGAGCGCGGCGCGCTGTGCGCCACCCAGTTCCACCCGGAGAAGTCCGGCGACGCGGGCGCGCACGTCCTCGCGAACTGGCTGCGCACGCTGGGCTGACCGCCGGACCGAGCCCGACCGGCCGTCACAGGAGCACCCCGCTGTGCGCGAGCCAGGTGTCGGCCGCGATGACGGGCCAGAGGGCGACCAGTCCGTGCTCGGGCACCGCCGGCGGCCGGCCGCGGCGCAGCGCGGCCACGGCGGCGTCCCAGCAGTCGGTCGCGACGTCGACGTCGACCCAGCCTGCGCCCACGAGCGGCCCGCCGGCCAGCAGCGCCCGCAGCCCGCCCGCGCCGTCGACCGCGTCGGCCAGCGCGTGCAGGAAGTGCGCCCGGCCGGCACGGTCGCGGACCACCGGCGCCAGCACGTCGCCCGCCGCGGCCCGCAGCACGGGCTTGGTCAGGTCACGGCGGTACATGGTCGCGCCCGGGGTCGACAGCGCTGCCTCGATCACCCGCCGGTCGTGCAGCGGATGGCGCCAGTCGATGCCGGCGCTCGCGTAGAACGTCCGCGCCGTGTCGATCAGCGGCGTCGCGACCCGGTACGCCGCCGGGACCCAGCGCCCCCGATGGTCCGCCGAGGCGAACGCCGCCGTGTCAGCCGCCGTCGCCACGGCCAGCCGGTCGGCCAGGTAGAGCGGGCGCAGCCACTGCGGCCGGATCCACGGCGGCACCACCGACGGCGGCCCGGCGGCATGGGCGCTCGACGCCGCGGCGGCGAGCGCGCGGGCCGTGCGCGCCTTGGCCAGCAGCCCGCGCGGGCCGCCGACCGGGCCGATCTGCCGGCGCAGCGTGGCCAGCCGGCCGGCCCGCAGCAGGTCCGGCCAGTGGCCGCGCCCGCCCCTGAACCAGTCGTCGCCGCCCTCACCGGACAGCAGCACCCCGACGCCCTCGCGTCGCGCGGCCGCGCGGACGGCGTCGGCCAGGGCCAGGTTGGCCCAGGGCGGCAGCTCACACGTCGCCGCGGTCCAGGAACGCCAGCGGTCCCAGTCGTAGGCGTCGGGCTTCACCCGGAGCACCGGGACTCCGGTGTGCTCCTCGACCGCGTCGATCCACCGTGACTCGTCGTGCGGCTCGCCCGGGAAGACCATGCTGATCGGCAGCAGCCGCGCCGCGCCGTCTGGGCCCAGGCGGCCGGCAGAGGCGAGCCGGGCGGCGATCCCCGTCACGGCGCTCGAATCGACCCCGCCCGACAGCCCCACGGCGACCAGCCCGCTGCCCGCCCCGGCGAGGCGCGGACCGGTGCTCGACGCCGCCAGCTCCGGGCCAGATCGCGTCGGGGCCAGGGTCGGGCCGGGTCGCGTCGGGGCCAAAGTCGGGCCGGGTCGCGCGGCGCCGCCCCGGGCGGCGTCCGCGACGGCCCCCCAGAGCGCCGGCCTGGCCCGCGCGGCCGCAGCGTCCACGGGCTCGGCCGCCAGCGGCGGAACGAGGGCGTACAGCGAGCTGTAGGCCCGGCGGCTGGGCCGCTCGCCGGCCCGCGCCTCGATCCTGACGAGGTGGCCGGCCGGTACCCGCTCGACGCCGCGTACCAGCGTCTCGTGCTCCGTGGTCGGGCCGTGCAGGAGCATCTCCGCGAGCACGGTCGGGTTCGCCTCGAACGCCGGGCCGGCCGCCCGCAGCTGGGCGAGGTCCGTGGCGACCAGCAGCCGGTCGGCACCGTGGCGCAGCACCAGCGTGCGCATGCTGCGCGGGGACCGGGCCAGCACCAGCCGCCCGGTCCGCTGCTCGAACACGAGTGCGGCCCAGTCCCCGAGCAGCCGGTCGAGGCCGAAGGCCCCGAACCGGGTCCAGGCGGCGGCGAGCTGGCCGGAGGCGCTCCGTGGGTCCAGGGCCGGGCCGCCGGGGTCGGCCTGGGAGAGTCCGGCCACGGGTGGTGACCAGCCGTCGACGACGGCGACCAGGCCGCCGACGGTTCGGGTGACGTCCGCCCCGCGGCCCCGCCCCCCGGCCCCCGCCAACCCCACTGCCCCCCCCCCCCGGGCCCGGCCCCGCCCGCGGGCGCGCCGGGCCCGCGGCGGCCGCGACTGCCAGCGGCCCGACGACGAAGGCGCGCACGTCGCCGCCGGTGGGAGTACTGGAGGCCGCGAGCATCCGTTCGACGAGCGCGATCGTCGGCGGCTGGCCGTCGAGGCGGAGCTCGGCGCAGAACGTCATGTCGATGCCCTCCGCTGGTCGGCGAGCGGGTAGGTCGCGATCGGGTGGTAGGCGATGGTGGGGTCCTGCTCCTCGGCGTGCACCGCCCCGTCCACCTCCAGCCAGGCGTGCGCCCCGAACGGGGTGCCCGGCTCGCGGCGGACACCGACGACGAGGGACACACTGCGACCGGCGGTCGCGGCGAGCCAGCCGCGCAGGAGGGACCTGGACAGGCACGCCGAGTCGCCCCGCCAGAACGCGCCGGAGTCAGCGGCGAGCTCGTCCAGCCGGGTGGCGGTGAGCGCCCGGCGCCCCGCCGGGTACCAGCGCGCGGCGGGTGATCCGGCGGCGCGGCCGGCGGCCGCGACCAGGTCCGGCACCCGGCGGTGGCGCAGCGCGATCTCCACCAGGCCGGCGGCGAGCCACAGCTGCGCTCGTACCACCCGGTCCCACGCCGCGGGCGCGCGGCCCGGCGCCAGGGCGGCGCCGGCCGAGGTCATGACGCCGGTCGGGGAGTGACCGTGACGAGACGGCGGCGGGCCAGCTCGTCCAGCAGCTCGCGCAGATCGTGCTCGGCGTGCGGCTGGTCGATGAGCCAGCCGTCGCTGACGGTCGCCGCGGCCCGGCGGATGGCCGCGCCGCGAGGCACCCCCGTCGGGCCGAGCTGGCGCCAGAGCTGGGCGCCGGTCTCGTTCAGCGCGAAGTACGCGCCGTCGTCCGGATGCAGCAGGACGATCTCGCCGCCGATGTCGGCGGCCTGCACGCCGGGCCCGATCCGGACCTCGTCGTGGTCGTCGGCCCGGTCGGTGCCCGGCCCGCTGCCCGGCTGGCGCTGGTCCGCGTGGCCGGTGGCCTGGCTCGGGCCGGCGTCGCGGGTCGCTGGGCGCGGGCCTGCTGGTGCCTGCTGGCTGGCATCCGGCATCCAGACCTCCGTCACGGTCGCGGGGGCGGCGCACACACGGCCGCCACGGTTTCTACTGGCAGCGAGAATGAAAGCATCCTGGATGCGGAGAGTGAGGCGTCGACACTCGCCATCGACGCATCAGCGCGGGCGCGTGTCGTGGAAGCGCGAGTGGTATCGCTGCATCGTTGATCTGATACGTTCGGTAATCGATGATGTCGTAGGGTGACATCCGGCAGGCGGTGGTCGGCGGGTAGAGATCGGGGATCTCGGGCCGGTCCGCCGGGCGCGGTGCGCTCGGGTCGCCGTGGCGACGCGAGCGGACCCGGCCGGGGCTGGCGACCAGGGGGAGCGACGATGTCCGTGCCAACAGCGCCGACCGCCGCCGGCGAGACGGCCGCCGGGGGTCACCCTGGACCCGCCCCGGAGCCGGCCGATCCGCAGGCCCGGGACCTGGCGCGCCGGGTCGCCCGCGCGGCGGCGGAGCTGGTGCACGACGCCGCCGACGCCGTGCTGATCGAACGTCTGCACCAGGCCGGAATCCGGCCCATCCTGCTCAAGGGACCGGTCACGGCGCACCGGCTCTACCCCGGCGAGTACCGGCCGCGGGCCGACTGCGACCTGCTCGTCGCCTCCGGCCGGCTGGCCGCGGCCCGAGCGGTCGCCGTGGCCGCCGGCTACTGTCCGCGCGAACCGAGCCCACACGCCCAGGCCTACTGCCATCCGAACGGGCAGGTGCTCGACCTGCACTGGACGTTGCCGGTCGTGTCGCCGCCAGCCGAGCGGGTGTGGGCCACGCTGTCCCGCCATCGGGTCGCGTTCGCGCTCGGCGGGACCGCCGTCGACGCGCTGGACCTGCCGGCGCACGCCTTCCACCTGCTCGTGCACACCGCGGGGGCGCCGGCCCGCTCGTCGGGCGCGCGCCGTGATCTCGACCGCGCCGTGGCGGCCTTCGACCTCGCGACCTGGCGGGGCGCCCTGGAGGTGGCCGACGAGCTGGATGCCCGGGCGGCCGTCATCGCGGCGCTGCGGACCGGCTCACCGGCCTGCTGGCGGCTCGCGGACGAGCTCGGTCTCCCGGTGCGGGTGCCGTTCACCTGGCGGCTCTGGCTCGCCGACCAGAGCCTGTTGCTGAACGCCCAGCTGATCCTGCGGAGCGCGTCGCCGCAGCGTCGGCGCACCATCCTGCGCCGGTGGCTGGTCCCGACCCGGGCGGAGCTGGCCGGCTGGAGCGCCCGGCCGGAGGTCCAGGCCGCGACGCCGGCCGCCCTCCCGCCGGCCGCCCGGCTGCTGTGGTACCGGGTCCACCAGCTCGCGCTGTTCTCCGTCGCCCTGCGGCGCGCGACCCGGCAGCCGGCCGCCCCGCGCCCGGCTCCGGCGCAGCCCGGGAGCGCGCCCTCGGGCTGACAAAGGTCGCCAGTGTGCATTTCGGGAGAGTTGACTACCCAAACGACACGTGCGGGCGCGTTAGGTAATCGCCTTTGCGTGAATCCAGCCACGCTGATCCCCATGGGGACCGGATGAGGCCCGCATGACCCGGCCAGGCCCGCGTCTGGCCGCAGGCGACGCTGGCCGCCGACTGGCCTCGCAGGACACGGACGGCGCCGCCATCCGGTCGGGCGAGGACGTGGACATCGCGGACGCCGAGACACTGACGTCGTTCGTGCTCGATCGGGGCCGGCTGCCCTGGCTCACACCCGTGGCGGACGCGGCCCCGGGTGTGAACCTGGAGCGCCAGGGCCCGGCCACGAACCCGGCCCGCCCGGCCTCGGCCCGCCCGGGTCCCGCGCCGGCCCGTCCTGGTCCCGCACTGGCTCGCTCGGGCCCGGTGCCGGCGCGGCCCGACTCGGTCGGCACCGCGCGAGGTCCCGGCCCGGCCCCCTCCCGGGACAAACCTCGGCCGTCGGGCCAGCCGGCCGCGTGGCCGGCCCGCACCCGGCCAGGGCGGCATGCCGAGCCCCCACGGGCCCGTGGGCATCGGCTCAGCTACGGCGAGGTCGCGCTGCTGGCAGCCGTCGCGGGGATCGTGGTGTGCCTGGCCGGAATGTGCGCGGCCGCCGCCTGGCAGCGGGCCGCCTCCGAGCGCCGGCTGCCCTCCGTGACCGGCCCGGCCGCGTCGCCCGCGATGAGCGATTCGCGAGCCTCGACCGCCGCGTCGACCGCGCCGTCCGCGCGGCTGGCCCCGACGCCCGAACCGCTGCGTGCCGCCGGCTCGGACGGTTCCGTCGACTCGCGCCCGAGGCTCGCGGACGGCTCGATCGTCCTCGACGCGGACCGGGCGGCGACGCGCTCCGGTGATCCCCGCGAGCCGGCCGCGGGCCCCGGCGCGCCGGGACCGACGTCCACCTCGGCGGTGGCCACGACGGAGGCGACGACCGTCGCGGCGTCGCTTCCCGCGACCACCGCGCCCCGCGAATCGGCCACCGCCACGGCGTCACCGTCATCGCCGCGGCCGTCGGCGACCGGCCAGCCGGCGACGAGCCGGCCGGCGACCACCGGAGCCCCCACCCGGCCGGCCGCCACCGCCGGCGCCACCAACCCGCCGGCCACCACCGGGGCTGGAGCCTCGGCGCGGCCGTCCGCCACCGGTTCACGAGCCACGCCGCCGGTGACGCATTCGGCATCGGCCGCGGCCTCCGCGCGGTCCGCCGCCGCGGGCGGCGCCCCGTAGGCTGGGCGGGTGACGTTGACGTTGTTGCCCGCGGTGGATGTGGCGGACGGAGTGGCCGTCCGGCTGGTGCAGGGAGAGGCCGGGTCGGAGACCGTCTACGGCGACCCGCGCGAGGCGGCGCTCGCCTGGCAGCGCGACGGCGCCGAGTGGATCCACCTCGTCGACCTGGACGCCGCCTTCGGCCGTGGCTCCAACCGTGACCTGCTCGCCGCCGTGGTGAAGTCCCTCGACGTCGCCGTGGAGCTGTCCGGTGGCATCCGGGACGACGCCTCGCTCGACGCGGCGCTCGCCACCGGGGCCGCCCGGGTGAACGTCGGCACGGCCGCGCTGGAGAACCCCGACTGGGTGCGCCGGGCGATCGACCGGGTCGGCGACAAGATCGCCGTCGGGCTGGACGTGCGCGGCACCACGCTGGCCGCCCGGGGCTGGACCAAGGAGGGCGGCGAGCTGTTCGACGTCCTCGCCCGCCTCGACGCGGACGGCTGCGCCCGTTACGTCCTCACCGACGTGCGCCGCGACGGCACCCTGACCGGTCCGAACCTGGAGCTGCTGGCCGCGGTCACGGGCGCCACCGACCGGCCCGTCGTCGCCAGCGGCGGCGTGTCCTCGCTCGCCGACCTGATCGCCATCGCCGGCGTCCCCGGGGTCGAGGGCGCGATCGTCGGCAAGGCGCTCTACGCCGGCGCGTTCACGCTCCCCGAGGCACTCGCCGTCGCGAACGGCGCGGCCGGCGTGGCCCAGTGAGCGTCGCCGTCCGCGTCATTCCCTGCCTGGACGTGGACGCTGGACGGGTCGTAAAGGGCGTCAACTTCCTCGATCTGCGCGACGCCGGCGACCCGGTCGAGATGGCCAGGCTCTACGACGCCGAGGGCGCCGACGAGCTGACCTTCCTGGACATCACGGCCTCCAGCGGCAACCGGGAGACCACCTTCGACATCGTCCGGCGCACTGCCGAGCAGGTCTTCATCCCGCTGACCGTCGGCGGCGGCGTGCGGGCGGCCGATGACGTGGACCGGCTGCTGCGGGCCGGCGCCGACAAGGTCGGCATCAACACGGCCGCGGTCGCCCGCCCGGAACTGCTGCGCGAGTGCGCGCTGCGCTTCGGCAGCCAGTGCGTCGTGCTGTCGGTCGACGCCCGCCGCTCCCCGGACCCGGACGGGCCGGCTTTCGAGGTCACGACCCACGGCGGCCGGCGCGGCACCGGCATCGACGCGGTCGCCTGGGCGGCGCGTGCCGTCGAGCTCGGTGCCGGGGAGATCCTCCTGAACTCCATGGATGCCGACGGGACCCGCGACGGCTACGACCTGGAGATGATCACCGCCGTGCGCCGTGAGGTGGACGTTCCGGTGATCGCGAGCGGTGGCGCCGGCCAGCTCGCCGACTTCGCGCCGGCGGTCGCCGCCGGGGCCGACGCGGTGCTCGCGGCGAGCGTCTTCCACTTCGGCCAGCTGCGGATCACCGACGTCAAGGCCGCGCTGCGGTCCGCCGAGGTCCCCGTCCGCTGAGTCTCTGTTAGCTGAGTCTCTGTTAGCTGAGTCTTTGTCCGGCGGCCGTGCGCCGCGGAGATGTCCGCCGGCCGTGAGCCGCGGCGGAAGCCGGGCCGGCCGGCTGACGCCAGGAAATCCGTGGCGTCGCCTGCGCGTTGCCGTTTTGATGCCATGGGGCTGTCACACAGCCGTAGCACCACGCGGCCAGCACCCGGCGTCGTCGTCGCCGCGCGACCGCGGCGCCGCGCGAGAGGAGAACGGTGTCCCCATCCGCTGACGCTCCGGACGGATCGGGCGGTCTCACGGGGTCCAGCTCCGCCGGCCCCGGTGGCTCCGCCGTCAACCCGGCGTGGTTCGCCGACGCGGCGCGGGCGGTCGACGCGTCCGGCTCGGTGATCCGGCGCGGCCTGCGGGTCCTGGGCCTGGCGGTCCGCGAGGAGCCTCGGCTGTTCGCGCTCTCGGTCACCGGCAGCGCGCTGTTCGGCCTGGCCACCGTCGCGAGCTCGTACGTCCTCGGTGAGGTCACCCAGCGGGTCGTCGTCCCGTCGCTGGACAGCGGGCACGCCGGCTGGGGCGGCGTCGTCGGCGCGGCGCTGCTGGTGTTCGCGGTCGGCGCCGCCCGGGCAGTCGGAATGTTCTTCCGCCGGTTCGCCGCCGGCATCCTCCAGTTCCGGATGCAGGCGCACTACCGGCGCCGGGTCACCCGCCAGTACCTGCGGCTGCCGCTGGCCTGGCATCAGCGGCACTCGACCGGTGCGCTGCTGTCCAACGCGAACGCCGACGTCGAGGCGCTGTGGGCGCCGATCGCGCCGTTCCCGTTCGCGGTCGGCGTCGTGGTCATGCTGGCGGCGGCGGTTGCCCTGCTGGTCGCGACCGATCCGGTGCTCGCCGCCGTCGGGTTCGTGGTCTTCCCGGTCGTCGGCGTGCTCAACTACCTCTACTCGCGGCGGGTGTCGCCGTTGTTCGCCCGGGTGCAGGGGCTGCGCGCCGAGGTGAGCGCCGTCGCCCACGAGTCGTTCGACGGTGCCCTGGTCGTCAAGACGCTCGGCCGGGAGGCCGACGAGACGGCCCGGTTCCGCCACGCGGCCGAGGAACTGCGCGACGCGATGATCCGGGCCGGCCGGGTGCGCGGGGCCTTCGACCCGCTGATGGAGGCGCTGCCGAACTTCGGGGTGCTCGCCGTTCTCCTCGTCGGGTCACAGCGGATCGCGGGCGGCCACCTGTCGGTCGGCGACCTGGTCCGGGTGGCCTACCTGTTCACGCTGCTGGCCTTCCCGATCCGGGCGATCGGCTGGGTGATCAGCGAGCTGCCCCGCTCGGTGGTCGGCTGGGGCCGGGTGTCGGCGGTGCTGACCGCGAGCGGCGAGCAGGTGTTCGGGCCGGCACGGCTGACGAGCTCCGGCCCGGCCGCGCTGCGGCTGGCGGGCGTCGGCTACCGCTACCAGGCCGCCGAGTCCGACGCGCTCAACTCGACCGAGGACGGCCGCGAGCCGGCGACCGAGCGTGCCGGGCGCGCCGCCGCGCTCGCCGACGTCACCTTCGACGCCACCCCAGGGAAGATCATCGCGGTCACCGGGCGGACCGGCTCCGGAAAGTCGACCCTGGTCGGCCTGCTCGCCAGGCTGGTCGACCCGGACGCCGGCTCCGTCCGCCTCGACGGCACCGACCTGCGCGAGCTGGCCGTCGGCGAGGTGACCGGCGCGGTCGCGCTGGTGGCCCAGCAGGCGTTCCTGTTCGACGACACGGTCCGGGCCAACATCACCCTCGGCGCGGACCTGCCCGACGACGAGGTCTGGGACGCGCTGCGTCGCGCCCAGGCGGACCGGTTCGTCGCGGTGCTCCCGGCTGGCCTGGACACCGAGGTGGGGGAGCGCGGCACCACCCTGTCCGGCGGCCAGCGCCAGCGGGTCGCGCTGGCCCGGGCACTGGTGCGCCACCCCCGGCTGCTGGTGCTGGACGACGCGACCTCCAGCGTCGACCCCAGGGTCGAGGCGTCGATCCTGTCCGGGCTGCGCGGGCTCACCGCGTCGACGGTCGTGGTCGTCGCCCACCGGCGGGCGACGATCGCGCTCGCCGACGAGGTCGTCTACCTGGAGGACGGTCGGGTCGTCGCCCAGGGCCGTCACGACGAGCTGCTCGTCGGCTCGCCCGGCTACACCGAGCTGCTCACCGCCTACGAGCGGGCCGCGCGGCTGGCGGCCGGCGCCGACGCGGCCCGAGACTCTGACGCGATCCGAGACTCTGACGCGGCCCGGGACTCTGACGCGACCCAGGACTCCGACGCCGCCGACGAGGGGGTGCTGTCGTGACGGCTGACGCCGCGATCCCACCGCAGCGCGGCTCGGTGCCGCCGGCCGCCGTGATCGAGGAGCGGGACCGGGCCGGGCGCCGGGAAGGGCTCCTGGGCACGGCCCGCCGGCTGCACCGGCTCGCCCCGGAGGCGACCCGCGGCCTGTCGGTCACCCTGCTGCTGGCGCTCGTCGCCACCGTCGGCAAGGTCGTCATCCCGCTGACCGTCCAGCAGACGCTCGACCGGGGCATCTCCGGGCCGCACGGCGTCGACCTGGGCATCGTGCGCACGGCCGTCGAGATCGCCGCCGGCACGATCGTCCTGACGGCGGTCGCGACGTACCTGATGAACGTCCGGATGTACCGGATGTCCGAGGGCGCGCTCGCGGCGCTGCGGGTCCGCGCCTTCCGGCACATCCACGACCTGGCGATGCTCACCCAGGCGACCCAGGCCCGCGGCGGGCTGACCGCCCGGGTCACCACCGACGTCGACCAGATGTCGCAGTTCCTGCAGCTCGGCGGCGTGATGCTGGTCGTCTCGGTCGGCCAGATGATCGTCGCGACCTGCCTGATGCTGGTCTTCTCCTGGCCGCTGACCCTGCTGGTCTACGTCTGCTTCGTCCCGATGGTGCTCGCCACCCGGGGCTTCCAGCGCAAGCTGTCGGTCCGGTACGCGATCGTGCGCCGCCGCGTCGGAGACCTGCTCGGCGCGGTGTCGGAGGCGGTGGTGGGCGCGCAGGTGGTCCGGGCCTACGGCTCGCAGGGCCGCACGGCAGCCCGGATCGACCAGACCGTCGAGGCCCACCGCTCGGCGCAGACCCGGGCCCAGGTCCTGGTCGCCGTCGTGTTCTCGACCGCCGAGCTAGTCTCGGCGGCGGCGCTGGCCGGTGTCGTCCTGCTCGGGGTAGCCCTGGGAGTCGGCGGCCATCTGTCGACCGGCCGGCTGGTGGCGTTCCTGTTCCTGATGACGCTGTTCGTCATGCCGGTCCAGACGCTCACCGAGGTGCTCAACGACGGCGCGAACGCGCTCGCCGGCCTGCGCCGGGTGCTGGACATCCTCGACACCCCCAGCGACATCCGCGACCCCGCCGAGGCCCTGCGCGGCCCCGACGCCGCACCCGGCGGCCGTGACCTGGCACCCGGCTCGCTGGACGTGACCTTCGAACGGGTGACGTTCCGCTACCCGACCGGCCCGCCCGTCCTGCACGGCGTCGACCTGCGCGTCCCGGCCCGCGCCCGGGTCGCGGTCGTCGGCGAGACCGGTTCGGGCAAGACGACGATCGCGAAGCTGCTCACCCGGCTGATGGACCCGACCGATGGCCGGGTCCTGATCGGCGGGGTTCCGCTGACCGAGGTGCGCTTCTCGTCGCTGCGTGGCCGGGTCGTGATGGTCCCGCAGGACGGCTTCCTGTTCGACGCGACGATCGCCGACAACGTCCGCTACGGCCGGCCGGCCGCGACCGACGAGGAGATCGTCGCCGCCTTCAGCCGCCTCGGCCTGGCCGACTGGCTCGCGCGCACCCCGGCCGGGGTGCTGACCCAGGTCGGCGAGGCCGGCGGGCTGCTCTCGGCCGGCGAGCGCCAGCTGATCGCGCTGGCCCGCGCCGAGCTCGCCGACCCGGACCTGCTCGTCCTCGACGAGGCGACCTCCGCTGTCGACCCGGCCACCGAGGTCCGCCTCGGCGCCGCGCTGCTGGAGCTCACCCGCGAGCGCACCTCTGTGACGATCGCCCACCGCCTCTCGACCGCCGAGACCGCTGACCTGGTCGTCGTCGTAGACGCCGGCCGCATCGTCCAGCAGGGCACTCACGCGGAACTGGTCGACCGCCCCGGCGTCTACCAGCGCCTGCACGCCTCCTGGTCCGCGGGCGTCGCCGCGCTCTGACCCGGCCGCGGGGATGCCCCCGCCCCCGTCAGTGGGCGCGAGCGTCCTGGACCAGGAGGATGCGGCTGGTGGGGCCGGCGAGCTGGCGCCAGCGGTGAGGCAGGACGCCGGGGTAGTAGAGGGTGTCGCCGGGGCCGACGACGAACAGGCCCTCGCCCTGTACCTCGACCTCGATCGTGCCGGCGATGACGTGGACGAACTCGTCGCCCGGGTGGGTGTAGGCCTGGCCGAACTCGGCCGGCGCGCCGTCGAAGAGGACCGGGTAGATCGCCCGGGCGCCGGCGACGAGGGAACGGGCGACACCGCCGGGGTTGTCGACGGGCACGCCGCTGCCCTCGGTGACCAGGCTGACCCGCCCATCCGGGGACAGCGCCGCACCGTCGTCGGCCGCCATCGACATCAGCGCCGGCTGGGTGGTGCCCAGGGCCTGC
The DNA here is from genome assembly GCF_016786355.1 of Frankia sp. AgB1.9. Lineage (GTDB taxonomy): Bacteria > Actinomycetota > Actinomycetes > Frankiales > Frankiaceae > Pseudofrankia. Next base: position 20,202 of record NZ_JADWYX010000020.1, read on the forward strand.
GCCAGCCGGTGCAGCGACGACATGCTGGGCCGGGCGAGGCCACGCTCCAGCTGGCTGAGGAACGGGTGCGACAGCTCGGCCTTCGTCGCGAGCTGGACGAGGGTCAATCCCTGGCGCCGACGCAGCACCCGGATCGACCGCCCGATCCGGGTGCTCAGGTCCTCTCCGGCGGCTCCGGCGTCAATTGCCATACCGGTCATGGTCCCATCACCACCCGCCGCGCGGCGCTCCCGCCGCCGGCTCGGCCGCCCCGACCGCCCGCCGCGTTGATCGCTGTTTTGGCCCTCTGGTGGCTGCGAAGCGGCTCCGATTGCGACCACCGCAGGGCCGAGGTAGCGATCATGGGGTTCAGCTGCCCGCCGCCGTGGAGGCAGGTCCGCCGCGGGGTGAGGACGCCGGAACGGGTGAGCCTTGCCTGCGGCGGCACTGGCTAGTCGGCGGTGTGGGCCTGTTGGGGCGGGCAGGCCGCGGCGGCGCGGGTGGCGAGGGCGAGCAGGGCGCGGTCCGTTCCGGCGGCGCCGATCAGGGCGACCCCGACCGGGCGGTCGCGGACGCGCAGCATCGGCAGCACGACCACGGGCAGGCCGGCGAGCCCGGCGCCCGCCGTCAGGGTGAGCGTGGCGGCCCGGACCCGGTCCTTCACGTCGACGGCGAGGTCCATCCGTGGCGCCGGGCTGCTGCTCGCCGGCGCGACGAGTACGGTTCCGCCGGCCAGCGCCGCCGCGAGGGCGTCCCGAGCCTGGGCGCGCACCCGCTGGGCGGTCCTGAGCTGCCCCTCGGTGACAGCCGCGGCGGCGGCGAACCGGCCGGCCACCCCGGGCCCGAGCGCGCCCGGGTGCGCCGCGACCCAGGCGCCGTGCGTCGCGTTGGCCTCCCAGCCCTGGTTCTGGCGGAACGCGGTGACCCAGTCGTCGAGCCGGGCGCCGGCCACCTGGGGGACGTGCCGCGTCGGCAGCCCCACCGCGGCGGCGAGCGCGGGCAGCACCGCGGCCAGCGCGGCCGCGACCTCCGGCTCGGCGACGGCCACGAGGTCGTCGGCTACCAGCAGCCGCGTCGGCGTCGGCGCGGCCGGGTCCGCCGGCGGCAGCAGCACCCCGCCGGCCCGGGCGAGCAGGTCCGCGTCCCGGGTCAGCCAGCCGACGGTGTCGAAACTGGGCGCGAGCGGGACGAGCCCGGCGGCGGACACCGCGCCGTGGGTCGGGCGAATCCCGAACAGGCCGCAGTAGGACGCCGGTACCCGCACCGAGCCGCCCGTGTCGGTTCCGAGGCCGACGTCGACCAGGCCGAGCGCGACGGCACTCGCCGGCCCGCTGGTGGAGCCGCCGGGGACGACCCCGGGCGCGGTCGGGTTGGGCGGGGTGCCGTAGTGGACGTTCGTCCCGGACAGGCTGTAGGCCAGCTCGTCGGTCTGGGCGATGCCCGCCACGTCGGCGCCGGCGGCGAGCAGCGCGGCGACAGCCGGCGCGTGTTCCGGCTCCGGGGCGGCCTCGGCGAGCCACACCGGGTTCCCGGCCCCGGTCCGGTGGCCCTGGACGGCGAACAGGTCCTTGACGGCGACGGTGAGCCCACGCAGCGGGCCCTCACCCGCGCCCGCGACCAGCGGACCCCCGCGCACGCGCCACACCGCGCTCGTCTCGTCAGGCGCCGCGCCGGCTGCCGAGCCGGCCGAAGGCGAGACCGAGCCGGCCGACGAGCGTGGGCCGGATGACGAGGCCGGGCCGACCGGCGAGGACGCCGCCGGGGCTCCCGTCGGGGAGGCACTGACGTGGGCCGCCACGACACGCCACCGGGGCCCGTCGCCGTCGGTGCCGACGGCGGTCCACAGCTGGGTCTGCAGGCCGCGGGCCCCGTCCTCGTCGCGCAGCACCTCGGCGATCAGCAGCGCCGCCGCGGGGCCGTGTACCTGGACGTGCAGCCGCTCGACCGTCCGGGCCCCGGGCAGCCGGGCCCCCGCGCCCCTGGACCGGCGGAACAGGCTGATCTGGGCGTGTCCGACGAGGACCCCGGCGCCGTCGGCGCGCAGCGTCCCAGGGTCGTCGAGGAACAGCTCGTCCAGGACCTCCAGGTCGTTCGCGAGCAGCGCGCGCTCGTACCGCCAGAACGCGGCCTCGAGACCCTCGCGCCAGGCGGGGTCGTCGGCGGGGGCATCCGCCGTCGGGCCGGCGGGCTGGCCGACCGCGTGATAGCGGACCTCGGTGGACACAGACATGCTCCTTAGGCACCCGGGACCGTCGGCCTCCCCTGGTACCCGGAGGCCGACGGCCCCAGTAGACCACCGCAGGATGACGGTTCACGACGCGCGACGGCACGAGCGGGCCGCGGTCCTGCGGACCAGCTGGCATCCTGGCGCGGTTCGGCCGCGGAGCCCGCTGACCAGCGGTTCCGGGGCGCGACGGCGGCCGGCGACCAGAGGCCTAGGTCCCGAGACAGTGGTCCGCGGGCCGCGGGCGGCGGCCCCGGGGGAGGCTCCGTCCGGGTGTTACGGGTGCTTGACGATCCTGAAATACGTGGCCGGCAGTGTTGATGACACCAACAATCAACCGCCTGCCGGCCCAGGCCGGCCCGGGTGCGGGCCGCGCGGCGAGCACGAGGCCACGCACGACCCGACCCGGACTGAGGGGAGCGCGATGCGCGTCGGCGTCTTTCTTTTCGGGGCCGTCGAGATGGGCGACACGCTCGGCGCCGGCGGCATCGAACCGACGTCGCGCCGCTACGGGCAGCCGGAGGTGCTCCGGGCGATGCGGCGCCTCCTGGACACCGGGGCGCTCGCCGACGAGCTCGGCTACGACGCCTTCTGGCTGACTGAGCACCATTTCCAGCACGAGGGTTACGAGGTCGTGCCCAACGGCCTGATGTTCGGCGCCTTCCTCGCCGAGCGGACCAGCCGGATCCGGATCGGCACGATGTTCAACGTCGTCGGACAGTGGCACCCGCTGCGCCTGGCCGAGGACTTCGCCATGCTGCACAACCTGTCCGGCGGACGCGCGGTGCTGGGGCTCGGCCGGGGCACGGTGCCGCGCGAGATCGAGCCGCTGTCGCTCGGCCGGGTGTCGATCGGCTCCACCGACAATCCGGACGCGCAGGCCGCGGACACCGTCAACCGCCAGGTCACCGCCGAGGCCGTCGACCTCCTGCTGACGGCTCTGGACAACGAGACGTTCACCCACCGGGGCCGGTACTTCCAGGCCCCGCCACCCGGCATCCCCGACCGGGGCGGCGAGGTCGAGGAGCTGACGCTCATCCCGCGGCCGGTGTACCCGTACGACATCTGGCAGGCGATCAGCAGCCCCGGCTCGCTGGCCGAGGTGCCGACTCGGGGCTTCGGCGGGGTGTTCTGGCTGGTGAGCCGCTCGCTGCTGAAGGCCCGGTGGGAGCGCTACGCCGAGGTGTACGCGGCGGCCCACGGCGGCGCGCCCGAGCCCGGCGAGAAGCGGATGGTCGTGCTCAACACCTACGTGGGCGACACCCACGAGGACGCGATGGAGCGGGCCAGGCCGGGCCACGACGAGTTCTGGCGTTTCCTCGGGCCCTACGGCTGGACCAGGGCCTACCTCGGTCCTGACGGCGGCCCGCCGCCCGCCGGCTGGGTGCCGACCCTGGAGGACTCGGTCGAGCAGGGCGTCTGGGCGGTCGGCACCGCCGAGGAGGTCGCCGCCGCGATCCTGAGGCTGCGCGACGACCTCGGCGGCCTGGCCGACCTGACGATCTTCCCGACCGGCCCGGGCGAGAGCTACGACGCCACCGAGGAACAGCTGCGCCGTTTCGCCCGCGATGTCCGCCCGCTGCTCGACGCCGCGGCCGAGGTGCTCATCCGGTGACGGACGATCCGGTGACGGACGACGACCGGCCGCGACCAGCCGTCCGCCTCGGCCCGACCGCCGTCAACAGCTGGCTGGTCGGTCCGGGGGCGGTCGACCTGCGCCGCCCGGCCCGCCCGGACCGCGCCGTCACGGTGGCCGCGCTGCCGCAGCGGCTCACGTTCGACCTCGCCCGGTCCGCGATCGTCGTCGTCGACATGCAGAACGACTTCTGTCACCCCGACGGCTGGCTCGCCGGCATCGGCGTCGACATCAGCGGGGCGCGGGCGCCGATCCCGGTGCTGGCCGCGCTGCTTCCTGCGCTGCGCACGGCCGGCGTCCCGGTCGTCTGGCTCAACTGGGGCAACCGGGCCGACCGCGCCAACCTGCCCCCGGGCGTGCTGCACGTCTACAACGGTGACGGCGCCGCGACCGGCATCGGCGATCCGCTGCCGAACGGCGCGCCGGTGCTCACCGAGGGCTCCTGGGCGGCGGCCGTCGTCGACGAGCTGGTGATCGAGCCCGGCGACCGGTGTGTGTCGAAGTACCGGATGAGCGGCTTCTGGGACACCCCGCTGGACGCCGTGCTGCGCAACCTGCGGGTCGACACGCTGCTGTTCGCCGGCGTCAACGCGGACCAGTGCGTGCTCGCGACGCTGACCGACGCCGCCTGCCTCGGCTACGACGTGGTGCTGGTCCAGGACGCCGTCGGCACGACTTCGCCGGAGTTCTGCGCGCGGGCGACGGAGTACAACGTCCGGCAGTGCTTCGGCTTCACCCTGACGGCGGCCGACCTCACCGACGCGGTCAGGGCGCTCGCGTGAGCGAGGCGCAGCGCGCCGGGCCGCCGCTGTCGCGGCCGCTGACCGAGGTGACGGCGCACCGGATCTCGCCGGACGACACGGTCCGGCTGGCCGTGCTGTCCGGGCCGGAGCAGGGCTCGCCGACCACCGTGGTGTTCGAGGTGTGGGAGCCCGGCGGAGCCCAGCCGCCGAACTCGCACCCGGTCTCGACCGAGACGTTCGTCGTGCTCGCCGGGCACGGCGTGGCGCACAGCGACGAGCACACCCGGGCGATCGGGCCGGGCGACGTCCTTGTGCTCCCGCCCGGGTCGGTACACCGGATCGTCAACCCGTCGACCACCGACCGGCTCTACACGATCACGGTCATGGCCCCCGACGACGGCTTCGCGGCGCTCGTCGAACGCGGCCCGCTGGCCCCTCTGGACCCAGAGGACCTCGCAGTCCTGCGGGGGCAGCGTCGCTGAGGTGCCGCCCCGCCGGGCGGGAGAGGCAGTATCCCGTCGGGCCGGCACAGTGTCGCTGCGGTGCCGCCCCGCCGGGCGGAGGAGGCAGTATCCCGTCGGGCCGGCACAATGGCACCGTGAGTACCACGTCCCCCGGGCTTGATCCCGCCGTCGCCGGCCGGCTGAAGCGGGACGCCGCCGGGCTGGTCGCGGCCGTCGTCCAGCAGTACGACACCGGGAAGGTGCTGATGGTCGGCTGGATGGACGACGAGGCGCTGCACCGGACGCTGACCACCGGCCGGGCCACCTACTGGAGCCGTAGCCGCCGGGAGTACTGGGTCAAGGGAGACACGTCCGGACACGTCCAGTGGGTGCGCTCGGTCGCGCTCGACTGCGACGGGGACGCGCTGCTCGTCCAGGTCGACCAGGTCGGCCCGGCCTGCCACACCGGGACGTCGACCTGCTTCGACGGCCGTGACCTGGTCGCGGCCGTCGGTTCGCGCGCCGGGCCGAAGCCTCCGACCGCCGCGGCCCCCGCCGTGGATCCGACCGCGGGAGACCAGCATGACGACCGGTGAGATCAGCCCGACCCGCGCCGAGTTCCGGGCGCTGGCCGCCGAGTACACCGTCGTCCCGGTCGCGCGCCGGCTGCTCGCCGACGGCGAGACCCCGGTCGGCATGTACCGCAAGCTCGGCGGCGGCCCCGGCACCTTCCTGCTGGAGTCGGCCGAGCACAGCGGGATGCGGTCGCGCTACTCGATCGTCGGTGTCCGGGCGGCGGCCACCCTCACCGAGATCGACGGTGAGGCCCGCTGGACCGGTGGCGAGGCCCCGCCCGGCGTGCCGACCGGCGGCAGCCCGCTGGCCGCGCTGCGCGCCGTCGAGCGGTCCCTGCGCGCGCCCCGGCTGGACGAGGTGTGGCCAGGCGCCGGCACGTCGGGGATGCCGCCGCTGATGGGTGGCCTCGTCGGCTACCTGTCCTACGACTTCGTCCGGCGGATCGAGCGGCTGCCCGAGCATGCCGTCGACGACCTGCACGTGCCCGAGCTGCGTCTGCTGCTGTGCATGGACCTCGCCGTCCTCGACCATGCCGACGGCTCCTGCCTGCTGGTCGCCAACGTGTTCACCCACGCCGCCGCGCCGCCCGGGCCCGACGGGCTGCCCGCGACGGTCCCGCTGGACGAGGCCGCGCTCGACGCCGCCTACGACGACGCGGTCGGCCGGCTGGAGCTGATGACCGCCGAGCTGCACAAATGGACCGAACCGACCGTCGCGGCCACCCGCGAGATCGCGCCGCTGGACCTCAGCCAGTTCACCTCCGCGATGGCGCCCGGCCAGTTCCAGCAGGCCGTCGAGCGCTCGATCGAGGAGATCCGCGCGGGCGAGTGCTTCCAGATCGTGGTGTCGCAGCGCTTCGAGCGGGCCACCACCGCCGACGCCCTCGACATCTACCGGGTGCTGCGCGCGTCCAACCCGAGCCCGTACATGTACCTGCTGCGGTTCGGTGACTTCGACGTCGTCGGCACGTCGCCCGAGGCACACGTCAAGGTCACCGGTGACCGGGCGCTGCTGCACCCGATCGCCGGCAGCCGGCCGCGCGGGCAGACTCCGGAGGCCGACGCGGCGCTGGCAGCCGAGCTGCTCGCCGACCCGAAGGAGCGGGCCGAGCACGTGATGCTCGTCGACCTGGTCCGCAACGACCTGGGCCGGGTCTGCGTGCCGGGTACCGTGCGGGTGGTCGAGTTCGCCACGATCGAGCGCTACTCACACATCACCCACATCGTCTCCACCGTGATCGGCCAGGTCTCGCCCGAGCACACCGCGATCGACGTGCTCGCCGCGACCTTCCCCGCCGGGACGCTGTCCGGCGCGCCGAAGGTGCGGGCGATGGAGGTCATCGACGAGCTGGAGCCGACCCGGCGCGGCCTGTACGGCGGGGTCGTCGGCTACCTCGACTTCGGCGGCGACCTCGACACCGCGATCGCGATCCGCACGGCCCTGGTCCGGGACGGCCGCGCGTACGTCCAGGCCGGTGCCGGCATCGTCGCCGACTCGGTGCCCGACGCCGAGGACCACGAGAGCCGGACCAAGGCCGCCGCCGTGTTGCGCGCGATCGAGATCGCCGAGACCCTGCGCGCGCCGGGCTGACCATCATCGCAACCGACGGGACCACAGGCATGAGCGCAGACACCGAGCAGGCCGCGTCGACCGGTCTCGCGACCGACCCGGCGACACCCGCGCCGGGCGGTCCGTCCGCCAACCGGCTGGCCGGGCGGTCCGGGCTTGGGGTGGCGGTCGCCGGCTGTCTGCTGGGCGCGGTCCTGGCGCTGCTGGCCGCGTCGGCGACCTGGGTCCACACGGGGGTGCGCGACGCCGCGACGGCCGGCAGCGGGGCGACGGCGGCTCCGCTGGCGGTGAAGCTGGGCGGCGGCGACCTGGCCCCCGCGATCAGCGCCTTCGGCCTGCTGGGCCTGGCCACCGCGGTCGCGCTGGTCGCGACCCGCGGGGTGGCCAGGTGCGTCGTCGGGCTGCTCGTGGCCGCGGCCGGCGTCGGGGTGATCATCTATGCGGCCCGGGTCGGCCTCGACCCGGGCCCGGTCGTGCGGTCCGCGCAGCCCGTCATCGCCCTCGCCCCCAGCGGGCACCCGAGCCTCGGCCCGATCCGGGTGTCGGCCGCGCCCTGGCTCGCGCTGGTGGGCGGGCTGGCGCTGCTCGGCGCCGGCCTGCTGGCCGTCGCCTTCGGCCGCACCTGGCCGGCGATGGGCGGCCGGTACCAGACCAGGTCGCCGCGCCCGCTGGACGCCTGGGAGGCCATCGAGCGCGGCCAGGACCCGACCGTCACGGCGGACTGACGGCCCGCGTCGCCTGCCCGCCCGCGTCGGGCAGCCGGCCAAAAGGTAGCGAATGCATGGCCGAAGGGTGGCCGTACGACACGCCGAACGGCGCGCCGGCCGCCCCGTCCGGTTCGCCGGAAGTGGCGCGCTAGACACGAACGTCACCCCGTGGCAATCCTGTCGCTTGGCGTCGCCGGGCCCGTGTGCTGGGCAACAAGGGGACAACCACGCTGCGTGACCGGTTCGGGCCCACCCCTTGCTGGGTATGGGCTGTTTGGCGGTTGATCGGCCCGACGGTTCCGGCCCGGACAATCAGTGGGCAACTACGGACCGTCAGTGGGTTGATGCGTGCGTGGGGGGCGATGTGCGATGTCCGGCTGGGGGCCTACCATCGGCGCCATGGCAGCGAGAGCCACCGGAGCCCGGCCGTGACCGTCCTCGACGAGATCATTGCCGGCGTCCGCGCCGACTTGGCCGAACGCGAGTCCCAGACCCCGCTTGACGTGCTCAAACAGCGCGTCGAGAAGGTGCCGGACCCGCGCGACGCGCTGGCGGTGCTGCGCGCCCGCCGGGTCGCGGTGATCGCCGAGGTCAAGCGGCGCAGCCCGTCGAAGGGTGACCTGGCCAACATTCCCGACCCGGGGAAGCTGGCCGGTATCTACGAGAGCGCCGGCGCCGCGGCCGTCAGCGTGCTGACCGAGAAGCACCGGTTCGGCGGCTCGCTGGCCGACCTGGACGCCGTCCGGGTAGCGGTCGACGTGCCCGTGCTGCGCAAGGACTTCATCGTCGCGCCGTACCAGATCTGGGAGGCGCGGGCACACGGCGCCGACCTGGTGCTGCTGATCGTCGCGGCGCTCGACCAGCCGCGCCTCGTCGGCCTGCTGGAGCGGATCGAGTCGCTCGGGATGACCGCCCTCGTCGAGGTCCACGACGAGGAGGAGACCCACCGCGCGCTGGACGCGGGCGCCCGGTTGATCGGCGTCAACGCCCGCGACCTCAAGACGCTGGAGGTCCGGCGGGACACCTTCGCGCGGCTGGCGCCCCTGGTGCCGCCCGGCATCCTGAAGGTCGCCGAGTCCGGCATCCGCGGCCCGCGTGACCTGCTCGGCTACGCGGAGGCTGGCGCCGACGCGGTGCTCGTCGGCGAGGCCGCCGTCAGCGGCCCCGACCCGCGGCAGACCGTCGCCGACCTCGTCGCAGCCGGCGCCCACCCGGCGACCAAGGTCGGCCGTTAACCGGCTCGCGTCCAGAAAATCGGTTGGCGGTGGCCGATAGAGTCGGGGCCGTGAGTGCTTCCAGCGCCGGGTCGACCGGTCTTGCCGCTTCGCCAGCTGCCGCTGCCCCGGATGCTGGGGAGTGGGCCAGCGTGCCGGACGGGCTGGGCCACTTCGGACCGTTCGGTGGGCGGTTCGTGCCGGAGGCGCTGATGGCGGCGCTCGACGAGCTGACCGCGGCCTACGACGAGGCCCGCCACGACCCGGCGTTCGTCGCCGAGCTCGACGGCCTGCTGGCCAGCTATGCCGGCCGGCCGACCCCCGTCACCGTGGCCCAGCGGCTCACCGAGCGGATCGGCGGGGCCCGGCTGCTGCTCAAGCGCGAGGACCTCGCGCACACCGGCTCCCACAAGATCAACAACGTCCTCGGCCAGTGTCTGCTGACCAGGCGGATGGGCAAGACCCGGGTGATCGCCGAGACCGGCGCCGGCCAGCACGGCGTCGCCACCGCGACCGCCTGCGCCCTGCTCGGCCTGGAGTGCGTCGTCTACATGGGCGAGGAGGACACCCAGCGCCAGGCGCTGAACGTCGCCAGGATGCGGCTGCTCGGCGCGACCGTCGTCCCGGTCACCTCCGGCAGCCGCACCCTCAAGGACGCCATCAACGAGGCGCTGCGGGACTGGGTCGCGACTGTCGAGCACACGCACTACTGCATCGGCTCGGTGATGGGCCCGCACCCGTTCCCGATGCTCGTCCGCGACTTCCAGCGGATCATCGGCGTCGAGGCCCGCGAGCAGGTGCTCGAGATCACCGGACGGCTGCCCGATGCGGTCGTCGCGTGCGTCGGCGGCGGCTCGAACGCGATGGGCATCTTCCACCGGTTCATCCCCGACACCTCGGTCGCGCTGATCGGCTGCGAGGCGGGCGGCGACGGCCTGGCGACCGGCCGGCACGCCGCCGCGATCGCCGGCGGCGGCTCCGGCGTGCTGCACGGGATGCGCTCCTACTTCCTGCAGGACGAGGACGGCCAGACCCAGGTCTCGCACTCGATCTCCGCGGGCCTGGACTATCCCGGCATCGGCCCCGAGCACGCCTGGCTGCACGACACCGGCCGGGCCACCTACCGGGTGGTCGACGACGCCGCCGCGATGGAGGCTCTCTCCCTCGTCGCGAAGACCGAGGGCATCCTGGTCGCGATCGAGAGCGCCCACGCGTTCGCCGGGGCCTTCGACGTCGCCCGTGAGCTCGGCCCGGACGCGACCGTCCTCGTGAGCTGCTCAGGCCGGGGCGACAAGGACGTCGACACGGCCGCCCGCTGGTTCAACGTTCTCGACGGCGCCGACGGTACGGCCACGAACGGCTGACCGCGCCAGCCAGACAGCACAACGGCCAGCGCCCGGGCAGTCCGGGCTCGCAGAGGTCGGCCGGGCCAGCCGGCCGGGAGATGGACAACCACGTGGTGGGACAGGGCACGCCTGGGCGGATCGCGGACACCTTCGCCGCGGCGCGCAAGGAGGGCCGTTCGGTCCTCATCGGCTACCTGCCGGCGGGCTACCCGTCGGTGGACGGCGCGATCGAGGCGATCCGCGCGATGGTCGAGGCCGGGGTCGACATCGTCGAGCTCGGCCTGCCGTACTCGGACCCGACGATCGACGGGCCGGTCATCCAGGAGGCCGTCGACGCGGCGCTGCGGGCCGGTGTCACCACCGCCGACGTGCTGCGCACGGTCGAGGCGGTCACCGCGACGGGTGCGCCGACGCTCGTGATGACCTACTGGAACCCGATCGAGCGGCACGGCGTCGAGCGGTTCGCCGCCGATCTCGCCGCCGCCGGTGGCGCCGGCACGATCACCCCGGACCTGCCGCCTGAGGAGGCCGGCCCGTGGCTGGAGGCCGCCGGCCGGCACGGCCTCGACTCGGTGTTCCTGGTCGCGCCCAGCTCCTCGGACGCCCGGATGCGACGGGTGACCGGCATCGCCAGTGGCTTCGTCTACGCCGCGTCGCTGATGGGCGTCACCGGCGTCCGCGAGTCGGTCGGCGCCTCGGCCGAGGGTCTGGTCAAGCGAGTGCGGGGGGTCACCGACCTGCCGGTGGCGGTCGGGCTGGGGGTCCGGGACGGGGCCCAGGCCGCGACCGTGGCGGGCTTCGCCGACGGAGTGATCGTCGGCACCGCGCTGGTCCGCTGCCTGGTCGACGCGGAACGCTCTGGCGCCGGCCGCGAGGCCGGCCTCGCCGCGGTCCGCAAGCTCACCGCCGACCTCGCCGCCGGCGTCCGCGCCGGTTCCTGACCGGGGCCTGCCCGGCCGCCGGTCAACGGCCGCCGCTGGCCGGCTGTGCTCTGCCTCGCCGCCGCGCCGGCCCCAGCTCGCGGCTTGATCGCTGTTTTGGCCTTCCAGTGGTTGCGATCCGGCCCAGCTGACGACCACTACAGGGCCAAAACGGCGATCATCAGGTCACGGCCGGACGCGCGGGGCCGCCACCGGCCGACGGCCGGCCCGGGTTCTCGTGACCGGCCCGGTCGGTAGTCCCTCCGGGGGCGAGGTTGGCCACGGCGGCGTCCAAACTGGCCGGAGTTGTCAACCTTTGTTCCAGGACGGGTAGACGACAGTGGGTCCCCGCTAGGTAGCCTTGCGCCGTGGTCCTAGCCGCGATCCCTAGCCCCTCTCGAGGTGTCCTGCACCTCGGGCCCCTGCCGCTGCGCGCCTACGCCTTTATGATCATCATTGGCGTCATCGTCGCCGTCTGGCTGACCGGCCGCCGGCTGCAGGCCCGCGGCGTCGACCCGAACTTCGCCAGCGACGCGGGCGTGGGCGCGGTGCTGCTCGGCATCATCGGTGCCCGGATCTACCACGTCCTCACCAGCCCGCAGGCCTACTTCGGCAAGAACGGCGACCTGGTCCACGTCCTGTACGTGTGGAACGGCGGGCTCGGGATCTGGGGGGCGGTCGCGGGCGGCGCGCTCGGTGTGTGGCTCGCCTGCCGCCGGGCCGGCGTGCCGTTCCTGCTGTTCTCCGACGCCGCCGCGCCTGGCCTGATCTTCGCGCAGGCGATCGGCCGCTGGGGCAACTACTTCAACCAGGAGCTCTTCGGCCGGCCCACCACGCTGCCGTGGGGCCTGAAGATCGACCCGGCGCACCGGCCCATCGGCTACGAGCAGTACGCGACCTTCCACCCGACGTTCCTGTACGAGTCGATCTGGGACGTGGCGGTCGGCGTGACGCTGCTGGTCATCGACCGTCGGGCCAGGCTCGGCCGCGGCCGGCTGCTCGCGCTCTACATCCTGATGTACACCGTCGGCCGCGGCCTGATCGAGGCGCTGCGGATCGACGACGCCGAGCACTTCCTCGGCCTGCGCCTCAACGACTGGACCAGCATCGTGGTCTTCCTGGGCGCCGTGGTGATGTACCTGCTGATCCGCAAGCCCGTCGACCGGGACGTCAGCTCGGCCGACGAGATTGCCGTCGGGACCGAGTCGGCCGAGATCGCCGCTGCCCCCGAGGCGGGTGGCGCCGGCGACGCGCAGGACGGTGCCACGGTCACCGCCGGCGCCGTCAGTGGGCGGCCGGCGGCGGACACACCCGCCGCCGTGGCCCCGTCCCCAGCGACGGACGGCGGTGACAACACGGCCGTGCCTGGCCGCGCCGATGGCTGACGAAGGCCCGGCCCACGGACATCCGGGTGACGGAGGCTCGGCCGACGGGGGCTCGGGTGACGGGAGCCCGGCTGCCGGGGCCCCGCTGGACGGGAGTCTGAGCCGGGCCGCTCGCCCGGACGACGCGATCCCTCCTGACGGGAGCCAGGCCGGCCGACGGGGTGCTCGCCGGGCGTCCAACCGGTCGGAGGCCGCCTACCGGCCCGGGATGCACCAGCACCACCATGACGCCCACCGCGACGTCTCCGGTGGCTGGCTGCGCCCGGCGGTGTTCGGCGTGATGGACGGGCTGGTGAGCAACGTCGCACTGCTGTCCGGGTTCGCCGGCAGCAACGCGTCCCACTCGACGGCGACGCTGGCCGGCCTCGCCGGGGTGGCGGCCGGGGCGTTCTCGATGGCGACCGGGGAGTACACCTCGGTCCGGTCGCAGAACGAGGCGATGGCCGCGGAGATCGAGGTCGAGCGGCAGGCGCTGACGCAGTTCCCGTTCGACGAGCGGGCCGAGCTGGCCGCGACCTACGCCCGCAAGGGCGTCGACCCGGCGCTGGCCGAGGCCGTCGCTGGCCAGCTGCACGACAACCCCGAGGTCGCGCTGGCGGTGCACAGCCAGGAGGAGCTCGGGGTGACCCCGGGCCGGCTGCCGAGCGCGGTGCTGGCGGCCTTCTCGTCGTTCACGGCGTTCGCGCTCGGTGCGCTGGTACCGGTGCTGCCCTACCTGGTCGCGCACTGGGTCCTGGGCGGCTACACGTTCCTCGCGAGCGCGGTGCTGGCCGCCTGCGCGCTGTTCGGGGTCGGGGTGGCCGTCAGCCGGTTCACCGGGCGCTCACCATGGCTGTCAGGGGGCCGCCAGCTCGTGCTCGGCGCACTGGCCGCCGCCGCCACCTACCTGGTCGGTGCCCTCGTCGGCGGCGTGGTCAACTGACCGGAGGCGCCGGCGCCGCGATGGGCCGAACTCCGAGGTGAGAACAGCTCTAACCTCGGCGGACAAGAAGGTTAGCAAAGGTAAGGCTCGCCCGCTTGGAACACAACCGTCACATTCATGTGACCTGCCGGACACTGACGATCTCAGCGAATCGGGCGGCGACATGGCACACTCGGTGGAGCGCAAGACGCGGCTGGCTCACCGCGCCCTGTCCCAGCTGTCTCGGCTCTGGCCGCGCGGACCCGGACGCCCGGCACCCGGGCTCCCGAAACGCCCGAGCGCCGGCTAACCGGGGCGTCCTGGGGTCACGGCTCCGGTGCGCGGCGCCGGTGCCGCCTGGTCGTCGTCGATGCGCTCCCGGACAGCGTCGTCCGCACCCTTCAGGCACTGAAGACGGACAGGACACGCCGGATGCCGACTAAGCAAGGTCTCTACGACCCCTCGTACGAGCACGACGCCTGTGGTGTCGGCTTCGTTGTCGACGTGCACGGCCGCCGCAGCCACGAACTGGTCGACCAGGGCCTGACAGTACTGCGCAACCTTGACCATCGTGGCGCCTCCGGCAGCGACCCGGACACGGGTGACGGCGCGGGCATTCTCGTCCAGGTCCCGGACGTGTTCCTGCGTGACGTGGCGGGTTTCCCGCTTCCCGCGGCCGGCCGGTACGCCGTCGGCATCGGCTTCCTCCCCCAGGTGGCGGGCGACCGCGACGAGGCCGTCCGCACCATCGGCCGGCTGGCCCGCCAGGAGCGCCTGCGGGTTCTCGGCTGGCGTGAGCTGCCCGTCGTCAGCCACATCGTCGGGCACGCGGCCCGCGAGGTCGAGCCCCGGATGCGTCAGCTGTTCGTGACGCTGCCGGGCACCGCCGTCAGTGCGGCGGTCGGCGCGCCCATCGACGACGACGCCCCGTTCGACCAGCTCGAGCTGGAGCGCCGGGCGTTCTGCCTGCGCAAGCGGATTCAGCGCGAGACGGGCGTCTATTTCCCGTCGTTGTCGGCGCGCACCATCGTCTACAAGGGAATGCTGACAACGCACCAGCTGTCCGCCTATTTCCCGGACCTGGACGACCCACGGTTCGCGAGCGCTATCGCTCTCGTGCACAGCCGCTTCTCGACGAACACCTTCCCGAGCTGGCCGCTGGCGCATCCCTATCGCCTGATCGCGCACAACGGTGAGATCAACACCGTCCGCGGCAACCGGAACTGGATGCGCGCCCGCGAGGCGCTGCTGGAAAGCGATCTGATTCCCGGCGATCTGGCCCGGCTTTTCCCGATCTGCGCCGACGGCGCCAGCGACTCGGCCAGCTTCGACGAGGTGCTGGAGCTCCTGCACCTGGGCGGCCGCAGCCTGCCGCACGCCGTCCTGATGATGATCCCGGAGGCGTGGGAGAACCACGCCGAGATGGACCCGAAGCGCCGCGCCTTCTACCAGTTCCACGCGACCCTGATGGAGCCCTGGGACGGTCCGGCGTCGATCGCCTTCACCGACGGCACGATGATCGGCGCGGTCCTCGACCGCAACGGCCTGCGCCCGTCGCGGTACTGGGTCACCGACGACGGTCTGGTCGTCATGGCCTCCGAGGTCGGCGTCCTGGACATCCCGCCGCACCGGGTCATCCAGAAGGGCCGGCTGCAGCCGGGCCGGATGTTCCTGATCGACACGGCCAAGGGCCGGATCGTCAGCGACGACGAGATCAAGTCTGAGCTGGCCTCCGCCGCGCCGTACGACGAGTGGCTGCACGCGGGCGTCATCGCGCTGAGCGACCTGCCGGAGCGCGAGCGCGTCGTCTACAGCCACGAGTCGGTCACCCGCCGTCAGCAGGTCTTCGGCTACACCGAGGAGGAGCTGCGGGTCATTGTCGCGCCGATGGCGCGGTCGGGCGCGGAGCCGATCGGCTCGATGGGCACCGACACCCCGGTCGCGGTGCTCTCCGAGCGGCCCCGGCTGCTGTTCGACTACTTCCAGCAGCTGTTCGCGCAGGTCACCAACCCGCCGCTGGACGCCATCCGCGAGGAGCTGGTCACCAGCCTGGGCCACTACCTCGGCCCGGAGGGCAACCTGCTCGACGCCGGCGCGGCGACGTGTCGCGTCGTGGAGATCCCCTACCCGGTGATCAGCAACACCGAGCTGGCGAAGATCATCGGCATCAACGACGACGGTGACATGCCCGGCTTCGCGGCCGTCACCGTCCGTGGCCTCTACGAGGTCGCCGGCGGAGGTACGGCGCTGGTGGCCCGGATCGAGGAGATCTGCGCTGGCGTCAGCGCGGCCATCGCCGACGGCGCCCGGATCGTCGTGCTGTCCGACCGGGACTCCGACGCGCGGCTCGCGCCGATCCCGTCGCTGCTGCTCACCGCGGCGGTGCACCACCACCTGATCCGGGAGAAGACCCGGACCAAGGTCGGCCTGATCGTCGAGAGCGGCGACGCCCGCGAGGTGCACCACGTCGCGCTGCTGAACGGCTTCGGCGCCGCCGCGGTCAACCCGTACCTGGCGTTCGAGTCGGTCGAGGACCTGATCCGCCGCGGCGAGATCACGGGCGTCACCCCGGAGCAGGCCGAGAAGAACATCGTCAAGGCGTTCGGCAAGGGCGTCCTGAAGGTGATGTCCAAGATGGGCATCTCCACCATCGCCAGCTACACCGGCGCCCAGGTGTTCGAGGCGATCGGCCTGCGCTCCGACGTGATCGAGCGGTACTTCACCGGCACCGCGTCCCGGATCGACGGCGTCGGCATCGACGTGCTCGCCGCCGAGGTCGCCGTCCGCCACGCCAGGGCCCATCCGCGGGTGGCCTCCGAGCTCGCGCACCGGGCGCTGGAGACCGGCGGCGAGTACCAGTGGCGCCGCGACGGCGAGGTGCACCTGTTCAACCCGGAGACGGTCTTCCTCCTGCAGCACGCGACCCGGACCCGCCAGTACGAGGTCTTCAAGGAGTACACGGCCAAGGTCGACGACCTCTCGAAGCGCAACGCGACCCTGCGGGGCCTGTTCGAGCTGCGCCCCGGCCTGCGCCGGCCGATCCCGATCGAGCAGGTGGAGCCGGTCTCCGAGATCGTCAAGCGGTTCGCCACCGGCGCGATGTCCTACGGCTCGATCAGCGCGGAGGCGCACGAGACCCTGGCGATCGCGATGAACCGGCTCGGCGGCAAGTCGAACACCGGCGAGGGCGGCGAGGACGCGGAGCGCTTCGTGCCCGACGCCAACGGGGACCTGCGTCGTTCCGCGGTCAAGCAGGTGGCGTCCGGCCGGTTCGGCGTGACCAGCGAGTACCTCGTGAACGCCGACGACCTGCAGATCAAGATGGCGCAGGGCGCGAAGCCGGGGGAGGGCGGCCAGCTGCCCGCCCACAAGGTCTACCCGTGGATCGCGCGGACCCGGCACTCGACGCCGGGCGTCGGCCTGATCTCGCCGCCGCCGCACCACGACATCTACTCGATCGAGGACCTCGCCCAGCTCATCCACGACCTGAAGAACGCCAACCCGGCGGCGCGGGTGCACGTCAAGCTCGTCGCCGAGGTCGGCGTCGGCACGGTCGCGGCCGGCGTGTCCAAGGCGCACGCCGACGTGGTGCTGATCTCCGGCCATGACGGCGGCACGGGGGCGTCGCCGCTGACGTCGCTCAAGCACGCCGGCGCTCCCTGGGAGCTGGGCCTGGCCGAGACGCAGCAGACGCTGCTGCTCAACGGCCTGCGCGACCGGATCGTGGTGCAGGTCGACGGCCAGATCAAGACCGGCCGTGACGTCGTCATCGGCGCGCTGCTCGGCGCCGAGGAGTTCGGCTTCGCGACGGCGCCGCTGGTGGTCGCCGGCTGCGTGATGATGCGGGTCTGCCACCTCGACACCTGCCCGGTCGGTGTCGCCACCCAGAACCCGGAGCTGCGTGCGCGTTTCACCGGCAAGCCGGAGTTCGTCGAGAACTTCTTCACCTTCATCGCGGAGGAGGTCCGGGAGTACCTGGCGCAGCTGGGCTTCCGGACGCTGAAGGAGGCCGTCGGCCGGGTCGACATCCTGGACGCGACCTTCGCCGTCGAGCACTGGAAGGCCGCCGGGCTGGACATCAGCCCGCTGCTGCACACCCCGGAGACGCCGTTCGGTGGCTCGCTGTCCAACGCCGCGAGCCAGGACCACGGCCTCGACAAGGCGCTGGACAACTCGCTGATCCAGCTGTGCGAGGGCGCCCTGGAGGACGGGCGCCCGGTGTGGCTGGAGATGCCGATCCGCAACGTCAACCGCACCGTCGGCACGATGCTCGGCTACGAGGTCACCCGCCGCTACGGCGCCGTCGGTCTGCCCGACGACACGATCTCGCTGCGGTTCACCGGCTCCGCCGGTCAGAGCTTCGGCGCGTTCGTCCCGCGCGGCATCACCCTCACCCTTGAGGGCGACGTCAACGACTACACCGGCAAGGGCCTGTCCGGCGGGCGGATCATCGTCTTCCCGCCGAAGGAGGCGCCGCTGCGCGCCGAGGAGAACACGATCGCCGGCAACGTGCTGCTCTACGGCGCGACCGCGGGCGAGGCGTACTTCCGGGGTGCCGTCGGCGAGCGCTTCTGCGTCCGCAACTCGGGCGCGACCGCGATCGTCGAGGGCGTCGGCGACCACGGCTGCGAGTACATGACCGGCGGCACCGTCGTCGTGCTCGGCCAGATCGGGCGCAACTTCGCCGCCGGCATGAGCGGCGGCGTCGCCTACCTGTACGACCCGGTCGTGGAGCGGATCAACGGCGAGATGGTCGACATCGAGCCACTCGACGCCGAGGACCGGGCGCAGCTCGTCTCCCTGCTGACCCGCCACCGGCGCGAGACCGGCTCCACGGTCGCCGCCGGGCTGCTCGCGAGCTGGGAGGACGAGCAGGCCAAGTTCGTCAAGGTCATGCCCCGCGACTACAAGCGGGTACTGACCGTGATCGCGCAGGCCAAGGAGCAGGGCGTCCCCGCCGACGAACTGATCATGGCAGCAGCCCGAGCCTGACCCAGCCGTCTAGAGACAAGGACCTCAATGGCTGACCCGACTGGGTTTCTCCGGCACCACCGGGAGCTACCGGCGCGCCGGCCCGTGGATGTGCGGATCCAGGACTGGCGGGAGGTCTACCAGGACTTCCCGGCGCCTTCGCTGTCCGCGCAGGCCTCCCGTTGCATGGACTGCGGGATCCCGTTCTGCCACAACGGCTGTCCGCTGGGCAACCTGATCCCGGAGTGGAACGACCTCGCCCGCCGGGACGAGTGGCAGGAGGCCATCGACCGGCTGCACGCGACGAACAACTTCCCGGAGTTCACCGGGCGGTTGTGCCCGGCGCCGTGCGAGACCGCCTGCGTGCTCGGCATCTCCGACGACCCGGTGACCATCAAGCAGATCGAGGTCTCGATCATCGACCGGGCGCTGGCCGAGGGCCGGGTCGTCCCGGTGCCGCCGTCGGTGCGGACCGGCCGGAAGGTCGCCGTCGTCGGCTCCGGCCCCGCCGGGCTCGCCGCCGCGCAGCAGCTCACCCGCGCCGGCCACGACGTGACCGTCTTCGAGCGGGCCGACCGGATCGGCGGCCTGCTGCGCTACGGCATCCCCGAGTTCAAGATGGAGAAGGCCGTCCTCGACCGGCGCCTGGAGCAGATGGCGGCCGAGGGGACCACGTTCGTCACCTCCTGCGACGTCGGCGTCGACCTCTCCGTCGAGGAGCTGCGCGCCACGTTCGACGCGGTCGTGCTGGCCGGTGGCTCCACGATCGGTCGGGACCTGCCGGTGCCGGGCCGGGAGCTCAACGGTGTCCACTTCGCGATGGAGTTCCTGCCGCTGGCCAACCGGGTGCAGGAGGGCGACCTCACCGAGCCGGAGATCAGCGCCAAGGGCAAGCGCGTCGTCGTCATCGGCGGCGGCGACACCGGGGCCGACTGCCTCGGCACCTCGCATCGCCAGGGCGCCGTCTCCGTGCACCAGCTGGAGATCATGCCGCGCCCGCCGGAGAAGCGGCCAGCGGCGAGCCCGTGGCCGACCTACCCGATGCTCTACCGGGTGACCTCGGCGCACGAGGAGGGCGGCGAGCGGGTCTACGCCGTCTCCACCGAGTCCTTCCTCGGCGACGAGGAGGGCCGGCTGCGCGCGCTGCGCCTGTACGAGGTCCAGTCGGTCGACGGGAAGTTCCAGAAGGTCGAGGGCAGCGAGACGGAGCTGCCCTGCGAGCTGGCACTGCTGGCGATGGGCTTCGTCGGCCCGCAGCGCGAGGGCCTGGTCGAGGGCCTCGGCGTCGAGCTGGACGCCAGGGGCAACGTGGCCCGCGACGCAGGGTGGCAGTCGTCCGTCCCCGGTGTCTTCGTCGCCGGCGACATGGGCCGCGGCCAGTCGCTGATCGTCTGGGCGATCGCCGAGGGCCGCTCGGCCGCCGCAGCGGTCGACCGCTACCTCAGCGGCGCGACCGACCTCCCGGAGCCGATCACTCCCACTCGCCGATAAAACGAGCCCACCGGTGGCCGGTATGCGTGTCCTCCGACACGGCATACCGGCCACTGGTCTTTTACGGAGCGCGCTATGCGGATCTGAGAATGGGATTTTCAGACTGGCGTGCATCGTCGGCAGGCCGCGTGGGTGACCTGTGTGGACCTCGGCCCGACGCCGGCCGGGGGCATTGATCTCGGGTCCACGTCAGTTCCGGGTGGACGTATGACGACGCTGACCGATAGGCTGCGCGGGCCGCGGCAGGCAGTCGACCATGCCGGCGGACGCCGTTGGTGCGGACCTGGGCCGTGCCCCTGGGCGGGACCGCCAGATGCCTGAGACGAGTTGGGTTAGCCGTCTCCTTTAGGCGCACGAGTCTGGGCGATTCCGGCCGTTGTTCCCGCGAAGTCAGGTCATATTTCTTACAGGTCATCCAGCTATGTGGGGGATTGGTGCGCGGTAGCGTCCATTCGGTGAGAGTCGTGCTGCTCGGACCTCCGGGCTCTGGAAAAGGCACGCAGGCCGCACGGATCAGCTCCCGCCACGGCATCCCGGCGATCTCCACGGGCCGGCTGCTCGACGCGGAGATCGCCGCTGGTTCACCGCTCGGCCGTCGCGCCGAGGAGTTCGTCCGCTCAGGCGAACTGGTCCCCGACGAGCTCGTGCTCGACCTGGTCGCGGACCGCCTGTTCGGCTCGTCCGCCGCTGCCGTGCTCGACCACGAGCCCGTGGCGGCCCTCGCCGCCAGCACCCCGGTCGCCGCGGCCGTGCCGCTGTCCGCCCTGGCCGGGCCGGGCGCGTACGCCCCGGTGCCGGTCGCCGCGGACGTGTGCCGCGGCTTCCTGCTCGACGGGTTCCCACGGACGGTCGCCCAGGCCGAGGCGTTCGACGCCCGGTTCGGGGACGCCCTGGAGGCATACCGCGAGACGACGGAGGAGCTTCGGCTGCCCCCGGCCGACTGCGCCGGCAAGGCCCGCGCCGTGGACGTCGTCCTCGACCTCGACGTCGACGAGTCGACCGTGCTGCGCCGGATCAGCCACCGCTCCAGCACGGAGGACCGCCTCGACGACAACGAGGAGACGGCCAAGCGCCGCCTCAAGGTCTTCGCCGAACGAACCGCCCCGCTGCGCGCCTACTACGCCCGCGCCGGCGTCCTGCGCACCATCGACGGCTCAGGCACCCCCGACGACGTGGCCGCCCGCATCGAGGCAGTCCTCACCTCCCTGACCTGACGAACCGGGGTCAGGCTGTCCCGGGCAGCCTGACCGGTGGGCGGGCCCGGGTGGCCTTGATCGCTGTTTTGGCCCTGGGTGGTCGTGGCGCGGGCGTTTCCACGACCACCTCAGGGCTCAAACGGCGATCATGACGGCGGAGCGGGCGGTGGATCTTCGCATTCGGCGGCGCCCACGGATCTTCGCTCCGCGCGGTGCGGTGGATCTGCGTGGCGGC
This sequence comes from Frankia sp. AgB1.9, assembly GCF_016786355.1. Taxonomy (GTDB): domain Bacteria; phylum Actinomycetota; class Actinomycetes; order Frankiales; family Frankiaceae; genus Pseudofrankia. The sequence goes on from NZ_JADWYX010000020.1 coordinate 41,738, forward strand.
TGGGTTCGCCGCGATGCGAGCTGCGGCAGGCGCGGGCCGGGAGCCGGGCGGTGGGTGGTCTCGTCGCCCGGGTCGGTGGCCTTCTGGGGGGCTCGCGAGGGGCTTGGCCTTGCTCTGGGATCGCAGATTGGATACTTTATGCTCATTGGGGCCGAGTTCGGGCCCTGGCGCGACACCGCGGCCGCGGTGCGCGGTCTCCTTCTCCGCCGGGCTTGCGTCGTGTCGTAGAGCCGCGTGGCCCGGTATCTGTTCGGGAGCGCGGATGGTCGAGTTCAACCCGTACGACCCTGCGACTTATCGCGACCCTTACCCGGTGTACCGCGCGTTGCGGGACGAGGCGCCCGTCTTCCACAACCCTGACCTGAGGTTCTGGGCGCTGTCCCGGCATGCCGACGTGTTGGCGGCCCACAACGACTGGGACACGTACTCCAGCGCCGGTGGTGTCACGATCGAGGGCACCGAGGCCGGCTCGCCGATGATCATTCTCCGGGATCCGCCGGAGCACCGGTGGCACCGCAAGATCGTCGGCAAGGTGTTCACGCCGCGCCGGATGCTGGACCTGGAGCCCTACATCCGTCGACGGGCCGGCGAGCTGCTCGACCGTTTCGCCGACTCCGACGAGTTCGACATCGTCCGCGAGTTCTCGGTCACCCTCCCGCTGGACGTGATCAGCGAGCTGCTCGGCATCCCCGAGGAGCACCGCGCGACCGTCAACGAGGCCGCCGACGCGATGCTGATGCGCGGCGACGGCGCCGACGACGAGCAGGTCTTCGCCGAGAGCGCGGGGACGCTGCTCAACCTCTACCTCTCGCTGGTGGCCGAGCGGCGCAAGAAGCCGACCGGCGACCCGATCAGCCTGCTGATCGAGACCAAGGTCGCCGACGACGAGGACGGCGCCACCCGGGCGATGGACGACGACGAGATCGCCTTCCGGTTCATCGAGCTGAGCGTGGCCGGCCACGAGACGGTCGCCAAGGCCATCCCGAACGGGCTGATGGCGTTGACCCGGTTCCCCGAGCAGCGCCGCCTGCTGCTGGCTGATCCGAGCCGTTACGACCGGGCGGCCGGCGAGACGCTCCGTTTCGACGCGCCGTCGCAGCTCCAGGGCCGGACCACGAAACGGGACGTCGAGCTGCACGGCGTCACGATCCCGGCCGGTGACCGGGTCATGCTGATCACCGGGTCGGCGCTGCGTGACGAGCGGGTCTACGAGAACCCGGACGTGTTCGACCTGAACCGCCGGGACGAGCCGTCGACGGTGTTCTTCGGCTTCGGCATCCACCGCTGCCTCGGTGCCCACCTGGCCCGGCTGGAGGTCAGGGTCGCCCTGGAGGAGGTCCTCCGACGCTTCCCGGACTTCGTGGCCGACCCGACCCGCGCGGTCATGAAGGTCTCGTCCAACGTCCGAGGCGCCGCCAACCTCCCGTTCGCCACCAGGGGCGCCGCCATCGCGGTCTGAGCTACCTGGTTTGAGTTACGTGGCTTGAGCTACCTGGTTTGAGCTAGCTGGTTCGGGACCCCGGGGGCCCCCGGGGCCCGGGGCGCCCGCGGGGCGGCGCGCCC
>NZ_JADWYX010000020.1:43310-102009 GCF_016786355.1 Frankia sp. AgB1.9
CTCCGGGGTTTCCGTGGGGGGGGGCGGCCCCCGCGGCGGGGGGGGGCGGGGGGGGCCCGCGCGTTCCGGCCCGCGCGGAAGGGCGGAAGATTGGTGGAGCCCAGGGATTACCCTTCCCTGGGCCCCGAGGGTGGCCACCATGCGTACGCCAGGCCAGGTTGGTGCGGCCGGTCAGACTGGAGTAGTCGCGCTCTGCCTATTGAGCTAGCGGCGCGTGTTGGAGCGCCGCGCGGGGGTCGAACCCGCGGCCTCGACTGAGATTGCCGGCCGTCGGTCGGTCTGGCGAGGTGGCCCGGTGTTGAGTTGTGGAGCGAGAGACTAAGAATCATGGCCGGCTGCCTCTGCCATTGGGCTACCCCGGCGGGTGTGAGCCGGGAGGGGGACTCGAACCCCCACTGACACCGTCCGTCGTCATCTTGAGTATGAGTCTCAGCTTTCGCGCCCAATGGTGGGCGCATCCCGCCGCTCCAGGCGGGAGATCAGGGGCCAGCCGGCCCGCCGCCGAGACTAGCGCGGGCGGCGGGCCGACGGCCGGGCCTATCGGGCGAACGAGGTCTTTCGGGCTAGCAGGGTCTAGCGGGCGAACAGGTAGTCGAACACGGGCCGGCCCACGGTCTGGTCGGTCACGTCGAACAGGTTCGCGGACTCGCGGGCGACCTTGACGGCCTCCGCGAGCCGCACGACCCGGTCCAGCAGCTGGGTGCGCCGCTCGGCCGGCAGCGCGCCGGAGAACTTCACCGTCGCCCAGTCCCCGACCGGCTCGTCGACCGTGAACACCTCGGTCTGCGCCGGGTGGTGCTCGGTGGCCTCGTACTTGACCAGCACCTTCGGCACCTTGCGCGACCGCACGGTCCGCGTCGTCGGCGTGCGGTAGACGCCGGCGGCCGCGTCCCAGGACCAGTCCTCGGCCGGGTCGAGCACCGGCAGCTTCGCGAGGAACGCCTGCAGGTCGGTGAGCTGCTTCTCCAGGAAGAGCAGGTAGGACACCGGGACGTCGCGCAGCAGCGGCACACCGTCGACGACGACGTCGGCCTTGGCGGTGCAGTTCGCGATGTCCTTGGTGGCGACCACGTCGAGCAGCCGGACCAGAACGGACGAAAGCTGCGCCAGCACCTCCTCGACCCGGACCTGGACCTTCGTGCCCTCGGCCGGAAGCTGGTCGCCGTCCTCGTCACGCGGCTGGTAGGTGCGGCTGATACCGGCGAGCAGCGCGTCCTTCTGGGTGGAGCTCTGCAGGTCGGTGACCTCGCGGCCGGCGCGGGCCTTGACGCCCTTCTCGATGGCGATGATCTGGTTCAGCTTGGTCACGGCACTGTCTCCGGGCTGGAACGGCTAGATCTCGATCTTCAGAATGGCGTAACTCTACCGCTATGCAGGGAAATGTCCGAACCGGTTTTCGCCGAATGCGCTGGCCGGGACGTCATCATCGAAGGCCGGAGATCTCGGTAGGTTGGGGCATGTGCGGCTCGGGCAGCGGAACGGGACAAAGGCACCGCCGTCGACGGGTGAGCCGCCGGCCGCGGGCGAGCCGCCGACGGCCGGCCACGAGGACCCGGACCGGCGCGACCCGGACCGGCGCGGCGCGCGCGCCGGCCGCGGCCGGGTGCGGCTCGGGCTGGCCCGCCGGTCCGACCGCGACGACACCCGCTGGTGGCTGCTGGCCCAGGCGGCGCTGACCCTGCTCGTGGTGCTCTCGTGGCTGCCGCTGCTGGTGATCCTGACCGTGCGCGCCACCGTGCTGTCGCCGAACTACTACACCCAGGGCCTCACCCGGGTGCACGCCTACGATCGGATCTACACCGAGATCCTGCCCGACCCCGCCGTCGACGACCTGATGGCCGGCCTCCCGATTGACCGGACGCTGATCACGGCGAACCTGCGGACGGTGCTGCCGCCGTCCACGGTCGAGGGCCTGACGGACGAGCAGATCGACCGGATCGTCGGCTACCTGCGGGGCGACCAGAACAACGTCGTGCTCACCGCCGACCTGCGCCCGCTGTTCGCGAACATCTCGGGCCTCGCCAACCGGTACATCGCGGGTGAGCTCGGCGCCGGCGCCACCTACCAGGTGTCGAGCGTCACCGATTTCACCGACGGTGTGCTCGCCGCGCTCGACGCCGTCGCCGCGGGCAAGCCGCCGAAGAACCTGCCGACGATGCGGCTGCGCCCGCAGGACGTCGACCTGGTCCTCGACGCGGTGCTCACCCGGCTCGACCCGACGACCAGGGCTACCGTCGAGGCGCCCGCGCGGGCGCTGCTGCTGCAGGGTGACGTCGCCGGGGCGCTGGCCGTCCTCGGCCCGCCGCTGTTCCGGGGCGACGACCAGGCCATCGCCCAGCTGCGCGGCAGGCTGGTCGACGGGACCGTGCTCGACCTCGGGGTGTCGCTGTCGGACCTGGGCCACAAGCCGACGATCCGGGCGGTCGAGCGGCTGCACGACCTGTCCCAGCGGCTGCCCGTGATCATCCTGGCCTGCGTGCTGGCGATGTTCGGTGGGCTGGTGGGCGTGGTCACGATCGCCCGGGGCCGCGGGCGGTCACCGGTCCGGGCCGTCGGCTACACGGCGCTCGCCGCCGGGGCCGGCTCGCTGCTGCTGGGCGTGGTGATGCGCCTGACCCTGCCGAACCCGCTGACCGCGCTGGACAAGCCCGGCTCGAAGCTGCCGCCGGGCGCCGCGCACGTGCTCACCGACTTCGGCGCCACGGCCTACCGCGGCATCGAGAGTGACTTCCTGCGGCTGACCATCTGGATGCTGGTGATCGGCTGCGTGATCACCGGCGTGTCGCTGCTGGTCGCGCTGTCCGCCCGGCTGGAGCGCCACGCCCGGTGGCGCCGGGTGGTGGCCACGACCGTCGTCGTCATCCCGACGCTGATCGCGGTCACCTGGGCGGCGTTCCCTGGCGCCGCGGCGGACGCCCGGGTGGTGTGCGAGGGCTCAGCCCGCCTGTGCGACCGGCACTACGACGAGGTCAGCTACGCGGCCAGCCACAACGCGATGGCCGACAGCGAGGACCAGTTCCTCGGCGCCGGGCAGGATCCCTCGATCGTCCACCAGCTCGACCTGGGCGTGCGCGGCCTGCTGATCGACGTGCATCACTGGACGACCCCCGAGGAGGTCCAGACGGCGCTCGCCGCGCTCAGCCCGTCGGAACGCACTGCGCTGGAGCCGCTGACCCGAGGGGCGCTGTCGGCCCGTCCGGGGCTGTGGCTCTGCCACGACATGTGCCAGCTCGGCGCGATCGAGTTCACCGCGCAGCTGCGCGCGATCGGGGACTGGCTCAACCGGAACCCGACCGAGGTCGTCACGATCATCATTCAGGACGAGGCGCCGGCCAACGAGATCATCGGCGCGGTCGAGGCCGCGGGGCTCGGGAAGACCGTGCTCACCCCGCCCGCCGACCCGGGCGGCACCTGGCCGACGCTGGGGCAGATGATCAGTTCCGGCCACCGGCTGGTCATGTTCACCGAGAGCCAGGACACGCCGGGCAGCTTCCTGCGCTCGTTCTACCGCTACGGCTCGGACACCCCGTTCGACGCCCGCACCGCTACCGACCTGACCGGCTGCGCGGTGAAACGAGGGTCGGCGGACGCCCGGCTGCTGCTGGTCAACCACTGGCTGACGACGGCCGCCCCGAGCCGGCGGGCCGCCCTCGCCGACAACGCCAGCCCCACCGTCGTCGCCCGGGCCAGCACCTGCGAGGACGTCCGCCACCGCCGGCCGAACTTCGTCGCCGTCGACTTCGTCAACATCGGCGACCTGACGCACGCGATCGACATCCTCAACGGCCTGACGCCCGCTTCCGGCCGGGCGTGACCCCGGGAGCGAGCCGCTCAGGCCCGGAGCCGACCCGGTGAGAGCGCCCTGCGCAGGGACGGGCGGGGTGCGCGGGCCGCTCGGCACGTCCGGTGACAAGGCCGGTGCGGTGACGCCGCCGGAGATGGAAAAGGCCACAACGGCGGCACGTCCGCCGCTGTTCAGGAGCAGGCACAGGGTATCTTCCGGTATGTCCAACCGGGCGGTTTCCTGGGCCTGACCAGCGGCCGTCCATCAGCCAACGCGGACATGACGCGCCGTCCGCCGAAAGGCGGCAGACACTGTCCATGCACCGAACGCTGATCGTCGCGGACAAGTTTCCGCCGGTGATGGGTGGCATTCAGACCTTCGCGTACTGCTTTGCCGCCATGCTGCCGCGGGACAAGGTCCTGGTCGTCGCGCCGCCGCATCCGGACGCGCCGAAGCTCGACGCCGACGCGCCTTTCGAGATCGTCAGGCATCCGGCGGCGAACCTGCGGCTGCCCGGCGTCGGGCCGGCCATCGGCCGGATCGCGCGGGCGGAAGGGTGCACCGCCGCCTGGTTCCCGGCCGGCACGCCGCGCGGGATGATCGCCCCGGCCCTGCGCCGGGCCGGCGTCGAGTGGGTGGTCTCGTCCACCCACGGCCACGAGTACGGCTGGTCGCACCTGCCCTACGGCTACCAGCTGGTCCGGTCGGTCGCTGGCAAGGCGGACGTCGTCACCCACCTGACCGATGTGACGCTGCGCCGGCTGAGCAGGGTCGCCCCGAACGGCACCCGGTTCGAGCGGCTCACCGGCGGTGTCGACGTCGACCGGTTCCACCCGGGCGCCGGCGGTGAGGAGCTACGACGTAGGCACGGCTGGGGCGGACGGCCTATCGTGACGTGTGTTGCCCGTCTGGTGCCTCGCAAGGGCCAGGACGTCCTGATCAGGGGGTTGCCCTCGGTGTTGCGCCACCATCCGGACGCGCTGCTCGTCGTCGTCGGCCAGGGTCGCGACGCCGCTCGGCTGCGCCGGATCGCGGCATCCGCGGGGGTGACCGGGAATGTCGTCTTCACCGGCCCGGTTGCCGAAGAGGAACTACCCGCCTACCTGGACGCTGCCGACGTCTTCGCGATGCCGTCCCGTCCGCGCAAGGGTGGGCTCGATCTTGAGGGGCTCGGGCTGTCGTCGCTGGAAGCGGCGGCAACCGGCAAGCCGGTCATCACCGGCCGGCACGGGGGTGCGCCCGAAGTGGTGATCCCTGGTGAGAGCGGAGTGGTCGTGGACGGGACGGATGTCGCCGCGGTGGCCCGCGCCGTCGACGAGCTGTTCGCGGACCCGGACCGGGCGCGTCAGCTGGGCGCGGCCGGTCGGACTTGGATGAGCTCGGCCTGGACCTGGGAGCACCTCGGTGCCCGCCTCGCGACGCTGCTCGCCGCCGCGCCGGCCGACGCCACACCGCCGCGTGCGCCAGGGGCACCGCTGGTCGGCTCCGCGCCGGTCGGTGAGCCCGCTACTCAGGACCACTTGTAGGCACGACGATGGAGCCTGACGAGTCGACCCAGCCCGCGACCGCGCTGGTTGCCGCGTTCCCGTCCGGCCTCCCGTACGCGGCGCTGACCGATGAGCCGCTGGTGGAGGCGCTCCCGACGGACCCGCCCGCGCAGGACGCGGCGGCACAGCCAGCCGGGGCGTCCACCCGGTCGCGCCGGTCCAAGCAGATCATGGCCGCGCTCAGCGTGGTCGCGCCGGCCATCGGCGGGATCTGGCTGGGAACCCACCGCCACGAGCTCGTGGCGGCGTTCGAGGCCTGCAGGTCGGCCGACGGCGAGTGGCTGATCGTCGCCGTGATCGCCGCGTGCGCGACCTACGTCGCCGCGGCGGCCAGCATGAAGGGCGCGGTGACGCGGAACCTGCCGTTCGGGCAGCTCGTCGCCGTCCAGATCGCCGGCATCCTGCCGAACGTGCTCGTGCCCGCCGGCATGGGCGTTGCCGCGCTGCAGACCCGTTACCTGCTGCGCCGCGGGTTCTCGATGGCCGAGGCGGTCGCCGCCACCGCCGCCAACGCGACGGCCGGGGCGCTCCCGCACGCGGTGGTGCTCGTGATCCTGCTGGTGTGCGGGGCCGTTCCGTTGCCACAGCTGGGTATACCCGGCCAGACCGGCTACCTGCTGGCGGCGCTGGGCGTGCTGGTGGTCGCCGCCGCCTGCGTGCCGAAGGTCCGCCGGCTGGTAGGGACGGGCGCCCGGCGCGTCGTCGAACAGCGCGCCCTGCTGGCGGGCAGCGGCAGCACCAGCCGCGCGGCGCTGCTGTGGGGCGGCTCGATCGCGATCCCGATGCTGCACGCCGCCACGCTGTGCGCCATCGCCGCGGCGCTGCACGCGCCACTTGGTGCCGGCAAGATCATCCCGGTCTATCTGGTGGCCAGCGCGCTGTCGGCGATCATCCCGTCGCCCGGTGGCTTCGGCGGCCTGGACGCGGCGCTGACGGCACTGCTCACCGGCGCCGGCGCCCCGACCACGACGGCGATCGCGGCCGTCCTCGGCTACCGGCTGCTCACCTCCTGGCTGCCGATGGCGCCGTCCGCCGCGGTCTGCGGCGTGCTGATTCGCACCCGCGTCCTCTGACGACGGCCCAGCGCGCCGTACTGCGCCGCATAGGGTAAATCCGTGAACGGAATGGACGCGCTGTTGACGGCTGGCGCGGGGCTGGTCGCCGGTGCCGTCAACGCGGTCGCCGGCGGAGGCACGCTGATCGCCTTCCCGGCTCTGCTGGCCGCCGGGCTGCCAGCCGTCACCGCCAACATCACCTCGTCGACCGGGCTGGTCACCGGCTACGCGGGCGGCGCGCTCGGCTACCGGCGAGAGCTCTCCGGGCAGCTGCCCCGGCTGCGGGCACTCGCCCCGGCCGCGGTTCTCGGCGGGATCGTCGGCGCGGTGATCCTGCTGGTGACGCCGAAGAACAGCTTCAAGGCCGCGGTGCCGTTCCTCGTCCTCATCGCCTGCCTGCTGCTGGCCAGCCAGTCGAAGCTGTCAGGAGTCGTCGCGCGCCGCCGCGCGGCCAAGGCCGCGACCCCGACGGCGGCTGAGGTCCACGCCGCGTCGGCAGCCCCGGCCGCGACCCCGACGGCAGCCCCGGCCGCGGTCCCGGCGGCCGCCCCGGCCGCGGCCGCGCCGCTGGACGGCGGTCCGCCGGGCACCGTGGCCGTGGCCGCGCCGGGAACCGTGCCGGTCGTGGCCACAGCGCAGGCGGCGGCGTCGACGCAGGTAGCAGTCCGGCCCGTCACCTGGCCGACCCGGATCGGGGTGTTCGTCGCCGGCGCCTACGGGTCGTACTTCGGCGCGGGCCTGGGCGTCCTGCTGCTCGCGGTGATGGGCATCCTGCTCGTCGACGACCTGCAGCGCACCAACGCGCTGAAGACGCTGCTGTCGTTCATCGTCAACGCGGTGGGCGTGATCGTCTTCCTGGCCAGCGCCCAGGTCGCCTGGGCCTACGCCGGCGTCCTCGTCGTCACCTCGGCCGTCGGGGGCGTCCTGGGCGCCAGGGTTGCCCGCAACCTGCCGCCCGTGTGGCTACGCCGCGGCGTCATCACCCTGGGCCTGGCCGTCGCGGTCGTCCTGTTCGTCCGGGACTTCACCTGATCCCGGTCGTGCGTACTCAGGGGACGAGCGGGCCGCGGGCTGGTGGGCCGGCGGCCTCCAGCGCCTCGGTCTCGTCCTCGGTGAACAGGCGGGAGCGGGTCAGGAACCGGTAGCCCTCCGGGGCCTCCAGGCTGAAGCCGCCGCCGCGGCCCCTGACGAGGTCGATCGTGAGCCGGGTGTGCGACCAGTACGCGAACTGCGCGCCGCCGATGTAGACCGGCACGATGGCGCCGGACGGTCCCGGGTCGTCCGGCCAGTCCGCCGAGCCGGGGCCGCGGCCCGGTGGACTGGCCGGGGCCGCCGGCTCGGCGAGGCCGGCGGTGTCGTCGAGGTCGAGGACGCCGAGCAGGACGTCCCCGTCCCCGACGAGGAACTCCCCGCGCGGGTAGCACATCGGCGAGGAACCGTCACAGCACCCACCGGACTGGTGGATCATCAGCGGGCCGTGCGCCGCGGTCAGCGACCGCAGCATCGCCGCCGCGGCGGGCGTCGCGTCGACCCGAAGAACCTCGCCCATGACCCTCCTTGCGCATGCGCTTGTCGCGGCGCGGCCATCTGCCGGGGCCGTCCTGGCCGGACGGCCCCGCACGTCCGCACCTTGATCGCTGTTTCGGCCCTCTGGTGGTCGTGAGACAGGCCTGATCACAACCAGACGAGGGCCGAAACGGCGATCACTGGCACCAGCGTGCCCGGCGGCGCCGCCGGGATGGGCCGGACCTGCTCTAGAAGAAGCCCATCGCCTTCGGGGAGTAGGAGACCAGCAGGTTCTTGGTCTGCTGGTAGTGGTCGAGCATCGCGAGGTGGTTCTCCCGCCCGATGCCGGACTGCTTGTACCCGCCGAACGCCGCGTGCGCCGGGTAGAGGTGGTAGCAGTTCGTCCAGACCCGGCCGGCCTTGATCTCGCGGCCGGCGCGGTAGGCGGTGTTCGTGTCGCGGGTCCACACGCCGGCGCCGAGGCCGTAGAGGGTGTCGTTGGCGATCTTGATGGCGTCGGCGTAGTCGTCGAACGCGGCCACGGAGACGACCGGGCCGAAGATCTCCTCCTGGAAGATCCGCATCCCGTTGTCGCCGGAGAAGATCGTCGGCTGGACGTAGTAGCCGCCGGCCAGGTCGCCGCCGAGCTCGGCGCGCTCGCCCCCGAGCACCACCCGGGCGCCCTCCTTCTTCCCGATGTCGATGTAGGAGAGGATCTTCTCCAGCTGGTCGGTGCTGGCCTGGGCGCCGATCATGGTGTCGGTGTCCAGCGGGTTGCCCTGGCGGACGGCCTTGGTCCGGATGGCGGCCTTGCCCAGGAAGTCGTCGTAGATCGAGCGCTGGATGAGTGCCCGGCTCGGGCAGGTGCAGACCTCGCCCTGGTTGAGGGCGAACATGGTGAAGCCCTCGAGCGCCTTGTCGTGGAAGTCGTCATCCGCCGCGGCCACGTCGGCGAAGAAGATGTTCGGGCTCTTGCCGCCGAGCTCCAGCGACACCGGGATCAGGTTCTGGCTCGCGTACTGCATGATCAGCCGGCCGGTCGTCGTCTCGCCGGTGAAGGCGATCTTGGCGATTCGGCCCGACGACGCGAGCGGCTTGCCCGCCTCCACGCCGAAGCCCTGGACGACGTTCAGCACGCCCGGCGGGACCAGGTCGGCGATCAGGTCCCACAGGATGTTGATCGAGGCAGGGGTCTGCTCGGCCGGCTTGAGCACGACGGCGTTGCCGGCCGCGAGCGCGGGCGCGAGCTTCCAGACCGCCATCAGGATCGGGAAGTTCCACGGGATGATCTGCCCGACGACGCCCAGCGGCTCCTGGAAGTGGTAGGCCACGGTGTCGGCGTCGATCTCCGAGAGCGACCCCTCCTGGGCGCGGATCGCCCCGGCGAAGTAGCGGAAGTGGTCGATGGCCAGCGGGATGTCCGCGGCCAGCGTCTCCCGGACCGGCTTGCCGTTGTCCCAGCTCTCCGCGACGGCGAGCTGCTCCAGGTTCTGCTCCATCCGGTCGGCGATCCGGTTGAGGACGAGCGCGCGGTCGGCCACGGAGGTGCGGCCCCAGCCGGGCGCGGCTGCGTGCGCGGCGTCCAGCGCCAGCTCGATGTCCTCGGCGCTGGACCGGGCGATCTCGGTGAACGTCTCCCCGGTGACCGGGCTCGGGTTCTCGAAGTACCGGCCCCTGACCGGCGGGGTGTACTCGCCCCCGATGATGTTGTCGTAGCGCGATGCGTAGCTGACGGGAGAACCGGGCTGCCCCGGACGGGCGAAGACGGCCATCGCGCGTCCTTCCTGACGTAGGACTGGTGCCGCTGCTGACCGAGGGCCGCGCGAGGCGTCGTTGTGCCCCGCGGCCCTGGGCCGTTGTGCGTCCCGGACGGTAGCCGCGCCGACGTTGCAATCCCGTTGCCAGCGCTTCTTCGTCGCCGCCCGGGTCCGGAGGCGATGACCGGAACGGGCCATTGCGTGTCCTGTCGGGTATCGGGACGGTTTCGGGCCGGACCAGGTCGGCGTAGTGTGATCCCCGTCATACGGCTCCTGGCGGAGTCGCTTCGATCGAAGCGGTGATCGAGCGTGACGGATGAGGTGACCGCGCCGCGGCTGGTGCGGCAGGCGCGCGAGGCGGTCGCGGCCGGCGCGCCGCTGCCGCTCGCTGCCACGCGCGCCCCGCGTCCCCTGGTCCGGCGCACGGTCGTCGACTCGTGGGCCCGGTCCCGGTCGTTCGGCGTGGACCCGGACCGCAACTCCCCGCCGCTGCGGCTGGCCGGGGACCGACTGCGGGCCGCGCGGTCGGCCTATCCACTCGCCGCCGTCCTGCCGCTGGTCCGTGACCTGCTCGTCGCGCGGGCCGGCGCCGACGGGTTGATCGTCGCGGTCAGCGACGCCGACGGAACGTTGCTGTGGGTCGAGGGCGACCACACCGTGCGCGGCCGGGCCGAGGAGGTGGGCTTCCTGGCCGGTGCCGGCTGGGACGAGGCCCACGCCGGCACGAACGCGCCGGGGCTGGCGCTGGCCATCGACGGCGTGGCGCGGGTCGCCGCCGCCGAGCACTGGGTCCGCACCGTCCGGCCGTGGAGCTGCTCCGCGAGCCCGGTGCACGACCCGGCGGACCACCGGGTCATCGGCGCCGTCGACGTCACGGGGGACGGGCGGGCCGCGTCGACCGCGGTGCTCGCGCTGATCTCCGCGACGGTCGCCGCCGCCGAGCGCGAACTGCTGATCCGGCGCCTCACCGACCCCACCACCGACCGTGACGCGTCTGTGGGCAACCGTCTGGAGGTCGCCTGCCCGGAGGCGCCGGTGCTCGTCGTCGCCGGAAGGCGGGTACCGGTCACCCCGCGCCACGCCGAGCTGCTCCTGCTGCTGGCCGAGCACCCCGACGGCCTGACCGCTGACGAGCTGGCCGCCGCGGTCGACGAGCGCGCGCTGGACCCGGTGACCATCCGGGCCGAGCTGTCCCGGCTGCGCCGGGTCGTCGGGCCCGGTCTGGTGCGGTCCCGGCCCTACCGCCTCGTCGGCCCGCTGCACACCGACGTCGCGGAGCTACGCAAGCTCCTCGCCGCCGGAGACCACCGGGCCGTCCTCGACCGGTGGGCCGGACAGCTGTTGCCGCGCTCGGCCGCACCGGCGGTCAAGGTGCTGCGCGACCGGCTGCGCGCCGAGGTACGGGTCGGCCTGCTGCGCCGGCGCGACGCGGCGCTGCTGCTGCGCTGGGCCGACGGCCCGGCCGGCGAGGACGACCTCGCCGTCTGGGAGGCCTGCTGCCGGCTGTTGCCGCCCGGCCCCGACCGGGACAGGGCGACCGCCCGGGTCGGCCTGCTGCACCGCGAGCTCGCCGCCGGATAGAAGCCGGCCGCACCCCGGCCCTCGCCTGCGGACGTGACTCTCGTGGCTACAGTGGGCCTACCACGCTGTCACGGATTCTGGGCCGGTCAGCGCCGCCGCGCCAAGGACGCTCAGCGTCGCCTCGGCCTGGCGCCGCCGGTCTCTCCCTCGGGCAAATCGGAGCCACCTCGTGCTGACCATGCAGGACGCACTCGCGCGCCTGGCCGCGTACTGGAGCGAGCAGGGCTGCCTGGTCGTGCAGCCGATGAACACCGAGGTCGGTGCTGGGACGCTGAACCCGGCGACCGCGCTGCGGGTCCTCGGCCCTGAGCCGTGGAAGGTCGCCTACGTCGAGCCGTCGGTCCGCCCCGACGACGCCCGCTACGGGGAGAACCCCAACCGCCTGCAGACGCACACCCAGTACCAGGTGATCCTCAAGCCGGAGCCGGGCAACCCCCAGGAGCTCTACCTGGGCTCGCTGATCGCGCTCGGGATCGACATCGAGGCGCACGACGTCCGCTTCGTCGAGGACAACTGGGCCTCGCCCGCGCTCGGCGCCTGGGGCCTGGGCTGGGAGGTCTGGCTCGACGGCCTGGAGATCACCCAGTTCACCTACTTCCAGCAGGCCGGCGGCCAGCCGCTGGACCCGCCGTCGGTAGAGATCACCTACGGCATGGAGCGCATCCTGATGGCGCTGCAGGGCGTGCGCCACTTCAAGGACATCCTCTATGCCCCCGGCCTGTCGTACGGCGAGCTGTTCGGCCAGGCCGAGTACGAGATGTCGCGCTACTACTTGGACGACGCGGACGTCGCCGCGACCCGCGGGCTGCTCGACGCGTTCGCCGGCGAGGCCGAGCGGCTCGTCGAGGCCGGCCTGCCGGTGCCGGCCCACATCCACGTGCTCAAGATGAGCCACGCGTTCAACGTCCTCGACGCCAGGGGCGCGGTGTCGACCGCCGAGCGGGCGGTCGAGTTCGCCCGGATGCGCCGGCTGTCGGGCGCCGTCGCCCAGCTGTGGGTCGCGACCCGCCAGACCGCCGGCTTCCCGCTGCTCACCGCGGCCAGCCGGGCGGGTGACGGGACCGCAGGCCAGCCCGGGTCCGACGCCCGCCCGGCGGCCAACCACGGCGCGCTGTTCGCGGCCGGCCCGCGCACGCTGTTGCTGGAGATCGGCGTCGAGGAGATGCCGCCCGCCGAGGCGGTCGCCGCGCGCGAGCAGGTGGAGTCGCTGCTGGCGAAGAAACTGGCCGAGGGCCGGCTCGCGCACGGCGTCCTGACGGTGTCCGCCACGCCGCGCCGGCTGGTCGCCACCGTCGCCGACGTCGCGTCCCGCGAGGCCGACGCCACCAGGGTGGTGCGCGGCCCCAAGGTGACCGCCGCGTTCCGGCCGGACGGGACGCCGACTCCGGCCGCCGCCGGCTTCGCCCGCGCCAACGGCGTCGAGGTCGCGGCCCTGGCCAGGACGACCGAGAACGGCGTCGAGCACCTGGCCGTCGTCCGCCACGAGCGGGGCCGCCCGGCGACCGACGCGCTCGCGCCCGTGCTGGCCGACGTCGTCCGCAAGCTGCGCGCCAGCAAGAACATGCGCTGGAACAACCCGGAGCTCAGCTTCACCCGCCCGATCCGCTGGGTGGTCGCCCTGCTCGGCGAGTCGCTCGTCCCGATCGAGGTCGGTGGGCTGGTCGGCGGGCGGCGGACCACGCTGGTCCGGGTGGCGCCAGGGCAGCCGAGCCGGGCCGGGATCCCGGCGACGGTCGAGCTGACCGGCGCCGACGCCCACGCCGCCGCGCTGGACCGGGCCGGAATCCTCCTCGACGCGGGCGAGCGCCGGGAGCGGATCGCCGCCGCGGCCACCCGGCTCGCGGCCGAGGCCGGCGGGCACGTGGACGCCGCCGCCGAGTCGCGCCTGCTCGACGAGGTCAGCTTCCTGGTGGAGCAGCCGACCCCGATCCTCGGCGGCTTCGACCCCGGCTATCTGGAGCTCCCGGAGGCCGTGCTCACCACCGTGATGCGCAAGCACCAGCGGTACCTGCCGGTCCGGGCCGGCGCCGCCCCCGGCGCGCCCGGACCGGACGACGCCGGCCGCCTGCTGCCGCGGTTCGTCGCCGTCGCCAACGGCACGGTCGACGTCGACGCCGTCCGGGCGGGCAACGAGGCGGTGCTGCGGGCCCGGTTCGAGGACGCGGCCTTCTTCTACCGGGCCGACCTGAAGACCCCGCTCGCGACGATGGTCGGGCGGCTGAGCCGGCTCACCTTCACCGACAAGCTCGGCTCGATGGCCGACCGGGCCGGGCGGATCGCGACGCTCGCCGCCGTGCTCGCCAGCCGGCTCACCCCCGGTCTGGCCGGCCCGGACCGCGAGGTGCTGCGCCGGGCCAGCGAACTGGTGAAATTCGACCTCGGCTCCCAGATGGTCATCGAGCTGACCAGTCTCGCCGGGACGATGGCCCACGAGTACGCGCAGGCCGCCGGCGAGCAGCCGGCCGTCGCGACCGCGCTGCTGGAGGCCGAGCTGCCCCGCTCCGCCGGCGGCCCGCTGCCGGCGACCGTCCCGGGGGCGCTACTGGCGCTCGCCGACCGGCTGGACGCGCTGGTCGGGTTGGCCGCGACCGTCGGCCTGCCGACCGGCTCCAGCGACCCGTTCGCGGTCCGCCGCGCCGCGCTCGGCGCGCTCGCGATTCTGCGGACCCGCCCCGAGCTGGCCGGGCTGTCGCTGCGGGACGCGCTGGCCGCGTCGGCCACCGGCCAGCCCGTCGCGGTGACCGCCGCCCTGCTGGACGAGACCGCGGCCTTCCTGGCCCGGCGCCTGGAGCTGGCGTTCGTCGACGAGGGCTTCCCGGTCGACCACGTCCGCGCGGTCCTCCCGCACGCCGACCGGCCGGCCCACGCCGAGCGCCTCGCCCGCCAGCTCGCCGACCTGCGCGGCCGCGACGACTTCCGCGCGGTCGCCGCCGCGCTCGACCGGGCCCGGCGCATCGTCCCCGCCGCGACCACCGCCGGCTACGACCCGGCCCGCCTCACGGAACCGGCCGAGCTGGCCCTGCACCAGAGCGTCGCCACGGTCGGCGCCGGCCTGGCCGGGCTCGGGGCCGCCCCCGACCTGGTGTCGTTCACCGCCACGACCGCCCCGCTGGTCGCCCCCGTCAACCAGTTCTTCGACGACATCCTGGTCATGGATCCCGATCCGGAGGTCCGCGCCACCCGCCTGGGCCTGCTGGCCACCGTCCGCGACCTCGGCGCCGGCGTCCTCGACTGGTCCGCCCTCACCGGCTGACCTGCCCCGATTCGGTGGAGCTGGGGGCGTCGCCGGTCGACGCCCCCTGGGCGAGCTAGTCGGTCGCCAGGCCGGCGAGGAGCGCGCGGATCGTGGCCGCGGCCGCGTCGCGCGTCTGGGTGGGGTGCGGCGAGCTGGCGATCAGCATGCCTGCACGGGTGAGGGCGCCGAGCAGTAGCCGGGCGAGCGTCTCAGGGTCGGCGACCCGGATCCTCCCCGCTGCCGCGGCACCTCGCAGCGCGTCGACGATCGCCGTGTACGCGTAGCGCTCGTCGAGCTCGGTGAAGCGGGCGAGCCCGAGGACCGCCGGCGCGTCGGTGATGACGATCCGCGCCACGTCTGGTCGCAGGACGGCGTCGAGAAACGCTTCGAAGCCACGGGCCAGCGACTCGATCTCGTCGGGCGCCTCGACGGCGGCCCGGGACGAGGCCGCCAGGAGATCGACGTGCACCTGTTCGAAGACGGTCTCGAACAGCCCGGTCTTGGTCGGGAAGTGGTGGTAGAGCGCGCCGGTGGTCACGCCCGCCGCTCGCGCCAGGTCGTCGACGGAGGTCGCCGCGAACCCCCGCTCGCCGAACAGCTCGCGTCCCGCCGCGACCAGCGCTGCCCGGGTCTGCGCCACCTGCTGGGCTCGCAGGGAACGTGGACGCCGCTCGGGCTCGGGCTCGGTGGGCACCTGGTGGTCGGGCACGTCGTCCATTAAGCCCGCCGATCGCCGTTGCGCGCCGCCGTGCCGTCAACATAGTGTCCCTATGTGAGATAGCAACACTATGTGGGCGTCGAGTGCGGGCGCCGGACGAGAGGAAAGCCGTGACGAGCCGAGCGATCACAGCGTTGGGCCACGAACGAGAGACGCTCCTGGAGATCTGTGCCGGCCTCGACGAAACCGAGGCGCTGGCGCCGAGCGGTTGCCCCGGCTGGACGACGAAGGACGTCGTGGCCCATCTGGCGGCGCTGTTCTGGGTCGTGGTCGACCCCGCCGCGCTGCCCGACGTCGCCGGACTGCCGACCGAGCGGGCGCAGGACGTCCTGGTCGAGTCCCGCCGGAGCTGGAGCTTCGAGCGGGTGCGCGCCGACTACGCGCAGGTCAGTGTTCAGGCCCTCGCCCGGCTGGCCGCCCTGGAGACCATGGAGATCGAGGTCTCTCTCGGCGACCTCGGAACCTACGCCGCCCCGACGCTTCCGACGGCGTTCTGCTTCGACCACTACGTCCACATCCGCGCGGACCTGTTCGCCCCGCGCGGCTCGCTCGCCGGTTTGCCGCCCGCCTCGGACGCGTCCACGCTGGCCGCGGCCCTCGACTGGGTCGAGGCCGCCCTGCCCCAGCAGAACGTGGAGCTGGTCGCCACCCTGACCGGCACGGTCGAGATCGCCCTCGGCGGCCCGGCCGCTCGGCTGCTGCGCGTCGGCTCGGGCGACCCGATGGCCCGTATCACCTCGGACCCCGCCGGGTTCCTCCGCTGGGTCACGCAGCGCGCGGCCTGGGAGGACACCGGCGCGGCCGCGACGGGCGACGAGACATCGCTGGCGGTCGCCCGCCGGCTCCGGGTCTTCTGACCCGCGCAACCGGCGGGCCAGGGGTCTGGGCTTGGGGGGACTACTCGCCGACGACCAGGGCCAGGGTGAAGCCGTCGTAGCCCTTGTTGCCGACGGTCTGGACCGCGGTCGCGCTGACGCGCGGCTCGGCGGCGATCAGGTCGTGCAGCTCGCGGGTGCCCACGACGCTCGGGTCCTGGCTGTCCGGGTTGGCCACCTGGCCCTCCCGGACGACGTTGTCGACGATGATGACGCTGCCCGGCTTCGTGAGCTTCACGGCCCACTGGAAGTAGGCCGGGTTGTTGACCTTGTCGGCGTCGATGAAGACCAGGTCGAACGGCCCGGCGGCCTCCGCCAGCAGCTTGGGCAGGGTGTCCAGCGCCGGGCCGACCCGGATGTCGACGACGTCCGCGAGCCCGGCGCGCGCGACGTTGGCCGTCGCGACGGCGGCGTGCCGCGGGCTGACCTCCAGGGTGACCAGCCGCCCGTCGGCCGGCAGGGCCCGGGCCAGCCAGATCGTGCTGTAGCCGCCCAGCGTCCCGACCTCCAGGATCCGGCTGGCTCCCCGGATCCGCGCCAGCAGGTGCAGCAGCTTCCCCTGCGTCGCGGAGACCTGGATCGACGGGATCCCGGCCGCCACGGTCGCCTTCAGCGCCTCCTCCAGTGCCGGGTCCGCCGCCACCAGCTTGCCGTCGAAGTAGTGGTCGACCGCTGTCCAGAGCTCGTACGACATCCAGGCCTCCTCGCCACACCGCGGCGCCACCTCGCGCCCGCGCCCAGTCCACCCTGACGACCCCGACGGTCCAGTACCAGCGCATCGGCCCTGTCTGGTCCGCCACACGAGAGTCCGCCACACACCGGCCCGCCACACACGGGTCGGCTACACAGAGGTCCGCCACACAGGGGTCGGTGCCCCTCGCCGCCACGCGCGACGCCGGGCTACCGGCCGGTCGGCCCGAACCGCTCGGTCCGGACCCGGGACGGGTCATGGCCGCCGGCGACGAGCAGGTCGGCGACGGCCTCGACGAAGCCCGTCGGCCCGCAGACGAAGCACAGCGGAGCTAGGTCCGCCGGCCAGCCCGCCGCGCCGAGGTCGGCCGCGGTGATCCGTCGCGGCGGTCCCGGCCAGCCCTCCGGGGCGGTCCGGGTGTAGACGTACGTGATGTCGAGGCCGCCGTCGGCGGGCAGGCGCCGGCGCAGCTCGGCCGCGTAGTAGGCCTGTTCCGGGCCGCGCACCGAGTAGACGAGCCGGAACGGGACCCGGCTCGCGGCGGCGCGCCGGGCCCGGATCATGGCCATCAGCGGGACGACCCCGGAGCCACCGGCGACCAGCAGCACGGGATCGGGCGGGCCGGCGGGGTCCCAGACGAACCAGCCGCCGATCGGGCCGCGCAGCTCCACCGGGTCGCCGACCGAGAACACCTCGACCAGGTAGGGCGAGACCTCGCCGTCGAGTACCCGCTGGATGGTGACCTCGACCCGGTCGCCGTCGGCGGGCGCGGCCAGCGAGTAGGCACGCGACGCCCGGTAGCCGTCCTCGGCCGTCAGCCGGATGTCGACCCGCTGCCCGGCCAGGTGCCCCGGCCAGCCCGGCACGTCCAGGACGAGGGTGCGCGCGGTCGGCGTCTCGTCGACGATCGCGACGAGCCGGCCGGTCCGCCACCCCATCCTGGCCCCGACCCGCGTCGGTCCGGCCATCGTCCGCGTCACCCCTCTCAAACGCGACTCTTGCCCGCTCACCCGCGACTCTCAGCCGCGACCGTCACTCGTTGCTCTCGTTCGCGGCTTTCACCGGCCGCTCGCGACTTTCGCCCGCCGCTCTCGTCCGCGATTTTCACCCGCAGTTCCGCCCGCGGCCGGGGCCGGCTGGTCAGTCGCCCTGGTAACGCTCCTCCCGCCAGGGGTCGCCGCGGTCGTGGTAGCCGGCCGCCTCCCAGAAGCCGGGGGAGTCCTCGGGCATGAGCTGAATGCCGCGGACCCACTTGGCCGACTTCCAGAAGTACAGGTGCGGGACGAGGAGGCGGGCCGGGCCACCGTGCTCGGGGTCCAGGTCCTCGCCGTCGTACCGGTGCGCCACCCAGGCCTGGCCGTCGAGCAGATCCTCCAACGGCAGGTTCGTGGTGTAACCGCCGTAGGAGTGGATCATCGCGTAGTCCGCGGCCGTCTCGACGTCCTCGAACAGGGTGTCGAGCGAGACGCCCTTCCAGGTGGTGGCGAACTTCGACCAGCGGGTGACGCAGTGGATGTCGACCGTCGGGGTCTCCTGCGGCAGCGCCTGGAACTCGGCCCAGTTCCACGAGTACCGTTCGCCGGTCTCGCTGGTGATCGTGAACTGCCACCGGTCCGTCGGGACCCGCGGCGTCGGCCCGGCCGAGAGCACCGGAAAGTCCTCTTCCTCGTACTGGCCGGGCGGAAGCATGGTGTTGCCCCGGCGCCGACCGTGAAACCCCGGCGAGACGATCCCCATGCGGCCCAGGATTTCACGTCCCCACCGGCCGTGACCGGGCACGGGCCTCACCAGCGCCAACTCACATGGTGGATCGGTCTCACATGGTGAATCGGTGGCGGCGCGATCGAACCGGAGCCGGCCGCAGTACGTCAATGTCGGCATGATCGGGCGAAGCTGGGCCGGCCGGGCGCTCGCGGCTGGGATCGTGGCGACACTGGCGCTGGCGACAGGCTGCCACCGGGGTGAGTCGACGAATCCGCTGGTCGAGCGGTACTACCAGGGCTGGCCGGCCGGTGCGGGTCTGTCGGAACCGGCCGGGGCCGGCCCGGTGGCGGTGCTCCAGCCGAACCACCGGATGGAGCTCGCGCTGACGGGCAGCAGCTCCTGCCCGAGCCTGCCCGTCGCGCTGACGGTCGTCGACCGGCACGCGATCGAGGTCCGGGCCGCCCGGCTCACGCCCACCTCCACGTCGACCAGGTCCGAGGCGTTGGCGGTGTGCGCCAACGACACCGTGCCGACGACGAGCGTGCTCAGACTGCCGCCGGCCGTGGATACCACGCGGCCGGTGCTGGTCACCGTCCATTTCGCCCCGGGCGGCGCGGCCGAGATCGTCACCGCCTATCCGGCGTCGGGCCTGGCCCCGATTGGCGTGGCTCCGACCGGCCTGGTCCCGATGCCGGACAGCACGCTGGTCAGCGGAGGCGTTCTCCCCGCGGACGCGGTGTCGTCCCGGGCCGCGATCCGGGCGGCCTTCGACCGCGCGCTGACCGGCACCGACCCGGCGGGTACAACCAGTGCCCCCGCGGGCGGCGGGTTCGCGCCGACGGACCGGTCCGGTTGGGCGCTCGCCGCGGTCGAGGACGGCCCGGCGATGCGTCGCCCGCTGGCCGAGCTGGTCAGGCGCTTCCCGGCCGCGGCGCGCTCGTCCCAGGTCGTCGTCGGCGCGATCGACTTCGTGGACGTCAACCACGCCACGGTGCGGTACACGCTGAGCTTCACCGGCGCCGGAAGCGGCACCCCGCGGACCGGCACGGCGGTCCGTGCCGGCGCGGGTACCGCAGCGGACCCGGACTGGAAGGTCGGCCGGGACACCTACTGCGCCGTCCTCTCCCTCGCCGGTGTCGCCTGCCCCCCGGCCTAACCGCCCGCGCGGCAGGCGATGCCGGGCGACGGCGCGGCGGGCCGCGATGGCGGCGCGGAAGGCATCTTTTTCGGACCACCCGCCGGCTGCGCGGCTGAGAGTGGAGGTATCCCTGCCATGCAGGGTGATAATCGCCCTGGGACGCACATTTTTGCCCTGGATATCGCCTGTGAAGGGCTTGGCGAGGAGTAAGTCGCTCTTGGCGTAGCTGAAAAATGATCGGCGCGCAGGTGACGCGATCTGGCCGACGGTCTTCTGTTCGAAGGTAATCGATTCAAGTTCGGTTACCTGGTCCGCGGTCGCCGAACAATCTCGTGCATCTCGATCGAAAATTTCGCTGTCGCTTGCGCCCGCGTGTGAGTAGGTGCTGGTAGGGGTGCGACACAACGGGGGACCGTGAATTTCAGGGGCGCCATTTCGAATGCCCTCCCAGTCTGACTGGAGGGTGCAGTTGTATTGTGGGCCCGACCGTCCATGAAGGCGCCACACTAGCATTTTAGTGCCTCTTGTGAAGAGTGGTCTGTCCGCTATTCTGGACGCATGTTCGATATGGGCTTTGACGGCCAGGCGCGCATTGACCGTCCTGTGCGGGCTGACAACCCGGCGCGGGCCGGCGGCTCTGCCATGTCGTTGAACGCTCAACCGTCGGGGCCGCGACCGTCGAACACACAGCCGCTCAACGCTCGATTTTCCGAAACCTCGCCGTTGGGCCCGTCCTCGTTGAAGGTCCCGTCGGTCAGGACCGCGCCGGCGGGGGCTCGGCCGGTCGGGGCTCGGCCGGTCGGGGCTCGGCCGGTCGGGACTTGGTCGGTCGGGACTTCGTCGGTCGGGGCTCGGCCGGTCGAGACTTGGTCGACGGCGGGGACCCCGTCGGTCAGGACTTGGCCGTCGGTTGAAACTCCGTCTGTCAGAACTCCGTCGGTGAGGACCTGGCCGTCGGTGAGGACCCCATCGATTGGGACTTGGCCGACGGCCAGGACCCCATCGGCCAGGATCCCATCGGCCAGGACCCCATCGGTCGGGCCACGGCCGTCGGGCGCTTCCCCAGTCGGGCGACAGCCGTTGAACGTGGCGACGGCGGACACGCTCCCATCGCGGCGGTCGGAGTCGGGTTCAGGGTCGCGGTCGGGTTCGGACGGGCTGCTTGGGGTGGTGGATGCGTCGATCGATGCTGCGCTCGCCAGGCTGGCGGGGTCCGATCCGGCGGGGACGTTGGCGCTGGTGTCCGAGATCGCGCGTATGACGGCGCGGTTGCAGGGATTGATGATCCATGCCCAGGTCCACCTGGCCCGGCTACGCCCGCCTCCGCGTGGTGACTGGGCCGATCCGTCGGCTGGACCGTATTCGGAGTTCGCAGCCGATGAGCTTGCCGCCGAGCTGGGCCAGTCGCCGCGGGCGCAGTCCGATCGGCTCTCGACCGCGTGGGATACCGCGCATCATCTTCCAGGGAGCCTCGCGGCATTGACCGCCGGGACGCTGGACTACCCACGGCTGGCCGCGCTGCAGCAGCTCACAATGGGTCTGTCCGACGGGCAGCGATCCCTCGTCGAGGACACGATGCTCGCCGGCAGCCGGTTGAAGTCCACCCCACAGTGGCGGCGCAAGATTCGCCGACTCATCGCGAAGATCGCCCCTGAAGCGCTGGCCCGCCGCCGCGCCGAGGCACATTCCCGGCGCGCGGTCAGCATCACGCCGTTGGACGACGGTATGGCGCTGTTGGAAGCGACTCTTGCCGCCGAGGACGCTCGCGCCGTTTTCGACCGCATCGACAGCCTTGCCCGGGCGAGCCGCACCCCGACCGGGCGGACGGAACCCGGTAGCGGGACCGAGGAGCACCGGCCACTGGATGCCCGCCGCGCCGACGTGCTCGCCGCGCTGCTGCTGGGTAACCGTCGTGAGTACGTGACCGTCGAGCTGCAGGTCATCGCGCCCGTCGGCACCCTCGCGGGTCTAGACGACAACCCAGCCGAACTGGTCGGTTATGGGCCAATTCCCGCGAACGTCGGGCGCGCGCTCGCCTCGGATGCCCATTGGCGGAGGGTCCTCACGGATCCGGAGTCGGGCACTGTCCTGGACCTCGGGCACCGCCGGATTCCCACCCCGGCACTGGCTCGCCTCGTCCGCCATCGGCAGGGGCGGTGCGTGTTCCCAGGCTGCGGGATGCCAGCGACTCAGGCAGATATCGATCACACCGTGGCCCACGCCGCCGGAGGCCGCACCGCCCTCGACAATCTGGGCTTGCTGTGTCGTCACCATCACCGGGCAAAGCATGCCGCCGACGGTTGGCGGCTCGATCAGCCCTCGCCCGGAATCTTTCGCTGGACCAGCCCTTCCGGCCGGACCTACACCGCCGACACCACCACCAACGACGAGGAAGCTGTGCTCCCCTGGGAACACCCTCGACCCAAAGACATTGACGTCGAAGATCCCGGGGCCGCCCCGGGCGCGCGGGCCCGGCCGCCCCCCCCCCCCCCCGCCGGCCAGCGGGCTGCCGGCCCGCGCAGGACCGAGCCTTTCATCCCAGGCCGCCAGTCGACCGCCGGCCAGCGAGCTGCCGGCCCGCGCAGGACCGAGCCTTTCATCCCAGGCCGCCAGTCGACCGCTGGCCAGCGAGCCGCCGCCCCGCGAACGGCCGAGCCCTGCCCCTTTTGACCGCGAAGCTGGGTCCGTCAGCAAACGAGCCGGGCCGGGAATGCGATCCGGCAGTCGCACGAGCGTAGGGGCGGCTTGCGCGCGAGATGATCGCCGATCGTGCCATTGGAGGGTTGTGCTCACGGCCGTCGCGTGAAGCATCTTGACTGCTCGAACGGCTGTCATGATGGTTGGCCCGGTCTGGCCGGCCGCATTCGCGGTGGTCGGCGGAAAATGGGATGCGGTGATCGGAGGCGGCTGGCAGGCTCCCTGACCATGGGCGAACCTTCCGGCAGGTGGTCGCCTGCCGAGTACGGCGACCGCATTGCCGACGTGTATGACCACTGGTACGAGGGTCTGGATGAGGCACTGCCCGCCGCTGTCGAACTGCTCGCCATGACGGCCAATGGCGGGCAGGCGCTGGAGCTGGGAATTGGCACGGGCCGCGTCGCCCTGCCGCTTGCCGCGGCCGGGGTCAAGGTTGCCGGCGTCGACGCGTCGGAGCGCATGGTCGCGCGCCTGTGGGCCAAGCAGGGTGGCGCGGACATCCCGGTGACGTTCGGGGATTTCGGCGATCCGGCCGTGCTCGCCGAGGCAGCGGGCACGTCGGGCGAGGTCAGTCTTGTCTACGTCGTGTTCAACACGCTGTTCGCGCTGCCGACGCAGGCCGAGCAGGTACGGGTGTTCGGGGCCGTCTCCCAGGTGCTCGCGCCCGGAGCGGCCTTCGCGGTCCAGGCGTTCGTGCCCGACCAGAGCCTTTTCGCCCAGGGCACCCGGTTCAGCACGGACAGGATCGAGGGCGACGAGTCCCGCCTCACCGCGGCGGTCCATGACCGCAACGCCCAGACGGTCCGGGCCAACCACGTCACCCTGAGCCCCCGCGGAATCGAGACGTACCCGGTCAACCTGCGTTACGCCTTCCCGGCCGAACTGGACCTGATGGCCTCCCTCGCCGGCCTGACGCTGGAGGCCCGCTATGGAACGTGGTCCGGCGAGCCCTTCACCAACGCCAGCGGCAGCCACATCTCCCTGTGGCGCAAGCCCACCCGCCCCTAAATCCGGGCGCCCTTCTCCTGGTTGCAGCGGCGGCACAGGAGTTGGAGGTTGTTGATGCTGGTGGCGCCGCCGAGGCTGTGCGGAATGACGTGGTCGAACTCGAGGTACTCGGTCGCGCGGCACTGAGTGCAGGCGCCGCCGTCCCGCTGCCAGACGGCGGCTTTCACAGCGGCTGGGATTGCGCGGGAGTCTCGCTGCCCCGGCGCCACGACAAGCCGCTTCGCGACCCGCAGTGTGCCCGCGAGGACTGCCGCGGCGTACTCCGAGTCGGACAGCAGATAGGTGCCTCCTACGCGGCTTGACGTCGAGACGTCCACGCCGCGGCGGTTTGGCGTGACAGCGTGGATTTTCGCCCACGTCGATTCCGAACCATCCCGGCCGGCGGAGATGAAACGCAGCTTCTTGTTGGAGGCGACGAGCCGGCCGGGGGTCGAGCGTGGGCCGTTGGCGAGTTGGCGGACGTGGGTCGCGGGGACGTCGAGGTGCACGATCTCGTCCATCTCCAGGTGCAGAGACGGGTTCTGGACCCTGGGCAGATCGCCTTCCAGGAAAGCGGCGAGCGCCCGCCCGCGCTCCATCCGGGCACGCATGTGATCCACGGCTCTGTGCTGGATATTCAGGACCGTGACAGCGGAGAGGAACCCGGACATCTCGTGTTCCTCGATGATTCCGTCAGCGAAGGCGAACGAGACGGTGCGCTCCAGATGCGCCAGTCCGACCTTCTGGTAGACGTCATACGCATAGGACTCCGGCACCCGCTGGAAACGCAGATCCGTCCACAGCCGATCCAGCACCGGCCTTGACGCTCCCTCGCGGGCGAGCGCGTCGGTGAGCTGGAGCTGCCACTGGGCCAGCACCCGCCGGAAACGGGCGTCGCATTCCGCGCACCGGGCTGTGCCCAGGCCCAGCCGCTTGCGCTTGGTCGTGCCGCAGCTGCCACAGGTCGAAACGGTCTCCGGCCAGGTCGCGACCCGGTGCTCGGCCCAACCGGAACCGTCCCACCAGCGCAGTGCCGCCGGGTCCGTGGGGTCGGGATACCAGTCGGGTCGCATCGCGCCCGCTGGGGTGTCTGTCGGCGGCCGAGCGGGTCCCGCCGGCGCCGAATGGCGGGCACCTTGCACAGGCACTGGGGGGAGAGCGCCGTCCGGGGAAGGCCCGGGCTCGTCGTCGACCTGGATCCCGTAGCTCGTGGCCAGGCCGGCGAGGCCACTGTCCCAGCCCTGCCCGACCGCGCGGAACTTCCATCCGCCAGCCCGCCGGTAGAACTCACCGAACACCATCGTCGTCACCGGCTGGGCCAGGTCCGGCACGAAACTCGCCAGCAGACCGCCCGGCTCCGCGACGACATTGACCCGTAGCCCCGGGATGTCGCGGAAGGCCCCGCTGTCGACCGACCCGGCGAGCACGATGACCTCGACGTCGGGCTCGACATCTGGCAACGACGCCGCGAACGAGCCCGCGCTGACCCGAACGGCCCCAGAAGGGTGGACCGGCTGGTTGAAGAACACGAAGTCCGCATCGGAGCGCACCTTGCCGGTGCCGGCGGTGAGGACCGCGCACACGTCGACATCCGGGCCGCCACGCTGCTCCAGCTCCAGACGGACCGGCCTGGTCGTCACCTCCATGTTCGCGCCCGCGCTCAAGCTCAGCACAGCCACCATCGCCAACTCCCCCGATTCCCCGTTTCTCCACCTTCGGCGTTCGCGCGCCGTCGGCAGTATGCAACCCGGCGTCCAGAATCCGAAGCCCGGATCTCCGAAGCCCCGGATCACAGCCGAGGCCCTGTTCCCGCCCTCCGCCCTACGGCTTGACGCTGCCGAGGCTTTGCCAGAAAACGCGCATTTCGGTCATCTGGTGACTCATCCGGGCGAACGTTGTCCATCGTGACGGTTGCGGCTCAGGTGCCCGGTCGCGGGCCATACGGTCATCCGGCACCCGCGGCCGGCGGGTCGTGGGACAGGCTGGGGGAGCGCGGTGTTCGGCTTCGAGCTACAGACGAACGGCAACAACTTCGTCGAGGGAGTAAGCCCGCGTGAGGTCGCCTGGAAGTCGGACGACGGTCTGGTCACCCTGGAAGGTGACGAGACCTATGAGAACCCCCGGTGGGCCGAGCTGGAGTTCGTCACGGCACCCTGCAAGGACCTGAAAACGGCACAGGAGGCGGCGGCGACAGCCCAGAACCTGGCCACGGCGCTCGCCAGGGAGGCCCACGGCAATCTGGGCGTCGTAAGGTTCAGGGATACGCAGGTGTTCGAGAAGGGCACCTGGACCAGGACCGGGTCAATGGTCGTCAAGAATCCCGTGTTCGCGGCCAAGCCGCAGGTCACCGTCGGCGTCGCGCTGCCGGCGATGCGCCGCTTCCTGACGACCGCGTTGACGAATACCGGGGCGCAACTGACCGTGGAAACGCTGACGTCGCTGCGCCAACTGGCCGCGCTTCGGTTCAAGGAGCACAGCATCAGTCCGGAGGTGGCCGGCAGCCCGGAGATGGATGGATTCCTCGCCGCCTGCCACTACTTTCTCCTCAAGTCTTTCGTCTACGATATTCCGTACTATGCCGTCGACGCGGAGGGGCGCCCGGGGCTGCCCCGCGACCACGACCTGTGGCGGGTCTTCGAGTGGGACAGCCAGTACCTCGCCTCGCTGAAATACAAGGGAAGCGCTCCCCTGATGACGGGCCGAGGAAATGTCTGCCGGGTCGCGGTCAACCGGGACGCGCCCAAGTCCCTGTACGAGATTCTCCACCGCACGGACTTCCACGCGATGTTCCGGCTCATCCCGGAACGGCTGCGGGCGGGGATCACTAAGGACGTGCTGCGTGACGTGCTGTGGCCCGACCTGACGTGGAACCGGAACTTCATCATGATGGTCGTCCCCTACCGTGCGGACCCGCTCGAGGGCCGGCTCCAGCCGGTACCCGTCAGGCGGAAGGGCACCGGCTGGAAGGACGGCGTGCGCGACACCAGCACGAAGGTCGACTACTGGTATCTGACCGATGGCGGCCCCTTCTACCAGGACTGGTGCGCCAGCGTCCTTGAGGGGCGCCAGGCAGTCGATCGGGGATCGAACATCCCCAAGGACCTGGCCTCGCCGCCGCCGGGAATCCGAGGCCGGGAACGCGCACATCTGCACGAGTTCCCGACGAGCGCCGAGGACAAGTCGACGTACTACGGCATGGGCGCCTTCCCCGCCGACAAAGGAGGGCTCGCCGTGTACGAGCACCGCGCGTTCGCCAGCGACTCGTGCATCAAGCACACGCAGATCGGCGAGCTGGTGCCGTCGGCCAACTGGGTCAAGCTCGTCGAGGCCTTCCACCAGACCTACCAGCCGGCGTGATCGGCTAGAGGCCCGCCTGCGGTGTCGGGCGGTCGGTGCCGTAGGCGGCCAGCAGGGCGTCGGCGGCGAGACTCGGGGTCAGGGTGCCGTCGCGGACCTGGCGCTCCAGGTCGGGGGCGAGCGCACGGACCGACGCGTGCGTGTGCAGGTCGGTGAGCAGCCGGTCGTGCACCATCGCCCAGGTCCAGTCGACCTGCTGGCGGCGGCGGCGGGCGGCGAGCAGCCCGGCGGCGTCGAGCATGTCCTGGTGGCCGACGACCTGCTCCCAGACCTCGGCGAGGCCGGTCTTCTCGATCGCCGAGCAGGTCAGCACGGGGGCGCGCCAGCCGTCGTCGGGCGCCCGCAGCATCCGCAGCGCGCCGGCGAGCTCGCGGGCGGCCCGCTGCGCGTCGATCAGGTGGGGGCCGTCGGCCTTGTTCACGGTGATCACGTCGGCGATCTCCAGGACGCCCTTCTTGATGCCCTGGAGCTGGTCGCCGGTGCGGGCGAGGGTCAGGAACAGGAAGGTGTCGACCATGTCGGCGACCGTCGTCTCCGACTGGCCGACGCCGACGGTCTCGACCAGCACGACGTCGTAGCCGGCGGCCTCCATGATGACGATCGCCTCGCGGGTGGCCTTCGCGACGCCGCCCAGGGTCCCGGCGGTCGGCGACGGCCGGATGAACGCGTTCGGGTCGATCGCCAGGTCGGCCATCCTGGTCTTGTCGCCGAGGATGCTGCCGCCGGTGCGGGTCGACGACGGGTCGACGGCGAGCACCGCGACGCGGTGGCCCTGACCGGTCAGCATCGTGCCGAGCGCGTCGATGAAGGTCGACTTGCCGACGCCGGGGACGCCCGTGACGCCGACCCGCCGGGCCTTCCCCGTGTGGGGCAACAGCTTCACCAGCAGGGCCTGGGCCGCGGCCCGGTGGTCGGCCCGGCTGGACTCGACCAGCGTGATCGCCCGCGCGACCATCGTCCGGTTGTTCGCCAGCACCCCTTCGGCGTAGGCGTCGACGTCGACGGGGCGGCGGGCTGGCACCCGGCGGCCAGACTCGGGGGCGCCAGATTCAGGGAGGCCAGATTCAGGGAGGCCAGGGTCGGGGAGGCCAGGTTCGGGCCGTGGCACGCGGGCGAGAGCCTCCGTCACCGGTAGATCACCAAGTCAGGCCGGGTCGGCGGCCAGGCCTACGCGGCCGGGCCGAGGTCGTGGCCGAGCTGGTCGGCGAGGATGCCGAGCACCTCGATCGCGGACTCGGCCACGGACGTCCCCGGCGAGAAGATCGCGACGGCGCCGGCGGCGCGCAGCGCGTCGTAGTCCTGCGGGGGGATGACGCCGCCGCAGGTCACCAGGATGTCGGCCCGGTCGAGCTTCGCGAGCTCCGCGCGCAGCTCCGGCACCAGCGTCAGGTGGCCGGCGGCCAGCGACGAGACGCCGACGACCTGCACGTCCGCCTCGACGGCCTGGCGGGCCACCTCGGCCGGGGTCTGGAACAGCGCGCCCACGTCGACGTCGAAGCCGAGGTCGGCGAAGCCGGAGGCGACGACCTTCTGGCCGCGGTCGTGCCCGTCCTGGCCCATCTTGGCGATCAGGATGCGGGGGCGGCGGCCCTCGGCCTCCTCGAACGCGGTGGCCAGCCGGCGCGCCTCGCCGATCTCCGGGGACGGCCCGGCCTCGTCGCGGTACACGCCAGAGATCGTACGAATCTGGGCCGAGTGCCGCCCGTAGACCTTCTCCAGGGCGTCCGAGATCTCACCGACGGTCGCCTTGGCCCTGGCCGCGTCGACGGCGAGCTTGAGCAGGTTGCCGTCCAGGCCGGCGGCGCGGGTGCCGGCCTGCGCCTCGTCTGCGGCCCGGGTCAGCGCGGATAGCGCCGCGTCGACCGCGTGCGGGTCGCGGTCCTCGCGCAGCTGACGCAGCTTGGCGAGCTGCTCGGCGCGCACGGCGGTGTTGTCCACCTTGAGGACGTCGATGTCCTCCTTGCCGGCCAGCCGGTACTTGTTGACGCCGATCAGGGGCTGGCGGCCGGAGTCGATGCGGGCCTGGGTGCGCGCCGCGACCTCCTCGATCCGCAGCTTCGGGATGCCGGCGTCGATGGCCGAGGCCATGCCACCGCGCTCCTCGACCTCGGCGATGTGGCCCCAGGCCTTGCGCGCCAGGTCGTAGGTGAGCCGCTCGACGTAGTAGGAGCCGCCCCACGGGTCGATCACCCGGGTGGTGCCGGACTCCTGCTGCAGGAACAGCTGGGTGTTGCGGGCGATCCGGGCCGAGAAGTCGGTCGGCAGCGCCAGCGCCTCGTCGAGGGCGTTGGTGTGCAGCGACTGGGTGTGGCCCTGGGTCGCGGCCATCGCCTCGACGCAGGTGCGGGCGACGTTGTTGAACACGTCCTGCGCGGTCAGCGACCAGCCGGAGGTCTGCGAGTGGGTCCGCAGCGACAGCGACTTCTCGCTCTTCGGCTCGAACTGCTTCACCAGCCGCGCCCAGATCAGGCGCGCGGCCCGCATCTTGGCGACCTCCATGAAGAAGTTCATCCCGATCGCCCAGAAGAACGACAGCCGCGGCGCGAACGCGTCGATACCGAGTCCCGCGGCGAGGCCGGCCCGGATGTACTCGACGCCGTCTGCCAGCGTGTAGGCGAGCTCCAGGTCCGCGCTGGCTCCGGCCTCCTGCATGTGGTAGCCGGAGATCGAGATCGAGTTGAACTTCGGCATCTTCTGCGAGCTGTACGAGAAGATGTCCGAGATGACCTGCATCGACGGCTTCGGCGGGTAGATGTAGGTGTTGCGGACCATGAACTCTTTGAGGATGTCGTTCTGGATCGTCCCGGCGAGCTGCTCCGGGGCGACGCCCTGCTCCTCGGCCGCCACGATGTAGAGCGCCAGGATGGGCAGCACGGCGCCGTTCATCGTCATCGAGACGCTCATCCGGTCCAGCGGGATGCCGTCGAACAGCTGGCGCATGTCGTAGATCGAGTCGATGGCGACGCCCGCCATGCCGACGTCGCCGGTCACCCGCGGGTGGTCGGAGTCGTAGCCGCGATGGGTCGGCAGGTCGAACGCGACCGACAGGCCCTTCTGCCCGGCGGCCAGGTTGCGCCGGTAGAAGGCGTTCGAGTCGGCAGCGGTGGAGAAGCCGGCGTACTGGCGGATCGTCCACGGCTGGGTGACGTACATGGGCGCGTACGGCCCGCGCAGGAACGGCGCGATCCCCGGGTAGGTGTCCAGGAAGTCAAGCCCGGCGGTGTCGGCCGCGGTGTAGAGCGGCTTGACCTCGACGCCCTCGGGCGTGTCCCAGGTGAGCGCGTCGACGTCCTTGCCGGTCGCGGTCTGGACGGTGGCCCGCCAGTCGTCCAGGCTGACCGGCGCCGCCGCGCCGCCGCCGAGCTGGACCTCGGAGAAGTCCGGGATCAGGTTGCTGGGCATCAGGCGACCTCGGCCTTCGTGAGCGCGGTGCGAAGGACGTCGACGGCATCGCCGCCGGTGGCTACATAACCGTCGACGCCGGCGGCCGCGTCGGAGTCGGCCCGGTCACCCGGCTTGCCGGCGAGCCAGACGTGCGTCGCGCCGGCCGCCTTGAGCGCCGCGGCGACGGGCGCGGCGCTCGCCGCGTAGATCTTGTCCGACGAGCACAGGCAGGCGATCTTCGCCCCGGACGCCGTGAAGGCGGCGGCGATCGCGGCCGGGTCGTCGCCGGGGCCGGCGGCGGGGGTCTCCAGCCCGCCGGCCTGGAAGAGGTTCGCCGCGAAGGTGGCCCGCGGCGTGAACGTCGCCAGCGGCCCGATCGTCGCGAGGAAGGCCACCGGCCGGGCGCCGGTCGCGGCCAGGTGGGCGTCCGACCTGGCCCGCAGCGCCTCGTAGTCGTCGTCGTAGTGCCGGACGGGCAGCCCACCCGGCCCGCCCGCCCGCGCCGGAGCCGGGGACCGCTCCGGCAGGGTCTCGGCCACGTTGGGGAACTCGCTGATGCCGGTCAGCGGGGCCCGGCGCAACGCCAGGTCCTCCCGGCGTCGCGCCCAGGTCGTGTCGATCCGCTCGGCCACGAGCCCGCTCGCGAGCGCCGCCGCCATCCCGCCGGCCCGCTCGATCTCGGTGAAGAACGCCCACGCGGCCTCGGCCAGCTCGGCGGTCAGCGACTCGACGAACCACGAGCCACCGGCCGGGTCGATCACCCTGGCGAGGCTCGACTCGTCGTGCAGCAGCGCCTGGATGTTGCGGGCCAGCCGGCGCGAGGTGCCGTCCGGCAGCCCGATCCGGTCGTCGAACGGCAGCACGGTGACGGCGTCGGCGCCGCCCACACTGGCCGCGAAGGCGGCGATCGTGGTGCGCAGCAGGTTCACGTACGGATCACGCCGCGTCATCATCGCCGACGAGGTGACCGCGTGCTGGTGCTGCGCCTGGTCGGCGCCGGTCGCGCCGCAGACCTCGGTGACCCGGGCCCACAGCAGCCGGGCGGCGCGCAGCTTGGCGATCGTGGCGAACTGGTCGGCGGTGGCCGCGTACCGGAACTCCAGCTGCGCGAGGGCGCCGGCGACGTCGAGCGCGGCCGTGTTCGCGTCGCCGGCCGCCCCGCTCCCGGTCACCCCGGACCCGGTCAGCGCGCGCAGGTAGGCGACGCCGGTCGCGAGCGAGGCACCGAGCTCCTGCGCGTCGCTGCCGCCCGCGTCGTGGTACGGCGTCGCGTCGACGACGAAGGTCCGGACGCCCGGGTAGCCGGCCGCGACGCGCTCGGCGAGCCGGGACGCCTCGTCCAGGTGCGCGGCGAGCTTGTCGCCGCCGAGCCCGGTGCGGGCGGCGAAGCCGAGTGGGTCGGCGCCGAGGGTCGCCCGCACCGCCGAGGGCGCGACTCCGCGCACGCCGGCGAGCGCGAGCAGCACGTCCGCGGCGGCGGTCGTCGTCACCGCGTCGCCACCGGTGTCCAGCACGACGGGCGCCAGGTCGAGGTAGACCTCGCGCAGCACGTCGGGTAGCGCCTCGGCGGAGAGAACCTCGCCCGAGTCGGCCGACGGGGCCGCCAGCCGCAGCCAGATCGACGTGGCCCCGCCCTCGAGGTCGTCGAGAATCGCCTCGGCCGTCACCTTCGCGTCCGGGTGGGTGTGCAGCGCCCGGACATCCCAGCCGTCGACGTTCGCGCCCTCGGCCCGCCGGCCACGGACGAACGGAGCGTGACCGGGCAGACCGGCCGCGACGGGAGTCGTGTCCGCCGCCGTGTACAGCGGCCGAATCGCGAAGCCGTCGTAGCTCGCGGTCGAGATAAGCGCCTCGGCGTCGGCCGGGAGAGCCTGCTCACCAGCAGTTCCGGACTTGCGCAGGACGCCGAGCACCAGCTTCTGCCAGGCCTCGCGCGTCGCCGGCGGGAACAGGGAGGCGAGCTCCAGATCGGCCGAGGGAACGGTCATGACCGGATCGTAGAGGCCCCCGCCGCGAGGAGCCTTCAATGTACTGTCAGTCACAGCGGCTTGCGATCATGAGGTGGCGGCGGGGATCACAGTTTGCGTGCGTGGGCCCCGCGCCCCAGCGGACCCGACCAGGGCCGACTCGCGTCGGCGGCGCCTACAGTGCGCGTTGGAGGGCGAGCCGAGCGGCGTGGTAGCCGGACATGCCGTGGATGCCGGCGCCGGGTGGGGTGGCGGCGGAGCAGAGGTAGACGCCGGGGAGCGGGGTCACCCAGGGGCGGCGGGACAGGACCGGCCGCGCCGCGAACTGGCGCAGGTCGGCGGTGCCGCCGCCGATGTCGCCGCCGACCTCGTTGGCGTTGTGCGCCTCCAGCGCCGCAGGGCCCATGACGTGCCGGGCGAGGATCCGGTCACGGAAGCCGGGGGCGAACCGCTCGACCTGATCTTCGATCGCGTCGGTCATGTCGACGGTCGAGCCGAGGGGGACATGGCAGTAGGCCCATCCGGTCTGGCGCCCGACGGGCGCCCGGGACGGGTCTGCGACCGAAGCCTGGACGAACAGCACGAACGGCCGACTGGGATGGCGGCCCCGAGCGACCGCTCGCTCGGCGGCGACGACCTGTGGAAGGGTGCCTCCGAGGTGCACCGTCGCGGCGCCGGCGACGGCCTCGTCGCGCCAGGGCACCGGGCCGTCGAGGGCCCAGTCGACCTTGAAGACTCCTGGGCCGTAGCGGTAGCGGGCCAAGGCGGCCCGATAGCGGCCGGGCAGCGCGTCGCGCGCGATCCGCAGCACCTGGCGGGGGGTGAGGTCGAGCAGCACGGCCCGCGCCGGCGGCAGCTGCGCCAGGCTCGTGACCCGATGGTCGGTGACGATCTCGCCGCCCAGTTTGGCCAGCCGGGTGACGAGGGCCTCGGCGACGGTCGACGACCCGCCCGCCGCGACCGGCCAGCCGACCTGGTGGGCGAGCACCCCCAGCAGCAGCCCGTACCCAGCGGTGATCGGCTGGCCCAGATCGAGCATCGAATGGGCCGCGAGCCCGCCGAACAGCGCTCGCGCGGCGTCGCCGCGCAGCGCGCCCTTCGCGAGCCACGTCGCGGGCCATGCCCCCGCCGCGCCGTACCGGGCCAGCGACAGCGGCGCGGCCGGCGGAAGATCGAGCATCGACAGGACGCCGTCGGCGAGGCGCGGACCGGCGGCGACGTACGGACCCAGTAGCCGCCGCCACCCCGCGGCGTCGTCTCGTCGCTCCCCCCGACCGAGGCCGGTCGCCGTCGCGTCGAGGTCCCGGTGCAACAGCGCGGCCGGGGCGCCGTCCAGCGGATGGGCGAGCGGAACAGCCGGATGCGCCCAGCGCACCCCGTCAGCCTCGCCCAGGCCGCGCAGCGCGGGGGAGGCGAGGGCGAGCGGGAGCACGGTGGCGCACACGTCGTGTCGGAAGCCTGGCAGCGTCAGCTCCTCGGTCCGCAGACCGCCACCAGGCTGGCTCGCCGCCTCCAGGACGAGCACGCGCCAGCCGGCGTCGGCGAGCGTCACCGCCGCCACCAGGCCGTTGGGCCCCGCACCGACGACGACGGCGTCAAACCCGTCAGGCCGCCCGCCCACCGCGTCGGCATTGAGTGCCACGGCTGCCTCCATGTCTCTTGTTCGCGGCGTCCGGGCAATGGCCTTCTGGTTTCAGTCAGATCCTCCCGCGCCCGTGATCGGGGGTGTGGTGCCGTCGCGCCCGGGGGTCTAGCGGCGGGTGCCGGGGACGCAGCCGCTCAGGGTCGCGGGGGAGAGTTCGTCTTTGCGTACATAGCCGACGGCGCCGCAGCGGTCGGCGCCGGGGGGTAGGTCCTCGGCGCCGTAGGACGACATCAGGAGCACGGCGGCCGACGGGTCGTCGGCGACGATGCGGCGGGTCGCCTCGACGCCGTCAATGCCAGGAAGGTGCACGTCCATCAGCACCAACGACGGCCGCACCCGTCCGGCGAGCTCGACCCCCTCCTCGCCGGACTCCGCCTCGGCGATCACCGACCAGCCGGGCAGCGCCGCGACGAGCACGCGCGCGACGTCGCGGAAAAGCGCTTGATCGTCCACGACGAGGACCCCGACCGGCGTGCTGGACGACTCTGCGCTGGCGACGTCAGACAGTGGCACGCGTCCATCGTCGGTACTGCTCGAGCCCGCGGCAAGGTTGCCAGCCGCCAGCGGCGGGGGTGCCAGCACCACCGGGCTGGACCGGCTGGGTCGCCGCCGCGACATCGTCGGCGGTGGTCGCGCTAGCCGCGCTGCGCGGCCAGATAGATCAGGACGGCCTTGACCCTACGGTTGGTGTCGGGCTCGGCGGTCAGTCCCAGCTTGGCGAACAGTGTGTTGATGTGCTTCTCGACGGCACGCTCGCTGAGGTACAGCGCGGCGCCGGCCGCCGCGTTGCTCTTGCCCTGGGCGATCTGCGCGAGCACGTCGCGCTCCCGCTCGGTCAGGGCGGCGAGCGGCGATGTCCGAGGCGCGGCGCGCACGGCCACCAGCGCCTCGACGACCGCCGGGTCCACCACCGAGCCGCCCGCGGCGACCGCCCGCACGGCGCCGGCGAGCTGCCCCGGCTCTCCCACGGCGTCCTTCACCAGGTACGCCCGCCCGCCGCTGCCGTGCTCGAAGAGCTTGAGCGCGTACTCCGGGTCCGCGTACTGCGACAGGACGACGACCGCGAGCCCGGGGTGGCTCGCGCGCAGCGCGGCGGCCGCGCGAATGCCTTCGTCGGTGTTGGTCGGCGGCATGCGTACGTCGGTCACGACGACGTCCGGCGCCAGCTGCCCGACCATGGTCATCAGCGAGCCGAGGTCCGCGCAGGCGTCGACGACCTTGAGATCTGGCTGGCTGTCCAGCATGCGGCGGACGCCTTCCCGGACGATCAGGGAATCGTCGGCGAGCACGATGCGCAGTGACACATGGGTAGCCTACCGAAAGACGATCACCATTCGCCGTGCCTGTCCGCTCACCGACGCGACCCCATGCATGGGTTCACCGGTTTTGTCAAGTACCTGTCAGCTCCAGAGTTCCGAGAGGGGGAGGGTGCCGCGTATGCGCGTGCCGCTGTCGGGGGCGGAGTCGACCTCGACGGTTCCGCCGAACGCGCCGACTCGGTCGCGCATGTTCTCGAAGCCGTGGCCGGCCGTGCTGGTCAGGTCGAAGCCCGCGCCGTCGTCGGCCACCTCGAAGTGGATCGCGCCGTCGACGGCGGCCACGGTGATCGTCACCTCGGCCTCCGCGCCGGCGTACTTGGCGGCGTTCTGTAGCGCCTCCAGGCAGCAGAAGTAGATCGCCGCCTCCAGATCCGGGGGGTAGCGCTGGGGGGCCGCCTCGACGAGGCAGTCCAGCGGGCCGCGGCTCGCGGCGGCCCGCAGCGCGGGGGCCAGGCCGTGGTCACGTAGCAGCGGCGGGTAGATGCCGTGGGCCAGTTCCCGCAGCGCCGCGGCGGCGGAGCGAACGTCCGCGTGCAGGCCGGCGAGCAGCGGGCCGACGGCCGCCGGGTTGGTGTCCGCGAGCTGAGCGGCGAGCCCGACCTTGACCGACAGCCCGACGAGGTGCTGCTGCGCGCCGTCGTGCAGGTCGCGCTCCAGCCGGCGGCGCGCCGCGTCGGCCGCCGTCACGATCCGGACCCGGGAGGCGACGAGCTGTGCGTTGCGCTCCCGCAGCGCTTCCAGCGACGCTTGCAGCGCGCTGTCCAGCGAGAGGTTGTGCAGCGCGAGGCCGATCTGGCGGGCCAGTTCGACGAGCACCCGGTCCTCGTCCGGGGTGAACGGCGCCGCGGCGGCCGGCCGGCGCACGACGAGCAGCCCGAGCAGCTCGCCCAGATGGGCGACCGGCGCGACCCGCACCTTCTCGTCGCCGTCCAGCAGCTCCGGCAGCCACATCGCGATCCAGGCGTTGCCGCCGGTGCGGGCCCGTTCGACCGCTGGACGCGCGCGGGGGCCAAGCCTCAGCTGGGCCGCGGGCCGCTCGGGCAGACTGATCGTGCGGCGCAGCGTGCCGTCACCACCGGTCCAGATCTCGGCGCCGGCCGGGCCGAGCGAGGCCCGCAGCAGCTCCGTGAGCTGCAGCAACAGCTCGTCCATCGGGACGGCCCGGCTCATCCGGGTGCCGAAGGTGGCGAGAAGTCGCTCCGGTGCGACGTCCGTGCCCCGCACCATGCGTTGCGCGGCGTCGGCGAGCCAGGAGCGGACGGGCAGCGCGCACGCCGCGCAGACGACCGCCGCCAGCAGGGAAAGCGCGAGCAGGTGCCGCTCGTTCGCGGCCGGCCGGCGGCCCAGTCCGAGCACGGCGGCCAGATAGATGGCGGCGGCGAACACGGCGAGGCCCGCGACGCAGACCCCTTCGACGAAGGCCCGCGGGCCGAACCGGGCCAGCCGGGGCGACTGTCCCGCGGACATGGCGAGCGGCACCTGCACCCAGAGGGCGAGTACCGCGGGCGCCGGGTTGGCGGGAAGGCCCAGCAGGAGGCTGCCCGCGCTGACGACCACGGCCCCGGCGACGGCCAGCACGGTGCCCGTGTCGGCCCAGAGCAGCGCGCGGCGGGTTCGCTCGCCGATGCCCGCCGCGCCGCCGTCGCCCCCGTTGACGAGCACCAGGTGACAGATCCCGACGTACAGCGCGCCGAGCACCGCGACGCCGGCCAGCGCGGCGGAGTGGGCCGCGTTGCCTGGCGGGGCCGCGACGACGGCGCTGACCGCGGCGATGACCAGCAGACCGGCGAACGCGGCCCTGCTGGCGCCAGTCGGCGGCCCTTCGGGCGGGATGGCGAGCGTGACCGCCCACGCCAGGACCGCCACCGGGGTAAGCCGAGGCTCCAGCAGCGCCACGGCCTGGACGACGGCGACGGCCGCGGCGAACCAGGCCAGCCGTGGCGGCCGCGCTGTGCGCGCGATGACCGCGAGCACCGCCCAGCACCCGGTCGAGACCAGGCCCACCGCCCGGACGCCCCCGTCGAGGCCGCCAGAACCGCTCGCCGCCTGGCCGACGAGCCGATGGCCGGCCAGCGCGAGGGTGAGCGCGGCGACGCCGACGAGCGCCGGCAGCCAGGTCACGGCGCGCCGGACCTGAGCCCGGGCGTCGCCGGACATGGGG
This sequence comes from Frankia sp. AgB1.9, assembly GCF_016786355.1. Taxonomy (GTDB): domain Bacteria; phylum Actinomycetota; class Actinomycetes; order Frankiales; family Frankiaceae; genus Pseudofrankia. Next base: position 80,419 of record NZ_JADWYX010000020.1, read on the forward strand.
GTCGGGCTCGTGTCCGGCATCGCGGTCCCGGTCGTTCCACGCGCGGCCTGGGCGGACGCCGCCGTCTGCTGCCCGGCCGGCGGGCTGATCGTCGGCGGGGTGGTCATCGGGTCAGTGGTCACGGTGCCTCACTCGGCGCGCAGCACGTCGGCGACGCGCAGCCGGGCCGCGCGCCGGGCGGGCACGCCGGCCAGGAAGCTAGCAGTGGCGATCACCGCCGGCACGATGAGCGCCAGCGCGAGTTCCGCCACCGGCCCGACGTAGAGGAGGGGGGTGCTCATCGCGACCGCGCGCCACAGCGCCCGGCCGAGCGCGACGCCGACAGGCACGCCGACCGCCAAGCCCACGAAGGCCAGGACGCCCGCCTGGGTGAGCACGATTCCCCTGGCCTGCCAGCGGGTCAGACCAAGTGCGCGTAGCACGGCCAGCTCGTGGCGGCGCCGGCGCACGCCGACGATCAGGGCGTGGCCGACGGCGCCGACCGCGAGCAGCCCCAGGAAGATCCCGAGGAGCCGCGGCAGGTCGGCGACTCCCCGGAAGCGGGCCTGCGCCGCGACCGGGAATTCCTTGCTCAGGAGGAAAAAGGCGTCGTCCGAACCGGCGGCCTTGCTGAGCCGGTCCCGCACGGCCGAGGCGCTCGTCCCTGGGCGGACCTCGACCTCCAGGAGGTGGTATTTGTACCCGCCCTCGGGGAACAGTGCGTGGTAGCCCGCGGCGGTCACCCAGCCGCCCTCGTCGTACGTCGTGTGTGGCGCCTGCGGGACGAACGCCAGCCCGGTCACCCGCATCGGCGTGCCGCCCGCCGGGCCGCGCCCGGTGACGGCGACGAGGTCCCCGACGCTGACGCCGGACCGGCGGGCGGCACCCGGAGCCATCGCGATCTCGCCGGCGTTGGTCGGGAGCCGCCCGGCCAGCATCGGCACCGGGGACGGGTGCCCGCTGACCGCGTCGAGGGTGAACAGCGTCGCCGGCCGGCGGCCGATGCTCGCGACGTCGATCTGGGTGTCGTTGACGGCGAGCACGTCGTGGTCGCCGGCCGCGAGGTTGACGAGGTCGCGGGTCGGCACGATCGGCTGGCCGGCGAAGCCGACCAAGCTCGCGATCTGGAAGGTCTGCCCGTACCGGGCGGGGCTCGCCGCCGCGTCGGCGACACCGGCCTCGAACGTCAGCGCGCCGAGCACCCCGAGGACGCCCACGACCGCGCCGACCAGCGCCGGCCGGACGGCGGCGCCGGCCTGGCCGCGCTCGAGCGCGAAGCGCGCACCGGTCACCACCGGGACAGGCATGCCGGACCGGTAGGCCAGTCGCGCGGCCGTCGACCGGCGGGGCCGCGCCAGCCGGGTGCCGCGCACCGAGATGGCGAACGCCGTGGTGGTCGCCGCCACGGTCACCAGCAGCACCGTCACAGCCGCGACCGCGGGGAGCACCACGAGGTCGAGTTGGAAGCCCGGAGTCGGCTCGACCCAGGACGCGGAGCCGATCGGGAACAGCGACGAGACGCCCGCCGCCCCGGCGGCCCCGACGAGCACCCCGACGGTCGTCGCGAGCACCGGCCCGGCGGCCGCGGCGGCGGTGGCCTGCCGGACGGTCAGGCCGAGCGTACGCAGCACGCCGAGGTCCGCGGCCGCGCCGATCACGAACCGCACGACGGCCTGGCCGACCAGCACCACCGCGGCCAGGTAGGCCGCCAGCGCGAACGTGGCCAGCGCGCCCGCCTCGAAGGAGGTGGTGGCGCGATAGTCCCGCTCGTCCTGGACGACGTCGATGATGTCGACCGGGTGGCCGGCCACGCGGTCGAGCCCGGCCTGGAAGGCGGGCACGCCGGCGGCGCCGGACCGCAGCCGGATCTGGGCGTTGACGATCGTCTGCTCGCCGGAGCCGCGCAGGTTCTGCCGGTAGCGGGCCGTGAACCCGTAGCTGACCTGGATACCGCCGGGTCCGCCCGGGCCGTCCAGGTAGAACCAGGCGGACCGGACTACCCCGACGATCGTGAGCCGCTGGTGCGGGCCGGTGAACGAGGCCGACGTCGCATTGACCGTCTGGGCGTCGGTCTGTGCCGGGGTCGGCAGGACCGCGGTCACCGAGTCCCCGAGCTTCAGCCCGTTGGTGGTCAGGAAGCGCGGGCTGACGACCGCCTCGTCCGCCCGGTTCGGGTCGGCGAGCCGGCCGGCGAGGACCACCGGGCGCTCGACCGTCCGCATCGCCTCGGTGTCCATCGGGACGAAGCTGATGTTGGCGTTGGGATGGCCTTCCAGGGCGAATGTGCCGGTGAGCAGGAAGAGGCTCATCGCCTCGACGTCGGGCAGCCGGCGCACCGCGTCCCAGCCGAAGCCAGGCTCGTTCGGCACGGCCGCCAGCGTGGCGGACCGGGTGTCGCCGACCAGTCGATCGAGTGCCGAGGCACCGCGGCGGGCCCCGGCCGCGGTCGCCATGACGGTGCCGGCGGCGACCGCGACCAGCAACGCGAGCGTGAGCAGCGACAGCCAGCGTCGCCGCAGGTCGAGCCGCAGCCAGGCCCACACGGGCCGCCACGCGGGCGCGTCCGTGCCCCGCGCGGGCATCGAGGTCTCCTGCGCGGTCATGACGTCCTCGGCGCGGCGATCCGGCCGTCGCGCATCGGCACGACGCGCTGGGCGCCGGCGGCCACGTCCACCGAGTGAGTGATCATGATGATGGTCTGGCCGTCCGAGTGCAGCCGGCGGAACAGCTCGAGGATCTCCAGCCCGCCCTCGCTGTCGAGCGCCCCCGTCGGCTCGTCCGCCAGGAGCACCGTCGGCGCGTTGACCAGGGCGCGCGCGATCGCCAGCCGCTGTCGTTGCCCGCCGGAGAGCACGGAGGGGATCTGGTCGGCGCGGTCGGCCAGGCCCAGCAGGTCGAGGAGGTCCCGCGCCCTGGCCTCGGCGGCTCGCCTGCGCATCCCGCCTATCGACGCGGGCAACACGATGTTCTGCAGCGCCGACATGCCGTCGATCAGGTTGAAGAACTGGAACACGATGCCGACATGGCGGCGACGGAAGCGGCTGAGCCAGTCGGCGTCGCGGCCGCTCACCCGCTCTCCGGCGACCTCGACGGTGCCGTCGTCGGCCGCCTCCAGGCCCGCGATCACGTTGAGCAACGTCGACTTCCCGCACCCCGACGGGCCGGTCACGGCAATCAGCTCGCCGGCGGCGACGTCCAGGTCGACGCCGCGCAGCGCCCGCACCGGCGCGAGGTCGGCGTCGAAGGTGCGCCGCACGCCCCGCAGCCGCACGACCGGCGCCTCACCCGTGTCAGCCTCCGAGGTCGCGGCGGCGCGGGTCTCGACGGTCGTCGCGCCGCCGGCACCGACGGCTTCTGGGACGTCTGCGGCGCCTGCCAGTTCGGTACTAGTCACGTCAGGTCCTCCCCCGACCGGCGCGGTCGGGTGCCCCGCGCCGAATATTGGTGACACATTGGGACTGTCGATGGCCTCCGGCGCTATGGTCGTGGGCGCTCGCGGCCCGCGGCTCCTGCCGCAAGGGAAATCGCGCGGCGTTCGGGAAGGCGGACGAGGCCCTGTCGGCCCCGAATGGCGAGCCGAATGCCCGACGATCGCAGGTGAGACGAGCACGGGTGTCGTCGATTCTGTTTCATTCTCGTTACGCGCCCTCAGCGCGGGCCCGGCCGCGGGCCTGCCACCAGCGGCGGCCGCGCTCGGCATATTCCCGGCTCAGCAAAGGGGCCGGGCCTGGGTCGGCAGGTTCCCCCACAGGTGGCAAGATTTCCACAGAGACACTGGCCAGCGGGGCTGATTGCGAAACGCGCGGCGCCCGGGCCGGCGTTGGTCCTTGGTCCGCGGCGCTCGTTTCCTCGTCCGTCGTGCCGTCGGCGGCGGGCGCGGTCCGTGGCCACAGCTGGAAAGGGCGCACCTGGGCGGTTCGGCCTTTCACGGTGCGGGCCGGCATTTCCCAGACGTCGAAATCGTGGTGGTCACCCAGAGCGGTCGCCGTGGCGTCGCTGATCACGGTGGTTCCCGCCGGCCTGGCGAGGTCGCCGAGGCGCTGGGCGAGGTTCACCGTGTCGCCGACGAGCGTGTATTCCAACCGTTCCTCGCTCCCGAGCAGCGCGGCGGCCACCGGGCCGCTGCACACGCCGATGCCGAGGCCGAACGGCGCGAGGCCGTCGGCGGCCCACGCCTCGTCGAGGCGGGCCTGCCTGGCGTGCATCACGCCCGCGGCGCGACACGCGAGCAGGGCGTGGTCGGGCCGCGTGAACGGCGCGCCGAACACGGCCATCACCGCGTCGCCGACGTACTGCATCACCGTCCCGCCGTGGCCGAGGATCGCGGCGTTCATCTCACGGCGGTGGGCACCCAGCTGCCCGGCCAGCGCCGCCGGGTCGGCCCGCTCGGCGATCGCCGAGTAGCCGCGCACATCCGAGATGAGCACGGTGACCTCGAGCCGCTCGGTGCGTCCGGCGGCGCCGGCGTCGGCGCTCAGCTTCTCCGCGAGCCCGGACGGCAGTAGACGAGACAGCGTCTCGCCCTGTTCCTCGCGGCGCAGCAGCGCGGTATGCAGCAACCGCAGCCGGCGCAGCGCGCCGCGCCGGCCCGCGCTCGCGCCTTCGGCCAGCCGGAGGAAGATCTCCTCGATCTCGCCGTTGACCGCCTCCGGGGTCTGCCGGCGGGTGGCCGCGATCGCCTTCACAGGCCGGCCGGCGGCCACCGCGGCCAGCAGCTCCTCCTGTCCGGCACTGAGCTCCCCGCGCTGGGTCACCGGGGACAGCATCGCGGCGACGATCTGTGGGTCGAGCATCGAGCCGCCGGTGGCGACCTCCCTGATGGCGCGGGACAGCCGGCCCGGCTCGCCTACCTGGTCCTTGAGCAGGTAGGCGAACCCGGCGGCGCCGTCGGCGAGGAGGGCTATCGCGTACTCGGGGTCGTCGAACTGTGACAGCACCACGACCCCGGTGCCCGGGTGACGGCGGCGGACCTCCTTGGCGCCCGCGATCCCGTCGTCCTGGAAGGTCGGCGGCATCCGGATGTCGGTCACGACGACCTGGGGATGAAGCTCGAACGCCGTACGGACCAGCTCGTCGCGGTCGGCGGCCACCGCCACGACCCGCACCGCCGGGTCGGTGGCCAGCAAGGCCCGTATGCCTTCCCGCGCGATGAGGTTGTCATCGGCGAGCAGCACCGTGATCGGTTCCATGGCCACCATTCAGCCCGTTTCGGGGGTCGCCGCCAATAGGGCCAGCACGGAACCGCGCGAGTGCTGGCACCCCGTTTTTCCGGATGCGGGCCGCACGAAAAGGAGCGGCGGGCCGCACCCTGGCTGCCTCGGGCTCCGCTTCCCGGCTGCGTCCTTCCTGGTCGGCGCCCGGAGCGGATGCCGGCGCACGCCGGCAGCACCCGAAATGCGGGGTGCTGCCACGCCGGAAACGAGCGGCTGACGCCCTCGGTCGCGCATCGCCGCGCTCCTAGCGTCTGGTGCCGACAACCCACCGCGGCTGGGCCAGAAACCACCGCCGCGCCTTTCCTGGGGAGGACGCCATGGGAACCAGAGTGGTCGAGTCGAGTGTCATGTCGATGTCGTGGATTCCGTCGGATGCTGTGCTGGGCTTCGGCAAGCTTCCGTTCTCGCTCGGGGTGAGTCACTACGACGAGCCGCTTCCGGACCAGGTCGACGACGTGGAGGCGCTGCGGCGCGCGGACCGGTTCCGGTTCGCCAACCGGCTCGCCGCGGCTGCGACCTTCTCCGACGACGGCCAGGTGCTGGCCTTCCGTTACACGGGTGGCGCGCTGACCGGGTCGACCACGGTGCGGCTCGCCGGACTTGGCGCGACGTTCGCCGGCGTCCCGATGCCCGACCTGCGGGCCGAGCCGGTCGTCGGCGACGGGTGGGTGCGGTTCACCCAGACCGGCGGCGGCCGCACGGCGCTGCCGCTGCCACGACAGATCGCCCGCCCGCCGTATTTCCGGCTGCAGAGCCCGGTCACCTGGTCGACGCTGTCACTGACGCTGTTCGCTGACGGCCGGGCCGACTACGAGCTGGTAGGCGCGAGCCCCTTCCCCCGGCACTGGGTCTACGACGCGGACGGCCGCCTCGTGCTCAAATCGGGGATCACCGACTGGTCCCGCTGGATGGCGCAGCCATCGCCACGGCACACTCCCTGGGGCGACGAGGACTCGCCCGCGCTGGTCGTCGCCGCCGAGACGGCGTTGGAGCGCGAGATGTCCCACCGGATCATGCGAGCCGGCCAGCGCCCGCGGATCGAGAAGCTGCCCGCCGGCAGCGAGCTCGTGCGGCAGGGCACGCCGGGCGATGCCCTCTTCCTGCTGCTCGACGGCCTGCTCGGGGTCGACGTCGACGGCGCCCGGGTCGCCGAGGTCGGGCCCGGCGCGGTCGTCGGCGAGCGCTCGCTGCTCGAGGGCGGCCTGCGGACCGCCACGCTGACGGCCGTCACCCCGGTGCGGGTGGCGCACGCCGACAAGGACGCCGTCAACCTAGCCGCGCTCGCGAGGCTCGCCCGCGGTCACCGCCGGGAGGAACAGGACAGCGCGTCTGCCGGGCCGGGCCGGCCGGGGACGACAGCGGTCCCGGCGGCCCGCGCCCAGACTGGCCACGAGTCGGTGACGGCGTGAACGTGCACCTGCTGGGCGTCAGGGGGTCGACGCCGGCGCCCGGGGAACCCTTTGCCCGCTACGGCGGCCACACCTCGTGCGTGGCGGTCACCGTGGCGGGCGACCCGGCGCCGACCCTGGTCCTCGACGCAGGGACCGGGCTGCGTAACCTTGGCCCGCTGCTCGGCCAGGCGCCGTTCCGCGGCACGATCCTGCTGACCCACCTGCACTGGGACCATACCCAGGGCCTGCCGTTCGCGCCCGGCCTCGACCGGCCGGACGCGAGCGTCGAGCTGCGGGTGCCGGCCCAGCGCGGACGCAGCGCCGCGCGGCTGCTGTCCCGGTCGATGTCACCGCCGAGCTTCCCGATCGAGATCTCGGGCCTGCGCGGCCAGTGGCGCACCCGGCTCGTGCACCCGGGCACCCTGACGGTAGGGCCGCGGTTCACGGTCAGGGCCGCGGAGGTTCCGCACAAAGGCGGCCGTACCTTCGGCTACCGGGTCACGGCGGACGGCGCATGCCTCGCGTACCTGCCCGACCACGCGCTGGCGGGCCGGCCGACGGCCGAGGCCCGCGCGCTGGCGACCGGGGCCGACCTGCTGCTTCACGACGCCTCGAACGGGTTCGGCGACCGTGCGGCGGCCGACGCTTACGGCCACTCGACGATGGACGACGCGATCCGGTTCGCCCGGGCGTGCCAGGTCCGCCGACTGGTCCTGATCCATCATGGCCCGGGCCGGACCGACACCGACCTCGATGCATTGGCGGCGCAAGTCGCCGTCGCCGAGGAAGGCGGCGACCTGCTGATAGGGCTGGGCCGGGAGGGCGATGTGATCCCCTGCGGCCAGCCCGCCCCCGCCGCCGTCCACTGAGGTGCGCACGCCGTCGCCAGCGTCAGCCGACAGCGCCGCGATCACCGCCCGTCCCGTCCCGCGCGACAGGTCCTGAGCGGGCCACCGGAGGTCACGACGGCCGGACCGGCTGCGCCTGCGTCATCTGGTCCGGCGGGTCAGCTCGACGCCGCGGACCAGGTGATCTGCGGGGGGCGGACCGACGCGCAGGTCGGGTGGCCCTTGGCGTCCGTGAGGCCGAGGCGCCCGACGAGCAGCCCGGACTCGACCGCGGCCGCCAGGACGTCGGCCGGCACGGCGGTCAGCCACAGCTTGGCGCGACGGAACATGGTGAAGCCGCCGTCCGCCGGGTCGACGGTGCCCCAGTTGAGGTAGATGAACCGTTCGCCGGGCCGGCCCTGGACATACCGGCCCGTCAGGTCGATGCCGCCCGGCGTGACCGTTGACGTGCACTCCAGCGTCCACACCGCCGCGGCGACGTCGGCTCGAACCGGATCGAGCAGCTCGGCCGGCCGTTCCCGCCGCTGCACCGCGACATGAATGTTCTCGTAGCCCGCACGCCCGGCCGGGCCGGCGCAGCTCCGCCCCGGCAGATCGGTTCCCTCCACCCGGATCAGCACCGGCCCATTGTCCGCCGCACGTCCGACAAGCCGGAGGCGGCCGGCACGGGGCCGGCCGCCTCGGGTGGGAACGGCGTTCGAAGCAGGGACCGGTCAGGCCGGTACTGGCCCGACCCCTTGTGTCAGGCCGTTCACCTTGTCGACGTTCTCCTTGACGGTGTTGTCGTCGCGGGGGACGTAGTGCGAGACCTGGGCGATCGACTGCTCGTTCTCCAGGAAGAACTTCATGTAGGCCGCCGTCGCCGGGTCGCGCAGCGCGTCGGTCCTGACGTAGACGTAGAGCGGCTTGCACAGCGGCGTGTAGACCCCGGTGCCGGCGGTGATCGCGTTCGGCGGCTCACAGCCCGAACCACCGTTGACGAGCACGCCGCGCAGCTGGGCTCCCAATGTCTCGAACGTCGGGAAGTCCAGGAAGCCGATCGCGTCCCGGTCGGACAGCACGGTGGAGGCGACGCCGCCCAGGTCCTTCACGGTGTAGTCCCGGGACTTCGTGCTGTCGCCGTTGATGCTGGAGTTGAACACCTCGGCCTGGACGGTGTTCTTCGCCGGGCCGACGAAGTTGATCGGCTCGTCCGGGTAGGACTTGTTGATCTGGTTCCACCTGGTGATCGTCGAGCCGGGGGCCCAGATCGACTTCAGCTGCGACAGGTTGAGGCAGCCCAGCCAGGTGTTCGCCGGGTTCACGATGATCGGCAGGGTGTGGTGGGCGATCTCGAACCCGACCACCTTGTCCTTGCAGCTCGGGTCGGGGGCGAACTTCGGGTCCAGCTCGAACGAGGCGCCGGCGATCGCGGCCTCACCGGAGCAGAGCTTGGTGAACGCCGTGCTGGTGTCGGTGACGGTCGAGTCGAAGGCGACGGTGACGTTCGGCTGGCTCGACGCCAGCTCCTGGGACGCCTTCTCCAGAATCGGGGCGACCTCGTCGGAGTTCGCGACCCGGACCACGTTGCGCGGCGGTGTGACCGCCGCCGGGGTGGTGGGCGCCGCGACGGTCGCGGGCGCGACCGTCGGCGCGGTCGTCGCCCCGGCGACGGTCGCGTCCCCGTTGCCGCCCTGCGTGAGCACGACGCCGAGCGTCGCGCCGCCGGCGATGAAGACCACGGCCGCGACCAGCGCGGCGATCCCGCCCGCGGACCGCAGCGGGCCGAGGCCGCCGCGCCGAGCCTTGCGGCCGCCGCCGCCCCGGGCGCCGCCGCCGGGGCTGGGCGCCGGACCAGCCGGCGCGGCCGTGTTCCACGCCGCGAGTCCCGTCGCCTGGGTGGCACCTGCCGTCGCGGCGGCCGTGGCCGGGAACGACTCGTAGGCCGCGGTGATCAACGCGGTCGACTCCGCGTCGTCCGGTGCGCTCGCGGCGGCGATCGGTACCGTCGCTCCCGCGCCGGCGAGCGAGCCCGACGGTGGCAGCGACACGCCGGGGAACGACGCGAGCTCCGGAGGCTCGCTCGCGAAAGCGCCGCCGAGCAGCGCGGTCTCGCCGCCGGCCGGTGGCTCAGCCTGCTCGGCGAGGCCGATGGCGAGCAGCGCGGCGCCGATCGCCAGGTCCTCCGCCGGCGGCTCCTCGAACCGGCGCGCGCCGGGCAGCGCGGCCCGCACCAGCCGGCCGACCAGCGGCATCCGGGCGAGTCCGCCGTACAGCAGCACCGACGACAGCCCGTCGGCGGTCGTCGGAACCGAGCGGACCGTCCGGGCCAGCACCCGCACGCTGTCCTCGACGGCCGGCGTGACCAGCCGTTCGAGGTCGTCGCGGCGCAGCGTCACCCAGGCGAACGCCCCGGGCAGCGTGACCGGGACCGACGCCTCGTCGTCCGCCGCCAGCGTCTCCTTGGCCGCGACGACCTCGGCGCGCAGCCGGCCGAGCGCCGCGGCCGTGGCCGGCTCGGTCCGGTCCAGCCGGGCGACGTCCACCCCGCTGGCGGCCAGCACGTGCTCCAGCAGCAGGTCGTCGATCTCGACGCCGGCCATCCCAGCCGGCGTGCCGACGACCTCGGCGCCGTAGTCGGAGACGGACAGCACCGCGGCCTCGCACGCGCCGGCCCCGAAGTCGTAGACCGCGATCAGGTCCGCGCCCCGTCCGGGCGTCCGGGCCGCCGCGCGCCGGGCCAGCACGGCGCCGAGCGCGTCGGCCGCCGGCACCGCCCGCACCGGCACGTCCAGGTCCAGGCGTTCCAGCGCCTCGCTGAACAGCTCACGGCGCCGGGAGGTCCAGCTCGTGGGGAACGTCAGGACGACCTGGTCCGGCGCCTCGCCCCGGCTCTCGGTGACGGTCGCGAGCACGCGGTCGAGGAACCGGGTGACCAGGCCCTCCGGCGTGTACGCGGAACCGCCGACCATGATCGGAGCGGGATCGCCGACCCGGCGCAGGAACCCGTGGGCCGCCCGCGACGGCTCGGCGAGCGCCCGCCGCGCGGCGGCCCGGCCGAACACCACCGGGGCGCCCGCTGGGAAGTAGAGGACCGTCGGAATCGACGAACCGCCGGCGACCGTCAGAATCTGTGGCCAGTCGCCCGCCGCCACGGCGACCGTGGTGTTCGCCGTTCCGATGTCGATACCAAGCTGGTAGCCCATCGCTGTGTCACCTGTGCCCTTTTGCTGTTACACGTGCCATCTGGAATGTCTTATCGCCCGGCGCATGGGTCGGAATAGGCGAGGTCGGCGACGAGGGACTTCCATTCCGTTTCGCCGATCCTGTTCGCCGGATTCGCGCAGGCGACCGTCGCCAGCCGGGCCGGGTCGGTCGAGATGAGTGACGCGGCACCGGAGGAACCTCCGGCCGGGGCCGTCAGCAACATCTTCCCGGCGCCACCCACGGCCAGGTCGAGGCCGGTGCTGCCCCGGCCCAGCGAGAACGAGTCCGCGGGGTTCGCCGCGTCGATGCTCCAGCCGAGCAGGCTGCCGCTCGCGTCACTGCTGACGACCAGGTTCGAGTCGACCGCCGCGACGTTCACCACCGGTGAGCTGCCCTGGGTGACCTCGCCGAGCTGCCGGGGCGCGTTCAGGTCGGTGACGTTCCACAGCCGGACCGTCTTGTCGCTGCCCCCGGTGACGATGCGCTTGCTGCCCGGCAGGAACGCGACCGACGTGACCTGGCCGAGGTGCCCGACCGCGGAGCCTCTCTCGACCGGGTTCCGCCGGTCGGAGAGGTCCCACAGGGACACCGTGCCGTCGACGCCGGAGACGGCGAGCGTGCGCCCGTCCGGGCTGAGCGCGATGTCGGTGATGATCCCTGGGGTCACCTTCAGCCCGAGCCAGCCTGGCTTCGCCGGATTGTTCAGGTCCCACAGCTCGATGATCCGGTCCTGGCCGGCGGTGACCAGCAGCCGCCCGTCACCGGAGAGAGCCAGCTGCAGTGGCTGGGTCGCCTGCGGCTTCACGTCGGAGATCGCCCTGGGCGCGCGCGGGTCGGTGAGCGTCCACGCGTGTCCGATGCCTCCACCGGTCAGCAGGTCGCCGGTCGGCAGGAACACCGGGGCCGTGGGAGCGCTGGCGTCCCCGGTGGCGATGTCGGCGAGCAGGGCCGGCGTCGCGGCGGCGAGGTTCCACAGCCGGACCCGTCCGGCCGCGTCGGTGGCCGCGCCGAGCCGGCCGTCGGCCGTCAGGGCGACACCGGTGTAGGCGACGGGCGAGCCTGGCAGGTCGACCTTGGAGCTGGCGGCGAAGGACGCGATCATGGCGCCGGCCGCGGCCTGGGTCGGTGCGATCCGGTACGCGGCGAGGCTGAGCCGGGCCGCGCGGGCCGGGTCGGTCGGCCGGGCCGAGTCGGCGGCCTTCGCAAGGGTGTCGGACAGCTGGGCGGCCCGGGCCGGGGACACCGACGACGAGCCGCCGTTGCCGCCGGACCCGTGGGTGACCGCCAGCGGGATGCCCACCGCGGCGGCGAGCAGCACCAGCCCGGCGGCGACCAGCACGACGGTGCGACGACCGCGTCCGGCCCCCGACGGCCGAGCCTCCTCGGCTGGCCTGGCGGGCGGGGCGACGCGGGCCGTCATCGCGGCGGCCCGCTCGCCCGCGGGCGCGGCCTGCGGGCGGATCGGCGCGGCCGGCGCCGGCGAGACGGGCGTGGGGGAGGGCGTGGTGGCCGGCGGCGGTGCCGACGGGTGTGGCACCGGTGTGCGCGGCGCCGGTCCCGGTGTCGACAGCGGCGCGGGGGAGCGGGGCGGTGTGGACGTCGTCGACCGAGGCGCGAGCGACGGCGGCTGAGGCCCGGCGGACCGGGCGACCGGGCCGCCGGGGGCGACGGACGGCGCCGGGACCGACCGCGGCGCGGGAGCGACCGGGGCGGCCGGACCGACGGAGGTCGGCGGTGCCGAGATCGGCGCCCGCGGGGCAACCGTCGTCGCCGGAGCCGGGGTGAGCAGGCTGGTGGCGGCCCCGGACAACGGCGCGCCGGACACGGCCTCGTCACCGTCCTGGTGGCGACCGCGGCCGAACAGATGCCCGCGCCGGCGGCGGGCGCCGTCCTTGCTGTCGGTGGAGGTCGCCTCCTGGGCCGCGGGCCCCGAGGCGGCCAGCCGGGCAGCGGGCAGCGCGGCGCCGCTCATCAGGGAGATCCGCAGCTCTTCGGCCGTCGGGCGCTCTGCCGGGTTCTTGCGCAGCGCGGCGTCGACCAGCGGCGCGAGCTCGTCGGGGACGCCGTCGATGTTGGCGGGCTCATACAGGATCCGGAAGAGCAGCGCCTCGATGCGGCCCTCGCCGAACGGCTGGCGGCCGGTGGCGGCGAAGACGGTGATCGCGCCCCAGGCGAACACGTCGGCGGCCGACGTGACGGGCGAGTCCATGATCTGCTCGGGGGCCATGTACCCCGGCGTGCCGATCGCGTGCTTGGCGGTCCGGGAGAACTCGCCGGAACCCTCGAAGTCGCGGGCCAGCCCGAAGTCGATCACCTTCGGGCCGACCGGGGACAGCAGCACGTTGGCCGGGGTCAGGTCCCGGTGCACGATCCCGGCGGCGTGGATCGCGGAGAGCGCGGTCGCGACCGAGAGCGCCATCTGCTCCAGGTCGGCCGGCCGCATCGGGCCGCGGCGGGCGACCAACTTCGACAGCGTCGGGCCCTCGACGTACTCGGTCACCAGATATGGCCACGGGCCGTCCGGGTCGGCGTCGAGAACGGCCGCGGTCGTGAATCGCCTGACTCGGCGGGCGCTTTCCGCCTCCCGCCGGAACCGGGCCCGGAACTCGGGGCGCTCGGCGAGCTCCGGCTTGATTACCTTGATCGCGACGGCATCGCCGTCGGGGCTGTGACCAAGGAAGACGGTTCCCATCCCGCCCTGGCCGAGCCGCCCGGTGATCACGTACTTGCCCAGCTTGCGTGGATCCGCCGCGTTCAGCGGGGCCGGGGCATTGCCGGATACCGGGGGTGGTGTCGATCCCGCCACCGGTCCCCTCCCCCTCGTGACGAGTTACAGCTTTTTGATTGTCGATCCTGACACGGGAGACCGCGTCTGTAAGTAAAGACTTTGCCTATCGGCGCAGGCCACGCCAGTGCCTGCGCCGATACCGGGGATCAGATCCGGCTAGGGACCACACGCTACGCCGCATGTCCGACGCCCGGCACGTCGATTGCGTTGTTATCGCCCTAAGTGACGCCCAGCCGACACCGAACCCCGGGCGCACCCCCCATCCGGGCACTCGCGGCCGGCGTTCCGGCCGTCAGTCCCCGGATGAACCGGAACCAGCCGGACGGTTCCGGCCCGGCGTCAGACGGGCTGGGCCGTTAGACGGGCCGGGCAGCGGACTGGGCCGGCGCGGACGGGCGGACGGGCCGGCGGGCCGCCTCGTCGCGGATCTCCCCGACCAGCTCCTCGAGGATGTCCTCCAGCGCGACCAGGCCGAGGGACTCGCCCGAGGCGTCGACCACCTGGCCCAGGTGCGCGCCGGAGCGCTGCATGACCGTCAGCGCCTGGCGCAGCGTCGCGTCCGCCGGCACGTGCACCAGCGGGCGCAGCCACTTCGCCGCCACCGGCGACGCCCGCCGCTCCGGCCGGGTCTCCAGGATGTCCTTCAGGTGCAAGTACCCGATCAGCCGGCCGCCGAAGTCGTGCACCGGGAACCGGGTGTAGCCGGTGCTGGCCGCCAGGTGCTCGAGCTCCCTGGGGGTGATCTCCGTCGGGACGGTGACCAGGCCCTCCCGGGCCAGCAGCACGTCGCGGGCGGCCCGCTCGTCGAAGGCCAGCGCGCCGCTGACCAGCTCGTGCTCGTCCGCCTGCAGGAGGCCCTCGCGGCGCGACTCGTCGACCAGACCGGCCACCTCGTCGCGGGTGAAGACGCTCGCGACCTCGTCCTTCGGCTCGATCCGGACCAGTCGCAGGCTGGCGTTCGCGACCCAGTTCAACGCGACGATCACCGGTCGCAGCACCAGCACCAGGCCCGCCAGCGGCGGGGTCAGCACCAGCGCAGCCCGGTCCGGCGCGCCGAGCGCGATGTTCTTCGGCACGGTCTCACCGATCACCACGTGCAGGACGGTGACCAGCACCAGGGCCAGCACGAACGCGATCGGGTGGATCGCCGCGGCCGGCAGGCCGGCGGCCTCGAACGGGTGCTCGATCAGGTGGGCGATGGTCGGCTCGGCGAGCGCGCCGAGCCCCAGGGTGCAGACGGTGACCCCAAGCTGCGAGCCGGCCAGCATGAGCGACACGTGCTCCATGGCCCGCAGCGTGATCCGGGCTGACCACGACCCGGCCTGCGCCCGCGGCTCGATCGTCGTGCGGCGCGCCGAGATCAGCGCGAACTCCGCGCCGACGAACAGCGCGTTGCCCAGCAGCAGCGCCACGACCAGCGCCAGCTTCAGCACGTCGTTCACCGGCCACCGTCCCAGCCGGCCGCGCGGCCGTTGCCGCGGGGCGGATGGGCCGGCGGCAGGGCGCGGCGCGGGTCGACGACGACGTCGCCGTCGGCCAGCTCCGCGCCGCCGCCCGGGCGCGCGCCCTGACGGCCGCGGCCGGCGCGATCAGCGTGGTCGCGGTCATGGCCGTCGTCCGGGGCCTGTTCGGTGTCGTCCTGCCTGCCGTGGCGCCTGGGCGCCGGGCCGGCGGCCGGTGGGTCGAGGCGGATGCGGTCGACCCGGCGGCCGTCCATCCGCTCGACGGTGTAGCCCACGCCGGCCACCTCGACCGCGTCGCCGGCGGCCGGGATGCGCCCGAGCGCCGCGGCCATCAGGCCGCCGAGCGTCTGGTAGGCGTCGTCGGTCGGGATGGGGACACCCGTCAGCTCCTCGGCCTCCTCGGGGCGCAGCAGCCCGGACAGTGCCCAGCTCCCGTCGCGGTGGCGCACGGCGCGCGGGCTGACCCGGTCGTGCTCGTCGACGACGTCGCCGACGATCTCCTCGATCAGGTCCTCGGCCGTCACCAGCCCGTCGGTGCCGCCGAACTCGTCGACGACGATCGCCATCTGCAGCCCGCCGGCGCGCAGCGTCTCCAGCAGCGGCTCCAGCGGGGCCGTGGACGGGACGGTGACCGTCGGTCCCATCACCGCGCGGACCGGGGTGGTCGCGCGGTCCTCCTCGGGCACCGCGACGGCCCGCTTGATGTGGATGAGACCCACGACGTCGTCGCTGTCCTCGCCGAGCACCGGGAACCGTGAGTGCCCGGTCCGTCGCGTCAGAGCGATCACCGCGGCGATCGGCTCGTCGGCGCTGATCGAGCGCATCCGCACCCGCGGCGTCATCACGTCCTGGGCGGTGCGGTCCCCGAACAGCAGCGAGCGCTGGACCAGTGTCGCGGTCTCCCGGGCCAGCGCGCCGTGCTCCGCCGACCGGCCGACCAGCGAGAACAGCTCCTGCGCCGAGCGGGCCGAGGCCAGCTCCTCGCGCGGGGTGATCCCGAACCGGCGCAGCAGCAGGTTGGCCGCGCCGTTGAGGAACCGGATCAGCGGCAGGGCCGCTGCGGTGAAGCCCCGCTGGAAGCGCTGGGCGCTGTTCGCGGTCGCGAGCGGCCGGGCGAGCGCGACGTTCTTCGGAACCAGCTCGCCGAACACCATCGTCAGCACGGTGGCGATCACCAGGGCGAGCACCACGGCCAGGTCGTCCGCGAGGTGCCCGGACGCGCCGACCCGGCCGAGCGGGCCGGACAGCAGCTCCGCGATCGCCGGCTGGGCCAGGTAGCCGATGCCCAGGTTGGTCAGCGTGATGCCGAGCTGGGCGCCGGAGAGCTGGGTGGACAGGGTGCGCAGCGCCTGGAGGGTGCCGTGGGCGGCCCGGTCGCCGTCACGCGCCGCGCGCTCCACGGTGGCGCGGTCGACGGTGACGAGGGCGAACTCGGCGGCCACGAACAGGCCGCAGCCCGCGAGCAGGATGACTCCCGCGATGAGGAGGAGCGCCTGAGTCACCGGTCGCCCCTCACGGGCGCTCCCACGCGCGCGGGTCGGTTCGGACTACAACCGGTATCGCCCGAGTCGTTCATGATCCCTTCCGTCGTCGTCCGGTGCCGCGCATCGGGCCTTCCCCGGCCGGCCTGGTTCAACGCATGACACACCACCAGCGGCGTGCCGGCCGGGCGGGCGGCGCGTGGCGTCGGGTGCCGCGCGAGCCCACTCGGACGCCCGGCCGCCGCGGCCCGGCGCCGGCACGATCGCGCGGCCTCCGGGGGCCGCGGCGCGGTAGCCCTGGTCCCAGTGTGGCGGAGCCGTGGGCGCGGCCGAACCGGCATTGCCCACTCCGGGCGCGAACCGTGCGTCACGCCGGCGGCGTTTGATCACGATATGACCCGCGGCTCGTCGAGGTCACGCGCGCCTCGCCCAGGCCCGGGCCTGGGTGCGGGCCGCTGGATGCCTTCCGCCGATCAGGGTCGCTGTTACTGTCGGTAACTGTTCCAGAACTGATCGTTCAAGGGGGTAGCCATGGCGGGCGGAGGGTCCCGGGGATCGCGCCAAGACGGGTCCGCCCGCCGTGCCGCCGTGCCCGCGCCGCGGCAGGGCGAGCCAGCCGGTCCGGCGCGGCCGCGACGCCGGCGGCCCGGCACCCAGGCCGACCCGCCAGAGCCGGACGCGGGCCTGCCGGCCGATCCGGGGACAGCGCAGCCGGCCCGGGTGGGGTGGCACCTGGTCGCGGGCTCGGCCGGGCCCGCCGCGACGGCCACGGCGACCGCCGGGGTCGTAGCCGCCGCGGCCGGTGCCGTCTACCTCGGCTGGCGCGCCGGCCACCTCGGCGGCACCGGGTTCACCGGTGGGCTCGCGTTCGCCGCCGAGCTGGCGCTCTACCTCGTCGTGGTGGGCCTCGCGGTCTGCGCGGCGCGGGTGAACCGCGGGTTCGTCCGCCGCGCGCCCGCCCCGGCCGGCACGCTGGACGTCTTCGTCGTCAGCCGCGGCGAGCCGCTCTCCGACGTCGACCGCACGCTGCGCACGGCCCAGGCCCTCACCTACCCGCACCGCACCTACCTGCTGGTCGACACCCGGATCGACGACGCGGCGCTGCCCGGCGGCCGCGGTGGCGCCTGGGCCGCCGCCGCCCTGGCGGACCGGCGAGACATCACCTGCCTGACCCGGCACGACGGGCCGCCGAGCCGCACCGGCCTGCTCAACGCCGCCCTGGCGGTCACCGATGGTGACGCCGTCCTGGTCCTCGACGTCGGCGACACGGTCTGCGCCGACGCCGCCCACCGGGTGCTCGGCTACCTGCGCGACCCCCAGGTCGGGCTCGTCTCGTCGGCCTGGCGGCCGACAGCGTCGGGGCAGGGGCCGGTGCCCGACCGGGCCGAGGCGGCGCTGGCCCGAACGGTCGCCGCGGGCCGGGATCGTGACGGTGCCGCCACCGGCGTGGGCAGCGGCACGCTGTACCGCCGGGTCGCGCTCGAGACCGTCGGTGGCTTCGGCGTCCGGGCCGCGACCGAGGAGCCGCGGACGTCCTACGAGCTGCACTCCGCCGGGTGGGCCAGCGTCCACCACCCGGACGTCGTCACCTCCCGCGCGGCCCGTCCGCCGGCGGTGGCCGCTCGGCTCACCCTCGCCCGCGCGCTCGACCGGCTGCGGATACTGCTGTTCGACAACCCGCTGGCCAAGACCGGGCTGACCAACCGTCAGCGGGCGTACCACCTGGCCGACGCGGCGTTGCCGCTGCTGGCGGCGGCGCAGGTCGGGCTGTGGCTGACCCCGGCGCTGATGGTGCTCGCGGGCGGGCGGCTGACCTCGGGGACCGACACCGTCCAGTGGCTCGTCTTCGGCCTGCCCTACCTGGTGGCCACCGGGCTGTTCGCGGCGGCGGTCACCACGGAGGGCGGCCTGGTCGGACGTGGCCTGGCGGCCGCGCTCGCCGGCTGGCTGGCCGCGATCCCGCTGTCGCTGCTGGCGCTGGCCCGGATCGTCCTGCTCGGCGGCAGGTCCGGCGCCGCCCCCGACATCGCGCGGCGTGCTCTGCGCTCGGCTCCCGACCCGGGCCCGGTCCGGACCACCTCGACGGCTGCGGCCGCGGCCCCCCAGGGCAAGGCCGTGCCCGTGAGGTCGTTGCCCGCGAAGGCCCCGGCAGGGAAGGCCCTGACGGGCAAGGCCGCGGCGAGGAAGGCCGTCGCCGGGAAAGGCGTGGCGGAGAAGGCCGGGGCTGGGAAGGCTGGGGCGGAGAAGACCGTGGCCGGGAAGGCCACCGGGTCGAAGGCTGCGCTGGTCAAGGCCGCGCCCACGACGGCCATGGTGGGGAAGGCCACGACGTCCAAGGCGGTGGTGCGCGCGAAGGCCGCGCCCAAGGCGGGCCTGGCGAAGGCGGTGCCGCCGGGGGTCACCCCGGGCGCGGCGGCGCTGGTCAAGGCCGGGCCCGCGGCGAACGCGCCGGTCCCGGCGGCGGGCAGGACCGGGTTCGTCAGGGGCGCCTGGAGCCGGACGGTGACCGCCTGGCCTTCGGGGCTCACGGCCCACCCGGGCTCGGCCCTCGGCCGGCTCACGCCGGACCGGTGGACACCGTCCCTGCTGGTGGTGTCGCTGCCGGCCGTGACGCTGGCCGCCTCGGTGCTCGTCGCCGCCCTGCGGCCGGACCGGGGCCATCTCGTCGCGCTGGCCTGGGCGGGCGCCGTGCTGCTCGTCACGGCGGAGGCGGTCGCCGCCGCGTGTGCCCTGCAGTCGGCGACGGTGCGCGTCGGTCGCCGACTGCGCGTGACGATCGGTGCCGCGGTCCTGATCGCCGCGGCGCTCACCGTCGCCTTCGGCTGACCCTGACTTGCCTTCGGTTGAAACCACCGTCGCCTTCGGCTGACCTGGGTGCCTCCGACCCGGCTGCCGTCGAGGGGGGTCGGCGGCGTCCAGGACGGGTTCCGACGCATTGCATGGTCGATGGCACGATGGTGGTGTTAGTCACCCAGTGCGTCGAGACAGCGGGGCCGGCTGCGCCGCCGGGACAGGGCCCTTCGGTGGCTCGCGAGGGCGGAACCTGTTCGAGCCACGGGGCAAATCGGGTGTTCCTTCGGTTTGGGGACCGACCCGAGGGGAGCCCGCCTTCGTCACATTTCGTGACGGGTCCTGAAGGTCGATCCGGTCGGCGGCGGGGAGCGGCGCGGGCCGCCGGTCAGGCGTGCGGCCTCGAACCCGCGCGGTGCCGGGGTCCGCGGTCGGGTCACGGCGCGCCCCGCCGGGCCGACCGGGCCGAGCGCCCGGGAGCGGGACCCGTGCGATTCGCCGTCGGTTCGGGCCGTTACAGTGTGCGCGAAGCGGATAACCCCGGCCGCTTCCGCACCAGTCCGTCCCCGCGCGCTATCCCCTGGAACCAGAAGCGGAGCCAACGATGCGTGAGCCGATCGCCCGTCACCGGGCGACGCGCCCCCACCGGTGGCATTCCGGGTACGCCGCGAGGGACACTGCCGTCGGTTCCGTAGCGTTGAGTGACCAAAATGGATCATTCGGAGCGCACCCCGTGTCAGGTACGGGGCCCACGGGTGCACCGACGGCGCGGACGGCGTCGTCGCTCTCGTCTTACACCCCAAGGAACGGCTGAGTCTTGATGTCGGAAAACGTGGACGTCGTCGTCATCGGCGCCGGACCGGCGGGCCTCACGGCCTCCTACGAGCTGCATCGGTACGGGATCCCGTCGACGATCCTCGAGGCCGACACCCAGGTGGGCGGCATCTCGCGCACCGTCGAGCGGGACGGCTGGCGGTTCGACATCGGCGGCCACCGGTTCTTCTCGAAGGTCCAGCGGGTCGAGGACTTCTGGCACGAGATCCTGCCCCAGGAGGACTTCCTGCTGCGGCCGCGCAAGAGCCGGATCTTCTACCAGGGCAAGTACTACGACTACCCGATCAAGGCGGTCAACGCGCTGCAGAACCTCGGCCCGCAGGAGGCCGCGATCTGCATCGCCTCGTACCTGCGCGCCCGGATCAGCCCGCCGAAGGACCAGTCGGACTACGAGAGCTGGCTGGTCGCCCGGTTCGGGTGGCGTCTGTACCGGACGTTCTTCAAGACCTACACCGAGAAGGTCTGGGGCGTCCCGGTCAGCGAGATGCCGGCCGACTGGGCCGCGCAGCGGATCAAGAGCCTGAACCTCGGCAACGCGATTCTCAACGCGGTCAAGCCGAAGACGAACCAGAAAGAGATCACCTCGCTCATCGAGGAGTTCGAGTACCCCAAGTACGGCCCCGGAATGATGTGGGAGATCTGCCGCGACAAGGTCGTCGCGCAGGGCTCGAAGATCCGCATGGAGACGAAGGTCGTCGAGATCCGGCACGAGGACGGGAAGGCCTTCGAGGTCGTCGCCGAGGACGCCAACGGCGGCGTCACCGCCTACCCGGCGACCGACGTGATCTCCTCGATGCCGATCTCGCAGCTCATCGAGATCATGAGCCCGGCCGTGCCGCCGCGAGTGCTCAAGGCAGCGCAGGACCTGCGCTACCGCGACTTCCTCACCGTGGCCCTGGTCGTGCCGTCGAGCGCGGTCTCCTGGACGGACAACTGGATCTACATCCACGACCCGTCGGTCCGCACGATGCGTATCCAGAACTTCGCGTCCTGGTCGCCGTTCCTGGTCAAGGACGGTCGCAACGTCCTGGGCCTGGAGTACACGGTGTTCGAGAACGACGCCGAGTGGACCGCGCCCGACGAGGACCTCATCGAGAAGGGCAAGAAGGAGCTCGACAAGCTCGGTCTGGTCGCCTACAAGGACATCGAGGCCGGCTACGTCGTCCGCCAGCCGAAGGCCTACCCGATCTACGACGACCGCTACGGGGCGAACGTCGACGTGATCCGGGGCTGGCTGACCGACTACGCGAGCAACGTCCACCCGGTCGGCCGCAACGGCATGTTCCGTTACAACAACGCCGACCACTCGATGTACACCGCGATGCTGACCGCCGAGAACATCGTCAAGGGCACCGCCCACGACGTCTGGTCGGTCAACGTCGAGGAGGAGTACCACGAGGAGAAGGACGGCGGCTCGACGGGTTCCGCGAAGCCTGCTGGCTCGCTGGGCACCGGCCGGGACGCGCCGGTTCTTCCCCGCAAGGTCCTCGACGCGGCCCGCAGCCGCGTGGCCGGCTCACGGTAGTCGACGCGATCGCGGGGGGCCGGTTGGGGGGCGGCGGGGGGCGGCCCCACCCCCCCGCGCCGCCCGCGGCGTCCCCGCCCGCCCCCCCCCCCC
>NZ_JADWYX010000210.1 GCF_016786355.1 Frankia sp. AgB1.9
GGCGCCGACGGTCGGCGGCGCCGCGGCGAGGCCGCCAGATCGACGGGCGAACAGATGGCACTGCCGGGCGACAACGAAAAGCCTATTTTGTCTACCGGCTTCCCGTGCAATACCCTCTGTCAGGCGCGCCGCGCGGGTCGTCGTCATCAGGCATATGGGATGGTGTGGTGATCCGTTTCGAGTCGGTGACCAAGCGGTACCCGGACGGCACCGTCGCGGTGGACGCCCTGGACCTGGTCGCCGAGACCGGCAAAATCACCGTACTCGTCGGCCCTTCCGGCTGTGGCAAGACGACCAGCCTGCGGATGATCAACAGAATGATCGAGCCGTCCTCGGGCCGGATCTGGCTCGACGACCGCGACACCGCGACGATCAGGTCCGACCAGCTCCGCCGCGGCATCGGCTACGTGATCCAGCACGCCGGGCTGTTCCCGCACCGGACCGTCCTCGACAACATCACCACCGTTCCCCGCCTGCTCGGCCGCGGCCGCCGCGAGGCGCGCGGCCAGGCCCTGGAGCTGCTCGAACGGGTGGGCCTGCCAGCGGCGTTCGCGGGCCGGTACCCGGCCCAGCTGTCCGGCGGCCAGCAACAGCGCGTCGGCGTCGCCAGGGCGCTCGCCGCCGACCCGCCGGTCATGCTGATGGACGAGCCGTTCTCGGCCGTCGACCCGGTGGTCCGCGGCCAGCTGCAGGACGAGTTCCTCCGGCTGCAGCACGAGCTGCGCAAGACCATCGTGCTGGTCACCCACGACATCGACGAGGCGATCCGGCTCGGCGACCAGGTGGCGGTGCTGCGCGTCGGCGGCCGGCTCGCGCAGCTGGCCCCGCCGGGCGAGCTGCTGGCAAGTCCGGCGGACTCGTTCGTCGCGGGCTTCGTCGGCCGCGACCGTGGCTACCGCGCCCTCGGGTTCACCCACGCGGGCGAGCTGGCGCTGCTGGACGAGCCGACGGTGACGGTCGGCGCCCCGCTCAAGGCGGCGCCCGACCTGGCCCGGGACGGCTGGGTTCTGGCGCTCGACGAGGGCCGTCATCCGCTGGGGTGGCTCGCGACCGCCGCGGCGACGGGCGAGGGCACGGTCGACACGGACAAGCTGAACCTGGGCGGCACGCTCGCTCCCGAGGCGGGAACGCTGCGCGAGGCGCTCGACGCGGCGCTGTCGTCGCCGAGCGGGCGGGGTGTCGTCGTCCATGCCGACGGCACCTTCGCCGGCACCGTCACCGCGTCGGACGTGCTGGTCCGGATCGAGCAGGAGCGCGCCGTCCCATCCGGCCCACCCGTACAGCCGGCATCATGAACCACATCTGGCAGTACCTCAGCGACAACCACAGCCAGGTGCTCGACTGGCTGCGCACGACGGTCTGGCTCTCGCTGGTCCCACTCGTGGTGGCGCTGGTGGTCGCCCTGCCGATCGGGTGGCTGGCGAGCCGGTACCGGTGGACCTACGCGCCGGTCATCAGCCTCGGCGGCCTGCTCTACACGATCCCGTCGATCGTGCTGTTCCTGGCCCTGCCGGGCCTCCTCGGCACCGGCATCCTCGACCCGCTCAACGTCGCGGTGGCGCTCACCGTGTACAGCGTCGCGCTGCTCGTGCGAGTCGTCGCGGACGGGCTGCGGTCCGTCGACGCGACCGTGCTGGATGCCGCCGCGGCGATGGGCTACACGGAGCGCCAACGCCTGATCGCGGTGCAGCTCCCGATGGCGGTGCCGGTGATCGGCGCGGGCCTGCGGGTCGCCGCCGTCTC
This sequence comes from Frankia sp. AgB1.9, assembly GCF_016786355.1. Lineage (GTDB taxonomy): Bacteria > Actinomycetota > Actinomycetes > Frankiales > Frankiaceae > Pseudofrankia. The sequence goes on from NZ_JADWYX010000210.1 coordinate 1,744, forward strand.
GAACGTCAGCCTGATCGCCGTCGCTTCCTCGCTCGGGGTCAGCCAGCTCGGCTCCCTGTTCACGCTGGGGGCCACCACCAGCGACACGGCGCCGATCTGGCTTGGGCTGATCCTCTTCGTGCTGCTCGCACTGGTGCTCGACGCACTGATCCTGCTGGGCGTCCGGCTGGCGACGCCGTGGCGGCGGGCGGTGGCCCGGTGAGCGCGACCGCCATCCTGGCCGGCGGCAACCTGGCCAGCAGCAACCTGCCCAGCCTCGGGCTGGTGCCCGGCTGGCTGACGACAGCGTCGCACTGGTGGGGGCCGCACGGTCTGCTGGTCTCCCTGCGCGAGCACGTGCTCTACACGGTGGTCGCGGTTGTCGTCGCGATGGTCATCGCCATTCCGATCGGGCTGCTAGTCGGCCACACCGGGCGGGGTGGCTTCGCCATTGCCGGGTTGGCGAACGCGATTCGCGCGGTGCCCGCCTTCGGGCTGCTGATCCTGCTCTACGTGGTGGTGAGCCCGAAGATCCACTATCACGGCGCGATCAGCTGGCTGGTGCCGCGCGGCGCGTTCGGCTCCCTGATCCCGGTCGAGGCCATGCTCGTCGTGCTGGCCATCCCGCCCATCCTCACCAACACGTATGCCGGCGTGCAGGGCGTGGACCCGGACATACGGGACGCGGCACGCGGAATGGGCATGCGCGGGTGGCAGGTTGTCACGAGGGTGGAGCTGCCCATCGCGCTGCCGCTGGTGCTGGCCGGCGTTCGAAGCGCGGTGCTCCAGGTGGTCGCCACGGCGACCATCGCCGGCTACCTGCCGTTCCTCGGCGGCCTCGGCTACCAGATCTTCATCAACGGCCTGCCCCAGATCAACGACCCTGACGTCGGCTACCCGGCGATGATCGGCGCGGCCCTGCTGGTGGCAGTGCTGGCCGTCGTCGCCGACCTTCTGCTGCTCGGCCTGCAGCGACTCGTCGTGTCTCGCGGCATCGCCGGCCGTTACCGCACCACCCTGCCAGCCCCCGTACCCCCGGTATCCGCAGCACCCCCGGCATCCGCCGAAATCTAGAGGAGACCCATGTACCGCAAGACCACGTCGGCCTTTGTCGCCCTCGCACTGCCCGTCGTGCTGACGCTGGCCGCCTGCGGCTCGAGCGGCAGCAGTGGTTCATCCGCCAGCCCCTCGGCCGGCGCCAGCGCGGCCGCCGACGCGGGCTCGCTGACGATCGGCTCCGCCGACTTCACCGAGAGCACCCTGCTGGCCGACATCTACGCCGACGCGCTGGCGGCCAAGGGCGTGAAGATCACCAAGAACCTGAACATCGGCGAGCGGTCCGTCTACGTCAAGGCGCTGCAGGACGGTTCGATCAGCTTCTTCCCCGAGTACAACGGCTCGATCCTGGCCTACCTGGACCCGAAGTCGACGGCCAAGAGCACCGCGGAGGTGACGGCCGCGCTGCCCGCCGCTCTGGGCAGCAAGCTGACCGCGCTGACCCCGGCCGCGGCCCAGGACTCCGACACGATCACGGTGACCAAGGCGACCGCCGACAAGTACCACCTGACCTCGATCGCGGACCTGACCTCGGTCGCATCCAAGCTCACCTTCGGCGCCCCGGCCGCCTTCCAGACCCGGCCTGACGGCATCCCGGCGCTCAAGAGCGTCTACGGGGTCACCTTCGGCAACTTCACCGCGCTGTCGGCGAGCGGCACCGTCACGGTCACCTCGCTGAAGGACGGCACTATCGACGGGGCCGACATCTTCTCGACGGACCCGTCGTTCGCCACCGATGGCTTCGTCGCCCTGACCGACCCGAAGAACATGTTCGCCGCGCAGAACGTCACACCGATCGTGGCGACCGCCAAGATCACACCGACCATCAAGGACACCGTCAACGCTGTGTCCGCGAAGCTGACCACGGCGATCCTCGCGGACCTCGACGCCAAGGTCGGGACCGGTAACCCGGACACGGTCGCCAAGCAGTGGCTGACCAGTGTCGGTCTCGCCTGACCGATCCTCCTTTCGGCCGCCGGCCCCCGAACCCTTCCTGGGTCCGGGGGCCGGCGTGTCGCGGGCTTGCCGACGTTCACCTGAGCCGCACGAGCCGCGCTGACGTCGGTCCTGACCACGCGATCCGCGCCAGGGCCCGCGCGGCCCGCGAAGATCCACCGGAAGTATGCTGGCGGCGTTTGACAGCCGCGGACGCGGCGGCGGGGGACCCGGGAGAGGCACCTGTGGCAGACACGGCATCCGTCTACCGTCACTCCCGAGGCCAGCGGAACCACGGACGCGCCGCCGGCATCGCGGCGCTGCTCGCCCTCGCACTCGGCGCGGCCGCGTGCGGCGGCTCTGGCGGCACCGCCAAGGGCGGCGGCGGGACGAACGGAGTCCCCCGGGGCCACCTGACCGTCGCCGACGCCGGGTTCACCGAAAGCAAGATCCTCGCCGACATGTACGCGCGGCTGCTGGCCAAGGCCGGCTACGGCGTGGACCGGACGTCGATCGCCAGCACCGAGATCGCCGAGTCCTCGCTGGAGAGCGGCCAGATCGACGTGATGCCGCAGTATGTCGCCACCTACGCGGACCTGCTGAGCTCCCTCGTCAACGGCAAGGACACCCCGCCGGTCTCGTCGAGCGACCTGACCGTCTCGCTGGCCGCCCTGCGCCGGCTCGCCGCCGGCAAAGGCCTGACGGCGCTGGAGCCGGCGAACGCCGTCGACCAGAACGCGTTCGCCGTGACCAAGGACTTCGCCAGCGCCCACCGGCTTCAGACCCTGTCCGATCTGGGTGCCAGCGGCGTCGCGGTGACGGTCGCCGCGACCACGGAGTGCCCGACCCGGCCGTTCTGCCAGCCGGGCCTCGAGAAGACCTACGGGATCAAGATCGCGGGCCTGGTCCAGACCGGCTTCGACACGGCCGCGACCAAGGCGGCGGTCCGCGACGGCCTGGCCCAGCTCGGTCTGGTCGCCACCACCGACGCGACGGTCGACGACTACGGCCTGGTCATCCTGACCGATGACAAGAAGCTCCAGAACGCCGACAACCTGGTGCCGATCGTCAACACCAGGTCCCTGACACCCGAGATCAGCGCTGCGCTGAACGTGCTGGCCCCCGTGCTGACCACCACCGACCTGGCCGATCTCGACCGGAGAGTCGACTCCGACGGCGAAGCGTCCGCGGCCGTCGCCACCGACTACCTGACCCGCAAACGCCTGCTGTCCGCCTGACCCGCCATCCGGCTAGTCCGCCAACGTCTCCGCCCCACCCGCCTTGATCGCGGACCTTGTCTGGGCCGGCCAATCTTGGCGGCGGCGGTACTGGCTAGTCCGCCGAGTGGTTGGGGGTGTTCCGGGGCGGGGGTACCTCGGGGAACCGGCCCTCGGAGCCGAGCGGGAGCGTCGTGTCAGGATCCGCGTCGGAGGCGGCCCGGCGGGCGCGTCCCCACGGGCGCCGGCGGGCGGGTCGGGTCGTCGTCTCGTCCACCTGGCCGGGTGCCCGCACCCACGGGCCCAACGGCTGCCCCGCAACCTGGTCGCCAGGCGCCGGGTACGCGCCAGCTTCCGGATACCCGCCATTTCCCGGATACCCGCCGGACTCGGGATACCCGCCAGGCACCGCATACCCGCCGGAACCCGGGTACTCGCCGGAACCCGGGTACCAGAGGGTCGGCGGCGCCGCTGGGGGCGGGCTGACGCTCGGATAGCCGGGCACCACGGGGCCGGCCGGCGCCGACGGCGGCTCAGGGACGGCTCGCCAGGGACGCGTCGCGTCATCCGGGAACGGACCGGCGACGGCTGGGTACGGGCGATCCGGTGGCGGCATCATCGCCGGTAGGACAGTCGTGCCGTCCGGCGCCACCCACGTGCCCCTCGTCGCCGCTGGCCAGGCCGCCGGGTCACCACCCGAGGCCTGGAGCCGCTCGGCGCGGTCCGCGGCACCGCGGGCGCGGCGGATCTCGCGGGCCTGCGGGAGCAGCGCGGCCGCGGGGACCAGCCCGGCGATCAGGAAACCGAGCTGACCGGGCATCTCGATCAGCCCGAGCGCTCCGCCGGCCACCCAGCCCAGCTGCAACACGGTCTCCGAGCGGGCGAACGCTGAGTTGCGCACGTCGTCGGCTGTGTCGCGCTGGATGATCGCGTCGAGCGCGAGCTTGGCCATCGCCGCGGCCAGCATCGCCAGCAGGGCGGCGAACAGTGCCGGGAACTTCGCATAGTCGATGGCGGCCAGCAGGCAGCCGACGGTCGTCAGCAGCAGCGCCAGCGTCAGGATGCGCTCCGGCCGGCGACGACCCAGCCGTCCGCCGATCACCACGCCCAGGCCGCTGCCGATCGCGGCGGACGCGGCCAGCGCGCCCAGCCAGAGATTGGTCCCACCCTCGGTCCGCAACAGGAACGCAAGGAAGAACGTGAGAAACCCCACGATCGCGCGCAACACCAGAGTAGAGCGCAACGCCACCGGAGACGCGCCGAGCACCGCTCGGACCAACGCGTGCCAGCGGGCATGCTTGCCGGCGAGCCGCCGACCCCGGCTTTCCGAGTCCACCACCGTGCCCGCGACAGCCTGGTAAGGCGGCCCGGCCACGACGGGCTGGCTGGGCGCGGCGGCGGCTCGCGGGCCGGTGGCACCGGCCACGATGTCACGCAGCGCCCGCTCACCGGCGTTCGAATCGACCCGCTTCGGCAGGTTGATCGCCAGCAGCACGCCGGCCAGATAGAGCAGCGCGCACAGCCGCAGCACCCACGCGTAGCCGACGTACGGAATGTGCGCGATCCCGAGCCCGATGGGCGCCACGGCGGAGCTCGCGACGATGTTGACCATCGACATCCGCGAGTTGACCTTGACCAACGTCAGCCCGGGTGGCGCCACCCGAGGGATCACGGCGCTGCGCGCGATCCCGAACGCCCTGGAGAGCATCAGCAGCCCCAGCGCGAGTGGGTAAACCTGCAGGCCGGAGAGCTGGGCCGCGAGCTGCCAGGCCAGCAGGCACCGGCCCAGGCAGAGCGCCGCCAGGGCCGTGCGCCGGCCGTGGGCCACCCGGTCGAGCAACGGCCCGATCACCGGGGCGAGCAGCACGAACGGCACCATCGTGATCAACAGGTAGAGCGCGACCTTGGACCGAGCCTGACCGGTCGGCACCGAGAAGAACAACGAGCCGGCCAGGGCGACGGTCACCAGCGCGTCGCCGGCGGCGTTGATCACGGACAGGTCGAGCAGCGCGGCGAGCCCGGACCGGTCGGCGCCATCACGCCGCGTAGTTGCCCGGATCCGTCCAACGCCAGTTCCAAGGCTCGCGCGGACCCTCCCGACGGCCCCGGTCGGACTGTCCGTAGCCACGCCGGGCTCCGTCACGACCGCACGGCGGCGCAGCGGCCGGCCGAACCCGCGAGTACCCACCCTGCCGAGTGTGCTCGCCGAACAGCCGCGCGGCCACGACCACGCCGGGCGTACCTGTCGAGCCTGGGCGAGAATGGTCCCGTGGACGATGCAACGGGCGCTGACGACGCGGTGAGCGCTACTCCGGCCGAGCCGGCCGAGGCCCAGGACGCGGCGGCGGGCTCCCAGCCCGCCGGCCCGACCGAGGCACCGGCGGAACCCGCCGACGACCTGACAACTACCGCCGACCCGACTCCAGGCGACCCGCCAGAGCCGGTGATCCCGGCCGCGCTCGCCGACCCGCCGGCCGCGGTGCCCGCCGACGAGGTGGCCCCCGCTGCCCCGCCGGCGCCCGAAGCGTCCGCATCCGAGCCGCCCGCCGAACCGTCCATCGACGCGGCGGCCGAACCGGCGACCCGCGCCGAGCCCGAGCCGGCGGCCGTGATCGAGCCTGCCGCCGAACTCGCGCCGCCCGCCGAACCCGAGACGACGACCGAGCCCGAGACGGCCGCCGAAGTCGAGACCGTCGCCGAGGTCGCGCCACCCGCCGAGCCCGAGACCGTCGCTGGGCCGGAGACCATCGCCGAGGTCGAGACGACGACCGAGCCCGAGACGACGGCCGTCGGAGTCGAGACCGTCGCAGAGGCCGAGGCCGAGACGCCCGCACCTGCCGAAGAGGCCGTGCCCGAAGTGGTCGCGGTCGGAGCCGACCGGCCCGACCTCCCGGTCGCGACGGCGGACCGCGCCGACGGTGACGGTGAGGACGAGGACGACCAGGAGGACCCGGCCACCCCGCGCGGGACACGGTCCCGGGCCACCGGCCCGGACCCGGTCTGCGCCGCCGCCGTCGACGTGGCCCGCGCGGCCGCCGTCGAGGAGGCCGGGGACGAGGGAGCGGTCGGCGAGCATCTGGGCGTCGAGGCCGAGGGCGATCGGCTGGTGCTGCACCGGTTCGCCTCGCTGGCCCACGCCTACCGAGGCTGGGTGTGGACGGTCGTGACCACTCGCGCCCCGCGGGTACGCAAGGTCACCGTCGACGACGTCGTCCTGACGCCCGGCGACGACGCACTGCTCGCGCCGGCGTGGGTGCCGTGGTCGCAGCGGCTTCGCCCGGGCGACGTCGGCGTCGGCGACCTGCTGCCCACGGCCGTCGACGACCCGCGGCTGGCGCTGCGTCAGGCCGACGTCGAGGAGTTCGTCGACACCGACGCGTTCCTGGAGCTGGGGCTGGGCCGCCCACGGGTGCTCTCCGCGGTCGGCCGGGAGGAGGCCTCGGCCCGTTGGTACGCCGGCGAGCCCGGCCCCGACGCCCATGTGGCGAAGGTCGCCCCGGCGACGTGCCTGACCTGCGGGTTCCACGTCCGGCTGGCGGGTGCGCTCGGCCGGCTGTTCGGGGTGTGCGCCAACGAGCTGGCGCCCGACGACGCCCGGGTTACCTCGATCGACCACGGCTGCGGCGCGCACTCGGAGGCGCTGGTGGCACCGTCGGCGCACCCGGAGTCGGTCCCCTTCGACGAGGACCCGTCGGATCTCGTGCCGACCGACGTCGAGCTGGTCGGCGTGACGGCGGGCGCCGCGCCCGAGCCCGCGCACGCCGGCCACCCCGCCGTGGGACGCCCGGAGCCGTACGGCCACGCCTGACCGATTCCGGCCCGGGAGACCGGCACCGGGGCATCGCCGGCCCGGTCATCCGATGGGTGACCGGGCCGGCC
>NZ_JADWYX010000211.1 GCF_016786355.1 Frankia sp. AgB1.9
GGGCCCCCCCGCGCGGCCCCCCCCCCAACCCCCCCCCCCCCCCCCCCGGGCCCGCCCCCCCGGGGTGGGGGGGGCGGGACCGTCGGCCTTGGTCGCCGCCTCGCCCTACGGCGCGGTCAGCGTCGGTTGACCTTCCGGATCGCCTCTACCAGCTCATCCTTCGGCAGCCGGGCCCAGCCGTTGACCGACAGCTCGCGCGCGGCGGACCGCAGGTCGGCAATCGGCGTCGAACCATCCAGCGGCCCGCGCGCGAGCCCGCCGCGACCCGATGGCTGGCCACCGGCCGGAGCCACGAAGCTCACACTTCCGGCCGGCTGGCTGGCCGGGGCAGGCCGCGGAGCGTTCGGGTCCGGCCCAGACCGAGAGTCGGAGCCTGCGGCGGCGGGCGGCCTGCCGGAGGCGGTGAGCTCTGGAGCGAGTGGTGCGGGCGGCGCGCCTGGTGGCCGGACGAGCCCCGCCGGCCTCGGCGGTGCCGGCTTGGGTGCCGCCGGCTTTGGTGCCGCAGGCGCCGATGGCGTCGGCCTGGGGGCGAGGTGCGCCGGGGCGCCGCCAGTCAGCGGAGCCTTCGGGACGGGCGGCGGCTCCTTCCGAACCGGATCCGCGCCGGCGCCGGAGGTCGGCCGAACGCCGGGGCCGCCGGCCGGCTTCTCAACGACCTTCTCGCGAACCACGGGCTTCTCAACGACCTTCTCGACAACGACCGGCTTCTCAACGATCTTCTCCCTGAAGACTGGCTTCTCCACGATCTTCTCTACGACCACCTGCCGTTCGACGACCTTCTCGGTGATCACCGGCTTCTCGATCTCGATGACTACCGGCTTTTCCACGATCTTCTGCCGGATGACCGGCTTCTCGATCTCGACGTCGAAGGGCCGGTCGACAATCTTGCGACGCAGCACCGGACGCTCGATCTCGATCACTACCGGCTTTTCCACGACCTTCTGGCGCAGCACGGGCCGTTCAACCTCGATGACAATCGGCTTTGCGATGACCTTCGTCCGGAGCACCGGCTTCTCGATCTCGACGACGACCGGCTTCTCTACGACCTTGACGGCTGCCGGCGCCTGACCCTTGGCTCCCCCGGGGCCGGTCGATGCCCGTGATTTCACCGCGGGTACCGATCTTCCGGTCGCGGCCGGTCTCTCACTCGACGCGGGCTTACCTGCCGACGCGGGCTTACCGGATGATGCGGGCTTACTTGCCGATACTGACTTGCCGGCCGACGTCGCGTTTTTAGCCGGCGCGGACTTCTTGGCTGACGTGGCCTTTTTGGCCGAGGTGGACGTTTGCGCCGACCCGGACCGGCTGCGCGACGCGGACGTGACGGCCGGTGCCGGCTTGCTCGCCGATGCCGATTTGCCGGCCGGCGCGGACTTGCCGCCCGGCGCCGACTTGCCGGATGACGCCGACTTGCCGGCGGAACCGGACTTGTCAGCCGCCGCCGACCTGCCGCTCGAGGCCCGGGTCGTCGGGCTGGTACGCGTTGCCGGCCTGGTGGCCGAGGTCGCGCGGGCCGTCGACCGGGCGGGTGCGCTCGCCCGCGCCGCGGGCTTGGCCGCCGCGGGACGCGTGGACGGCGCGCGGGCCGCGGGCTTCGCCGGCTTCGTGGCCGCCGTCGAGGCTCGGGGGGTCGCGGTCTTGCCCGGAGCCGACGCGGCCGGCGGCGCGGCGGGCCGGACCGTGCCGGACCGCTTCGCCGACGTCGCCTTCGGCGCCGGCGCGGACTTGCCCGCCAGCGGCTTGATGGCGCCGCCCGAGACCGTCGCCCGCGGCTGACGGGACCGGGTCGCCGTGGGCTTCACCGCCGGCTGGGAGTTGTGCCGCTGCTCCCAGTGGTCACCGATCTTCTCGTGGGTGTGGCGCAGCTTGGCATACGCGACCAGATTCGCGCGCTGGCCCGCGCCGAGCTCGTTGACGGCGGCGTCGTGTGCCTTCTTCCAGGCCACCACCGTCGCGTCGTCGGACTTGGCGATCGCCGATGGCACGCCTGCGCGCAGCTTGTCGGTCGTCGTCTTCGTCGCCATCTGCATCACCTCTTGGCTATGGGTATCGAGATCGCTGGGGCTGGGATTTCGTCGGCGCAGGAATCGAAGTCCGCGGCCGTCGGGCGCCTTCCGCGACTCCCTGCGACTCCGGGAAGATTGCGCGCTCCGTCGGCGATCCGATCGGTACTGGTGTCCCGTGGACGTCATCCCAGCCGCGGCTCGGGTGTAGCCGGTCGCCGATCCTGGATCGAAGCCGGCCGGCGGTGCCGGAACGCGAACCCGGCCTCCGTCGGTTCCGCCGCCGACGAATTCCGCGCCGTGCGCGGTCGGCCGGCGGTCAGTTCCGCGGCTCTGCCTGCGTGTCGAGTGTCCTCATCGGTCCCGACCCGTTGTCGGGCGTTCTCGTTGCGGTGCGTTCCCGGCTCGCGCAGCCCAAACCGCGACCCGGGCGCCGTATGACGACGAACCCGCGGCCGGGCCGTCGCCCGGCTGGGCGACGGTGGGGGTCAGGTGAGCTCGTCGGCGTCCGCCTTGGCGGCCTCCACCTCCGTGGCGGCGCCATCCCGCTCCCGCTCGAAGAAGGGCTCGACCGCCCGGTCGGACGCGGTCTGCCGGAACACCTGCCTGGTCATCTCCTGGTCGGTAGCGCCCTCGCCGGCTTCGGCGGTCCTACCGCGGGCCGGCCCGGCGGCGACCTTGCCGGAGCGTGCGTCGGCGTGCTGGGCGGTCCGCCCACGGCCGGCCGGCGCGCTGGTCGGAGTCGTCATCGTCCCCTCCCTGCCTCGTCCTGTTTTCCTGTCTCGTTCCGCCAGGTACCCGGAGATCGAGCCAGTAGCCGGGCTTCACCGGCCGCCTAGCTCGGCTTCAACGGCTGTCTCCACCGGTTCGGCGCATTTGAGACCGTGTGTCCGGTCGAACCGGTGGAGGCGGCCCAGCCTCGGCCGATCCGAGGCGCCACCCTGCCTGCGCAGACGCCGATCATCCGGCCCGCTGGGCAAGCTGCGACGCCCTGATCGAGAACTGCGCAGAGAAAAAGTAGACGAATTGGGGCACGAGACGCCGCTTTGCCTGCACAACGAGTGATCAAGGCGTTCCGATGGGCCGCGAAGTCCGCCTTGATCGCTGGCTGCGCAGGGGAACCAGGACCGGCTGGGGGAGGCAGGGGTGAGGGGGCTGGAGCTGAGAGATGGGCGCGGGCGTGAGGACCCGGGGCAGGAGCTGCGAGACGGGCCCGGGGGCCCGGGGCCCGAGGGCCCGAGGGCCGGGTGGGCCGGTCCGGGCGCTGGGGCCCGAGGGCCGGGTGGGCCGGTCCGGGCGCTGGGGCCCGAGGGCCGGTCCGGGCGCTTGTGCCGAGTCCGGCCAGGTCCGCCCGCTGGCTTGATCGCCGTTTCGGCCCTCGTATGGTCACAAAAACGCCGCAGTTACAGCCATGCGAGGGCGAAAACAGCGATCTTGCCGGCCTCGGGACGAGGCGAGCCTCGTCAGAGACGGCGCGAGACCCTGATCGGCCGAGTTGGCCAAGGCGGGGGTCGGAAAGCCCGATCTGGTTCGTTGCCGGCATTTCGCGCGGTCGACGCCTGATCGACCAGCGGGCGGACCCGGATCGGCGACGATGACAGGACGGACCACGACGCGGCGAGGAGCAACGATGCCGAAGCTGGAGCACGACGGCGAGGTGTACGTGCTGGATCTCGGCGACGGCGAGAACCGGTTCACCAAGGACTGGCTTGTCGAGGTCGAGGCACTGCTGTCCGAAGTAGAGGCGACGGACGGGCCAAAAGCGCTGGTCACCGTCGCTCGCGGCAAGATCTGGTCGAACGGGCTCGACCTCGACTGGATGATCGCCCATACCGATGAGCTGACCGACTATCTCGGCTCCGTCCAGGCGCTGTTCGCCCGAGTCCTGACATTGCCGCTGGTCACGGTCGCCGCGCTGCAGGGCCATGCCTTCGCCGGGGGCGCGATGCTCTCGCTCGCGCACGACTTCCAGGTGATGCGGGCCGACCGTGGCTTCTGGTGCCTACCCGAGGTCGACCTGCGGCTGCCGTTCTCCGTCGGGATGTCCAGCCTGATCGCCGCCCGACTGCCGGCAAGGACGGCGGCCGAGGCGATGGTCACCGGTCGCCGGTACGGCGGCGCCGACGCCTTGGCCGCCGGCATCGTCGACGCGATCGCCGCGGCCGGTGTCACGGACGCCAGCGAGGCGGAACGCGCGGTCGAGACGGCGGCGACCGAGATCGCCCGCCCGCTCACCGGCAAGGCCTCACCGGCCCTCGGCGTCATCAAGTCCAGGCTGCACGCGGCGAGCGTGGCCGCCCTGCACACCATGGAGCCGGTCAGCCTCTGACGAGCCCCATTCCCCATCGATGCGCACGGTCAGCCGCTGACCGACGGCCAACGCCCGGTGAGCACCACTCGGGGCGACAACCGCGAGGCCAGCCGGCGGCGCCAGGGCGTCGACCGCCAGGCCGCCTGCTCGACCGTCAGGGCGAGTCGCCGAGCCTCGTCGGCAGCCCGCCGCCCGGCCGCGCCGTCCCAGCCCGCCGCGCCGGCGCCCGGCGCAACGGCCGGCTCGACGCCAAGGGGTCCACCCGGCACCGCCAGCGGGCCCGTCCGGCCAGCGGGCAGCCCAGACGGACCGGTCCGCCGGCCATCGGCCAGCGCGAGCGGGCCCGTCCGGCCGCTCGCCCGCAGGCCCGGCCCCGTCCGGCCGCTCGGAACCGGCCCTGTCCGGCCACTCGGGCCGGGCCCTGTCGGTCCGCTCGGGACCGGGAGCGGTCCGGTCCGGCCAGCGGGCAGGGTAAGCGGGCCGGTCCAGCCGGGCGGCAGGGCCAGCGGTCCGGTCCTGCCGGTGGGAAGAGTGAGCGGACTGGTCCGGCCCGCAGGGAGCCCGCGCGAGGTGCGGCCGGCCGCGTGGGTCGGGCCGTGCCGGTGCGTGGGGATCGGGCCGCCGCCGGGCACCGGCACCACCGTCGCGCCGGCGACCAGCACGGCGCCCGCCCCGTCCCCGGTTCGGCCGGCGCCGTCATCCGGCCCGAACAGGGCGAGCGTGGCCAGGTGCGCGAGACCGCGCAGCGCGCTCATGCTGGCGCCCGCACCGGCCGCGCCCGCCCGCCTGCCGTCGGCGCGCCCGCCCCCGACGGCCTCCGCGCCAAGCTGGACGACCTCCGCCGGGCTCGCCGAGGCCGGTACGGGCACACCCACGGCGAGCAGCGCGTCGACGGCGTGCTCCCAGGCCAGGACCACCCGCTCCCGGGGCGAGCGCCGGGCGGACAGCCGCCGCCGCCGACGCGCCACCGGACGCGCCAGCGCGACCGCGAGGTAGCCGGCCGCCAACGTGCCGATCCCAGCGACGACCCACCCCACCAGGCCACGGAGGTGGCCGGCCCGGCCGGACGGCGGCGCGGCGGTCGGCGCCGGACGGTTCACGGCCGCCGGAACGGCCAGCGGGCCGCGGACGGCCGCGTCGACCAGCGCCGCCTGCGCGTCGGACTCGCCCTGGGTGGAGCCGGCCAGCGCGGCACCACGGGCGTCGACCGCCGACGGTGTCGGGAAGAACGGCAGCCAGCCGGCGCCGTCGAACCGGACCTCAGCCCAGGCCAGTGCCTGGCGCCCGGTCACCGTCACGGTCGCCGCCCCGGCCGGCGCGGCCGGGGCGAACCCGACGACCACCCGGGCCGGCAACCCGAGGATGCGCGCCGCCAGCACGAACGTCGTGGCGAACTGCTCCGACGTGCCGCGCCGGGTGTCGGCGACGAAGTGCTCGACGTGGGCGAGCGAGTGGCCGGGCGGCACCCGCGGGTCGAACTGGAAGTTGGTCGCCAGGTAGTGCTGCAGCAGCGCGGCCTCCTGAAACGGTCCGGTGCCCTGGCCGGCGGCGACCCGGGCCAGCGCCCGCAGCACCGGTGGCAGGTTCGCCGGCAGGGCCAGGTACTCGGCGTCCTGGTCCGCGGTCGCCGCGGTGCCACTGGTCAGCGCCGCCAGCTGGGCCACCGAACGGGCCGCAGCCGGCCGTGACACCACGGTGAGGTGCTCGCCCGTCGTGAGGGGCGCCGTCCGCAGCAGCAGCCCGTCCGCCAGATCGGCGGCGAGCCCCGCGTCCGTGGCCGAGCCGACCTGGACGGGACGGTCCAGTGTTGGCAGCAGCGTTCCGGTCAGGCCGGCGACGGTGAGCTCCTGGGTGACCGGCGCGCCACCGGTGGCCGGCTGGTCCCGGCCGGCCGGGATGGTCTGGCCGGCGCGGGTGTAGCGCGCGGACGAGGTCCAGTTGGCGCCGTCGAAGTCGCTGAGCACCGCGAGCCGCAGCGGCAGCGGGCCGGCCGACTGGCCCGTCAGCCCGACCGTGAACAGCTTGTCGTCCGGCCGGGTGGTCCAGCCGGCGAGGGCCGACAGCGGGTTCAGCCCGGCGACCTGGTCCGCCGGCGTCGCCCGGTACGCCCGCGGGTCGACCGGCCCACCGGCCGCGAAGGCGCCGGGCACCAGGGCGCCGGCCGTGACTGCCGCGGCGACCACGACGGCCAGCGCTCCGATCGCCCTGGCCGCCGCGAGGGGCCGGGACGGCCGGCCGGGGCCGAGCGTGATCCGGGTCGGCCGGGCCGGCGTCGAGGCGTCCTCGGGCTCGCGGGGGGCCGCCTCGGCGGCCGCCGGCCCCGCCGCTGAGCCGTCGGCGAGCCCCGTCGAGCGCGGTCCCGAGCCCGGGAGGCCGACCGGACCGGCATTCCCGCCGGGCACAGCTGTTCCCGTCGGGGCGGCTGGCCGGCGGACGAGCACCAGCAGGCCGGCCACCGCGGCCAGGGCCGTCGCCGGCGCGAGGTTCGACCCGGGCCCCGGCACCGCGGCGGCGGTCGCCGCGAGCAGGCCGAGCAGCGCGGGGCCGGCGGGCAGCAGCCGGGTCCTGGTCCGCACGACCAGCTCCGCGCCGAGCGCCGCGGCGAGCCAGGTGACCAGGAACGGCACCACCAGCAGGTCGGCGTCCGCGGGCGCCGGCACGGCGACGTCGAGCAGCCGCGTCGGCCCGGCCAGCACTCCGGTCCGGACCTGCGCGAGCCGGGCGACGGGCCCCCCGGCCCCTGCCGTCACGAGCGCCGCCGCCACCAGGACGAACCCCACGGTCCACAGCAACGCGGACAGCGCGAACGGCGCCGGCCTACGCCGGCCCCACGAGGCAGCCACGACCAGCAGGACCGGCGCGACCGCGGCGACCGGGACGAGCAGCCGCAGGTCCGCTGCCGAGAACAGCCGGACGAACCCCCACCCGTCGACGAGGGCGAGCGCCGCTACCAGCAGGAGCGACGCGGCACGTCGAGCGGCCGGCTCGACCGGAGCGGGCGCTCGGGCCGGCCGGACCCGGACGAGGGGCACCGGGTTGGCGTCCACTCGCCCGGCCGATCCGCCGTCCCCGGGTCGACTTTCTCCTCGCCCACGCGGCTCCGCCCGACGCAGGTCCGCCCCACGCAGGTCCGATCCGCGCGGCGCCAGTCCACGCGCTTCCGGCCTGTACGCCTCCGGTCTGCCCGCCTGCGGTCCAGGGGTTTCGAGTCCCCGGCCGCTCTCGGGCGCCGGGTTGCGCGCCGACCTGCCGCGGCCGTCCGGATGGCGCGGCGCGGGCAGCGCCAGCACCGGGACACGCACCGTGTCCGCCTCGGAGCGCTGCACGATCGGCACCGTCGGCGAGGTGGGCCCGTCGACCGATCCGCCAGCGGGCATGGCGCGACGCGGCGAGCTGGCACGGCGCTCCCGGCGCCGCGCGTTCTCCACCAGGTCCGGGCGCTCGGGCCCGGTCATCGCCACCCCCCGCTCACACGGCACCGCCGCCGAAGTAGCCGGCTCGGGCGTTGGACCGCACCCCGGCGGCCCGGCCCCGGCTGCCCACGGGCCAGACCTCGGCCAGCCGAGCGGCGTCCGGGATGTCCACGACGCGCAGCCGGCCGGCCACGCTGGTGCCGATCTCGCTGGGCCGGCCGATCAGGTCGAACCGCCCGAGCAGCGTCGCGGCGTCGGGCGCCGACGACGCGCGGCGCAGCCGGGGCCGGTCGGCCGGGGTCCGCCTGGACCGGGCCCGGGCCGCCGCAAGGCTGCGGGCACCGACCCGCACGACCACCACCTGGCCGAAGCGGTGCACCACCGGGGCGACGGCTCGCAGCTGCCCGTCGTCGAAGCCGCCGGTGACGACGACCAAGGTGCCCACGCCGCCCCGGCGCACGGTGCTCAGCACGTCGAGGGTTCCCGCCGGATCCAGGTCGACCTCGGCGAGGTCGTCGAGCAGCGCGTACGTCTCCGGCGCCCGGCCGCGCCCGGACCGGCGGACCCCGGCGGTGGTGAGCAGCACGACGCCGAGCGACTCCCTGGCGCAGCCGAGCAGCACCGACGCGGCGACGTCGACGGCCTCCTCGAACGTGTCGGCGCCGACCTCGCCGGGCGGGTAGGCCGCCGGCCGGGTGTCGAGGACGACCGTCGACGCCGGCTCGCTGGGCTCGACGTGCTCGCGGACCATCAGCACGCCGGTCCGGGCGCTGGACGGCCAGTGCACGAAACGCAGGTCCTCGCCGCTGACGTACTCGCGCAGCCCATGGAAGATCACCCCGCCGGCCGCTCCGTCGGCCGTCCGCCCGGCCCGGGCACCGGCGGGGGCCGCGCCCGGGAGGTCGCCCCCGACCCGGGCCCGCGGCCGCGCGGCGACCAGCGGGCCGACGACGACCGCCGGGTCGTGCGGGTCGCCCACCGGGATGGCCTCGGCCGTCGCACCGGCC
>NZ_JADWYX010000212.1 GCF_016786355.1 Frankia sp. AgB1.9
ACGCGGATCTGTTCGACGAACCGGCCGACCATCTGGCTCCGCCGTCGCCCGCTCCCGCCCGTCCCCTGCCGCGCCCCCCCCCCGCCCCCCCCCCGGGGCCGCCCCCCCCCCCCGCCCCGGCGCGCCCCCCCGCCCCCCCCCCCCCCCCCCCCAAAAACCCCGGCTCGGGCGCTGGGCGCCCTCGCCAGCCCTGTATCGGGGCGGGCGTGGATGTCTGGGGTGGGCCGCGGTCCAGGGTCGATACCTTGGTCGCGTTCCAGCCGAAGCTCCCGAACGTGTGGTTTTGTCGTCCTTCGGCCGCCGGGCCTGTCCCGGCGGCCGTCGGCCGTCTCGACCCGCTCCGCCGCGTTTGCAGGCGGGGCGCACAATGGACTACGGCGAGTGGTGGACCGAAGCCGCTCGCCGTCGCCTCCCCGCGAGGGAGGCACTGCACGGCGTCATATGGCGGGCGTCGTGGTTGGAAGGAAGTAGCTCATGCTTATTGCTCAGCGTCCTACGCTGGCCGAGGAGCCGATCGCCGAGTTCCGGTCGCGGTTCGTGATCGAGCCGCTGGAGCCTGGTTTCGGCTACACCCTGGGCAACTCGCTGCGTCGCACCCTGCTGTCGTCCATCCCCGGTGCCTCGGTGACGAGCATCCGGATCGACGGCGTGCTGCACGAGTTCTCCACGGTTCCCGGGGTCAAGGAAGACGTCACCGACGTGATCCTGAACCTCAAGGAGCTCGTCGTCAGCTCGGACAACGACGAGCCGACGGTGATGTACCTGCGCAAGCAGGGCCCCGGCGAGGTCACCGCGGCGGACATCGCTCCGCCGGCCGGCGTCGAGGTGCACAACCCCGAGCTGCACCTGGCCACCATCAACGACAAGGGCAAGCTCGAGATCGAGCTGACCGTCGAGCGTGGTCGTGGCTACGTCAGCGCGGCCCAGAACAAGCAGCCTGGCCAGGAGATCGGCCGCATCCCGATCGACTCGATCTACTCGCCCGTGCTGAAGGTCACCTACAAGGTCGAGGCGACTCGTGTCGAGCAGCGGACCGACTTCGACAAGCTGATCGTCGACGTCGAGACCAAGCCGTCGATCTCGCCGCGGGACGCGATGGCGAGCGCCGGCAAGACCCTGGTCGGCCTGTTCGGGCTGGCCCAGGAGCTCAACGCCGAGGCTGAGGGCGTCGACATCGGCCCGTCCGCGCAGGACGCGCAGCTGGCCGCTGACCTGGCCCTGCCGATCGAGGAGATGGACCTGACCGTCCGCTCCTACAACTGCCTCAAGCGCGAGGGCATCCACACGATCGGCGAGCTCGTCTCGCGCAGCGAGGCGGACCTGCTCGACATCCGCAACTTCGGCCAGAAGTCGATCGACGAGGTGAAGACCAAGCTGGGGGCCATGGGCCTGCAGCTCAAGGACAGCCCGCCCGGGTTCGACCCGCGTCAGGCCGTCGACACCTACGGGACCGACACCTACAGCCCGCCGTTCTCCGCCGGTCACGACGACGACGGCAGCGAGTACGTCGAGACTGAGCAGTACTGAGTCTCTTTGTTCGTGGCGTCCGGGCGCGCCCCTACGGCCCCGACCTCCGCTAGCGCTCCGGTCGGGACCTCCGGGTCGCGTCCTCCGCCACGAACGGGTCTTCGCTCCGTCGGGTCGGCCAGTCAGGCAGCTTCGCTTCGCTCGCAGCCTGCTGGCCGACCCGACTACGCGAAGACTTGGGCTCGGGGTAGACGGGTTGGGCGGCCGCTTCGCTTCGCTCGCGGCCTCCTGGCCCACCCGACTCGCGAAGACGTGGGGGCTAGCGCAGCGGGTTGGTGACGCTTCGCTTGCGGGCTCCTGGTTCGGGGCGCTGGGGCTGGCTTGATCTGTGTGGCTTTGTTGGTACGTCTGCAGGACCTGTTCGCAGGGATCCACGTTGGGTGGGGTTTCGGTTCCGACCGGGGGGCCGGGGCACTGCCTGACCAAGGTTCTGATCTCGCTCGAAGGGCGTGGTTGGGGCCGTGTCGCGGGCTTGGCTCGTGGCCGTGGAGATGTCCGTCCCGGTCGGCTCTGAGGTGCTTCGCACCGCGAAAGGAACGAGGGAACTCGAATGCCTACTCCGAGGAAGGGCGCCCGGCTGGGCGGCAGCCCGGCCCACCAGCGGCTGATTCTCGCGAACCTGGCGACCTCGCTGTTCGAACACGGCGCGATCACCACGACCGAGACCAAGGCGAAGGCGCTGCGCCCGTACGCCGAGAAGCTGGTCACCTTCGCCAAGCGCGGTGACCTGCACGCCCGTCGCCAGGTGATGCGCGTCATTCGTGACAAGTCGGTCGTCCACGAGCTGTTCACCGAGATCGGCCCGCGGTACGAGAACCGCAACGGCGGCTACACCCGGATCACCAAGGTCGGGTTCCGCAAGGGCGACAACGCCCAGCTGGCCCGCATCGAGCTGGTCGAGGCGCTGACCGTCGGCCAGTCCGCCGTCGCCGAGGCGGAGCGCGCCCGCGGTACCCGGTTCGCCGAGCGCAAGGCGCCGACCGGTGCGACCGCCGAAGCCGCCGAGGACCTGGCGAAGGAGTCGCCGACCGCGGCCGCCGTCGCCCTCGAGGCCGAAGAGGCCAAGGCCGCGGAGGCCACCGCGGCCGAGCCGGCCGAGGACACCGAGCCGGCCGACGGCGACACCGAAGCCTGACGTCCCCTGGGCCCACAGGCCACCGGGAAAGGGAGCCCGCCGCCCGTACTGGGAGGCGGGCTCCTCGACGTCTGCCTGCCTCACCACCCGGTTGGCAGCGGGACCCGGGGCTGACAGCGGGTGGCCGAAGATGCGATCGTGAGGGCGTCGCCAGCGGTCCGCGCCGGTCTGCCGCGGCTGCAGCCACCCGAACCACCGAATTTCCGAATCGCCCGAACCACAGAACCACGAGTCACCGAATCACCCGAACCACCGCGACCGGCAGATCAGTTGACCGGCGCGGGCAGCGCGGAAAGCAAGCAGCTCGGGAAGCAAGGAGATAACGAGCGCCTTGACCATCTTCGGCGCCGACGGCCTCCAACGGCTCCGGATCGACCTCGCCTATGACGGGACGCCGTTCGCCGGCTGGGCCCGCCAGCCTGGCCAGCGGACCGTGCAGGCCGACGTGGAGGAGGCCCTGATGCGGGTGGCGAGGCTGCCCGCCGTGCGGCTCACCGTGGCCGGCCGGACCGACGCGGGGGTGCACGCCGCCAGGCAGGTCGCGCACGTGGACATCCCCGCTGAGGTTCCGCTAGGCGGTCTCGCCCGCCGGCTCAACGGCGTTCTCGACCGCGCGGTGCGGGTTCTCGGGATCGGGCCGGCGCCGGTCGGGTTCGACGCCCGCTTCTCGGCGCTGTCCCGCCGGTACAACTACCGGATCAGCGACGCGCCCTACGGTGCCGACCCGCTGCGCCGCTACGACACCCTGGCCTGGCCCCGCCCGCTGGACGCGGCTGTCATGCGGCTGGCCGCGCTGGCGCTGCTCGGCGAACACGACTTCGCTGCGTTCTGCCGCCGCCGCGAGGGGGCGACGACTGTCCGCACGCTGCTGCGTCTCGATGTCCGCCGCGGCCCTGACGGCGTGATCGTCGCCGACGTCGAGGCGGATGCGTTCTGCCACTCGATGGTCCGGGCGCTCGTCGGCGCGCTCGTCGGCGTCGGCGAGGGGCGCCAGCCGCCAGGCTGGATCCCGCAGATGCTGGCCAGGGCGGTGCGCAGCCCGGCCGTGACCGTGCTGCCGGCGCACGGGCTCACGCTGGTCGAGGTGCGCTACCCGCCCGATGCCGACCTCGCCGCCCGCGCCGAGGTCACGAGGGCCGTCCGCGTCTCGCCGACGCTGTCCGGCTGACCCGCCGCTCTCTGGTACACCTGCTGCCGCTCCACCCGGAGACGTCCGGGCGGAGCGACGAGTGGGGTGGCTCGGGCCTCAGCCCCGGTAGCCGCGGCCGAGCACTGCGCGGTCGTCGAGCGGCGACGTGGTGATCTTCTTGAGGTCGGTGGCGGCGTCCGTGAGCACCGCGTCGGTCGCCTTGCCCTTGGTGTCGTCCGAGTAGGCGAGCTGGAGGACGACGGCGTAGTGGCCGTCGGAGAACGCCGTCCGCCAGTTGTTGTTGCCGTTCGGGCCGCTGATCTTCGCGCCGGGCAGTGCTCCGGTCGGCAGCGGCAGCGGGGTAACGCCGCCGGCACCGGCCCCGAGTGCCTGGACCGCGTTCTTGGCGGTCGTGGCGCTGTCGACGACGAGGACGCCGATGCCCGCGAGCAGCCGGCGCCCGGACTTGTCCGGCTCGCCGACGTAGAGCGCCCGGACCAGCTGGCGGCACAGCGGGCCAGGGGTCACCGGCGCGGCCGGCGTCGCCGCGGCCGAGGCGCCGGGCGCGGGTGCGCCACTGGCCGACGGGCCGGCGGCCGGGGTGGCCGCCGCCGTCGGCAGCGGGGCCTGGCCCGCCAGCGCGAGCGCGACGATGCCGGTGAGGTCAGGGCAGCCCTGGTCGAGCTTGCTGGCGACCCGGGTGTACGTGTGCGCGCCAGCGACGACGGAGCCGTCACGGAAGAACTCGTTCGCGGTGACCGCGTCGGAGTCCGTGAACGCGGAGTCGAGGAAGTCGGCCGGCACCGGCTGCGCCGTCGGAAGCGGTGCCGGCGGCGCTGCGCTGGTGCCGGCTGAGCCGCCGGTCATCGTCCAGTAGGTGACGCCGCCGACGATGAGGACCACCACGGCGATGATCAGGACCCGCGGGCCACGGCCGATGCGCGGCTTCGAGGCTCGTCCGCCTGCGGGAGCCGGATCCTGTGACCAGCGGCGGGCGGCTGGTCGCCTGCTCTCGCCGAACCGGCTGGCACGTGTTGCCGCGGCGGGCTTCTCCGCGACGGCGTCGTCCTCGGGGTCCTCGTCGTCCTCGGAGTAGCCGTCGTCGTCGTAGTCGTCGTCGCCCAAACCGTCGTCGAGGTCGGCGACGTCCTCGTACTCGTCGTCGTCCTCCTCGCCCTCGTCGTCCAGGTCGTCGTCGGGCCAGCCGGGGTAGCTCTGGTCGAGCGGCGGCCCAGCCAGGTTGCGCCTGTCGGCGACAGGGCGGGGCACGTAACGGGGCCGCAGGATGCCGCCGGTGGCTGGGTCGAGCGGGCCGACCAGTGACCCACGGTCGGCCGGGTCGATGCCTGGCCCGGTGGGTTGCGGGCCCGTGCGGGGCCAGTCGTCGCTGGGGGTCCAGCTGTCCCGCAGGGGCGAAGTGCTGTGCGGGGGCCATCCGGCTGCCGCCTGGCTGCCGGTAGCCGAGCCCCAGTCGTCGCCGCGCCGATCGGAGTCCCCGAGCTCCGAGCCGGCGTTCCGCCAAGGATCGGTGCCGCTCATTCGACCGACGGTAGCCGATTGCTAGGATCTCCCGGACATCCCTCCCCAATCGGACGGTCCCAGCTGGTCGGTCTCAACTGATCGATTCCAGCTGATCAGCGCTTCCGATCTCGGCGCGGTCTCGTCTGGCCGCACCGCGGAACCGGTCCCGTGGCCGCCACGGGAGGGGCGGGGGCGCGGTGGTGGGACGCCGGCGGCGGCAGCCGTCCAGAGCCTGGTAACCTCAAAGACTGCGGCGCGTGACACGACTGTCGAACGCGCGCGTTTTCACACTCTTGACGCGCTTGCTGCGGTTGGACCTCCTCAGGCGAGGCGGACCGGACGGAGCGTCGTCCCGACGAAAAAGGCAGACCTGTGCGCACGTACCAGCCCAAGCCCGCGGATATCCAGCGTGCGTGGCATGTCATCGACGCCAGCGACGTCGTCCTCGGCAAGCTGGCGAGCCAGGCTGCCCAGCTACTTCGTGGGAAGCACAAGGCGTACTTCGCCCCGCACATCGACACCGGTGACTTCGTCATCATCGTGAACGCCGGGAAGGTGTCGCTCTCGGGGGCGAAGCGGGAGCAGTCGCAGTACTACCGCCACTCTGGCTACCCGGGCGGCCTGCGCAGCACCAGCTACGGCGAGCTGCTCGACACGCGGCCCCAGCTGCTCGTCGAGAAGGCCATCAAGGGGATGCTTCCCAAGAACAAGCTCGGCCGGGCCCAGGCTCGCAAGCTCAAGGTCTACGCGGGTCCGATCCACCCGCACGAGGCCCAGCAGCCGCAGCCGTTCGACATCGTCCAGGTCGCGCAGTAGCGGGTGGGGTTCGCCTGTTCGCTGCCCTTCGGGCAGCTTCCCGGCTCACCCGCCACTGGATATCTGCCCGGGGGCGACCCCCCGGACCCCCCGGTGTCTCGCTTCGCGAGACCTTGAGCCGGTAGCTGGGGGGCTCGCCTCGCGAGGGTTTTGAGTCACTTTAGATCTTGAGTCATCAGAGATACGCGTTTCTCCCTCTTCGCTGGCCCTGGTCGGTGTGGTGGGTGGGTCGCCGCACAAGCCGAAAGATCTGACCCGGGGGTCGGGTCCTCGGACCCCCGATGTCGCGCTCGCGCGACCACGAACCGCAAGGAAGGAACGCGACGTGTCTGTCGTGACCGACGTCCAGGGCAACCCGCGGGCCACCGGCCGCCGCAAGGAGGCGGTCGTCCGCGTCCGCCTGCTCCCCGGTTCCGGGAACTGGTCCCTGAACGGACGCTCCCTGGAGAACTACTTCCCCAACAAGGTGCACCAGCAGCTCGTCAACGAGCCGCTGAAGGCGCTCGACAAGGCCGAGAGCTACGACATCGTGGCGCTGCTGCACGGCGGCGGCATCTCCGGCCAGGCCGGCGCGCTGCGCCTCGCGATCTCTCGTGCGCTGATCATCGTCGAGGAGGACTCCCGCCCGACGCTGAAGAAGGCCGGTTTCCTCTCGCGTGACTCGCGGGCCAAGGAGCGCAAGAAGTACGGCCTCAAGAAGGCCCGTAAGGCGCCTCAGTACTCCAAGCGTTAAGTACGCCCCCCGGGGGATCTCCCTGGGAGCCCCGGCCCGTGGTTCGCGCGGCCGGGGCCGGATGTGCGGTGACTTCTCTGATCGCGGTGACACCCGCCTGTCGGCCATCCTGGACGGGCGGGTTTCGCCGTTTTCGACCCCTGTCGGCAGCCTCGGGACCGGCCGCGCGCGCCCTTCGCCGCGGCTCCGTCGTCGGCCTGGCGGCGGGCCTCGACGGAAGTCGCGGCCGGGTCGGCGAAGATGATGGCTGGCCGGCCCGCCGACGCGGGCCGGGAAGCGCGGTCCTCTGGGGGACGGCCGGGCTGAGCAGTGCCGACGGCTGGACTGGCGGCGGCGTTCGGGACCGGCCGCCGAGCCGCCCCGCTGCCGGCGCGGCACGACATGGAGCTCGGCGAACTCCGATGGTTGGGGGGCCCGTGATGGGGCGGCTGTTCGGTACCGATGGCGTGCGCGGCGTCGCGAACGTCGACCTGACGGCGGAGCTGGCGCTGCGCCTCGCCGAGGCCGCGGTCGAGGTGCTCACCGAGAACCGGACGGCGCTGGCCCCCCCGGCCGCCGGAGCCCGGCCCACTGTGGTCGTCGGGCGGGACACCCGGCCCTCGGGTGAGTTCCTCGAGGCGGCGGTCCTCGCGGGCCTCGCCTCCCGGGGCGCCGACGTCGTCCGGGTCGGGGTGGTGCCGACCCCCGCCGTGGCGCACATCGTCGCCGCGACCGGGGCCGACCTCGGCGTGATGCTCTCCGCCAGCCACAACCCGATGCCCGACAACGGGATCAAGCTCTTCGCCGCCGGTGGGCACAAGCTGCCGGACGAGGCCGAGGACGCGATCGAGGCCCGGCTGAGGACCCAGCCGACCGGGCGTCCCACCGGCGCGGCGGTCGGTCGGGTCCGCGACGAGCCCGGCTACATCGCCGGCGTCGTCGACGGTTACGTGAAGCACCTGCTCGCCACCTTGCCGGTCCGGCTCGACGGGCTGCGGGTCGTCGTCGACTGCGCCCAGGGCGCCGCCTCCCGGCTCGCGCCGAGAGTGCTGCGCGAGGCCGGGGCCGAGGTGATCGCGCTACACGCCGACGGCGACGGCGAGCACATCAACGACGGCTGCGGGGCC
Organism: Frankia sp. AgB1.9; assembly: GCF_016786355.1. Lineage (GTDB taxonomy): Bacteria > Actinomycetota > Actinomycetes > Frankiales > Frankiaceae > Pseudofrankia. Next base: position 7,968 of record NZ_JADWYX010000212.1, read on the forward strand.
ACTCACCTGGACAGCCTGCGCGCGGCCGTCCTGGCCCACGGGGCGGACGTGGGCATCGCGCACGACGGCGACGCGGACCGGTGCCTCGCGGTCGACGCCGACGGCGAGATCGTCGACGGGGACCAGATCATGGCCATCTGCGCGCTGGCGCTGGCCGAGCGTGGCGAGCTGACCGACCGGCGGGTCGTCGTCACCGTCATGTCGAACCTGGGCTTCCACCACGCGATGCGGGAGGCCAGTATCGAGGCGCTGGCGACCCCGGTCGGCGACCGGTACGTGCTCGCCGAGATGCGCCGCCTCGGCGTGACGCTCGGCGGCGAGCAGAGCGGCCACATCGTCTTCCTGCGGCACGCCACGACCGGGGACGGTCTCCTGACGGCCCTCACCCTGCTGGGGCGGGTGCGCGAGACCGGCCAGCCCCTGGGCGAGCTGGCGAAGGCGATGACCCGGCTGCCGCAGGTACTGGTCAACGTGCGCGGCGTCGACCGGGGCGGGGTCGAGGGCTCGGCCGCGCTCGCGGCCGCGGTGGCCGCGGCGGGGGCCGAGCTGGGCCCCCCCCGCCCCCCGGCCGGGGGGCGCCCCGCCGGGCCCCCCCCCCGGGGGG
>NZ_JADWYX010000213.1 GCF_016786355.1 Frankia sp. AgB1.9
GCGCAGCTGCGCCGCGCCGGGGTCACCGTCGGCCTCGGCGTCGACAACCCGAGCCTCAATCCGGACGTCGACCTGATCGCCGAGGCACGCTGGGCGGCCCGGCTCGCCCGGCTGCGCGACGGCGACCCGAGGGCCGGCGGCCAGCTCGACGAGGCCGCGCTGCTGCGCATGATGACCGTCGACGGCGCCCGCTGCCTGGGCCTCGATCAGGAGATCGGCCGGCTGCGCCCCGGGATGCGGGCCGATGTCACCGTCCTCGACGCGGCCGGCCCGCACTGGTGGCCCCGGGTCAACGACTGGCCGGCGGCCGTCGTCCGCCACGCCCGCGCGTCCGACGTCCGCCACGTGCTGGTCGACGGCCGCTGGGTGCTGCGCGACGGCCGCTGGGTGCTGCGCGACGGGGCCGCGACCTGGCTCGGCGCCGGCGCGCTGGGCGCGCTGCGGGCCGACGCCGAGCGGGCGGCCACCGGCCTGCTGGCACGCGCGGGACTGACGTGACGGCACAGCCGTGACGACCGACGACAGGCGAACCGACGACCGTGGTGAGGGAGCAGCCGAGATGGCGGACGAGCGGGCCACCTACCGCGCGACGGTCGGGTCGCAGGAGATCGAGCTGCCGCTCACCCGGATCTCCACGGACCTGACCGTCGCGCTGCTGATGACGATCGACGTAGGCGTCGCGTTCATCCAGCAGGCGGGCGCCGACCTCGCGGCGCTGCTGGCGCCGAGCCGGCCGCAGGTCGTCGTCTCGGCGGCCACCCTGGGCATCCCGGTCGCGATCGAGGTCAGCCGGGCGCTCGGGCTGGACGACTACGTGATCCTGCAGAAGACGCCGAAGGCGCACCTCGCCGACGCCCTCGCCGAGCCGCTCCAGTCGATCACGACCGGGGTGCCGCAGCGGCTGCTGCTGGACCGGGCCCGAGTGCCGGCCGTCGCCGGGCGGCGGGTGGCGCTGGTCGACGACGTCATCGCGACCGGGGGCTCGATCGCGGCGTCGCTGCGCCTGCTGCGCGCCGCCGGCGCCGACGTCGTCACGATCGGCACGCTGCTCGTAGAAGGGGCCGCGTGGGGGCCGGCCCTGGGCGCGGACGCGGCGCTGGTCACCGCCCTCGGGCGCATCCCGGTCTTTCGCCCGACGGCGACCGGGGGGCTCGCCGAGGACTGGGACTGAGCTCCGGCCACCGGCCCGCCCCCGGCGGGGGCGTCCGCCGGTCAGCGCCGGACTACGAGCAGGGTCTTGCCGACGGTGGCGCGGGCGGCGATCGCGCCGTGGGCCGCGGCGGCCTCCTCCAACGGGAACCGCTGCCCGATCAGGGGGCGCAGGCCACCTGCCGCGGCCGCCGCGAGCGCGGCCAGCAGGTACCGACGGTTGTCGGCCGGGCTCGGCCGTCCCCGCACGACCGTGACCCCCCGGGCCGCCGCCTCCTCGTCGGTCACCGCCGCCCAGCTACCGCTGGTCAGCCCGTAGGAGAGCAGCCGCCCGCCAGGGGCGAGCAGGTCGAAGGCGGCCCGGCCGATCGCCCCGCCGACGCCGTCGAGGGCGACGTCCACGGCGCCCACCGCGTCGCGCACGTCCTGCGGCCAGTCGTCGCGCAGGTAGTCGACGGCGACCTGGGCGCCGAGGTCAGCGGCCAGCGCCACCTTCGCGGCACCGCCTGCGGCGGCGACGACCGTCGCTCCGGCCGCCCGGGCCAGCTGCACCAGCAGCGAGCCGACACCGCCCGCCGCGCCGTCGACCAGCACCCGCTCACCCGGCGCGACCTTCGTCGCGTCCAGCAGCCAGCTGGCGGTCCGTCCGTCGGCGAGCACCGCGGTCGCCGCGTCGACGCCGAGGCCGTCGGGCACCTCGGCGAGGCTGTCGGCGTCGACCGCCACCCGCTCGGCGTAGCCGCCGGAGCCACCCAGGCTGGCGACGACCCGACGGCCCAGCAGCCCCCGGTCCACGCCCGCGCCGACCTCGGTCACGACGCCGCCGACCCCGTTGCCCGGGACGACCGGCGCCGCGACCTGGAACGGCCCCGGGGCGCCCGACCGGATCAGCGTGTCGAGGAAGGTCACGTTCGCCACCTCGACCGCGATGACGACCTGGCCCGGCCCGGCGACCGGGTCCGGCGCCGTCCCGGCCACCAGCACCTCAGGGCCACCGAACTCCCGCAACCACACCGCGCGCATGTATCTCCTCCAGGTCGGCCAGCCTTACCGCCCAAGTCGACAACCTCAAGCCCGGATGAGGTCAACGGGCTGGGCGGGGAAGTTGTCGGTGGCCGCGATGACAATGGCGGCGGCGGAGCACCGACGGAACCGTGACGGATCGTCGGCGCCGGCCAGCCCGGCGGCGGCTCGCGGCCGCGGCGCACGGCGAGGGAGGTCTGGCGATGGCGTTCGACGCGGAGCTGGCGGAGCGGGTCCGGGACGTGCTCGGGCCGCGGGCCGGGCTGACCGAGAAGCGCATGTTCAGCGGGCTGGCGTTCCTGCTGGACGGGAACATGGTGTGCGCCGTGATGTCCAGGGGCCTGATGCTGCGCGTCGGCCCCGACGCCTACCCGACCGCGATCATCCAGGACGGGGTGGGCCCGTTCGAGATGCGGGGCCGCGCGATGAACGGCTGGGTGCTCGTCGATCCCGCGGCCGTCGCCGGCACCGACGCGCTGATCGACTGGCTCGACCAGGGCGTCCGGTTCGCCGGCAGCCTCCCGCCCGGGGGCACCGCGACGAAGAAGGCGAGCAGGCGGACGGCCCGCGGCGCGGCCTCGTAGGCCCGGACGCCGCCCCGCGCCCCGGCCCCCAGAGGCGGGCAATTCAGCCCTTCGCGACATAGCGCAGTAATATGCGCGCCACAGTTCCTGCACCCCCGGGGGGGCCGGGCGGCGGGGCCCCGCCCCGGGCCCGCCCCCCCCCGCCCGGCGGGGGGGGCCCCCCGCCCCGGCCGTGGCGACAGACAGGTGGACCGAGAAACACATGGCGGACGAGGTTTCCCGCGAGCAGCAGCCTGCCCCCGCGCGGCCGCCGGCAGCGGAGCCCACAGCTCCCGATCTCGCCGGCCTCGCGGACGGCCCTCCACCGGACGCTCGCGACCTGCGCCGGCGATACCTGGAGGCGACCGGCCAGTCCACGCCCGCGCGGCCAACCGCCGGTCCGGGTTCCCCAGCCTCGCCGGGATACCCCACACCGACGGGCGTCCCGACGCCGGCAGGCCCGCCGTTGCTCTGGGGAAGTCCCCAGTTGCCCAGCCAGCCATCGCCCGTCGGACGGTCCCGGCGACGAAAGGCCCGGGCCGCGCTCGCCGTCACGGCCGGAGTCGTCGTGCTGGCCGCCCTCGGGCTCACCGCGGTCGGCATCACGCGCGGCCGCGGCGGCGGGAGCGCCGACGCCGCGGCCGTGGCCGCCCCGACGAGGACGCCTGGAGCCCTGCTGCCCACCCAGCCGGCCGGCTCCGCGAGCCCCGCGGCCACCCTCACCGGGACGCCCGACCCGGAGCTGGACGGGCGTGACTACCTGCGCGGCGACTGCTACCGCTGGAACCAGGACGCGGACCACACTGTCGTCCAGGACGTGTCCTGCCAGGTACCGCACCTGTTCGAGGCGGTCGCCGACGCCCCCGTCTCGATCGCCGCGGACTACCCGCCCGGCGCCCGCTACCCGTCCGACGCCGACTGGGACGCCATCGGCGCCCGGTACTGCACCAGCCCCGTCGAGACCTACCTCGGGTATCCGCTCGATCCCCACGGCAGGTTCGTCATCGGGCGCATCGTGCCCACCGAGTCGGGCTGGCGGACCGACGACCGGGACGTCGTCTGCGGCCTGCAGGGCGTGGTGCCCAGCGTCGACGAGAGTCCCGGCCGGATCGACCTGATCACCGGGGCCGTACGCGGCGTGGACCAGTCGTTCGTCTACCCGACCGGCGAGTGCCTCGACAGCGTCACGGCGGCCGACGTCACCGTCGTGGACTGCGCGGCCACCCACGACCTCCTCGCGATCGGTGACACCCGGCTGCCGGACACGACCACCGGCGCGCCGCCGAGCGATGCCGTGATCGAGCGCCAGTGCCTGGGCGTCGCCCACGCGAACCTCGGGCCGGCGTTCCAGGAGACCGCGACCGTCCGGGTCGGCTGGTTCCAGATCGCGCCGGAGAGCTGGCGCGTCGGCAGCCACACGACGACCTGCACGGTCAGCTACGTGACCGCCGCGGGCGACCCGCGCGGCGTCATGGGCGAGCAGCTGCACCCGGCGGGGCGCCTGTCCTGACGGCCGGCCGACGCCGGTGGTCACCACCCGGCCACAGCGGAACACCGACCAGCACCAGCCGGATTCACCGAGACATCTGGGGCGCTACCGTCCCGGCGCCAGACCCGGGCGCCGCGCCCCGGGCCGACGAAATGGGGGAACCGTGACAGACGACGTGGGCGAGGACCCTGACGCAGCGGGCGAACCGCGGCCGGGCCGAGCCCGGCGCGCCAGGAAGGGACAGGGCGACGACCCGTTCGCGGACCTGGTGCTGGACGAGTCGTTCGTCAAGGGCGCGTCGGTCTACGAGGCCCCCGCCCGCACCCGCGCGGCGGTCCGCCGCTACTCCGCCGACGGGCCGGCCGTGTCCCGGACCCGCCGTCGGACGCGGCGGTCGAAGACGCCGTCGCCGACGCCGTCCCCGCGCGACTGGAGCCCGGCCGAAGAGCCCCGCCCGCGTAGGCGCGGCCGGCTCCTCGTCGGCGTCGGCACGGTCCTGGTCCTCGCTCTGGGCGCCGGATACCTACTGTTCGGCGACGTCCTGCACCACTCGCCACGGTCGGCGCCCGCGGCCGCCGCCACCCCGGCCGGCACGCTGACCGCGAGCCCCGCGGCCACGACGGACCCGCCGGTCGAGCTGGCCGACCGCCCCTACCAGCGCGGGCACTGCTACCTGTGGGACCAGACGGCCGATCTCGCCAGCGTCGACGAGGTCACCTGCGACAGCCCGCACCTGTTCGAGGCGGCGGCCGACGGGACCGTCAGCATCGCCGACGAGTTCCCCCTACGCGCCGGCTACCCGACCGAGGACCAGTGGCTGGACATCGACAAGCGCTACTGCCTGGCGACCGTGGAGAAGTTCCTCGGCTACCCGCTGGACCCCTACGGCCGGTTCCAGAACGGGGCGATCCGCCCAGCCGAGGACAGCTGGCAGACCGGGGACCGGGCCCTGCACTGCGGCCTGAACGGCTCCGTCCCGGGCCTGGTGGTGACGAACCACGACCAGCAGCTGTTCTCTGGGAAGGTCGAGGGCGCCGACCAGGCCTGGGTCTACCCCGTCGGCACCTGCCTGTCCGCGCCGGACGCCAGCCAGACCACCCACGTGGTCGCCTGCGCCGAGCCGCACCGGTCCGTCGCGATCGGGACCGGCCGCCTGCCTGACACCGCAGACGGCACACCCCCGTCGGAGGCCTCCTTCGTCCAGCAGGCCGTGACGCGGTGCGCAGCGGTCGCGCGCGGCGCCCTTGGCCAGTCGTTCCGCCAGACCACGACCGAGCGGATCGGCTTCTACCCGATCCGGCCCGAGAGCTGGCGGGCGGGAACCCGGGCATTCACCTGCACCATCGACTACACAACTGCGGCGAACCAACCACGGACGGTGACAGGCGACCAACTTCACCCCACACAGGGCGTCCTCGCCTGACGAATCTGGCAAGACTAGGACTCTGGCAGGGCTAGGACCCTGAGAAGGCTAGGACCGGTGGCCGCGCCGCGGCCACTCCCCCCGTCACCGGCGAGCAGAGGGTGAGAACCAGGTGACTGACTGGAAGCCCTGGCGACGGTCGTTCTGGTGGGGGCGTAACGCGGTCGGGCTGGACGTGGTGCTCGTGCTCGCCGCGGTCACGGTCGGGGTTCTGGCGTTCGGCCCGACCGGGCGGCACGACGCGACCACGGCCGCCGACGACGGCGCGGCCGGCGCGACGACGGCGCCCGAGCCGACCACCACCGGCGACGTCACCCTCGACCACCTCGACTTCCGGCGCGGCGACTGCTATCGCTGGACCCAGGGCACGGGTCTCGACGGGACCGCCCAGCAGGTGCCGTGCGCCGAGCCGCACCTGTTCGAGGCGGTGTCGACCGCGACGCTCGACCCCGGGGTGTACCCGGCGGGCGGCGCCTACCCGACGGAGACCGGCTGGGCCTCGATCACCGACAGGCTGTGCGCCCCGGCGGCGTCCGAGTTCCTGGGCTACCCGCTGGACCCGGACGGCCTGTTCGCGACCGGGGCGGTCCGGCCGTCGACGAACAGCTGGGACGAGGGTGACCGGAGCCTGGTCTGCGGGCTTCGCCAGCGCTCGCTGGTCGCCGCCCCGCCGGCGGGCGAGCTGCCGGCGTTCACCGGGATCGTCGAGGGCGCCGACCAGTCGCTGGTCTACCCGGCCGGCTCCTGCCTGGCCGAGACCGCCGACGGGGTGCAGGGCACGGTGCCCTGCGAGGCCCCGCACCAGGCCGTGGCCGTCGGCGCGATCACGCTGCCCGCGCGGCCCGGCGAGGTCGCCCCCGACACCAGCCAGTTCCAGCTGCTCGCCGAGCCGCGCTGCATGGCCATCGCCAAGACCTACCTGGGCCAGGACTTCCACGACTCGCCGACGGCGCAGACCGGCTGGGTCTGGATCTCGGCGGCCAGCTGGAAGGCGGGCTCCCGGTCGTTCACGTGCACCGTCGACTACCGAACCGCGACCGGCGCCCTGCGGACGGTCACCAGCGCGCCGACGGGCCCGGTCATCCCGACGAACCCGGCCGCGCCGCCGGTCGCCCTCAGCGGCGGCCTGGCCACCTAGACCGCCTGCCGACGCGCGCCCGGATCGCACAGGTGACACGATCACGGCGTCACGCAGGGATCTCACGGTGGAGGGGCGATGGACTTCGCGCGGTACCGGTCGCTGGACGCGACGGCGATGGCCGAGCTGGTGGCCGGCGGCGAGGTGAAGCCGGCCGAGCTGCTCGCCGCGGCCCGCGACCGCGCCGCCGCCGTCAACCCGAGGCTCAACGCGATCATCCGGCCGATGGACGACCTCGCCGACGCGCGCCTGGACGAGGAGCTGTCCGGCCCGTTCGCCGGCGTGCCGTTCCTGCTGAAGGACCTCGGCCAGGACTACGCCGGCGTGCCGATGTCCGCCGGGTGCCGGGCGCTGAAGGACCACGTCCCGACCGAGCACGCGACGGTCGTCCAGCGCTGGCTCGACGCGGGCCTGGTGATCTTCGGCAAGACCAACACCCCCGAGTTCGGCTCCAAGGGCATCACCGAGCCGCAGCTGTGGGGGGCGACCCGCAACCCGTGGAACCTGGCGCACACGCCCGGCGGGTCATCCGGCGGCTCCGCGGCCGCGGTCGCCGCCGGGATCGTGCCGGTGGCCGGCGCGAACGACGGCGGTGGGTCCATCCGCATCCCGGCCGCGTGCTGCGGCCTGTTCGGCCTGAAGGCTGGCCGTGGCGTCGTCCCGCACGGCCCCGCCGAGGGCGACGGCAACGCGATGTCGGCGCAGGGCGTGCTCTCCCGCTCGGTCCGCGACACCGCCGCGATGCTCGACGTCCTGGCCGGCGCCGACCCGTACGCCCCGTCCCTGCCGGCCACCCTGCCGCCCGGCAGCTACCTGGCCGAGGTGGGCCGCGACCCGGGACGGCTGCGGATCGGGGTGCGCACGACGTCCGCGCTCAACCCGACGCCGTCCCCCGAGGCCGTCGCCGCGCTCGACGACGCGACCGCGCTGCTGCGCGAGCTGGGCCACGACGTCGAGGCCGTCGAGCAGGTCGTCGACGAGAAGGCGCTGGCGACGGACTTCCTGACCGCCTGGTACGTGAAGACCGCGCATCTGGTCGCCCAGGCGCGGGCCGCCGGCGGGGACGGCTTCGAGACCGACACGCTGATCATCGCGGAGCTCGGCCGGACCACCGACGCGCTGTCCCTGGAGCTGGCCCGGTCGCGCTGGCACGGCTACACCCGGGCGCTGGTGGACTTCCACCGCCGCTACGACCTGCTGCTCACCCCGACACTCGCCCGCGAGCCGCTGAAGGTCGCCGAGGTCACCACGTCGGCGCTGGAGACGGCCGCCGGCATGTCCCTGGTCCGGCTGCGGGCCGGCAAGCTGCTGCGCCGGCTCGGGGTGATCGAGAAGGCGGTGCTCGCGAACCTGAGCTGGGTGCCGTTCACCCAGCTGGCGAACCTGACCGGGCGGCCCGCGATGAGCGTTCCGCTGTACTGGACCGACGGCGGCCTGCCGCTCGGTGTGCAGTTCGTCGCCCCGCTGGGCGGCGAGGGCACGCTGCTGCGCGTCGCCGCCCAGCTGGAGGCCGCCCGTCCCTGGTTCGACCGGGTGCCTGACCTGGCCTGACCACCCCGGCAAGATCATCGGGCCGGTCGGCCGCGGCTCGTCAACGGCGTGGACAACGGCGTTAGAACAGAAAAATGAGATGCGACGGACGCCGGGGCCGGGCGATCCTTGTTCCCATGCACACCGAGACCGAAAGAGCTGGGTCGCGCGGGCCCTGGCGAAAACGAGCCCCCGCCCCCCGCCCCCGCGGCGCCGGCGGGCGGGCGGGGG